>NZ_AP024884.1:666298-1332597 GCF_024346955.1 Vibrio mangrovi | reverse complement strand
TATCCATAATGAGTGACTAGATGTTATTGTACAACATTTTAAGTTATTAACAATAAAAAGGTGTACAACCAATTTTAGATTAATATCACAATAAAGTGTTTATTAACGTACGATTTGATGAAAATAATAACTTTCACATAAAAAATATCTACAGTAATCTACCCTGAAAATTAAATTTCATAAAAGTGTTACGTCGTCACGTTTTACAATGTAAATTGTATTTAGTTCATCAAACGGTTTAATTGTTTCCACATAAACTCAAATCTGAGTTGTCATAAGAATCATCAGATACTGCAGTGAACCTCAACGGAATAATCACAATTTCACATACAACCCACACCGGAACGATTGAAAGTAGTGCAGTAATTACGGCACTTGTGATTTCAACTGTATAAATTGCGAATTTGCTTTCAATATCTACCTTCAGAAACACAACAATGGACACTTCATTGATACGAAAGCATGTTCAGAACATACTTCAGACTAAAAAACGCTCTTATCCTGCCAGAAAACCAAAACATAAGTGCCAGAATAAAGAAAAATATCACCAACAAGCATAGTATTTCGACAAGAGAGCAGACACGGAAAGATGATCAAGGATGAACCTCATGATCATGCTTCCTGTAAATATGGAGGGAACAGAAGCATGATCAAGGAACAAAGCGTATATAAATCAAACAAGCCAATCTAGGATCTCATTTAGAAAAGATCGGAACAATGATCAAGAAGAATTCATCCCCGGAAGCATGTATTTTGACTGTCCAACTACGGGTAGTGTCAGCTCAACTGGGGGATTGCCACGATTTACATTGATTATCCCAGAAATTGAAATGACATATTTTTACGAGAACATGCTTCGCTAATCCCTTGATCATGCTTACGTGATGACAGAACAGGACCGGTTTCTCACCATGAAGGCAGAAAAATGTTTTTCAACTATCCAAAAGTCAGTTGAATCACGAAAGTAGATAAGAGATATCTGATTTTCCTTGATCATGCTTGCGGCATCTATCCTCATCAAAGCAAAATGTACCTTCATTTGTAGCAAGTAACAGACAGGGCATGTGGATAAGTTGTGTATTCACCTTGATCATTTTTCAGGAAGAGTATTGATCATTATTCCGCAATTCAAATGATCATGCTTCAGGCGATTAATGATCATGCTTTCAATATGTTATTGATCATTGTTCCCGAATTATCATGATCATGCTTTCGAGAGCCGCATAAAAATATGCTTTAATTACATGTTGTTACCGCCAGTTTTTCACTCAGATCATAAGATCATATAAACATTTAAGATCATTAATAATCAAAAAGATCAGTTTATTAAGAGCAATAATTTTTTCTTTATTTATAGAAAATTTTTCTTTATCCTCGGAAAAATATCAATATTACGCCAAATGTGATACGGACAGGAAAGATGAGCACTCACGAAAAAATATTAATTAAAGCTCCCAGAAATCATAAGGACGGACATCTTTTTCAGGTATCAGAATCATCAGTTAACTGGATAGAACAGTATCAACATTTTAAAGGTGTCACCAGAAGCATCATTGAGCTACTCAATTTAGTCTCTTTAAAAGGAATGAGTAGCAAAGATGGTTTAGTGTCGACAACAGAATTGATTGAAGCTGCAGACGGGCAACTGACAAGAGCCGCAATTCAACAGCGATTGCGTGCGGCTGTGAATATTGGCCTCTTTGAACAAATTCCTGTCCGGTTCGAAGAAGGCCTTGCAGGAAAAACAATGCTGCATAAATTTATTAATCCCAGTCAGCTGATTTCAGTATTGGGAACTACCAGTCTGATTACTGAATCGGTAAAACAGTCTGAGAAGCAAAAACGTTCGAAAGCACTGGCACAAACTCAGGTAAATCAACGTCTGTTGAATGAATACGGCTTAAACACACCACCAGCAATCAAAGATGAAGCGGATCAATTTGTTGTTTCACCCACTAATTGGGCCGGGATCATTGATCAGGCTCTGGCTCCCCCCAGAACTCGTAAAAGTTACCAGAAATCAATGGTTTCTATTTCAGGAACCCGGGCAGTGATCGAAACACGATCCTCAAAGAATATTATGACTGTCGATGATCTGATGACACTGTTTGCGCTATTCACATTAACGGTGCAGTATCACGATCATCAGCGGGAAGAGTATCATCTGAACGCAAAGCATATTCCGAACAAAACACCGCTCTATATCACGGATATCTTGTCATTGCGGGGCAAAAAGGATAGTGGACCGGCCAGAGATTCGATTCGTGACAGCATTGATCGAATTGAATTTACTGATTTCCAGCTTCACGAGCTGACGGGACGCTGGCTGAGTGAAAATATGCCGGAAGGATTTAAAAGTGATCGTTTCCGGTTTCTGGCCCGTACGATTACAGCTTCAGAAGAAGCTCCCGTAGAAGGGGCTGACGGTGAGATCAAAATTAAACCGAATCTTTATATTCTGGTATGGGAACCTTCATTCTATGAGGAGTTACTCACCCGGGATTACTTCTTCCTGTTTCCTCCGGAGATCCTGAAGCAACATACTTTGGTCTTCCAGCTTTACTCTTACTTTCGTAGTCGGATGTCCCGTCGGCATCATGAGACGATGTTGCTGTCAGAACTGAATCAGAAACTGGCCCGTAATATCGAATGGCGTCGGTTCTCCATGGATTTGATCCGGGAATTACGGCGTTTATCTGAAGGGAAGGGAGATGAGGAATTCTTTGTTGTGAATCTGTGGGGATATCATCTGTCGATCCGATCAATTCATGCGAAAGGAAAGATCACGGATTATGAAGTCGATATCAAATGTGATGTTGAAGAAGTATTACGTTACTCCAGAGCCAGAACAACCAATGCCGGAAAACGTAATATGGCACCGACCCTGCCGAACCCGCTTCGCCATGAAATGGTCTCCAAGCAGAAACTGGAAGAGCTTTCTTCGATCATTGACGGAGAATTTGAACCGATACAGCGGAAAGCGCCTTCACCCAGAGGTAATTTGGGACGCAGGGTTAAGCTGCGTAAACATCTGGTTGAAATCAATGCTGATGAGATAACGATAACCCTGTCTAAATATACCTCTCAGGAGGCTCTGGAACGCAGTATAACCGCATTGTCGGCAATGACGGGACATTCCCCTGCGTCTATACGGGAAGAGTGTCAGGAGCTGATTGATAAGCTCGATTGGCTGAGAGTGGGCGATGCCGTTCTTCCTTATGAGTTATTGAGTAAAACAATTGAGCTGTATAATTCCCGGAGCAGCAATAAGCATTTATCAATAGAACGATTGATATCAGGACTGGCTGTGCGCCGGAAAGTATGTAAACAGATTAGTGAAGGGCATCTGGACGAGTCGGTATTTCAGATTCTTGATGAAGTCGCTATTGGTATCTAGCCTATGAAAAATAGAAGGTTAGCGGAAGAAGAGCACAAAAATGGAACGAAGATTACAAACCATACTGGTGTTTGCACAGCTCTGACACCGTCCTGACAGAAGAGGGGAAATAGATGGCTATTCTTAGCTCCGAAAGACAACCTTTTATCCTACCGACGTCAATTGGTTAGGTTCACGTTGTTATATTCATACTTAGCATTTTCGCGAGCACCCCATGCTCGCTTTTTTTTACCTGTCAAAAATGATTTCCTGGCCCGTTTTGGTAAATCAGCAGGTTAGCTATCCTGATAGATAGAGAACCTTCAACAACACCTTGATCATCGTTCCGTAGATTATGCTGTATAGTAAGAGAAAAGCCGGGGAAGGAAGAAGAATTGCCTGACCTGAAAATCGACAGCGATCTTTTAAAGATACTGTTCTGACTGAACAGACGCAAATTTTATTCTTACAACTATCAATATTTTTACGGAACTATAGCCACTATCACACTCTTGAACAATTTTGCTTAACAAGGATTTTCAGCTCCGCTATAGAATACGTGTCCCTAACATGGTTTGTCCGGAGGTGATCTATGTCTATCAATTCAATCGACCATGATGAAATGACGAATATCGCAAATAAGTGGGACTTCACGGACGAAGTTGAATTGCAAAAACCGACGAAAAATCTTAAATCAGCAGAAGCCCGGCGCCGGATTGAAGCGATGAGAGAGATTCGTGAGAGTGGTTTAACTATTGAAGAAGCAAGGGAACTTGGGCTCCTTCACTAAATTTTATATTGAACAGGTAAGGGCAGCTTCGCTGCCCTTTCTTTTTTCTGGTGAGGTTCATTTCAGTTAGCACTTAATTTTCCCGATTCCTGTGGTATATTGCAGAACTTGTTTACAGATGACGGGTGATTTCATGTCTTTTAATCTTGCAGAACTGAGTGCTGAAGAGAAGAATCGGGTCGAACTGGACAAACAGGCTGCCTTTTTAGTATGGAAACTGAAACAAGGGAAAGCCGGTCCTGAAGCGCTCGCTCAGCATCAGGAGACGTTGCGGACAACGGATGAACAGACATGTTTTCAACAATCGGTGGATAAATATAAAAGGATCATGGGCGTGATGTAAGCCGCTCTCCGGTCCGGCAGAAATTGAAATGATTCTGTGTTTTTCCTACAATCCGTCGCATTCAATTGATGAGAGAGAATATCCCGATGGGAAGAAGTTTTGAAGTGCGTAAAGCTTCCATGGCGAAGACTCAAGGCGCAAAGATTAAAGTTTATTCCAAATACGGCAAAGAGATTTATGTGTGTGCAAAGAATGGTGGTGCAGATCCTGATACCAACCTTTCTTTGAAGCACTTGATCACGAAGGCGAAAAGAGATCAGGTTCCCGGACATGTGATCGATAAAGCGCTGGATAAAGCCTCGGGAGGCTCTGGTGAAGATTACCAGCCTGCTCGTTATGAAGGTTTCGGACCTGGTGGTGTGAGCGTGATTGTCGATTGCCTGACTGATAACGGTAACCGGACTTATCAGGATGTTCGTCAGTGCTTTGTGAAGACCGGTGCAAAAATCGGCAGTCCGGGTACAGTTGCTCATATGTTTGATCATCAGGCTGTATTTCAGTTTAAGGGTGATGATGAAGAAACGGTGTTAGAAGCACTGATGATGGCCGATGTCGATGTGACTGATATTGAACTGGAAGATGGTGTTATTACGGTATTTGCACCGAACACTGAATTTTTCAAAGCAAAAACTGCACTGGCCGAGTCTTTCCCTGACGTTACTCTGGATGTGGAAGAGATTACTTTTGTTCCGCAGAATCGGACTGAAATCTCCGGAGAAGATGCAGAGAAATTCCAGAAATTCTTGGATCTGTTGGATGATAGTGATGATGTTCAGCAGGTTTACCATAACGCGGAAATTGAATAGTTTTTTGCTGTTCCCTTGATTGAGAAACGCCCCATGTTGTACGTGGGGCGTTTTTTTTTGCCTTTCTATTTTATTTCCTCTTGAGAGATGGATTTTTCGGGCAACAGTATTGGGTTGTTTATAAAAGAAATTGCAGTTCATTCCGTGATAAAGCTCATAAATTATAACGAAAAAAAAAAAACACATGGTAAATGTGTGGAATAAGCAAAAACCTGTTCTAAAAAATATATAGATAACAATGGATTATATCTGTTACTTCGTACATGTGGCGAGTTCACTTTTTCTTATCGTCATATTTGCGTAACTTAAGATTGCACTTTAATATAGTGCCCCTCGACGCATTGTTACTATCATGTGTCGGATGTGGCAAAGTGTTCTTTCTTGTAACAAATATATTTATCTTTTCGAAAACTGAATGTTAAATGTCACGATTTCGTGGAGTTGAATGGATTTGTATCAGGTAAGGATTGTTTGTTACAGATTCAAATACTCTTATTAAAACCAACCGCAGAGTCTTGGTAAGGAAGTGTCGGCTTATCGGGTCTCTGCCAGAAAGAGGAAGTACAAGTAAATGGAAGCCTCACGATATAAAAGCATCATATCGAGAGTTGGACTGTTACTCACAGTTCTGATGCTCTCAGGGTGTAAGTTTGCGCTACTTGATCCCAAAGGAGAGGTGGGTGTTCAGGTGAAAGAGTTGATTATTACAGCTCTGCTCCTGATGCTGATCGTTGTTATCCCTGTGATACTGATGACGATCTACTTCTCATATAAGTACAGATCAAGTAATACGCAAGAAGAGTACACACCAGAATGGTCTCACTCAACAAAGATTGAATTTGTTGTCTGGACTATCCCTATCATTATCATTGTTGTTCTGGCGACGATCACCTGGCGCTCAACGCACCATCTTGAACCTTCTAATCCTTTAGAAAGTGACGTGAAGCCAATGACGATCGAAGTTGTATCGCTTGACTGGAAATGGCTGTTCATTTATCCGGAGCAGAAAATTGCAACGGTGAACTATGTCGCTTTTCCTAAAGATGTTCCGGTGAAGTTTAAGATTACATCAGACAACATCATGAACTCTTTCTTTATCCCTCGTTTAGGCAGCCAGCTTTATGCGATGCCTGGTATGGTTACTCGCCTGCATCTGATTGCAAATGAAGCTGGGGACTATAAAGGGATTGCAGCCAGCTTTAGTGGTGATGGTTTCTCTCATATGAAGTTTACTGCAACTGCAACACCTGATGTTGCCAGTTTCGATCAGTGGGTCGAGAAAGTGAAAGCTTCTGAAAATCAGATTAACGATTTCTCTGACTATCGTGCTTTAGCGAAACCAAGCATTGACGTTCCTGTTACCTATTATTCTCATGTTCCGGACGATCTGTTTAATTCAGTCGTAACTCAATTCCCTGGCGGAATGAACATGGGAGACGGACAGGAAATGGATAAACCAATGGGTCATCATTCGATGGCTGAGCACGAAGGGTAATGAGATTATGTTTGGAAGATTAACACTGGACTCCATTCCATACCATGAGCCCATTATCATGATTACCCTGGCTGTAATCGCAGTTGTCGGTCTGGCAGTTGTTGTGTGGGTAACTCGTCTTGGTAAATGGCAATACCTGTGGAATGAATGGTTTACTTCGGTAGACCACAAAAAATTAGGTTTCATGTACATTGCTGTCGCTTTTGTCATGCTACTGCGTGGTTTTGCCGATGCAGTGATGATGCGAAGTCAGCAAGCGTTGTCAGCTGCCGGTGAAGCCGGATACCTGCCGCCGCACCACTATGATCAGATCTTTACGGCACACGGCGTCATCATGATTTTCTTTGTTGCGATGCCATTGGTTATCGGTCTGATGAATATCGTGGTTCCGTTGCAGATTGGTGCGCGTGACGTTGCATTCCCTTACCTGAACAACCTGAGTTTCTGGCTGTTTGTTGTTGGTGTGATCCTGACAAACATGTCGCTGGGTCTGGGTGAGTTTGCCCGTACTGGTTGGCTGGCTTATCCACCACTGTCCGGAATTGCTGCAAGTCCGGGGGTTGGCGTTGACTACTGGATCTGGGCATTGCAGATATCGGGTGTCGGTACAACCCTGACCGGGGTGAACTTCTTTGTCACCATTATGCGGATGCGAGCTCCGGATATGCCGTTGATGAAGATGCCAGTTTTCACCTGGGCTTCTCTGTGTGCCAACATCCTGATCATTATTTCGTTCCCAATCCTGGCTATTTCTATCGCTCTGTTGACTCTGGACCGTTATCTGGGTTTCCACTTCTTCACCAACGATATGGGTGGCAACATGATGATGTATGTCAACCTGATTTGGGCGTGGGGCCACCCTGAGGTATATATCCTTGTTCTGCCAATCTTTGGGGTTTTCTCTGAAGTGACAGCGACCTTCTCACGTAAGAAACTGTTTGGCTATACATCTCTGGTCTGGGCAACGATTGCAATTACGATTCTTGCCTTTATCGTTTGGCTACACCACTTCTTTACCATGGGTGCGGGTGCGAATGTAAACGCCTTCTTTGGTATTGCAACCATGATCATCTCTATCCCGACCGGGGTGAAGATATTTAACTGGTTGTTTACGATGTATAAAGGCCGTATTCAGTTTACATCACCAATGCTGTGGACTGTCGGCTTCCTGATCACCTTCAGTATCGGTGGTATGACCGGTGTGCTGATGGCGGTTCCCGGAGCAGACTTTGTACTGCACAACAGTGTATTCCTGGTGGCTCACTTCCATAACGTAATTATCGGCGGTGTAGTCTTTGGCTGTTTTGCTGCAATCACCTACTGGTTCCCGAAAGCGACCGGTTTCATGATGAATGAAGCATGGGGCCGACGCGCATTCTGGTGCTGGCTGGTTGGTTTCCTGATGGCTTTCCTACCACTTTACGCATTGGGCTTTATGGGGATGACCCGTCGTCTGAGTCAGGATATTAGCCCTGATTATTTCCCATTCCTTGCTGTTGCCGCTGTCGGTACGGCAATTGTTGCTCTGGGTGTGGTATGTCAGGTGATTCAGATTCTTGTCAGTATTCGCGACCGGGATGAGAACCGTGATGTGACCGGTGACCCGTGGGATGCCCGTACGCTGGAATGGTCAACATCTTCTCCACCACCGTTCTATAACTTTGCTGTGATTCCGAAAGGCAATGAAATTGATGCTTTCTGGTATCAGAAGCAGCGTGGTGAGCATGATCTTGATAAAGAAGTCGAATATGAGCCGATTCATATGCCGAAGAATACACCAACGGGTATGTATGTTTCTGCATGGGCGACGATCTTTGGTTTTGCGATGATCTGGTATATATGGTGGCTGGCCGCTATCGGTTTCATCGGTATCGTGGTAACCACTATCTGGCATAGCTTTAACGATGATGTTGATTACTATGTTCAGGTTGATGAAATCAAAGAGATTGAAGAGAAACATCGGGCTGAAGTTGCAAAAGCAAAAGCTGAATCTCAGTCGAAAGATGATATGGAGGTGAAGTATGCAGGCTAATTCTGTAGCGGCTCACGCACATGATCACCACCATGATACCGGTGGTAACAAACTGTTCGGGTTCTGGATTTACCTGATGAGTGACTGCATTTTATTTGCAAGCTTGTTTGCAACTTATGCAGTACTGGCAGGAGCAACCGCTGGTGGTCCCAGCGGTAAAGAGATCTTCGAACTACCGTTCGTTTTTGTTGAAACTATGTTGCTGCTGTTGAGTAGTATTACATTCGGTTTTGGCATTATTGCCATGAAGCGTAAGCAGATTGGCGCGTTGAAGCTATGGATGGTGATTACCTTCCTGTTTGGTCTGGGCTTTATCGGGATGGAAGTTTATGAGTTCCATCATCTGATTGGTGAAGGCTTCGGACCACAGCGTAGCGCGTTCCTGTCAGCATTCTTTACTCTGGTTGGAACTCACGGTCTGCACGTGACCTTTGGTCTGATTTGGTTGTTTGTCTGTTTCTGGCAACTGAATACTAAAGGGCTGACAGAGATGATTGAAACCCGGTTCAACTGTTTAAGCTTGTTCTGGCACTTCCTGGATATCGTCTGGATCTGCGTATTTACAATCGTTTATTTAGTTGGGGTGACATCATGAGTAACCAACATGCTGAGTCAGGCGTAAAAGGATATGTGATTGGCTTTGTAGCCTCTCTGATCCTAACGATTATTCCTTTCTACTATGCGGCGACACAAAGCTTGTCGACCGGGACAACATTTGCTGTCCTGTTCGGTTGTGCTGTTGTTCAGGTGATTGTTCATTTTGTTTACTTCCTGCATATGGAAACAAAAACTGAAAGCGGTCGCTGGAACGTGATTTCATTGGTGTTCTCTGTGATTGTTGTCTTGATCCTGATTGTTGGTTCAATCTGGATCATGTGGAATCTGAACGTCAATATGATGATGTAGGCGCAGACTGATGATTAAAGGGTATCTATCGATCACCAAACCGGGAATTATCGTTGGTAACCTGATCTCTACGGCTGCGGGGTTTTTCCTCGCAGCTAAAGCGGAGTCAGTAACATCAATGCTATTGCTCTATACGCTTGCTGGTGTTGCTTTGGTCATCGCGTCCGGATGTGTGATTAATAATATCTTCGACCGCGATATCGACAGTAAAATGGCGAGAACCAGCCAGCGCTTGCTGGTTCGTGGTGAGATTAATGTTGATCATGCCTTCATTTATGCGCTCATTCTGTTACTGAGCGGAACAGCATTGCTGTATCAGAAAACGAATCCGTTGGCGGCTGTGGTTGTGTTGCTGGGTTATGTTTTCTACGTCTTCTTCTACACGATGTGGTACAAGCGTACTTCTGTATACGGTACGCTGGTTGGCAGTATTTCCGGTGCGGTTCCACCGTTGGCCGGTTATCTGGCAGTGACCAACTATGTCAGTCTTGAAGGCGTTCTGCTGTTCTGTCTGTTCTGTTTGTGGCAAATGCCGCATTCTTATGCAATTGCCATGTTCAGAATGCAGGATTATCGTCAGGCAGGTATTCCTGTACTGCCGGTAGTTTCCGGAATCGACAAGGCCCGTAAGCATATGATGGCTTATGTCATCGCCTTTAATGCGGTTGCTTTAGGATTATATCTGGTTGGCAATACCGGTTATGAATATCTGGTGGTTGCATCGGCTGTCTGCTTTATGTGGACCCGGGTGACATTCCGCCGGATGACAACAGATAACTTTGAAGCGTGGTCAAAAGCTGTTTTCAAACACTCTTTGATTGTCGTGATGAGTTTCAGTGCTGTATTAGGTTTTGAACTGATACCGCTCAGTCTGTAGAGACCACCAGCTTGTGACTGGCGCATAATGAACTGAAAAAGGCATCAAGAAGATGCCTTTTTTTATGGTCGCTATTTGAGCTGATACTGATGTTCTTTGTGTTTCTGGTTTTTTTCAATAGCAAGTATTCACTTACTTTCTCTGCGGAAGCCTGGCAAACAGGGCAGGCTTATAAAATTATCGGGATCAGCGTAGAAAAAATAGCCGATTGACTGGAACTTCGGTGGGAGAACGTGGTATCAATATGTGATTCCTGTCACTTTTTGTAGACTTTCTAAACTGAAAAGCCGTAGGAATTTGATTTAACGACTAAGGTTATTATCTAAGGAGCATTGTGATATAGACTGGAAATTGTGAGCCATATTCGATGCGAAATTCGATATGCATCACATCTCAAGCTTGGTAAGACTGCTGTATACCATATGATTTTCATGATAGGGCTGAAGTGACTGGTACGAAGACCGTATCAGATAATTGTATATCTCAGTCAGCTCATTACCTATTTGGGAGGGGTTACGATGAAAGCTGTATTGCAGAAGTCGTTTGATAAGACGCTGTTTCAGGAGAACGTTAAGCGTCATCTGACATCAACCTACGCGACCACCATCGAGTGTGCGACTAAGCGTTCCTGGTATCTGGCTATGTCCAGAGCACTGGCAGAGCTCACGACATTTGACCTTTTGGAAACAGAACAGGATGAGCGGATTCTGAATGCCAAAAGTGTGAATTATCTTTCTCTGGAATTTCTGATTGGTCGTCTGACCGGCAACAACTTATTAAACATGGGTGTTTATGATGCTATCGGTGAGGCAATGGCCGAACTGGGGCAGAATTTAAGTGATTTGCTTGAAGAAGAGCGGGATCCTTCACTGGGCAACGGTGGGTTAGGGCGCCTGGCTGCCTGTTTCATGGACTCTCTGGCTGCGCAGGAATATCCGACGGTTGGTTATGGTCTTCATTATGAGTATGGACTGTTCAAACAATCTTTTGAAGAATGTCACCAGAAAGAGGCTCCCGATGCCTGGTGTGGCATTGAAGGTTATCCATGGGAAGTTGCCCGTCCGGATTTAGCGCAGGAAATTGGCTTTTACGGTTATGTTAAAGGCGTTGTAGTCGATGGTGTGGAAAAAAGAAAATGGGTTCCCGGAATGACTGTCATGGGGATGCCATGGGATATTCCGGTTGTCGGTTATAAGAGTGAAACCGTCTATCCGTTACGGTTATGGGAATGCCGGGCAATCGCACCATTTTCTCTGGAAAGCTTTAACAACGGTAACTATTTTGAAGCGCAACATGCTTTGATCGATGCCGGTAACATCACCAAAGTGCTCTATCCGAATGACAACCATGAGAAAGGCAAGACATTGCGTCTGATGCAGCAGTACTTCCATAGTGCTGCTTCTGTCCGGGATATCCTCCGCCGTCATAAGGCAGCCGGCCATACTCTGGAAGAGTTGCCTCAGTATGAAACGATTCAGCTCAATGATACGCATCCTGCGATCGCGATTCCTGAAATGATGCGGATCTTCATGGATGAGCAGGATATGCTGTGGGATGACGCATGGCGTATCTGTAGTCAGACATTCGCGTATACCAACCATACATTGTTACCTGAAGCACTGGAAACCTGGGATGAATCTCTGATCCTCCGTTTACTACCCCGCCATATGGAAATTATCTACGAGATTAACCACCGCTTCTTACAGGAAGTGCGGGCGAAATGGCCCGGAGATGTCGACAAGCAGCAGAAGCTGTCGATCATTCAGGAAGGTTTCCACCGGATGGTCAGAATGGCCAATCTGTGTGTTGTTGGTTCCTATGCGGTAAATGGGGTTGCAGCTTTGCACTCAGAACTGGTGAAACAGGATCTGTTTCCTGAATTTCATGAACTTTATCCAACCCGCCTGACAAATGTCACAAACGGGATTACACCTCGCCGCTGGCTACAATACTGTAATCCGGGTCTATCCCGGTTGATCACAGAGAAAATCGGTGATCACTGGCCGGTTGCGCTAGAAGAGCTGGCACAGCTGACTCAGTGGGCCGATGATGCTGACTTTCAGAAAGCATTTATGGCGGTGAAGAAAGAAAATAAAGTCCGGCTGGCTCACTGGGTGAAAGAGCATATGAACATTGAGCTTAACACTGATGCTATTTTCGATGTTCAGATCAAACGATTACATGAATATAAGCGTCAGCATCTGAATATGCTGCATATTCTTTCGCTTTACTACCGTTTACTGAATCGTCCTGATTTTGACATGGTTCCCCGGGTCTTTATTTTTGCGGCCAAAGCCGCTCCGGGCTATTACCTCGCCAAAGAGATTATCTACGCTATCAATAAGATAGCTGAGAAAATTAACCATGATCCCAGAGTGAATGAAAAACTGAAAGTTGTCTTCATTCCGGACTATCGGGTGAGTATGGCCGAGATTATTATTCCGGCGGCGGATGTTTCTGAGCAGATATCGACAGCCGGTAAAGAGGCGTCCGGGACCGGAAACATGAAAATGGCGCTCAATGGCGCTCTGACTATCGGCACGATGGATGGTGCAAACGTCGAGATTCGTGAAGAAGTCGGTGATGAGAATATTTATATCTTTGGTCTGGAAGTCGATGACGTGAACCGTCTGAAGTCTCATGGATATAATCCGTTCGATTACTACAATGCAGATCCGTTACTGAAAGCTTCACTGGATCTGCTGATCGGAGAAGAGTTTACTCCCGGAGAGCCACGCAAGCTCCGGGCAACCTATGAAAGCCTGCTGGATGGTGGTGACCCTTATCTGGTACTGGCTGATTTTGCTTCATATATCGATGCGCATACCCGGATTGATCAGCAGTATCGTGATTCAGCTGGTTGGGCAAAAAAAGCCATTCTGAATACAGCACTGGTCGGGAAATTCAGTTCTGACCGAAGTATTCGTGATTATGTGAACAATATATGGAAGCTTAAAGCCGTACCGCGTTAGGCATATGGAATTGCGTGTCGGTGGCTGCCTGAAAAGGCTGCCCACCGCTTGCGAATTGTTACTGAAAAGGCAATTACCTCTATCAGGAGGGGAGTAGCCATGGAAATTGAACAAAACGTTTTGCTGGAGGTTGCCCATCAGGCTGGTATTGCAGAACGGTACATCAGCAATTGGGGTAAAGAAGCGATTGTCAGTCGCAAAACGATTGAATATCTGCTGGGGGTTCTTGGCTATGATATGCAGTCAAAAGAAGCATTACTTCACTCGGCAGAGAAAATTCACAAGCAGCCGATTCTGGAACCGGTTTTGTTTGGTAAAGATGAGCAGGTGATTGAAGTACCACTCTATCTGGGAAGCAGCGCCCGGGAGAGTGAATTTCAATGGTATCTGGATACTGAGCAGGGCGAGCGTTACGAAGGATATCTACAGTCTCAGATTGTCAGAGATGAACGTGAAGATGGCGGCCCGTTGGTTTTTTCGTTATCGACAACGCTGCCGATCGGCTATCACACCTTGTCTGTTCTGCGTAAAGGACGTCAGACGCCTTACCAGACGACATTGATTGTGACACCCTCATCGTGTTTCAGGCAACCTGAACTGGTTCAGGGGAAAAAGCTGTGGGGGCCTAGTGTGCAGTTATACACACTGCGTTCGCAACAGAACTGGGGAATTGGTGATTTCGGCGATTTGAAGCAACTGGTTGTCAAAATAGCAGAAATGGGCGCCAATTTTGTTGGCCTGAATCCGATTCACGCTCTGTTTCCTGCCAGTCCGGAAAGCGCCAGTCCTTATAGTCCGTCTTCTCGTCGTTGGATCAACATTCTGTATATTGATGTTAAGGCGGTTCCTGAGTTGAGCCAGTGTCAGGTAGCACAAAAACAGATCTCCAGCCCTGCTTTCCAGAAACGGCTGAATACTGCCAGAGAGAGTGAATGGGTCCAGTATGCGGCGGTTGCTGCACTGAAAATGGAGATACTACCGCTGCTTTATGACACATTCAAAAGCCTGCATCTGGATCCTCTGACTGAACGGGGACAGGCATTTCATGATTTCGTTGCAAAAGGTGGTGAGTCCTTACTATCACTTGCGGCTTTTGATGCAATTCATGCTGAACTTTGTGAAAAAGACTCCGACATTTGGGGCTGGCCGGTGTTTCCGGAAAACTATCGCCGTTTTCACAGTTCGGCGGTCAAAGACTATATTCGTGACCATGAAGATCGGATTAACTTCTATCTTTACATGCAGTGGCTTGCCGATACCCAGATTCAGGAAGTACAGCGTGTTGCGAAAGCGCAGGGGATGACGATCGGACTTTACCGTGATCTGGCGGTTGGTGTTGCGGAATCCGGAGCGGAAGCCTGGGCAGATCAGGGGAACCTGTTGTTGGATGTCAGTATCGGTGCTCCACCGGATGAACTGGGGCCGCTCGGACAAAACTGGGGATTACCGCCACTGAATCCGCAGACTCTCAGACATCAGGCCTATGAGCCGTTTATTCAACTGCTCCGGGCTAATATGAAATATTGTGGCGCGCTGCGCATCGACCATATTCTGGGATTACTCCGTTTATGGTGGATTCCCCGGGGGGAAAAAGCGACTCAGGGAGCCTATCTTTATTATCGTGTGGATGAACTGCTTGCCATTCTGGCTCTGGAATCTCATCGTCATCAATGTAGCGTTATTGGCGAAGATTTGGGAACTGTTCCCGATGAAATTGCCTCATTACTGGCCGATGCCGGTATCCATTCTTATAAAGTCTTCTTTTTTGAGACAGCTAAAGATGGTGGCTATATTTCTCCTCAGCATTATACGGCTCAGTCGATGTCGGCATTATGTACTCATGATATGCCAACACTGCGGGGATTCTGGCATTGTCGGGATCTGACCATGGGTCATGAAATCGGACTTTACCCGGACGAAAAAATGCTCAAACCCCGGTTTGATGCCCGGTTGCATAATAAACAAGCCATCTTAGATTCGATCGCCTGGCATGGCTTTCTGCCGGATAGTGTCGGACGTGACGCAATGACTGTACCAATGGATGAAGCTCTGAGTGAAGCCATGCATCTTCATATGGCGGCAGGCGCATCGGCGCTGATGAGCATTCAACTGGAAGACTGGCTGCAAATGGATAATCCGGTCAATATTCCGGGAACTGTTGAGGAATATCCCAACTGGCGGCGTAAGCTTTGTGAGCCTTTGGAAACATTATTTACACTTCCCGCAGTACAACGTCTGGCTGAACACATTTCGGTTGTCCGGGCTGAGAAGAGTAAGGTTGTAAAGGATTGTGTAAAGGATTGAGTCAACGGAATGGCTATTCTCAGAAACTTCTGAGTCAGCTGAAAAACTTTGGGGAAATGCCTTTTGCAGCAGTGGATTGATTGCATAAAGAAATTTAAGTCAGGTCACTCAACTGTATTTGGTTGTTCGGTACACTGGTAGAAGAGAATCCGGATAATTGACCATATTGGTCTGTTCACGGATAAAAATAATTAGTTAGGTTAGGAGTAGGGATATTGAAAACTGTCCAGAAGCTTACGAAAAAGCAGCAGATTTACCAAAAACTGGAACATGCTTCATTTGCTGACCCATTTTCTTTTTTGGGGCCTTTTATTTCCCCCGAACAAGGTGTTCTCCGGGTATGGATGCCGGGCGCACTACAGGTTTCCGTATTACTTGATGGGCTGGAGCCTATTGAAATGGTGCCAGAAGATAAAGGCGGCTTTATTCTTCAGGCCGATATGGACTTACGGTTGACTCATTATCGTCTGGCGGTTCGCTGGAAAGGTGGTGAGCAGATTATTGACGATCCGTATCAGTATCATGAGATTTATGCAGAGTACGATGATTTACATACACCGATTGAGATGTACCGGCATCTTGGTTCTCAGTTCATTACACTGGAGCGGGGTGGTAAGCAGATCGAAGGTATTCGCTTTTTAGTGTATGCACCGCATGCTTCGTCCTGTTCTCTTATCGGGAACTTTAACCAGTGGGATGGACGTCGTCATCAGATGCAGCGGCTTGATTATGGGATATGGGGGATTTTCATCCCTGAAATGGACGAAGGGACACAATATAAATTTGAGATCAAAGGCCCGAATGGTGAAGGCCTGCCCCATAAAGCTGATCCTTGGGGCTTCTATGCAGAACAGTTCCCATCTCTGGCTTCGGTTACTTATGACCACGAGCGCTATGTCTGGCAGGATGATACATGGCAAAACCGACCGGTTACTGAAAAGCGCAAAGAAGCATTATCGTTTTATGAATTGCATGTGGGTTCATGGAAACTCGGACCGGATGATCGTTTCCTCAATTACCGGGAGCTGGCCGACTTACTGGTTCCTTATCTGATCGATATGGGATATACCCATGTCGAGTTAATGCCGGTTTCCGAACATCCGTTTTATGGTTCGTGGGGATATCAGCCGGTTGGTTTGTTTGCCCCGACCAGCCGTTATGGTTCACCGGATGATTTCAAGTATTTTGTCGATCAGTGTCATCAGGCTAATATTGGTGTGGTACTTGACTGGGTTCCTGCACATTTCCCGGCGGATGGACACGGTCTGAATAACTTTGACGGGACGCCGCTGTATCATGATCCGGATCCGCGCCGTGGCTGGCATCAGGACTGGAATTCCTTTATCTATGATATGGGACGTGAGCATGTACGCCGTTTTCTGGTATCGAATGCTCTGTACTGGTTTGATCGGTTTCATATCGATGGAATCAGGGTTGATGCTGTGGCGTCGATGCTTTATCTCGATTATTCCCGGAGTCACGATCAGTGGATACCAAATGTTGATGGTGGCCGGGAAAACTATGATGCTATTGCCACACTGAAATGGATGAATGAGGAAGTGTATAAGCATTTCCCTAATGGCATGACGATCGCGGAAGAGTCAACCGCATTTCCCGGAGTTTCTACGCCGACATTTCTTGGTGGCCTTGGTTTTGGTTTCAAATGGAATATGGGCTGGATGCACGACAGTCTGGAATATATTCAGCATGATCCGGTACACCGTAAATATCATCACAATGTGGTTACCTTTCCGCTGCTTTATGCGCATAGTGAGAACTATATTTTATCGCTTTCTCATGATGAAGTGGTTTATGGCAAGCGTTCGCTGCATTACAAAATGCCGGGGGATGAGTGGCAGCAAACGGCTAATCTCAGAGCTTATCTGGGTTATATGTATGGTCAGCCCGGGAAGAAACTCAACTTTATGGGAGCAGAATTCGGACAGACTGGAGAATGGCAGCATGACAGCCAGCTTCAGTGGTTTCTGCTGGAATTTGAACGCCACCAGGGTGTTTTGAAACTCACTCAGGATTTGAACTTCCTTTACCGTCGTGAAAAAGCACTCTATGAGCGTGACAATGATCCTGAAGGTTTTGAATGGCGCCTTGCTGATGCGGCAGATGCCAGCATTCTGGCACATGAGCGGATCAGTGAATCCGGAGAGCGGATTCTGATTATCAGTAATTTTACACCGGTTCCTCATGAACGTTTTCGGCTGGGAATGCCAGTCCAGGGGAATTATCATCTGCTGCTGAACACAGATGATCAGGAATATTGTGGCAGTGGATATACGATGAAAACTATTGCGAAGACAGAGAAAGTTGAAAGTCAGGGCTTGCCTTATTCTTTGCTACTGCGTCTTCCGCCGTTGGCGACTGTATATTATAAATTAGAATCGTAGAGTCTGTATTGAATATACGCTGATGCTGAACAGCCTGATTTACAATGTAAATCAGGCTGTTCTTTTATCAATATAAATTACCGGGTCGTTGACGCTGAAATCGCATATTGAAATCACCCGGGGATATAGATTTTCCCTTTCATGTAAAGGATCGCATGACCGGAAACGAGAACACGTTCCTGTTCTAAGCGACAATAGAGAATTCCTTCCCGTTGGGAAGCCTGACAGGCAACCAGTTCGTTTTTATCCAGTCTTTGCGCCCAGAAAGGAGCCAGACCCGCATGGATGGAACCGGTAACCGGATCCTCGTTACCACCGCTGGCCGGCCAGAAATAGCGGGAAACGAAATCATATTCTGTACCCGGAGCCGTTACGACGACATCATAAGGAGCCAGCGTTTTGAGTGATTCAACATTGTATTGCAACTGACGAACTGTTTCTTCCGTATCATAAATTGCAAAATAAGCCTGATTATTACGCAAAACTGATGCCGGACGATCTGATAATCCCGAGAGTAGTGCCGGGGGAATTTCAGTGACGGCTTGCGGCTGAAGATTCGGAAAGCTCATTTCAATCCGGCCCTGCGAAGTTTCCGTGACTGTCAGCGTTCCCACTTTTTCTGTTTCAAAAACAAGTGCTGTTTCAAAAACAAGTGCTGTTTCAAAAACCGGCTCTGTTTTGGCAGTCTTTTCTTGATGAAATGGCTGCTCATGAAACAGAACATATGAAGACGCTAATGTTGCGTGGCCACAGAAATCAATCTCTTGTAACGGCGAAAACCAACGAATCGCGTAGCGGCCCGGAGATAACGGACACAGAAAAGCGGTCTCGGACAAGTTGTTTTCTGCGGCGATGGCTAACATGGTTGCGTCATCCAGCCATTCCTGCAATGGCACTACCGCCGCCGGGTTACCGTGAAATTGTGTGTGGGTAAATGCGTCAACGACGTAAATATCAAGTTCCATATCGGATCCTTATCCATTATTGAGCGAATTTTTGCCTTTTGAGGCTATTTAGGTATATCACAGTCTCTATATTTTTTGACCTGATAAAGGGGTTGAGACCTCATCGACCAGATACAGAATTGACTGATAAGGAATACCACTGTGATGAGAGAGTCCTATCTCACAGGTCAGACTGTTACTGAATCCCCGTTTACAGTCTGGCGGTATCTGATTTTTCAATGGCTGCAATGCAGCCTGATTCAGCTCCGGTGTGGTGAAGCCTTTATCTCCGGCCCAGCCACAACACTGAATATGCTCCGGTACGATAACCTGACGGGCGCAGGTTTGTGCCAGTTTCAGTATGACGGATTCCAGACCTGCCTTACGGGAACTACAGGTAATATGGAGCATCACTGTTTCTTCAACCGGTTCAATGGACAGGTGTTCCAGCAGATAGCGGCTGACATATTCTGCGGGTTCGTACAGTTGTAAAGATGTGGGATGTTCTGTTTTCATCCGTTGCATACAGGGACTGGTATCCATCAGGATCGGATAGCGGCCATTCTCTGAAGCCTGTATGAGAGTCTGTGCCAACTGATTGCTTTTCTTACGGGCCTGCGTTGTCATTCCTTTACTGTCATAAGGCATGCCACAACACTGATTGCTGATGTGTTCCGGTAAGATAACTTCAACCCCGGCTTTTTTCAGTAAGCTGAAGGTCACTTCACTGAGTGAGCGGGTTTCCTGAGACGGTAATAATGGGCTTTGTGGCAATGCACCCATCGCTCTGCTGGCACAGGAAGGGCAATAGACCACTTTGTGTAATTTATCCTGCGGGTGTGTAATTGCGCTGGAAACCGTATTGATTCTGGATATGGAATGCTGATTTGCTCCGGGGATTTCTGGTAGCCATTGGGGAATCCGCTGGCTACGCTGGCGGAGCTGCTGGTTCCAGTGTTGCATTCGTTCTGCACCGAGTGTCCGGGTTGCCCATGAGTTCATTTTGAGCCCGGTTCTGGCAAGCTGAACTGTGGTTGCAAAATGGTCTGCTGTCCAGTGGGCAATCGAATGATATCTGCGATACTTTTCTGTTCTCAGCTGTTTGACTAAATCACCGGTATTAATACCAACCGGACAGCGGGTGGCACACAAGCCGGTTGCGGCGCAGGTATCGATTCCCTGATATTCAAATGCTTTTTCTAATGAGATAATTTCTTCAGAAGATTCAAGCGTACGGCGATGTTGTAATTCCCGGTACAGTACAATCCGTTGGCGAGGAGAAAGAGTCAGCGTCCGGGAAGGGCAGACAGCTTCGCAGAATCCGCATTCAATACAGCGGTCAACCAACGGGTCTGCTGGTGGCATGGGTTTGAGGTGCTGAACATGTGCCTGTGGGTCAGGATTGAGGATGACGCCGGGGTTCAGTCTGCCACGGGGATCGAACAGTTTTTTTATCTGCTGCATCAGTTCATAGCCGGATTTTCCCCATTCCAGTTCAACATAAGGTGCCATATTCCGGCCGGTACCGTGCTCCGCTTTCAGAGAGCCGCCGTATCTGACTGCAACCAACTGGGCAACATCATCCATGAAAGCGCTGTAACGATCGATTTCTTCCTGATGATCAAAGCGCTGGGTAAATACAAAATGTAAATTACCTTCCAGCGCATGGCCGAAAATGATGGCCTCGTGATAGTGGTACTTATCGAACAATGTCTGTAAATCACGGACACCGGCCGCCAGATGTTCGATAGGGAAAGCAACGTCTTCAATAATCACAGTGGTTCCGGTTTCCCGTACGGCTCCGACAGCCGGGAAAAGCCCTTTACGGATTCCCCATAACGTGGCAACGGTCTGTGGATCGGTTGTAAAGGGGACAGACGCCAGAATCGGGTAAATTGCTAATGTCTGCATAATCTGTTCGCACTGAGTCGTCAGCGTATGTTCGCTCTGTCCGTGAGATTCGATTAATAACGCAGTCGCATGTTCGTCCAGTGTGGAGATAAAGTCTGGCATTCCCGGTTCATCAGCAATCGCCCGGAGTGAACGGCCATCCATCATTTCAACGGCTGCCACCGGAGTTTCTGCCAGTGTCGTCACTGCCTGGCTGGCTTGTTCGATGTCCGGGAAAATCAACAGGGCAGACGCTTTAAAAGGATGTTCTTCTACGGTGTGATAGGTGATTTCCGCGATGAACCCCAGTGTTCCTTCAGAACCGATCATCAGGTGTTTAATCACTTCAATGGGATCGGTGTAATCAATCAGCGCATTGAGGGCGTAACCCGTGGTATTTTTCAGACGATATTTATGCCGGATCAAATCGGTCAGTTGCCGGTCAGCCAGCGTTTGTTCACAAAGCGCCTGAATTCCAGAGATCAGTTCCGGTTTTTGCTGCATCAGTCTGTGCACACTGTCCGGATCGGCGGTGTTTAAGATGAAACCGTCAGTAAAAATAATCTGCATGTCCGCGACGGTTTTATAGGAATTCTGAGCGGTTCCACAGCACATACCGCTGGAGTTATTGGCCGCGATTCCACCGATTTTGCAGGCATTGATTGATGCCGGATCCGGGCCGATTTTCCGCTGATAAGGCGCCAGATAACGGTTGGCATCGGCTCCGATCACGCCGGGTTGTAAAGTGATTTTGGCGCCGTTATCCGAAATATGATGTCCACGCCAGTCATCTGTCAGTGTCACCAGAACCGAGTCGGAAACGGCCTGACCGGACAGACTGGTTCCGGCTGCCCGGAATGTCAGATGGATTCCGAGATCGTCACAAGCCTGAAGAGTGAAGATAACTTCATCGATATCTTTCAGTCGTAGCACGACCTGGGGAATTAAACGATAAAAGCTGGCATCGGTTCCGTAGGCCAGACGTTGTTCCGGCTGAGTGATAATACATTCCGGAGCAAGCCGGGAGGATAGGCGAGTGATTAAATGTTGATATGAGGAAACTTCCGGAGACTGACATTGCATGATTCGACCTGTTTGATTTTATTTATGATGAGGTTACCTGAGTATAAATAATAGCCGTTTCTGTACGGGAGCAAAATATTAGATCGCGCTTCGGTAACTTCTGATTTCAGTCTAATGGTCAATCTGATATTGCCGGTAAAAAGCCGCTTTTGTCAGCAAAGCGGCGTTGATCTGATACAAACTGTGGTTATGCAATCAGAAATTTGTACCCCAAAGACAGCATCAGTAAACCCAGTGAAAGAGAAATTGTTCTCTGGATTAATTTGGGGCCGTATTTCATTGCTGATGCGCTGCCAACGTGATTACCCAGCAAATTCATCACCACCAGTGGAATTGCAAGCATGTAAAGTACATTACCTGCGATAATGAACGCGATCAGAGCGCCGATGTTAGAGGAAAAATTAAACAGTTTTGATGTGGCCGATGCTGCGACCAGGTCGAATTTCAGCAAATAATGCAATGCAATAATCAGAAAGCTTCCTGTTCCCGGCCCGAAGAAGCCGTCATAGAATCCGATGACAAAAACCGTTAGCGGAACACCAAGCCAGAGAATGGTTTTACTGATGGTGTGATTGTCTGTATTGCTGCGATCTTTTTTGGGAATGAAGGAGAAAACGATCCCGACGGGCAACATTGCAAGAATGATTTTTCCTACTGTGTCCGGGTCGAAATACAGAATAGCCTGTGCACCCGCATAAGCTCCCATGAGGCCAGCCGGAATTCCGGAAGCGACGGCTACCCAAACCACACGTTTATTGCGAACAAAATTTCTGATGGCAGCTATTGTTCCGAGTGTGCTGACAATTTTCTCCTGCCCTAAAGCAACTTGTGGCGGTAATCCTGCAAGTATGAAAGACGGCACCAGAATGAGTCCGCCGCCTCCGGCGACACTGTCGATGAATCCTGCTGCGAAAGCAGATGCCATCAGTGCGATCAAAACGAACAGAGTGATATCGTTTCCTATCCAATCCATATTTTGTTCCCCTTAGTTGTTGAGTATTGCCACCAGTCAGATCTAACTTAATTTCATTAATGACATATGTCAATATTTGTTTTTGATTAAATGAGGTATGTTAATTGTTTTGAAATCGGCTTATTGACCGGACGGGTATGAGTGTTGAGGTTGAGAGATATACGATATTGCAGGATTGATTGTGACAGTACTGGCTCTTTTCGGGCTGATCCGGCACCTTGATTCCTTACACAATCAGCACTAACTCCTGACCTGAAATTTGAAATCGGTCGACAGGATTTCATTACACTGGCTCCAGTGAATTTAATGTGTGAACGCATCTGCCGTTCGAAAAACAGGAGAGAAGTATGTCTAAACTATCAAATCCGATTGCAATGATGTTGCTGACTACAGCGATTGCTTTTGGCATAACGGCATGTAACGACGATAACGCAACAACTGAAAACACAACGACAAGTGATGTCAGTGAACCGGCTGATCAGGTAACAACAGGTGCTGGTGATCAGACAACTATCGATGCCACTCAGGGAACGGCTGACCAAACTGCACCTGAGACTGATCAGGATATGATGGAAGAAGCGCCTGAAATGAGTCAGGGCGTGATTGAATCAACAGCGCCTGAGGCTGATCAGGCTGCCGGAGATATGGATAAAGACAAATAAGACAGGTTGTCTATTCAACAATCCTGAGTTATCGGCTCCCCTGGTTCCCCCACTGTTGTACCGGTGGGAGTCGATACATTTTAATTTTCGTTGCGTTTTTGAATGCGACGGAGATGAACCAGACTGGTCAGTTTGATGAACGGTTTAATCAGCAATTGTGCACTGCCGACGATGAATAACCAGGTGCCACTCTCGACTAATGCATTGTTCAGGAAGAAGAAACTACCGATCAGAAACCAGACTGCAATCAGAAGATCGTTAAATGCGCTCAGTGCTTCATAGCGTTGCTGAATGACCAGATGTTCACGTCCGATATTAATATCCAGTCCTGTCTTTGTTTGATAAATCACCATGCCTCCCTATTTATTGTTCTGATTCTCTGCAACACCCTCTGAGAACAGGGTAACAGTTTCAAAGCAAAAACGAACCTCCGGTTTGGAAATCGACTAATTTTTCATCAAATCATGTGTGAGAGTTTCTCCGCATCGTTTCAATATGAGATTTCAATATGAGACTTTACTCTCATCCTCAATATGACTAGGATGCGAACCACTGTGGTTTGTCAGGGCTGTTCATTTACAGGGACAGACACTATAAGTAAGTATTTTCTTATAAGGACAGACACTGCTGTGTCTTTTCAATCAGGTGAAAACCGGGAGAAATAAATGATGAAACATCAGCCAGGTGATGTTGTGCGGTTAGAACAGGAATCAGGTAGTTTTATGATTCATTTAGTTGCCATTGTTGTTGGCCGGGATCTGGCCGTTACGATCCACGGTGGAGATAAATCGCATATTGGTGCAACGGCTCTGGCTCAGCCGCGGGCAAGTTTGCAGGATGCGTCGAAGGTGAGTGCTTCCACGTCAGTTCTGTGTGTTTTGGGTCATAAAGAAGATCTGCTTGCCCATCGTACGGCTCAGGTGCTTGCTTCTGCGCTCAACTGTGTTGTGTCGGTCAACTGTGGTATCCATATCGATAATGCCGGAGCGGAACATTTATCGATGGTTCCTGATGTTGTGAACACACTGACACATCAACTGGTCGATCTATTGAAAAGCTGATCGAACGGTTATCCATGTTCTTTCCCGGTAAGTCTTATGTCGGGAAAGGCCGCGTATTTTCCGCAATCTGAACAATGAATTTTATAAAATATAATTTTTAACATGGATTAATTTTGTGCTACTAAAAACCAAATAATAGTGTTTATGTTGGTGTTTTAAACTGCTTTTATGGGGTTTTATTAGTGAATGTTTTACTCATTGGTTTGATAAAAGTTATTAATCGTCAAGACCACAATTTTTCATTTTATCTTTTTACTGGTTAGCGCCATATTCGCCGCGAAAATCTCCTGTTTTTTCCATCTGTTTTCGAGGCTATTTCGTTGAATACTTCTTCTGCTCAACGCATTACGGTGCCGGTGATCGCTCTGGCGTTGTACGCTGTTGCGTCTGGTTATCTCATGAGCCTGATCCCGCTCATACTTTCTCATTATGGACTTGATGAATCGCTTGCCAGCTGGCTTGCCAGTGTTTTTTATGCCGGTCTGTTGCTGGGAGCTATGATGATGGAACCTTTTGTGAATCGTCTGGGTCACCGGAAAGCATTTATCTGGTGTCTGGTGATTCTGTTGCTATCGATAGTGGTACTTCCGTCCCTGCCTTATGCTTCTGTCTGGCTGGTTGACCGTTTTATCGCGGGTGTCGCGGTTGCTGGTGTCTTTGTGGTGGTGGAGTCCTGGCTGTTGCACGGTGATGCATCCCGCCGGGCAAAGCGTTTAGGTATCTACATGGCTGCTTTGTATGGTGGCACCGCAGTAGGACAGCTTGGTATCGGCCATCTGGGTGTTTCCGGCGTTATACCGTTTACCGTTATTATCACCTTGTTGCTACTGGCGTCTGTTGTGCTGATTTATGGAAAAATGGACCAGCCATCAGTGCAGCAGGCGACAAGTCTGTCCTGGAAACAGATGACGAAGCTGAGTCATGCTGCGCTGATCGGTTGTCTGGTCTCCGGGCTGATGTTGGGGGCAATTTATGGTTTGATGCCGATTGAACTGGCGAACCGTGGTATTCCTACCACTCACCTTGGTAGTTTACTGGCATTGATTATCCTTGGAGCGATGGCTGTACAGCCAATGGTGCCATGGCTGTCAAAATTTCTGGGACGTAAATTGCTGATGGCGATGTTTTGTCTGCTTGGTGCTGGTGCGTCCGTATTACCTGTTCTTTACTCTGGCATGAGCATGATGGTGCTTGGATTATTTCTGCTGGGAATGGCAACATTTGCGCTTTACCCGATAGCCATCAATCTGGGGTGTGACAAGCTGGATACCAGTTACATTGTGTCTGCAACACAGGTGATGCTATTTAGTTATAGTATTGGTTCGGTGTTAGGTCCGATCTTTGCCAACTGGTTTATGCAGGGCAGTCAGGGTTTATTGGGATATCTATTTGTGATTTCTCTGACAACCTGTTTTTATATGCTGCTTTCCAGCATCAAGACGAAACGTCAGTGGGTGGCCGGTGGCTGATTGCCATTTGCTGAATTCAGACCCGTGATACTAAGTCAGGAATACCAAAGCACCGACAATTTGTCGGTGCTTTTTCACATATTAGGACAGAGATCCGCCGGTAATCTACTGACCGGTTAACGCTTTCAGAATCCGCAGGAATTCAAGGTTCTCGGCTTCAGAGATACGGCTGAGAAACTTGACATCGATTGATTTGACGATTTCCATTGAGGAATTGTATAGCTTTTCCCCTTCCGGTGTTAAATAGACAAAACGGCGCCTTCTGTCCTGATCTCCATGCTGACGATAAATCAGCCCACGCTTTTCCAGACGACCAAGTAATTCTGCCAGTGTCGCTTTGGTTGTAATCGATGCTTCCACAAGATGCACCTGTTCAATCCCCGGTGATTGAGCGATCGCGTGTAAAACAGAAAACTGTGGCTTCGTAACATGAGGTAACGCATCTTGCCAGGATGACGTATGTTCCTGAAATAATTTGCGCATTAAGTGAAATACAGCCGGATCTAATTTGTTCGTCATCTGTTCTGGCCATTCCCGATAAGGTGTTTGGAAATATTCGTCATCAAAGATACCAATGAATTATGCTTGTCGTAATTATATATAATATGATTTGAATTTTTATATTGCTTTTTATGCATATAAGATTTAATTTAAGCATATTGTTCGTGTACGAACAAATTAATTCAATAATATTTGAGGTTGTATGAGGCTAATTGTTGGTATGACTGGTGCTACCGGAGCGCCATTGGCTGTAACTCTTTTACAGGCTTTACAGGAAATCCGGGATGTAGAAACACACCTTGTGATGTCACGCTGGGCAAAAACGACCATTGAACTGGAGACGTCGATGACAGCCAGAGAAGTGAGTCTTTTGGCTGATGTGACTTATAACTCGGCGAATCAGGCTGCTGCGATTTCATCCGGTTCTTTCAGAACGGACGGCATGATCATCATTCCATGCAGCATGAAAACACTGGCAGGCATCCGTTCCGGATATGCCGATGGTCTGATTGGCCGTGCTGCTGATGTGGTGTTGAAAGAGCAACGTAAACTGGTACTGGTTCCCCGGGAAACTCCACTCAATCCCATTCATTTAGACAATATGCTGGCGCTTTCCCGAATGGGCGTTGCCATGGTGCCTCCGATGCCTGCCTGGTACAACCGCCCGGAATCTGTAGAAGATATCAAACAACATATTGTGACAAGAGTGCTGGACCAGTTTGGTCTGGATTCTCCGTTTGCCAAGCGGTGGGAAGGGATTTCTCAGGGATCAGATGTAAACAATAAGGAAGTCGTTCATGATTTTTGATGATTTAAGAAGTTATTTAGATAAGCTGGAGGAACAAGGCCAGCTTCTGAGAATCCGCGAGCAGGTAAAAGCAGAACCGGATATTGCTGCAGCCGCGAATGCAACCGGAAGGATCGGTGAAGGAGCTCCGGCACTCTGGTTCGACAACATTGAAGGTTTTACCAATGCCAGAGTGGCGATGAATACGATTGGATCGTGGGAAAATCACGCAATCTCGATTGGGCTGCCGCCTAATACACCGGTGAAAGAGCAGGTTGCCGAATTCATTCGGCGCTGGGAAACGTTCCCTGTGGCACCGGTTTACCGGGACAATCCACCCTGGGCTGAGAACACCGTTGATGGTGAAGACATTAATCTGTTCGATATTCTGCCTCTGTTCCGGTTAAACGATGGTGATGGTGGTTTTTATCTGGATAAAGCATGTACAGTCTCCCGGGATCCAACCGATCCGGATAATTTCGGCAAACAGAATGTCGGGGTGTACCGGCTGGAAGTCAAAGGGAAAAGAAAGCTGGGTTTACAGCCGATTCCAATGCATGACATCGCGATTCATCTGAACAAAGCTGAAGAGCGGGGAGAAGATCTGCCGGTGGCAATTGTACTCGGTAATGATCCGATTATTACGCTGATGGGATCAACACCGCTCAAATATGATCAGTCTGAATATGAAATGGCCGGAGCATTAAGAGAAGCGCCTTATCCGATCGTGAAAGCACCGCTCACCGGGTTCGATGTTCCCTGGGGCTCCGAGGTGGTGTTAGAAGGTGTCATCGAGAGCCGGGTGCGTGAGATTGAAGGTCCGTTTGGTGAATTTACCGGGCATTATTCCGGTGGTCGTAGTATGACGGTTGTCAGAATCGATAAGGTTTCTTACCGGACTAACCCGATTTTCGAATCCTTGTATCTCGGGATGCCGTGGACAGAAGTAGACTATCTGATTGGTCCGGCGACCTGTGTTCCTTTGTATCAGCAACTCAAAGCCGAGTTTCCGGAAGTTCAGGCAGTGAACGCCATGTATACGCACGGGTTACTGGTGATTATTTCCACGAAGAAACGTTTTGGTGGCTTTGCCCGGGCTGTCGGGATGCGGGCGATGACCACACCACATGGTCTCGGCTATGTCAAAATGGTCATCATGGTTGACGAAGACGTTGATCCTTTCGATTTAAAACAAGTAATGTGGGCGATGTCGTCGAAAGTGAATCCGGCGGGCGATTTAGTACAACTGAACAATATGTCAGTCGTTGAGCTGGATCCCGGTTCATCTCCGTCAGGCATCACGGATAAACTGATCATTGATGCTACAACACCAGTCGCTCCGGACAACAGAGGCAATTACAGTACGTCAGTCAAAGATCTGCCCGAGACCAAAGAGTGGATCTCTAAATTAACTCGTATGATTCACGAAGCAAAGGAAGGTGAAAAATGATCTGTCCACGTTGTGCCCATGAAGATATCGAGCTATTAGCCAAATCACCAGTTCCGGATGTATGGACTGTCCATCAGTGTCAACGATGCCTGTATACATGGCGCTCTACCGAGCCACTCAGACGGACAAGCCGTGAACATTTCCCGGATGCGTTTAAAATGACACAGGAAGATATCGATAACGCTCCGCAGTTACCGGAGATTCCGCCGTTGTTACCAGAAAGCGAACGGTAAATTACACAAAGAAATATGCGAAGGAGGCAGTTTCCGGCAGTTCGGGACTGCCTCTGTATTACATTTTACAGAAAGCATTTTACCATTTTACAGGGACAGACACTTTAAGCATCCGATATAAAGTGTCCTTCGTATGCGTTGACGGCTCAGCTTTCAGACTGGCTCATCATGATAGATGAACGGACATTTTGCTTTTCCTTCAGATAGAGATATAAAGGCAATCCACAAGATACACCGACAACCAATGTGCCCACGATAGCGATTCCCCGACCTTTGACATGATTTTTCTGACCGTCTGCGATAATAAAACCCAGTAAAGCCAGTGCAGCGATGACGACATCCAGCCATGCGAACAGACTGATCGGGTTCGCACTGGCTTCTGTCAGCAGCAACGGTAGATCTAAACCATGATTCACCAGCCACGGAACAAACGCCCCATAAGGTGCCAGAACACCAACTATCGTCAGAATCAGATAAAACCTTGTCATATTCATTCCGGATCCTATTCCTTTTTACCAGACTTCTTATTGTTCAGAATATCATGTGGGATGATGATTCTTATAGGGACACACACTTATATGGAAACCCTGCCATCAATACCGATGTTGATTTGATGATGTTAAATGAGCCAGGTTCTGGTCAATGTCTGATACAGGTTATTAATATTAGCCCTGTAATTTCAGATGATGCTGCATGTTATGTGGTTCTTAATGATATCGGGTGATCTTCTTTGAGTTGTAATAAGTCCCAGAGATTGCCATACAAGTCTTCAAAAACTGCAACTGTGCCGTAGTCCTGCTCTTTTGGCTCACGTACAAACTTGATACCGACGGATTGCATGTATTCATAATCGCGCCAGAAATCGTCGGTATTCAGAAACAGAAATACCCGCCCGCCGGTCTGATTACCGATAAAATCAAGCTGCTCGGGCTTGGACGCTTTTGCCAGCAACAGCGTGACTCCTTGAGAATTTGGCGGTGCAACGACCACCCAACGTTTGTCCTGTTCCGGCTGGTAGGTGTCTTCAATCAGCTCAAATTTCAGTTTATCGACATAAAAATGAATGGCCTCATCGTAATCCCGAACGACTAAGGCAATATGGACAATATTCTGTTTCACTGCTGGTTCCTATTGAGTTCTATGGCTGTAACTGTTTATGCATAACATAGCTATCCACATAGCCTAACCGGGCATGGTGATAAGCGGAAGGAATCGTGCCGACGATGTTAAATCCGAGCTTTTGCCACAGGGTTACTGCGATTTCATTCGTTGAAACAACAGAGTTGAACTGCATCGCTTTAAAGCCGAGTTCAAGCGCAGTTTGCTGGGAATGTTCACAAAGTTTCCGGGCAATGCCCTTACCTCGTGCACTTTCTGCAACCATATAGCCGCAATTACAGATATGACGACTGGGGCCAACACCATTCGGTCTGATATAATAAGAACCCAATATCTTATCGTCCTCAGCAAACACAAATGTCTTTAATGGCGTTGTGCACCACAACTGATAAGCCTGTTCGAAAGTCATGTCGGGTTCAAAGGCATAGGTTTCCTGAGCCTGAATGACTGACTGAAAGCATGGCCAGAATACGGTGAAATCCTGTTCGGTTATCTCTCTAATCACATCAATTCCCTTTTTCCCTTAATTGAATTAGCGTGGAGTGTTTGAGCAGATTTCCATTCTAACGCACGGTGGGTATGTACTGTAATAAAACTGTTTTTAGCACATCCATACACTAAACCCCTCACCAGCAAAAATTCAGAAACAGAAAATCAGTTTCTTCATAACGAAGTAATTTTGCATTATCGTCCAGATATAAATCTAGCCGACATACATTTTGTAAATCAGGTTGTCCTTCTTCGGCTATCATGTCCAGAGCATCTACGACGGAACGATTGTTTTTGTAAGACCAACTCACAGAGGCCAAAATGTCTGGTGAGAAAAAAGTCAGGAGCCATGGTCGTTTTATGACAAACATAACCGTCCCCTGAGAAACATCTTTTACATCTGATGTTTCATCATACTGGTACAGCCAGGCTTGAATCGGTTTATCCGGATTGCTGTAGTGAATATACAGACGTTTAGGGAAAAAGAATGCAGCAACAGAACCGATTAATACCAATAAAATAATGATTCTGATAATTTTTGCCGGGTTAGTTTTCATTTTTTAATTCTTCTCTGTGTGGATGAAAACATAAGTGAATATCACGGGCGGCATCGGAAAAGTTAGCCTGTTCCAGAAGCTCCATCAAGGCTACTGGCGTTAAGCTTGTTAACGAGTCTCCATATTGCTGATATAGTTGGAAACCAACTTGAACAGCAACAACATCATCCGGTGCATCACCAGTTGTTGTCATATTATCGAGAAACTGTGCGCCACCTGCGCCTCGTAACAAAAGCGTTTGACTAAATCCACAAGCTAGTCCGACATATCCATAATGTACATTGGACCAAATATCATAAAAATAATCATGCCTATTATATTTATGCCAATAACTTTTAGAGTCGGTCGGCGGTTTATCATTGGGCATTTTCTTCTGACGGTATGCTCGTACTTTTTCTAGTGTCCATAATTTACGATGAACAGCAACAGCTTTTAAACGTGGGTTATCACGAATTAATGGTTTGTGATCCCATGGATGCCCTTTGTACACTTTACTGGTCCATAATGCCATTGCCGAGATCAGGTCAGGCTCTGGCATAGGTATTATGAGTTGTTTATACCATGGTAATTGTTGCCATTCTTTCAGTCGTTTATATTTATAATCCAGTAGATATCGAATGGTCTTACATGTTTCACTCTGAATATTGGTTTTCATTTCACCAATAATATAATCAGCGACTGACAAAGCACCATCCGGATGCTGGCACGATAATTTAATAACGACAGGATCGTGAATAGAGGTAGGTGTCGAAGTAATTTCTTTCTTCAGCACCCAACCCGATGTATCTGACATTATATTTCCTTAATAAATATTTGGATCTTTTTCGGTTGAGTGCCTGTATCTGCAACTGGCAACTTACCACTGTGATCAGTTTTTCCCTGAGCGATCGTTTCTCCATCGACAACAATACGGTATTCCACATCCTTAAGAGGCTGCCCGGTTTCATCTTTAATAACAAATAAGCGGTTATGTTGCTTCTCTATTGGATGCAGTACTTTCATAGGTGATGGTTTTGGAGCTTCATCACCAATATTAACCGTACCACTGCCCATCGTTATACCACCACAATTTACCGAGCCACCGGTTAGCGCAGCAGGTTTGTGGTTGATCATCACAGTTGAAGATCCGGACGATATTTCTCGCCCGTGTGGAGGATGATTGGGTTTTGCATGCGGGGCTAATGGATCTCCTACTCGGGCAGCGGGAATACCATCCATAAAAACATCTGGAGATCCGGAAGTAACCGGTGTTGGGGGAAATCCATCATGAGCAGTACCAGTGTCCCCGATACGAACAGCTTGTGCCATATCTCTTCCTGAATCCAATTAATTCAAATGTTATTTTCAGTTATCACATTTAAGACAGAGCAACAATATGAATATGAAATCAGGTTGTTTTGTTGGGAGATCGTGTCAGGAACAGTCATCGATTATTGAGTTATTTAATCGCAATGTTGAAATGTCTGTCCCCGTTAGATATAAGTGAGAGGCAGGGAGCAGCTAAATTCAGCGTGGAATGAACACGGAAAAATCTAAGGAGATCAATGGAATGAATAAGTTAGAGAGTGTTGCCTGGGTTTTCAGAAAAGACGGCAAAGTGCTGTGTGTAAAAACCAGAGGCAAAGATAAGTACTTTATTCCCGGCGGTAAATTAGAACCCGGAGAAACACTCGAATTAGCGTTGATACGAGAAATAAAAGAGGAGCTGAACATAGATTTAGTCCCGGATACGATTTCTCATGAATTTTCTGTCACTGATATCGCTTATGGTCTTGAAAATACCGAACTGGAAATGCATTGCTACTCAGCTCATTTTAGCGGGGAGATTACTCCTGACTCGGAAATCGAACAGATGAGATGGATTGATCAGTCTCAAATAGAAGTGTGTGCACCGGCAGCACAAAAAGCGATTCTGAAAGTGCTGTAACACTCATATAGATAAGTTGTATTAATTGACCTCATACTGTTCTTTGCGTTACATATCTAAAGGAATCTTGTACGTAAATAGGAATCAATATTGAGCAATAATTGGACAGAAGAGGAACTGAAGGCAGCAGTTGAATCGTATGTTGATATGCATATCAAGGAAGCCAATGGAATCCCATTTATAAAAAAGCAGTATTACCATGAGCTGTCAGCTCGGTTTGGTAGAACTGAAAAGTCTTTTGAATACCGAATGCAAAACATTTCCTATGTATACTCTTTGCTAGGTCGCGGCTGGGTTTCTGGGTTAAAGCCAGCAAAAAATGTTGGTTCAAGTAACGCTGCAATAATTGAGCGCCTTATATCTGAAGTTGAAGGGCAACAATCGTTAAAGATTGCTGAATTTGAAACGCAGGTTTTAAGTTATAAAGCAAAAAATATTTTAGAAAAACCGCAGGGTATAAAAGAACCTGAGAAGATGTATTCTTCGGTAACTACGTATGTAAGAGATCCAAAAGTTAAAGCATGGATTTTAAAGCATGCAAATGGTTATTGTGAGTGTTGCGATAATAAAGCATCTTTTATTACAGCAGAAGGTGAGCCTTTTTTAGAAGTTCATCATCTTCGACGCTTGGCTGATGGTGGTTCAGATACAATTTCAAATACATTAGCATTATGCCCAAATTGTCATCGGGAAATGCACTACGGAGCTGATAAGCTAAATTTAGTGCAATCCATGTACGATAAAATTGGTAGGCTGGTACGTGAGTAAAGGTGTAAAAAGATGTTCCAATTGACTTCGTCCTGTCACGAATTTGGGTTCTCAAAATTAGCAGAAATATTCGTCAACTGAACTATGCGTTATGTGACAGGAGAGAAACTATGATCTCAGCAGAAGAGTACGAACTATTAGGGTTCTTTGAAGTTGAGCCAAAGATGCTCGATTATGATACTCCGTGGATATATAACAGTTTAGTTTATGAGGTCACAGATAAGCACAGAGTTCTGACTGTTTCGATACAGCCATCCTACAAAGATGTAAAAGTAATCCTTACGGAAGAAGGCGATAAAATATTTGAATTTGAAGGAACTGGAGTAAGAGATATTCGGGTTTTAAATGATAATATTCCAGAAATTCTCGAGATAAAGGTGAGTGAAGAACAATCGATTTTTATAAAACGAAAACCGCATATAAGTATATATTTGCATTAAGTGAGAGTGCTTAATAAATTAAATAGTGTTAGCCATCAGCAGGATGGGGCAGAGATTCACAGAATCTTTTACAGTCTCCATTAATAGTTAATTCTTCGTCATATTTTCATCCTACATTGTGCCATTTCGTAGCATCGGACTCTGGACAACAACCATCTTTCTAACACATGGAGGTCAACCAAATTCACTTATTAAGATGTCAGCCTTTACCAGACAACCTCTGTGAAACCACACGCAAAATAACTCCTCACCAAGTATTAGAAAAGTATGAGATTTCACCATACTGCACGCGGTTTTCTGCTCCTTCACTCGCCAACATCCCAGACTGCGCATACTCTGACGCGGTACCGATAAAATTCGGTGCCGGGATTGAGACCCCGCCAAAGACCAATGCATATCAAAAGGCCGGTATTGTACTGATTGTAGCCTTAGTTCGTCCAGATTATGGTGAGCTGACAAGGCAGCATATGCTGGCCGTTTCCTTTGGCGGTAGTCTCAACCTTGTTCAGTTCACCACCCAAAGATTGAGACCTTTGGGTGGTGAGATTTACAACCCAACAAACTCACTCATCTTTTAAAATCACCACAATCAACTGACTCGGCCCGTGCGCGCCGTAGGCCAGTGTCTGCTGAATATCTGCGGTTTTGGACGGGCCGGAGATTAACACCGCATTGGTTGGCATTTGTGTGTGCCACTGCTGGCTGAGCATGATGTCGGTGAAACTATCAAACAGCGTTGATTGTCTGAGTACAGCGACATGACAAGGCGGTACCAGCGACAGGGTGCGTGGCTGATGGATGTCCGGCCAGAGCACCAGTGCGCCGGTATCGGCGATTCCAGCGCAGGTGTCGGTCAGACCGACATCGACGGTGGTGAATAGCTCGTCTTTCCATTGGTCAATGGTTTGCTGATACTCTGTGATCTGGATGTTCTCCAGCCCTTTACGAAAATCACTATGCCACAGGCCACTGGTGCCGATTGCCGCGTGTTGCCAGCCGTTTTGCGCACATAATTCGTGGACTGTCTGAATCAGTTGTTCCCGTTCAATGGTCAGCACCTGTGCATGGTTGGCATCGAGTGCGGCGCAGAAACGTTCCAGTTTCTGGTCGTCGCTGAAATTATGCCGGGCAAAATTGCGGGCTGTTTCCGCAGAGCCGTTTTCCAGCGGTGTCGGGCGGGCGGCATTGAGTTTATTGAAAATCTGCTGTCTGGCATTGCTCATGATGATTTCCCCTCTTTTTGTGACTGGCGGGCTCTTTCCTTCATCAACTGATTCAGAGATTTTGCGGCAGGTTTGGGTGCTGTCCGGCATTGAGTCCACGGGCCAAGTTTAGACGGCATCAGGTGACGCATCTGTCCGGCCAGACGAGTGCCGATCCGGTAGATTGTCGGATGTGTAGCGGAATAAGCAAAACCGCGCATCGCCAGTTTTTCGGTCGGCTTATAGGCGGATTTCTGACCGCGCATCTCTTCCAGGCCGGGCTTCGCCGCGTGTTTGGCTTCTTTACGCAGACGCAGCAACATCTCCGGGATCGGAATGCGTACCGGGCAGACTTCGCCACAGGCACCGCACAAGCTCGATGCTGTAACGAGATCTTTAGTCGCTTCCAGTCCCATCAGATGCGGTGAAATGATCTTGCCGATCGGGCCGGGATAAACTGTGCCATAGGCGTGACCACCGATACGGGTATAAACCGGACAGTGGTTCATGCAGGCACCACAACGAATACATTGCAGGGTTTTGCGCAGTTCTTCGTCACGATAAGCCTGACTGCGGCCGTTATCGAGCAACACCAGATGCACTTCCTGCGGTCCGTCTTTTTCATTCGGCTTACGCGGTGAGGTGATCATGTTGAAATAAGTACTGATGGTCTGTCCGGTGGCGGAACGGGTCAGCGCGCTGAACAGGGGCGGGACATCGGTCAGAAACTCAACCACTTTTTCAATGCCGGTGATCGCAACATGGACGTTCGGTACTGTTGTTGACATCCGGCCGTTACCTTCATTTTCCACCAGACACAATGTTCCGGTTTCTGCCACAGCGAAGTTGACGCCGGATAAACCGATATCCGCAGTGCGGAATTTTTCCCGGAGCTGAGCACGTCCGGTCTGGATCAGGCGGTCGACATCGGTGGTCGGCTGGAAACCCGGCAGGTTGTCGCGGAAAGTATCGCTGACTTCCTGCTTGTTCTTGTGAATCGCCGGCATGATGATATGGGAAGGCTTATCGCCATCGAGCTGAATAATGTATTCTCCCATATCGCTTTCCAGACAGGTCACGCCCAGTTTGGCCATTTCATGGTTGAGCTCGATCTCTTCGCTGACCATGGACTTGCCTTTGATCATCAGTGAAGCCCGGTGATGTTCGGCAATCCCGGCAATAATGGTATTGGCCTGTTCGGCATTTTCGGCCCAGTGTACCTGAATCCCATTTTTCTGGCAGTTATGTTCAAGCTGTTCTAGTAGCTGAGGAAGTTTACTGAGGCAGCGCTGACGGATCGCTTCTGCCAGATCACGGGTTTGCTGTTCTTCCTGCGGATCGGCAAAGGCATTTTTGCGCTTCTCTTGCAGGTAATCCATCGCACCACGGAAGTTAGCCCGGAGCTGCGAGTCATTGAGTGCAGCTTTAGCTTGCGGATGAAACTGTTGCGGAGATTCATTCATAATTATTTCTCCTGTATCTGTTCTGGTGTCACCCGTTCTAACAGAAAGCTGGCAAGATGACGGCCCTGCATTGTGGATGCATCACCGTGTTGGTGCTGAAAATCCAGTGCGCCGTTAATATTGAGCAGGCAGCCCCAGTCAGCACTGACCAGATGATCAGCCTGTGTTGCTTTGATATGGCGGGTTTTGTCTTCCACCATCGCCTGAGAGATATCGGGATGGCGAACGGAGAAGGTGCCGCCGAAGCCGCAACACTCACTTTCGTAATCCTGAACTTTCAGTTCGACCTGCTCAAGCTGGCTGAGTAGTTGGGTTGCTGTGACATGCACATTCATTTCCCGCCGGGCGGCACAGGAAGTATGCATGACCACAGAAGTCTCCGGACCGTGATCCTGCAGTTTGGCGCGGCAGACATGAACCAGAAATTCGGTGAATTCAAATACACGATCACAGAAGGCATTCACCTGAGATTCCTGCTCAGTTCCGGCGAAAAGGCGACGATAATGATGATGCATCATGCCGCCGCAGGAACCGGACAGTACAATCACCGGGTAAGGTTCGGGAAACAGAGCGATCTGATTCAGGGCAACGGATTGGGCTTCATCATCATAGCCGGAAGTATAAGCCGGCTGGCCGCAGCAGGTTTGTTTTTCGATATAGATGACCTCGATGCCCTGCTGCTCAATCAGGGTGATGGCATCGAGTCCGGCGTTTGGGTCGAACAGGTCCACCAGACAAGTCGCGTAGAAATAGACTTTGTCAGGTTTCGCCGGGTAAATTCTCATAAGACTCTCCAGTGAATGCATTGATAAGTAAAGCCATCACTCAAAAACACGACTCTGGGGATATGCCGGGTTGGGGGAATATGAGTGACGGCCAATTAGCGATACCAATCGCAGTAATTATCTGGTCATTTTTCCTGCATAATTTCTGAACATTTAACTAGTTTGATTGGTATTATTTTCTGTCTTCTTCTATCAGGTCACAGACCTAGTTCATCAGGACATCAGTGGCGTGGAAACCATAGATCACCAGTAATCCGATCAGACCGGTTGCCAGCAGATAATATGCGGTCGGGATAATGGTTTTACGCAGGGTTGCGCCTTCTCTTCCCAATAGTCCGACTGTTGCAGATGCTGCAACCACATTGTGAATAGCAATCATGTTTCCGGCGGCAGCGCCGACAGCCTGTAATGCAATCACAATCACGCTCGAAACCGAAAGTGTATGAGCCACTTCAAACTGAAACTGGCTGAACATCATATTTGAAACGGTATTTGAACCGGCGATGAAAGCGCCTAGCGCTCCGACAGTGGCACTCAGAGCCGGGAAAGCACTCCCCACCAGACCTGCGGCAAAATTCGCTGTGGTGACCGGCATACTGGCCAGATCTGCACCGTTCACGCCTGAGTTGATAAAGATCCGCACCATCGGAATGGTAAATACCAGCACAAATCCGGCCCCGACCAGGGTTTTACTCGATTCACCCAGTGCTTTCATCATCGGTGCTGCACTTCTGGCCTGAATCAGAACGGCAAGCAAAGCGACGAAAACCAGAATACCGCCGGGTAAATATAAAGGTTGGAATGCCGTGCTGATGCCTGCTTCTCCCAGAATGTTGCCAAACGAGAGACTGACACTTTGTAGCATCGCTTTAAACGAGGTGCTGACCCGGCTGGCAACCAAAATCACCGCAAGGAGCAGATATGGTGTCCAGGCCAGTGCCAGACTCATCGGGTTGGACTGAACTGCTTTCAGGTCCATTTTCAGAGAACCGAGCCACTCGGCCGGCCATTCCTGTTCCGGACGGAAATCCCAGACTGAGCGGGGAACGAGAAATCCTTTTCTCGCTGCGGTGACGACAATCGCCAGTCCGACAAGTCCGCCGATCAGAGAGGGGAATTCAGGACCGAGCAGAGCGCCGGTCAGAGCATAAGGAACGGTGAAGGCAACCCCGGCAAACAGGGCGAAAGGTAAGATATCCAGCCCTTCAGTCCAGCTTTTGTTTTTACCGAAAAAGCGGGTCAGCATCATTGCCATCAGTACCGGCATCAGTGTACCGACGGTGGCGTGAATCAGTGCAACGCTGGTGGTGATCTGTTGCAGGTAGCTTTCCCAGCCAGAACCTTGGGCAGTCAGTAACTGACTGATATTATGGGTATCGAGTCCTTTGCTGACACCAACCAGAATCGGTGTGCCGACCGCGCCGAAAGATACGGGAGTCGACTGGATCATCATGCCCATCAGCACGGCAGCCAGTGCCGGGAAGCCAATGGCAACTAATAGTGGTGCTGCAATCGCAGCCGGTGTACCGAAGCCGGAAGCACCTTCAATAAAGGAGCCGAAACACCAGGCAATAATAATGGCCTGAATCCGCCGGTCCGGCGAGATATCGGTGAATCCGTTGCGGATGACTGTAATGGCTCCACTATGTTTAAGGGTATTGAGCAGAAAGATCGCACCGAAGACGATCCAGAGGACAGAGACGGTAATACCGAGTCCCTGAAAAACCGACGCAAGTACCCGGTTTGCTGACATATCCCAGCAGAACAGGGCAATAACGACGGTCAGACCGAATGCGACCGGCATGGCTTTTTTCGCCGGCCAGTTGAGGCCGACCAGTAAGATCGCGGCAGCAACAATCGGAGAAAAGGCAAGTAAGGCTAATAAAGTTTCACTCATGGGGTACTTCCTTGTTCGCAGAGTTTGGGCCATGTGGCGCTGCTGAGTTTCGCAGACGGAAACAGATTAGCTGCATGGGTAGGGTCTCCACGGTTTGTTTTTATTTATGGTTTTGTTAATCGGGTGTGAATTTAGCGCTTTATTTTTTATGGATATAGGGAAATAATGAAAATAATTGATTCCAAAAATGACATAATCAAATGAAAGCCGATGACCTGATTTTATTTTCTTCTGTGGTTGAACTGGGGAATTTCAGCCTGGTCGCAGAGAAAAATAACCTTACGAATTCAGTGGTTAGCAAGCGCATTGCGCGTCTGGAAAAAGAACTGGGTGTACAGCTTCTGTACCGGACCACCCGTAAACTGACCCTGACTGAAGCCGGGAAAGCCTTACTACAGGGTGCTAAAAATGTGAAGCAAGCCACTCAGGAAGCATTCGACTCCGTTGCCGGATATGGTGAGAGTCTGAACGGACATATCAAAATGTCTGTGCCGACCATCTCCGGGGAGTTATTACTGGCTGAAGCTGTGGCTGAATTCTGTCAGATGCATCCGGGGCTGACGGTTGATATGTCACTGGATAACCGCTTCGTTGATCCGATTGGAGAAGGATATGATTTGGTGATTCGTACCGGGTTACTGGAAGACTCAAGCCTGATTGCCCGGCATATTATCGATTCTCAGTGGGTTGTCTGTACTGCGGCTAGCTACATTGCCCGGGCCGGAGCGCCGATGCGGCCTGAAGATTTGGTGAATCATAACTGTCTGCAGTATGTGTACCAGAGCACTGGAGCCAGTGACTGGGAGTTTAAAGGCCCGTCCGGGAATTATCTGCTGAAAGTCTCGGGGAGTTTTTCCAGTGATAATGCCGTGGCATTGAGAAAAGCGACACTCAGTGGTTATGGTATTGCTTATCTGCCCCGTTGTCTGGTCCATCACGATCTGGAGGATGGCTCTTTGATCGCGCTTTTTCCTCAGCTGGTTGGAAAAAAGCTGGGTGTTTACGCGGTTTATCCGTTTACCCGACAGCCACCGAATAAAATACGTTTGCTGATTGAACATATCCGGGACCGTTATCTGGAGATCGGCCACTATTTTAGTTAGCTTCTTCTCGGGCTCGTTTCTTCACAACGGAAAGCTGTTTCGGTGAATATTATTGTTCCATGTTCTTGCGATCATCATGATTCCTGCAAATACTAAAACAGAAGCATATATCCGAATCATCCTCTGATGTGGCTTGACAGCTATATTCGTTCTAAAGGTGATTCGGCTATCAATCTCTGTGTATCTGCAATGGAATGCCTTATGACTTTTGACTCCGGAACGTTAACCAACCGATTTATCTTCCTGCTGGTGTTTCTCAGCGGTTTTTGCATTATGGCTGTCGAATTATTGGGTGGCCGGATTCTGGCGCCTTACTTTGGCAGTAGTATTTATGTGTGGGGCAGTATTATTACCATTTTCATGGTGGCATTATCTGCCGGCTACCTATTGGGAGGACAGTGGTCCATGCATTCTCCCTCGTTGCGTAAATTCAGTCTGCTTTACTTGTGTGGAGCAGTGACTTTATTACCTTTGGTGTTTTGGGGTGATGTGGTGATGAATCGGGTGTTCAGTCACATCATCGATCCCCGTTATGGTTCTCTGGTTGCTGCGTTGCTGCTGTTTTTTCTGCCAACCCTGATTCTGGGAATGATTTCTCCTTATTCGATTCGTCTGCTGGTCAGTGACTCCTTCCGGAGCGGGCAGGTGGCAGGAATGCTTTACTTTGTTTCTACACTGGGAAGTGCATTGGGAACGCTGGCGACATCTTTTTATCTGGTGCTGTGGTTTGAAGTCAACACCATTCTGTTTAGTTTGATCGGGATATTGTGCGCCGGTGGTGTGATTGCATTTCATGTACGATTCCCCCGGATTGTGGCAGAAGCGTAGTGGAGAGATTTAATTGATGAAGAAGATACTATGGTTCGGGGTATTGTTCCCCCTTTGCGCGCTTTTGAGTGGTTTTTCTGCCCAGAGTGAAGTGATATATACCAAGAAGTCTCTCTACCGGGACATTGCGGTTGTGGAAGAACATGGTCTGCGTTGTCTGATTTTTGCTCTGGTCAAAAGAGACAGTGTGCAGACCTGTCAGTATCAGGATGAAAGTGATTCCCGGCTGGTATATGCATACAGTCAGATGGTGATGGGCGGATTATTATTGAATCCACAACCGCAGAAGATCCTGTTGATTGGTCTTGGCGGTGCCAGTATTCCGAATGTGTTGAGTGAGGTTTACCCTCAGGCAAAGATGGATGTCGTAGAGCTGGATCAGGCCGTGGTTGATGTTGCCCGTGATTATTTCCGTTTCCGGCAGACAGACAATATTTCAGTGACTGTCGCTGACGGGCGGGTGTTTGTTAAACGGGCCGGTATGCAGAAGAAACACTATGATTTCATTATACTGGATGCCTTTACCGGAGATTATATTCCGGAACATCTGATGACCAGTGAGTTTCTGCAAGAAGTGAAAAAACTCATGACAGATGATGGTGTGCTGGTTGCCAATACCTGGGGTTCCAGTCGGCTTTATGATTATGAGTCGGCCACCTATCGTTACGTTTTTGGCCGGTTTTTTAATTTTAAAGTCACGCCGGAAGGAGGCAATCGAATCATCATTGCCAGTAAACAGAAACTACCTTCAAAATCGGTTTTGCAGCAGCGGGCACAGCCATTGGTGGACAAACTGGCACGCTATAACGTGCTGATTAATCGGTATCCATCCCTGATGTCTACTCAAGAAGACTGGGATACTTCGGTTCGTCCGTTAACCGATCAGTACTCGCCGGCAAATCTGCTGCGCTGATGGCTGTTCTGCGTTCTACTTGCAAACGTCAGGCTGATATCGATAAGCAGACCCTCTGCGCCAGGGAAGGCGCGGTGGAACCCATAGATGGGTTTATGCGTGCCTGTGTTCAATATTAGCCTGACGTTTATCAGATGAGTGCAAGTGATGACAGCATAAACACACCCAGTGTGGTGGTCAGCAGAGACAGCAGGGTAGTCAGGACAATGATGTTAGCGGCCAGTGTTGCATTGCCGCCCATGGCCCGGGCCATCACATAGCTGGCTGCGGCCGCTGGGGCTGAACTACACAAATAGATGATGCCCAGTTCTGCTCCCCGGAAGCCGGACAGCCACGCGCCAAAAGTGATTAGGGCCGGGCATAGAAGTAGTTTGAATGCTGTGGCGGACCAGGCGGGTGCCTTGTCGTGATTCAGTTGCCGGATATCCAGTGAGCCACCGCCACAAATCAGCGCCAGTGGCAGCGTCATATTGGCAAAGTATTGGCCGGCAGTTGTTGCAATATCCGGTAGTGTCAGATTGAGCCGGGAGAATCCCAGCCCCAGCAGAATGGCGATGATCAATGGGTTCTTGGTTAATGTCCTAAGGATCATGACTAAAGCTTTCATGCCTGACTGACTACCTTTCGGTGTTAACGTCAACACCGCCTGTACATTAAACAGCAATGTCAAAGCTGCGACATAAAGAGCTGCCTGAGCCAGCCCGTCATTACCGTAAGCATTGGCGATCAAAGCCAGCCCGATAATCGCGGTATTGCCCCGGAATGCCCCCTGAATAATGACGCCTTGATCAGCTGCTTGTTTGAAGTAGCGTCTGACCACAAGGCTAATCAACAGGAAAAAAGTGAAATTGGAGGCGAGGCCATAAAGGACCAATGCACCACCGGCGGTTACGTCATGATTAGAATTGACAATACTGAGAAATAGCAGGGCTGGTAGCGTCACCTTAAACACCAGCCGGGATGCGACATCGATGAAATGATCATCGATCAACTGGCTACGACGAAAATAGATCCCTAAAAAGAGCATCAGGCAAATCGGGCCGGTAACCGACAAGGAAAATTGCAGTTGTTGCAGTAGTAAATCCATGACTATCCTGATTGAAATACAAGAACGTTAACCTGTATCTGCATAATAACGATGAACTGAATTTCTGACTGACAAATGAAATACCCATCATTTTAGTCGGGACAATTGCTTATTGTTGACTCGCGTAACAGATCCAATGTATGGCTTATGTCATTAATTGTCTATGTCGTTAATTGCTTATTTTGTTCAGTGAATTAAATTAAATCTTCAGACCCGGGCAATGGATGATAGCCTCACATGCATGCTTTTTAATGGGTTTGTTGAGATCAAAACCGAGGTTCAATATAGCCAAAAAAGGAAGCCTAATGAATAAAAACGATAATGTCCCTCTTCCCATCAATACCCGAGAATGGTTTTTCAACCGTAATAGTATCATCATCCTGACTGATATCCTGCTGTTCCTTCTCCTCTATTTTTTCTTACCTTTTCAGTCTGACGTCGTACTGGGTATCAGCCTGCTATCGTTCATCGCTGTTCTGTGGCTGACGGAAGCATTACACGTCACGGTTACGGCGGTTCTGGTTCCGGTGATGGCCGTTTTGTCCGGTGTTTTTGATACGACGACAGCCCTGAGTAACTTTTCTAACCCGATTATTTTTCTTTTTCTGGGGGGCTTCGCGCTGGCTGCAGCAATGCACCGGCAGGGGCTGGACAAAGTTGTTGCCGACAAGGTGTTATTGCTGGCCCGGGGGAAAATGAGTGTTGCCGTTTTTATGCTGTTTAGCGTGACGGCTCTGATCTCTATGTGGATTAGTAATACCGCAACAACAGCCATGATGTTACCGCTGGTGTTGGGAATATTGAGTAAAGTTGATGAGGATAAAGGCCATCAGACTTATGTTTTCGTTCTGTTAGGTATCGCTTATAGCGCCAGTATTGGCGGGATTGCGACGGTGGTCGGTAGTCCTCCGAATGCGATTGCTGCGGCAGAGGTTGGTCTGACATTTACCGACTGGATGAAGTTCGGTTTGCCTACGACAGTGGTTTTACTCCCGGTTGCGATTGTGATCCTTTATGTACTCCTGAAACCTGATTTATCCGGTCATTTTGAACTGAACCATGATCCTGTCGATTGGGATAAAGGGAAAGTTGTAACCTTGGGTATTTTCTCTCTGATTGTCGTTTTGTGGATATTCAGTAAACCGATCAATGCTGTTCTGGGTGGTTTTAAATCCTTTGATACGATTATTGCGCTGGGAGCGATTGTATTGGTGAGTTTTGCCCGGGTGGTTCACTGGAAAGATATTGAAAAGACCGCAGACTGGGGCGTTTTACTGCTGTTTGGTGGTGGGATATGTCTGAGTAATGTGCTGAAGCAGACCGGAACCAGCGTGTTTATTGCTCATGAGCTGAGTAATATGATCTCAGGGCTGGGTCTGCTCTGGATTGTTGTGATTATTGCTGCATTTGTGGTGTTTCTGACGGAGTTTGCCAGTAATACCGCCAGTGCTGCGTTACTGGTTCCGGTATTCGCCAGTGTTGCCGAAGCATTTGGTGTCTCACCTGTACTGCTGTCGGTGCTCATTGCCGTCGCTGCATCCTGTGCATTTATGCTGCCGGTTGCAACGCCACCTAATGCAATTGTTTTTGCCTCTGGTCATATTCAACAGTCAGAAATGATGCGGGTTGGTATATTTTTAAATTTCGCCTGCATCGTTTTGTTAACTCTGATTGCAATATTTTTTTGGTAGACCTGTCGAATCATCTCATCCTGATATCCTGCATCATTTTGTGATGCAGGATCACCTCTGACCTGACTTATTGTGCAACATGGAATGCCGTGAACTATTTTTTATGCATCTTCCACGATACATGTGAAGCAATGTTCTGTTTTTACAATCTAAGTCCTGAACTGAACCGGGATTGATGTCTGTCACAATCGGTCCTTTTTTCGTTGATATGATTGATATTGTTGGAAGCAAAAACGTGATGTGGTCATTCGTTGAACGAAGGTGCTGCTCCTGTCGTCATTAATTACCAGAAGAGAAGATGGTGACAGATAGGTCCAGAGAACTTTATGACCGGAAACCATGTTTCATCACAGGTGTAAAACAAGGTATGTTTATGTTTAAAAATTTATCACTCAAGAATAAGTTAGCAATATCGGCCAGTTTAGCGATCATTTTTGGTTGTTTACTGGTTGAAATTATATCGTTTAAAGCGTCTCTGGACCGGCTGGATGTTTCTGTCGAACAGCGATTATCGAGTACTACGGCTTCTTACAATCAGTATGTGACCGACTGGCTGCGGGCCAAAGAGCTGGCGCTGACCTCACTATCGGAAGAGATTCAGGAAGGCTCGATCATCACTCATTTAAAACAGATGAAACATGCTGCTGGTTTCGAAAATGTTTTTCTTGCCTACCCTGATGGCAGTCAGAAAAATGCTGATGAAGTTGTATTACCGCCGGGGAATGACGATCCCAGAAAGTGGGGATGGTACATTCATGCCAAAGAAAATCCGGGCAAAGTTTTTATGGATAACCCGACTGTAGCAGCTGCGACGGGTAAGAATGTGGTTTCTTTAGGGCAAGCGGTCAATCTGCTCGGGCAGGCTCTGGTTTTAGGAGCCGATATAGAATTAAACGACATTCTCAATAATCTGAACAAGGTCATTCTGCCGGGCGAAGGACACATGTTTATTGTGAATGATCAGGGTAATATATTTATCCATCAGGATGCTTCTTTGTTAAATCAGAACATTGCAAAACTGGGTATTTCATATGCAGATATTCAGGATATTCTGCGCTCCGGGAAAGATAAAGTGGTTGAAATTCAGGGTGAAGAGTCGGTTCTGTATGCACAGCCGATAGAGAATACCCGACTGGCGACCGTCACCGTTATTAGTGAGTATTCTCTGACTGATTCGCTTTATCACACCTTATACGGGCAATTGATGGTGACCGGGGTGTTGGTGATTCTGGGCATTGCTCTGTTTAACTGGATTTGTAATTTGCTGTTTCGCCCGTTGCGTCGAGTGTCGGATGCATTAGAGCAGATTGCCGGAGGTAGCGGGGATCTGACGCAACGTATCGAAGTGAATAGCAATGATGAAGTCGGAAAGCTGGCACATGGGTTTAATACGTTTGTCGGAAGTTTGCAGCAGCTCATGCTCCATATCCGCCAGCAGTCTGACTCTCTGACGCAGATGTCACAGACGAGTACCGAGCGGGTCAACCAGACGGTTGAGGAGCTGTCGGCCCAGCAGCAGGAAATTACCATGGTTGCGACGGCGGTAACAGAGATGTCCTCAGCGACTCAGGAGATAGCCTCTCATGCGGAACAGACGGCACACTCGGCTCAGAGTTCGTCTGAAAGTACCCAACATGGTCACCAGTTGGTGATGAACACCAAAGAGTCAATCAATCGTCTGGCCAGTGAGGTAACAGAAGCCAGCTCGGTTATCTCAGAACTTGACCAGCATTCTGCGGAGATATCTGCGGTACTGGCAACGATTCAGGGGATTGCGGAGCAGACTAATTTGCTGGCACTGAATGCGGCGATTGAAGCTGCCCGTGCCGGAGAACAGGGACGAGGATTTGCTGTGGTAGCAGATGAAGTCCGGGTGCTTTCTCAGCGGACACACACATCGACAGAAGAGATCAAATCGACCATTGATACGCTTCAGGAAATGACGAAAAGAGCCGTAGGGTTTATGGAGAATAGTGCCAAACTGGCTTCAAGTTCTGTTCAGGATGCTGATAATGCCAGTCAGGCGCTGGAAGAAATTCTGACCTCTGTCGGGATGATTAGTGATATGGCGACCCAGATTGCAACCGCAGCGGAGGAACAGACGCATGTTACCGGTGAGATCACCCAGAATGTTACTGCGATTAAAGATGTGACGGATGGTTTAGCCAACGGTGCCGAAGAAGGTTTACGTCAGACCCGTGAAATGAAGGATCAGGCGATAGAGCTGAACTCAAAAGTTGCAACGTTTAAACTAAGTTGAGTCTTGAAATGTCAGAAAGAAACCACATGGGATTTTCTCATGTGGTTTTTCTGTTTATTGGGGGTACGAATCGATAGATTTCTTTATGCCGATAACAGAGCGGTGATTACGCCGATCAAGCCGCCAAAAACACCACCCCAAATGACCAGCCAGCCCAAGTGTTCTTTAATCATTTTCTGAACCATTTCTTTGACCAACTGTGGTGTCAGTTCGCTGAGGCGCTGGTCGATAATCTGTTCGATATTCTGGCGGATATCCGCTTTCATTGAACCGGATTCCAGCTGTTCTTTCAGCGCATTCTGGACCGAATCACTGTGGCTGATTTCAACCATCGCCTGCTGCATTTTTTCCACAAAGGGCTGTTTTAACGGCTGGAGTGCTTCGGTTCCGCCAAACATCGCCAGCATGCCGCCGAAAGAGGACTGGGCGATTGTTTCTACCAGTGCATCAAATGTCGGATTGAAATCGACCTGTTCGATCACCGGTTCCAGACTGAAATTGCTGGTTTGTGCCAGTTCCTGATCCAGAAATTTATCGATATTCGTGTCGGTAAAAAACTGCTCCATCATCAGGGATTTGATCGCAGAACGAAAAGCATCGAAGCGTTTGGGAATCACACCGGAACCGTATAATCCCGGAACCTTTTCAAACAGCATATGGATGGCGAGCCAGTTGGTGATCGCGCCGGAAAATGCAAACAGACCTGCGGTCAGCAGAATCGTTTCATCAAGCTGATAGCCTGCGAAAATACAGAGAATAGCGATCAGATTGGTATAAATGCTTTTGTTCATCATATTTGTGTATCAACTCCTGAAAATCTTGAGACAGGCGGATTTTAGAAGAAAACCGTGGAGACGGGAAGTGAATGCTGGAGTTAAGCGATAAAGAATGAGCCACAGGAATGTGGCTCAAGTTATAAGATAGTTAAACATGCCATACGTGTCAGCGAATCAGCTCGATATAATCACCGGCATGGCCGCCATGAAATACGGCTCCGGTGTGGCCACATTTGTTAAATATTTCTGTCCAGTCCTGAGTAGCTTTAACATGCACCACTAAATTTTGAGAGAAAGCCATAAAAATCATTGATGGAGAAATGTTGTCATCATAGTCATGATCCGTCTCACTATAGTAGTCGGCGTAAACACCGAACCATTTATCCTGAATTTTAAACTGCAATGTTTTTAGCCAAGACTGATTAGACCAGCCAGTTCCACAAATCTGAAGTTGTTCGATGGTTCCCGTGGCTTCCTGAGAGAATGTCAGCGGAGATACCAGGAATAAAAATGCTAATAAAAGAGTTTGTTTGATATTCATACGTGTTGATAGTTTCCAATGATTGTTTTAAAAAATAACTCGGTGAACTGACATTTCGTTTGGTGTCATTCGTTTCATTTTTGCGACTTATGAAAACCACAGTTATATCAGCGGCAGTCATCAATCCCTGTAACATACCACGGCTTCGCTGATTGTAAATATTACCGGGACAGTTCAATTGAGTTTCATGTCAAAAATAAAATCCAGAGCAATATTTTGATAGCCAACAGGTCTGGATTTAACATAAACTGGCTAATTGTTAAACTATTCCTTCCGTTTCTATTTACAGCCGATAAATCCCCCGGTCTGGTGTTCCCACAAGTGCGCATAGATGCCATGCCGGGAGAGCAATTCCTGATGCGTGCCTTCTTCAACAATCCGTCCCTGATCCAGCACGATCAGACGATCCATCGCAGCAATGGTGGAAAGACGGTGGGCAATTGCAATTACGGTTTTGCCTTCCATCAGTTCATACAGGCTCTCCTGTATGGCGGCTTCGACCTCGGAGTCGAGCGCTGATGTCGCTTCGTCAAGGATCAGAATCGGCGCATTTTTCAGCAGTACCCGTGAAATTGCGATGCGCTGACGCTGACCGCCGGAAAGTTTGACGCCCCGTTCTCCGACCTGAGCATCATAACCCCGGTTACCGTACGGATCGGACAGTGTTGCGATAAACTCATGTGCGTGGGCTTGTCGGGTTGCGTTCATCATCTGTTCTTCGGTTGCTTCCGGGTGACCGTAGAGAATATTTTCCCGGATAGAACGGTGTAGTAATGAGGTATCTTGAGTCACCATTCCGATAGCACTGCGTAGCGAGTCCTGAGTGACATCAGTGATTGCCTGGCCATCAATACGGATCTGGCCGCCTTCGACATCATGAAAGCGCAGCAGCAGGTTGACCAGCGTTGATTTACCGGCACCGGAGCGTCCGACAATCCCGACTTTTTCACCGGGCTGAATATGGAGGTTCAGTTGATTGATCACATTGATGTCTGTACCGTAACGGAAACAAACGTGGTCAAATTCAATCCGGCCCTGAGTGATCCGTAACGGTTTCGCATCCGGTTTATCCTGGACGGTAATCGAGCGGGAGAGTGAGTGCATACCATCGACAACGGTTCCCATGTTTTCGAACAGACCGCCGACTTCCCACATGATCCATTTGGACATACCGTTAATACGTAATGCGAGTGAGATCGCAACAGCAATGGCACCAACAGTGATGGCTTGCTGTGACCACAGGTAAATCGAAATGGCAGAGATTGCAAACAACAGCAGGTAATTCGCTATTTCTACCGAAAGGTTGAAACCGGTGACCAGACGCATCTGGTGATAAACCGTACCGAGAAATCCTTCCATACTCTTCTGTACATACTGGGTTTCCCGCTGATTGTGCGAAAAGAGTTTTACAGTCTGGATATTGGTATAGCTATCGACAAAACGTCCGGTCATTGTCGAACGGGCATCTGCCTGAAGGGAAGAAACATGCTTCAGTTTGGGAACATAGAAAAACTGAATACCAATATAGCCGATCAGCCAGAGTAACATCGGGAGCATCAGACGCCAGTCTGAATCGGCCAGAATGACCAGAATTGCGGTCAGATAGACGCTGACAAATACAAACACATCGACGGTTTTCATGACAGTTTCACGGATCGCCAGTGATGTTTGCATCACTTTGGTTGCAATGCGCCCGGCGAATTCGTCCTGATAAAATGACAGACTTTGTTTGAGAAGATAGCGGTGTGCCAGCCAGCGGATGGACATCGGATAGTTGCCGAGCATTGACTGATGGATCAGCAGTGAATGGATTCCGACAATCAGCGGCATACCGATCAGGATCAGGACAGCAAGACCAATCAGCATTGACTGGTTTTCTGCAAAGAATGTTTCCGGCTGGCTGGCGGATAACCAGTCAACCAGTCTGCCCATAAACCCAAACAGGGAAACTTCAATGATTGCGATGGCAGTACTGAGTATGGCAATGATGAACAGAGGCTTAGCAAAACCTTGCGTATAATGGCGGCAAAAAGCCCACAAAGTTGCCGGAGGTTGTTGCGGTTCTTCCGGCGGAAAAGCCTGCGTAAACCCCTCAAATCGTTTAAACATAAACGTCCTTTCGTATCGGATTAAATTTCGGGAAATATTGCTTTCCGCAGCAGACCCGGAGTCTGCTATTGGTTAAGAAAACAATAAGTCCCTATTATAACCGTCTTTGGGGGCTTTTACCGTGTGCTATACCGACAGCTGCCTGAGACGGACAGTATAGGATCGCAAAAGACGTTGCTGGTTGTAAACGTTCATCGCTCACAGTTGTCGACATGATGTCAAAAGAAGTTGTATCACATAGAACCTGCCATTCTTGTGCATGTCCTTCGGGAAGTGAAAATCGTGCCGGAGCTTTCGTCCGGTTAATGAGATAAAGAATTTCATCTCCGGTATCACCGATTCCCAGATGTAAGGAGACGGTATTAAGCTGATTCCAGTCATCCTGAGTCATCAGGGAACCATCAACTTTTCTCCAGAATACCCGGTTTGAATTACGCGAGTCGCCGCTGAATGCCTGAATGAACGGCACCATATAACGTTGTCTGGCTGTAACGAGTTTTCCCATCCAGTCCTGAAACCGTTTTTCAGTTGCCCCTAACTGCCAGTTGAGCCAACTGATTTCGTTATCCTGACAGTAAGCATTGTTGTTGCCTTTTTGGCTATGCGACAGAAGATCGGCGGTCAGCAGATGTGGAATACCAAAAGAGAACAGGACTGTAACCATGAAATTCCGCTTCTGTTGCATCCGGATCCGGTTGATCAGAGTATCTTTGGTTAGCCCTTCTGCACCGTAGTTCTCGGAACGGTTGTCCCCGTGTCCGTCACGGTTCTGTTCACCGTTTGCTTCATTGTGTTTATGCTTGTAAGACACTAGGTCCTGTAAGGTAAATCCGTCGTGATATGTAATGTAATTGACGGTTAGTTTAAACGGCCAGTTGGCTGCACTGTATAGATCACGGGAACCCATGACCCGGGTTGCAAATTCTTTCAGATAGCCCTGATCGCCCCGCCAGAAGCTACGGCTGATATCTCTCAGCTTATCGTTGGTTTCATTCCAGCCAAATGGGAAATTACCAACCTGATAACCATTGGGCCCGATATCCCAGGGCTCGGCAATCAGCTTAATTTGTTTGAGAACCGGGTCTTGAGCAACGGCTTTGAAAAAGGCGGCGTCCGGGCTGAAATGTTCCCCGCTGCGACCAAGGGTTGCAGCAAGATCAAAACGGAAGCCATCGATTTGATATTCATTTACCCAGTACCTCAGAGTGTCCATCACGAGGTTGAGGGACGGCTGATATGAGAGATCTACGGTATTACCGCATCCGGTGAAGTTAGCATAATGGCCTTCGTGCGTGATGTAATATTTAGGATCCAGTCCTCTCAGATTGAATACCGGGCCATCATTTCCCCCTTCTGCCGTATGGTTGTAGACCACATCAAGAATCACTTCTATTCCGGCCTGATGCAGAGCGCGGATCGTGGTTTTGAGTTCGGTAACCGGATCTTCAATCGCATAGCGCGGATCCGGAGCCATAAACAGATAAGGGTTGTATCCCCAGTAATTGACTCGTTCCATATCCAGCAGGTGAGGCTCGTGCATGCAGGCTGCAATCGGAAGGAGCTGAAGTGTTTTAATATGCTGTTCTTGATAGAACTCCATCATCTTCGGATGAATCAGTCCTAAATACTTTCCTTGTAGTTTGCCGGGGATCTCAGGATGTAACTGGGTGAGTCCTTTCACATGAGTCTCGAACAGCACTGTTTCTTCTCTCGGAATACCGGGACGGCATGTGCCCTGCCAGTCAAACTGGTCATCGGTCACCACACATTTGGGCAACTGGAAACTTGCTTTAGCTGTAAGCGGCGGAGTATAGATGAGCTGTCCGTCGATTGATTTTGCATAAGGGTCAGAAATATACTGCCATCGTTTCTGGTCCGGTTGCCTGATGAGATAACCATATTTCTGCCCTGCCCGGACTCCGGGAATATAGGTAAATCGGATACCTGCATATTCTCCGTCGAGAGTATAACTTTCGTAGTGCCCTTTCTCATCGAATAAGGCGAGCTGAATCAGTGGGTTACCCGGAGCATAAATAGAGAAGTTGCATCCGCTGGTATCCAGCGTTGCACCTAAAGGATAAGGTTGAGATTGGACATCGTTCGCTTTATGCATTTAGTCTTCTACCCGGTCATCCATAACATTGGTGTTTTCTAGTAAAAAACTTTGTGGCGTATTGGTCAAGTATCCGCCACAAAATGTACTTTGATCACGTGATTGTCAAAAGATTAACGCACACTAATGTGGCGCACTCTATATACTTTATATACCACAGGTTTTGTATTTTTGCTGTGGAAATCCACCGAAGTCTGAGATGTGACGGTTCTCCGACACGGTTTAGAGGGAGTATTTTAGGCAGATATCACTTTGTGGGTAAAATGGCTCGCCTGATGATATCAGTTGCTGTTACTCTTCTGGGAATGGGCTTTTTGTTATAGCTTCTTGTCTATAGACATAACCCGGTATCAGAGCTTGAGGCTTTGCGCTGCAACAAACCAGAAATAGGCATTGATGAACGTTATTGGATTTTTAATGGGGTTGGCCGGTCTGTCACTGATTTTACTGGTGTCCTGGATGATGGTCCTCTCGGTAAAGCAGAAACGGCTTGAAGCTGAGCGTCAGGCCCGGGAAAACTCGGAGCGTCGGGCGAGAGAACAGGCTGCGATGGAAGATCAGAAGGAACGGTTGAGAAAGGCTGAGGATGGCCATGTTCCGACGATTCTTTATTTAGCGAAAGAAGCCGAAAAGCGTGATTTACGGGAAGCGTTGTTTTGGTATGAAAAAGCAGCACATCTGGAAAATATTACCGGGATGTACGGTGTTGTCCGAATTTGTCAGCGTTCCCGGAAGGATACTGTGCTGGAAGAGAAAACTAAATTCTGGCAGATGTATATCCGGGGGATGGAAGGGGATTTACAACTGCTGTGTGAGACAGCAAAGGCTTATCTTTCCGGTCTGGGGGTTTCTGTTGATATTGAGAAAGGCGTCCGGATTTACGAAAAAGCAGCCATGGCGAACTTCATTCCGGCACAACTGAGGCTGGGTGACTGGTATCTCTCCCGGGAAAATCCGGTTCCAAAACCTGAAGATGCCTGCTTCTGGTATTCGAAGGCGGCTAAACTGGATAGTTCTGACGGCATGATGAAGCTGGGTCTGTGTTATCTGAAAGGGAATGGCGTTGCTCAGGATCATCGCAAAGCATGTTACTGGCTGGAATGTGCCGGAGAAAAGGGCAATGCGGAAGCAATGTACCATGCAGGTAAAGCATGGATTGACCATGGTGCTTACGGGAATTCTGTAGCGTATATCTGGCTATTTCTGTCGGCACATAGTGGCTATGAGCTGGCGAAGGGGGTACGGGATGACGTCGGTAGTCGCCTTGGGGTTGATTCCATTGTTCTGCTACAGAGTTTTGCCAAACCGTTATTGAAGAAAATTCGGGCCGGGACTATTGGTAAGCATCTGATTATCCGGGCTTTCAATAAGCTTTATAAGCGAAATGTTCCGATTCCGCACCACAAAGAGTTTCCCGATGATGATGACATTCAGGAAAAAGACGATGATAGCGATGCATTAGTCGCAGAAATGGAAAAGGCTTTGCCTGAACATCATGGCGATCAAACCGGTGAAGAAAATCAGGCAGATGAAAAAGCACCGGAGGAAAAAAACATCAAACCTGACTTTACTGACAAGCATATGCATTAGATGAAAGGTCTTTTGGCTGAAAGAAAAGATAAATTTGTCTGGAAGTGTGAGTGGACTATTGCTGAGAAACTATCCTGCCAGTGGCAGGATAGTTTTAGATAGATCAGACTGTTTTTTGATGTTCTGACTGACAGACTGCTGCTGTAAAGACAACATCTGTCGAGCTGTTCAGTGCAGTTTCTGCCGAATCCTGAATTACACCGATAATAAACCCTACCGCGACGACCTGCATTGCGACATCGTTTGAGATACCGAAAAGACCACAAGCCAGCGGAATAAGAAGCAGTGATCCACCAGCAACACCGGAAGCACCACACGCCGAAACTGCTGCAACGATACTCAGTAGTAATGCACTCATCATATCGATTTCAATTCCCATTGTATGGACCGCAGCCAGTGTCAGAACTGTAATGGTGATTGCAGCTCCGGCCATGTTGATTGTTGCGCCGAGAGGAATAGAGACCGAATATGTGTCTTCATCCAGCCCCAGTTTGTCACACAAAGTCAGGTTCACAGGAATATTGGCTGCACTGGAACGGGTAAAGAATGCGGTCACACCACTTTCACGTAAGCATTGCAGAACCAATGGATAAGGGTTTCTGCGGGTCTTTACATAGACGATCAGCGGGTTGACGATGAGTGCGATAATCAGCATTGCTGCCAGCAATACAACAAGCAAATGTGTGTAACCTGCAAGTGCTGAGAAGCCGGTTGTCGCAAACGTTGAAGCCACCAGACCAAAAATACCAAACGGAGCAAGGCGAATGACGAAGCGGACAATCATGGAAACGCCATGACTGAGGTCTTCAAGCATTGCTTTTGTAGTTGCACTGGCATGGTGTAGCGCCAGACCTAAACCAATAGCCCAGGCGAGAATTCCGATGTAGTTTGCCTGCACAATGGCATTGATCGGATTGTCGACGATCTTAAACAGAAGCGTGTGAAGAACTTCTGTAATGCCTTGTGGCGGTGTGGCTCCGTCAGCTCCGGCAACCAGTGTTAGTGTTGTCGGAAACAGGAAGCTTAAAATGACGGCCGTCAATGCTGCGGTGAATGTTCCCAGTAGGTATAAACCGATGATAGGGCGCATAAACGTATGTTGGTTTCTTTTTTGATTGGCAATAGAAGCCGCAACTAAAACGAAAACGAGAACAGGTGCGACGGCTTTCAGTGCACTGACAAAAAAGCTGCCCAACAGACCGGCTTTATTTGCAGCATCAGGAGAGAAAGTGGCCAGCAGTGCGCCGAGGATAATGCCTGTAATAATTTGCAGCACTAAGTTACCCCGGGCAAAACGAGCGAAGATGTTGTTGCTTTGCATACTAATTCCTGCGATTTAGTGATGAGGGATGTTGACCTGCCTGATAGTTTTGCCGGAAATACGGCTTTCATCCGGCATCTGATCACATCCGGGTTCGAATTATAATATTTCCTGAACTGAGGAAGTGCTGAAACGAAAATATGTCGATTACACCGCCAAAGTCCGGAGAAAGTCATATTATAGTGACAAAATAATGTGTCTAGGATTAATTAAATTTCAGGTAAAAAAATTGTTGTCTTTACTCAATAACGAACGATTTTGTTGCAGTTGTTAATGTTTTGTGGTTGAAGCTTTTATGATATGTAAAAGAGAGAACGACAATTTTATTGTACTGAGTTGTGGGGGAAGGAAGGGGAAGATTACTCCTCCCCAGAAATAATTCTGTGACTAATCTTGGGGAGATTGTGCGAATTTTTCGAGTGCGAGTACCAGCACAATCGCGCTACACATCATCACTACTGCCAGAAATAACTGAGCCGGATGAGACGTAAGCTGCTCATATTCAGACGGAGACAGATTATGTTGCAGCAGCGGGACTTGTTCACCATGGGAATTGGTCCTCCAGGTCAGGGTTTCTTTCCACGGCCAGATCTTCGGCAGTGTTCCGACCATCAGCCCAGTCAGCGTTGAAAGTGTGATATCTCGGTAGTGTCTGAGTAACCAGGATAACAGGTGCGAAAAGCTTAATAGTCCGGCTATACACCCTAACAGGAAGATTGCCAGAATATCGACCTGAATTGCTTTAACAGCACCAAGAATCGGCGCGTACATCCCCAGAAGCAATAAGATAAAACTGCCTGATATTCCGGGTAAGATCATCGCACAGATTGCGACACATCCTGCGATAAAAACATTGGGAAGTGATGGTTCCAGGTTGAGAGGTTGTAAGACGGTAATGGTGTAGGCGAAAAGTATTCCAATCCCACATCCGGCCAGATCGGCAAGGCGTTTACGCTCAATTTGTCTGAAAATATGGTAAACGGAGACCAGAATCAGGCCGAAGAAAAAGGACCAGAGTGGAATCGGATAAGCAATAAGTAGCCAGGAGATGAGTTTGGCAAGTGTGAGAATGCTGACAAAAATACCACCAAAGAGGCTAACCAGAAATAATGCGTTGATATGGCGTAGCATTGCAGCAAAGCCATGTTGGCGCAGGTAAGCGATCAATCTGGGATTAATCCGTCGGATACTTTCCAGAAGTTTGTCATAGATACCGGTAATAAAAGCAATAGTACCGCCGGAGACGCCTGGGACGACATCAGCAGCACCCATTGCCAGACCTTTTAAGAAGGTGATGAAATAATTCATTGGGGTCAGTTTGTATATAAAGAGTTGTCAGGCGTTCAGTATATCGAATTCCTGTTGAGATCCCCATAGAGTTTGCAAAATCGGTGTTCAGGTTATGTTTGCTCTTTGCAAAATGAACGAAGATGTTTGCAAAATGCAAACGAACTACTCAACAGGGTGCACTTAATTGCTGGCCATATAGACAATTTCTTTGTATTTTATGAACTTTTTAAAGTTGGCACGGCTTGTGCATTATACTGAGTGACCCTTATTAAGCCGAGGGTCACCTAGCCAACTGACGTTGTTAGTGAATAACATTGTTCACATTGATTGTGCCAAGTGCGATTTGCACTTGGCTTTTTTTTTGTGTTGTTTATCCGTTTCTCCCAACGTGTCTGAGCATGATTTAGCATGCCGTTCCCTGATTTTTGTATCAAATGTGTACTATTGTATCAGGTGATATCAGTTCTCATTTGTATCCGAACAGCGTATGATATCATTCCTGTTTAAAACATAAGCTGTTTCAAACATAAGCTTTTCAAAATATAAACCTTCTGAAATATAAATGGTGATCATGTTGAATCGGCAATCTTACAGCTGGCAGACCCCAACGAATTTTTTGTTAATTGTTTCAGTTATTGTTCCGATAGCTTTTTCAAGCTGGATGGCTCTACTGAACAACTTTGCGATTGAAAAAGCACAGTTTAATGGTGCAGATATGGGGATCTTACAAAGTGTCAGAGAGATTCCCGGTTTACTGGCTTTTACTGCAGTATTCATTCTGCCTTTTATCAGAGAACAGCGGTTTCTGGTGATTGCCTTATTGATGCTAACGGCTGGGACAGCAATAACCGGCTTTTTCCCGTCCTTTTCCGGGCTGTTGTTGACGACTTTACTGATGTCTGCGGGATTCCACTATATGGAGACAATGAAGCAGTCTCTGACACTACAGTGGATGAATAAAGACGAAGCGCCGGAGATGCTTGGCCGTATGATTTCAGTTGGTGCCTTCGCATCATTACTGACTTACGGTGCGCTGTGGGTCATGTTAGAGGTTTTTTCGTTACCTTATCTATGGGTTTATATGGTCACTGGTGGCATTGCATTTTTATTGGCTTTGTTTGCCTGGAGTGCTTTCCCACAGTATCAGGCTCATACGGTCCAGAATAAGAAATTGCTGCTGAGAAAACGTTATTGGCTATATTACATGTTGACATTTCTGAGTGGTGCCCGTCGGCAGATTTTTACGGTATTTGCCGGTTTTCTGATGGTAGAAAAATTTGGTTACTCCGCCGGAGAAATAACTTTACTGTTTTTGATCAACTATTTGTTTAACTTTTTATTTGCCAAACGGATTGGCCGGGCTATTGGCCGGATCGGTGAACAACGGGCTCTGGTCGTAGAATATCTGGGATTACTAGTTGTGTTTATCGGCTATGCTGTCGTTGAAAACAGTCATTATGCCGCAGGACTATATGTCATCGATCATCTGTTCTTCGCTCTGGCTCTGGCTATCAAAACGTATTTTCAGAAAATTGCTGACCCGGCAGATATGGCATCGACGGCAGGTGTTTCTTTCACGATTAACCATATTGCAGCTGTTGTTATTCCTGCTTCTTTCGGCATGATCTGGATGGTCTCTCCGGCAATGGTGTTTTACATTGGAGCCGGACTGGCATGTCTTTCTTTAATTCTGGCTCTGAATATTCCCAGAGTGCCCGGCCGGGGAAATGAAGTTAAAGTGCTGCAATGGCAGTAGATATAATAGAGCGGATATGTGGACGGTCAGCAACAGGGCTGCTGTCCACACAATAAAGGGACTATTTCTTACTCGGTACAGACTTGGTTACGGCCATTTGCTTTCGCGCGGTATAAGGCTTTGTCAGCTCTGTAGAAGGTACGCTGAGTATTTTCCCCTTCTTTGTGTAATGTAATACCGATACTGACTGTTAAGCCTCGTTCCCCCAGAATATCCTGCCAGTTAAACTGGTAAATATGTTCACGGAAGTGTTCACCATGCATTTGTGCTTCTTCCAGTGTGACATCTTCGAGAATGACCAGAAATTCTTCGCCTCCGAAACGGACGCAGGATGCTTGTTTGAAATTGAAATAGCCACTCAGCTTACTTGAAACGTTGACGATGGCTTTGTCTCCGACAAGGTGGCTGAGTTCATCGTTAATTGATTTGAAATGGTCGATATCAACGACTAAAAATGCAAAAGATGTCTCATGAAGTAACAGATCTTTGAGTTTAGTTTCCAGCCAGCGGCGATTGTGTAGCTTGGTCAGCGGATCGGTAAACACATCCTGTTGTAACTGGGCCACTGTATTTTTCTGGTTTTCCGTGGTTTCTTTGAGTTCCCGGTTTTCAATTTCTGACAGAATGAGTTTTAACTGCAGTTCAAAACGGGATAACCGGCGTAGCTGAGTTGCGCCTAAGTCTCCGATCGGAATCCGCCTCATCAGATCGGTTTCAACCTGAAAGGCCCGTTTCTGACAATCCAGAGCCTGCTGATATTTATGCTGATATTCATAAATATTACTCAGGGCCTGATACAAATCTTTTTTCAGTTCCGGATGTGTAAAAGAGGCAATTTTTTTGTTTTGGCTCAGAAGCAGCATCTCTGCAATGTGTGCTTTTCCTATCTGCATGAAGCAGAGAGAAAGCTCGATTTTAATCAGGCATGAAAGTGATGCGAGATAGTTATGCCGGGTTGTATAAGGCACAGCAGCAATGATCTGCAAGGCGTCGGTGACATTGTTTCTGGCAAGGCAAATTTTTGCTTTGTACAGGAGAATCTGACCCGCCAGCGTTTTATCACTGACCAGTATACTGAGTTCTTCACACTCTTTGATGAGTGCTTCTGCCCGCTTATAATTTTTGAGATCAATGTAACAGGCAAGCATACAGACTTTGTACTTCAGACGCAGTGCACGACTGGACATTGCATGATCAATACTGTCGATTTTCTGATAAAAGCGGAGTGCTTTTGCGGCTTCGCCGTAGCGATGGCAGAGTGAGCCCATACCAAGGACTGCCTGAGCATATTCATCAATAAAACCGTGCTCAACAGCAATATTTGAAATAGAAATGTATTCTTGCAAGGCTGTCTGGTAATCACCGATTTCAATAAAACGCTCACTTAAACTAATTTCAATCGATAAGATTCTCTCTGCATCCTGAGGTAATTGCAGGAGTTTTAACGCTGTTTTCAATTCCTCAATACTTTGTTGAAACTGATTCAGCGATGCTCTGTATTCGGCACTGATAATATAGCACTGTGCTTTTTGCCATGGTGTTGAAGCAATATCGTTTTTGACTCGTTCCCAGAAGGCAATCGCTTCCTCTCCACTAACGGATGTAACATCAAGACCAGCATCTTTTACTTTATCGAGTAAGTCTTGCATTCTACGACCCTTTCAGTGGTAATTCAGTAAGTTGATCTAATGTAAACGGGAAGGAGAGGATATCATGAAGTGAAATATCCGGAAGTTTTCCTGTCAGACCTTTTCTTCCCCAAGGATAAATTTTAATCATCTGCTGTAAAATATGAAAAACCTGTCGAGCATCGTCGCCTTTGTCTGCAAGCAATAATCCCAGACGATCCGAGCTTAAACGGGAAACAAGATCCTGTTTTGAACATAAAGAGTGTGTCAGCTCGGTACAGGCATCAATGTATCTTGGATTCTCATGATAAATAATGACAACAGAATAGTTTGAAGATTTCAGAGCCGTTTTAAATAAAACCAGTTGTTCCCACCAGTAAGTCTCCGAAACGACATTGGAGAGATGTTTTTCCGGATCATACTCATATTGTCCCCGAATCCGGTTGATCAGCTTTCTGGCTCTCTGTTCCAACTGCTTCTTTGAGTTACGGATTTTATCTTTACTTTCCCGGTTTGTCTGGATCTTCAGTTGTGAGGTCGAGTAACTGCGGTATCGCTTGAAAGCCGATAATGCAGCCTGATAATCCTGTTGCTGTTCAGCAACCAGTGATTGCTGATAATAGACCAGTGCCAGCAGTTCATCATTGGTAGTATCCCGTGCTGCCTGTTCTGCCCGGTTGAGCAGAGCGGTTGCCTCGACCATATTCTGACGTAACATCTCCAGACGAGCCCGGTTGACATACGAGTGTGCTTTCACCCAGGAAAGATTGTTGGCGACTGCCAGATCGTGGGCATTTCTGGCCGCTTCTTCGGCATCTTCCAGACGTTCCAGCCCCAATAGTGCCAGTGCCCGAAAATCCCAGACCTCAGCAAGTTGCTGTTGGAAATGACTATCTTCCAGAACTTCCAGCGCTCCATCGAGTACCGTTAACATGTCAACATAGCGGTTCAGCAGATATAAATCCCATGCCCACAAAATTCTGGCGCGCCCTTCAAGAGACTCCTGACGAGTATTATTGGCTACTTTGACCGCCAGCTCATGGGTTGCGCAGGCCAGATGATATTCGTGAGTACTGCGCCAGATATTCCCCAGTCCTAATAAGCTTTCAATAAGAATATCGATTTCTTCTTCAAGGGCGGCCTGTTCCAGAGCATGGATCCAGTACTGCTGGGCGGTATAAAATTTCCCCTCTTCCCAAAAGTGCAGTGCATGGAGGTGAAGTATTTCCGGCAAATATTCGTCGTTATCCAGTTCATTTTGAGCGGCCAGAGCTTCCTTGGCACATCGGATACCCTGAGTATGTTTTCCCAGCAACAGTGAGCATCGGCACATCAGCATAAGGCACTGGATGATACCTTCAGCGAAGTGAATTTGTCTGGAACGTATCAGACATTGGTCTGCTTCAGACAGAACGTCTGCAGGCGCAAACTCGAAACGGCGTTTGAGCTGCTCTATTTCAATTTCAAGGAGATAAAGGCTTTTTTCCAAACTTAATTATTCCTTTGTTACGTCACTCCGACAAACTGCTCTTATTATCCTGGCCGGGATTATTTATGACAGGAATCCTGGTCATAATCTCAAATCAGGGACTCATTCTACAGACTTATATGGTCGTTGAAACCAGCGTCCGGGTTGTTTTAGGCATAAAATGTGCCAATAGTTGCTGATTACCCGAAACAAATCATCAAATGGCTTCTTTTAGTTTTTACACAGTAACCATCATAAGATGATTTCAGAAGGGTGAAAAATATTTCTGGTCGATATTTTGACAAGTACAGAATTAAACCAACGATAAAAATAAAAATGATACATGATCTTTTTTTGTACAACCTGCTATAGTTACTATACGTCTTCATTTTTTGTATAACTATTTTGGTATAGCAATAGGGGCAGGACAATGGAAACAAAAATCCCGGTTGGTGTGAGTAGTTGTGTTATTGGGCAACGTGTTCGCTTTGATGGTGGACATAAGAAAAACCATTTTGTAACGGAGTCTCTGGCTTCATTCCTGGAGTTTGTTCCGGTTTGTCCTGAAATAGGCGCCGGGATGTCGGTTCCCAGACCCACCATTCGTCAGTTTGAACAGGAGGGAGCGATTCGGCTGGTGGAAACGAAAAATGATGCTATGGATTATACTGGGCAACTGTCAGTGTTTACGGATACAGCCTTATCTGAATTGAGTCGCTTGCAGAATCCGCTGTGTGGTTATGTAGTTGCTGCAAAGTCACCGACATGTGGGATGCAGCAGGTTAAGGTTTACCATAAAAATGGGGTTCGTAAAGGCGGTGTCGGTTTATATACGCAGCGGTTGATGGAAAAAATGCCCTGGTTGCCGATTGAGGAAGATGGTCGTCTGAATGATCCCAATCTACGGGAAAATTTCATACTACGGGTTTTCTGTTTGCATGATTTATATCAGTCAGTCGGTTCGCAGCCGACACCGGCAAAAGTTGTCGCGTTTCACAGTCGGTATAAGTTTACGCTGATGGCCCATGATCCAAAAGCCTACCGGGCTCTCGGACAGATGGTCGCCATGATGGGAAACGAGAAGCAGGAAGATTTCTTTGAACAATACCGGCTTGGGCTGATGCAGGCATTATCTAAATCGGCCAGCCGTAAAAACTGTACCAATGTGCTGATGCATATTCAGGGATATTTTAAACGCCTGCTCGGGCCTGTTCAGAAAGCAGAACTGACCCGGATTATTCATGAGTACCGTCAGGGACTGTTGCCAATACTGGTACCGGTCACGTTGATTCAACATTATCTGACCATGTATCCGAATCCGTATCTGGCACAACAACATTACTTAAATCCTTATCCTCAGACACTGAAGTTACGCTATGGACTCTAAAGAAAAACGTTATGCAATTCGTGAAGTATCGGCCATCACTGGGGTGAAGCCGGTGACGCTCAGGGCCTGGCAACGGCGCTATCACCTGATCGAGCCGCAACGGACAGAAAAAGGACACCGTTTATATAGTGAACGGGATATTGAGTTAATTCAGCAGATCCAGAACTGGCTGGTGAAAGGTATATCGATCGGCAATGTTGCTCATCTGCTACAGACTGCCGGATCTTCAGAAGTTCAGCCACCCCATTCACCCGTACTGGAAGAATGCGAAACATTTCTTGCAGCACTGGCGCAGTTGAATCGGGGCAAAGCTGAGACGGTGGTTATTTCAGTATTGAAAACTTATCCGCTGGAGATCGTCAGACAACAGTTCATTATTCCGGCAGATGAAGCCCTGAGCCGGATGAAAGGATCGCAACAGTCGATTCAGAGAGGTCTGTTTCAGGCGATTATGGTCGGTCAGTTTGCCTGGATGATGACTTCAGCAAACCGGGCGAGTCATCTGGGAAAATGTCTGTGTGTCAGTCTGGATGCTGTTGGCAGCCTTTGGGCATGGCTACGGGCATTACAGATTGCAGAGCAAGGCTATTTTGCCGTGTTTCTTGATGGTGTGGAGGAGCTTTCCGGATTAATCGATCATGTTTCCGGGGGTACATTTCAGCGCATCGACTTTTTTTCTAACCGGGCTCCGACGAAAAAGCAGCGGCAGGTGATGACTCAGTTGGAGAAATTACAGGGACAGACGTCAGAAACGGAAACGTCTGCGGGACAAATGTTAGCAGGACAGACACCATTAGCAGGACAGACACCATTAGTGATCTCCTGTGCCGGTTTGTTACAACAGTTTGGTGAACAGGAGGTTGAATCAGAATGAAACTGGTTTGGTTCAGACGTGATTTAAGAACAGTTGATCATACGGCACTGCATCAGGCAATCCAGAGTGGTGAACCGGTGTGCGCTGTCTTTATTGCAACTCCCGGACAGTGGCAGCAACATGACATGGCACCGATACAGGCTGACCTGATTTACCGGCGCCTGGCGGTGATTCGTGCTGAACTCAGGCAGTTGAATGTCCCTTTATTCTATCAGGAAGTCGGCTCTTTTGACGAAAGTGTCGAGGCGGTTATCTCTTTGGCGCAGCGACTGATGGTCAATGAAGTTTTGCTGAACATAGAGTATGAACTTAATGAATGTCTCCGGGATCAAGAGCTGAAACAGCAGCTTCTGGCTCTGGGGATCGCCTGCCGGGAGTTCCATGATAGGTGTCTGCTCCCACCCGGGCAGGTACTCAATAAGCAAGGAGAATTTTTTAAAGTATTTACCCCTTTCCAGAAAGCCTGGCGAGTACTGGCTTCAGTGCCGAAGGTGACTACTACATCACCGGCGGTCAGGCCACAGACAACGGATTTACTGAATGTGGATGATTGCTGTGAACCTTTCAGCTATCCACGGATATCCAGTGCTGCATGGCCGGTACAGACAAATCAGATCCGGGATCTGCTGCGGACTTTTTGCCGTGAACGTGTCGGTGAGTATCATCAACAGCGTGACTTTCCGGCTCTGACAGCAACCAGCGGCTTATCTCCCTATCTGGCGATTGGGGCATTATCTGTACGTCAGTGTCTGGCAAGATTGTATCAGGAGTCGCAGCATGGTGTTTTATCAGCAGGGGCTGAGTCTTGGTTGAATGAATTGATCTGGCGGGAATTTTATCAGCATCTGGTTTATTTTCAGCCGTCGGTGTGCCGGGGTAAAAGCTTTCACCCCTGGGGGGAACAACTGATCTGGCATCATGCTCCGGAATACCTGCAATGTTGGCAGCAGGGAGTGACTGGTTATCCGATCGTTGATGCTGCGATGAGACAACTGAATCAAACCGGATGGATGCACAATCGTCTGAGGATGATTGTTGCCAGCTTCCTGACCAAAGACTTACATATTGACTGGAGGGAAGGTGAACGTTATTTCATGAGTCGGTTGATCGATGGTGATTTTGCTGCCAATAACGGAGGATGGCAATGGTCATCTTCAACCGGGTGCGATGGTCAGCCTTACTTCCGGATTTTTAACCCGGTGACTCAGGGGAAAAAGTTTGACCCGGAAGGTGATTTTGTCCGTCACTGGATCCCTGAATTACAAGGCGTATCCAAACGATGGATTCATGAACCCTGGAACGCACCATGTGTGAGTTCTCTGTCATATCCTCAACCAATCGTTGATCATCAGGTGGAAAGAACGCTAACCTTATCTCTTTACCGTAAAGCAAAGGATAATGGTTGTCATGATTCGTAGCCTGCTGTTGGCTCTCATAATTTTTTGTCAGGGTGTACAGGCCAGAACATATGACTTCCCGGTTCAGGGAAGCCGTATTGTGGGGAAAATTGCCTATCATGAAGTGCAGAAAGGTGAAACGGTGGCGCATATTGCTGATACCTATGATGTGGGTTTTCTGACGATGATGGAAGCAAATCCCGGTGTTGACCCGTTTTTGCCTCAGGCCGGACATGTGATGACGATACCGGCTCAGACGATTCTGCCGGATGTTCCCTGGCAGGGAATTGTGATTAATCTGGCAGAGCTGAGACTTTACTACTTTGAGCCGGACAAGCATCTGGTACATATCTTTCCGGTCGGTATTGGCCGGATAGGGCGGGATACACCAGAGATGGAAACCAAAATCAGCCAGAAGAGAGCAAATCCAACCTGGACACCTCCTCAGTCAATTCGGGCTGAATATCAGAAGAAAGGCATTGAGCTTCCCCCGGTTGTTCCTTCCGGTCCGGAAAACCCGCTGGGGCTGTTTGCATTACGGCTGGCTTATGGTTCCGGTGATTATCTGATTCATGGAACGAATAAAGATTTCGGTATCGGATTACGGGTCAGTTCCGGTTGTATCCGGATGAATCCGAAAGATATTGACTGGTTGTTTCATCATGTTCGTATCGGAGAAAAAGTCCGGGTGATTGATGAGCCTGTTAAGGTATCTCTAGAGCCGGATCGTTCCGTGTTTGTCGAAGCACATGAACCGCTGACACGGAGTAACGGAAGTAAGAAACCGCTGGTTCTGCCTCAGGAGCTCAGCTGGTGGATGGAAGAATTTCATCATTCAGATCAGAAAGCCAGAGCAGCATTGATCAGTAAAAACGGTATTCCGGTTGAAGTGGTGAAAGGCCAGTAAAGCTACGGATAAAACTCAGGGCAACAAATGTTGCCCCGAATTAATCACAATTGGAAAGAGTCGTTATTTGGTGTAAGACTGGGCAATGTGATCGATACGTTCATTGGCTCTCTGAGCCTCTTCCCGTACGGCACTTATGGATTCAGAATTCTGATCGATCTTATCACTGAGCATCATCTGACCGTTTTTAAGTGTCGCAACCTCATCACTTAACTGGCTGACTTGATTGCTTAATTCATCCATTTTCGCCATGGTTGCGCTGTCTGTGCTGGAGGCACATCCGGAAAGAAAGACAACCCCAGATGCTGCCACTGCCAAAAATACTTTGTTCATTGTGAACTCCTTCATTGCTCTTTCGGCTCAAAGTTACCTGTTTCCCCATCATTTCTGGCTGATACGACGGCAACAGGTAGTATGTTTTATGATTGTAGCACTGAAACAGACAATGGAAAGTCAGAGGAAAATAAGAGATATGAAAACCTTATGAGAAAATAACTCGATTTTGGCCGATTTCGGTCAGTGATCGCTGTACCTCTTTTCTCTATTCACCTATGGGGAATTACGCTATGATAGCGCGTTTAATTCAGTCCCCCTGAATTTCCGGGGGTGATTCGGTCATCAAATAATTGGAGACTCCTTTGCAGTTTAAAGATTTAGGCTTAGATAATCGCTTACTTAAGAACGTAAAGCACTACGGTTTTAAGCAGGCAACGGAAATACAACAGAAAGCGATTCCTCTGAGTATTGCCGGAAAGGATTTGTTGGCATCATCAAAAACAGGTTCGGGCAAGACGCTGGCTTTTGTATTACCAATGCTGCATAAATCATTAAAAAGCAAAGCATTCTCTGCAAAAGATCCCCGAGGGCTTATTCTGGCACCAACCCGGGAACTGGCCAAGCAGGTTTACGGGGAACTACGGACCATGCTGGGGGGAATGTCTTACGAAGCTGTGTTGATTGTCGGAGGAGAAAACTTCAACGATCAAGTGAAAGCTCTGCGTCGTTACCCCAAATTTATTGTTGCTACACCAGGGCGTTTAGCCGATCACCTGGAGCACCGTTCATTGTTTCTGGATGGTCTGGAAACGTTGATTCTTGATGAAGCCGACAGAATGCTGGATTTAGGGTTTGAACCACAACTACGTCGTATTCACCGGGCAGCCAAACACCGCCGCCGTCAGACACTGATGTTTTCTGCCACACTGGATCATGCAGAAGTCAACGATATTGCGATGGAAATGCTGAATCAGCCGAAACGGATTGCCGTTGGGGTGTCGAATGAGCAGCATCAGGATATCACCCAGCGGTTCTATTTGTGTGATCACCTTGATCATAAAGAAGCGATTCTGAATCGTATTCTTGAATCCGAGTCTTATCGTCAGATCATTATCTTCACGGCAACCCGTGCTGATACTGAGCGACTGACGGAGAAAATGAATCAGCAAAAATTAAAGGCTGTTGCATTAAGCGGTGAGCTGAATCAGAACCAGCGCAACACGATTATGAGCCAGTTTGAACGAGGTGTGTTTAAGATTCTGGTTACAACTGATGTTGCTTCCCGGGGGCTGGATATCAGTACAGTGACACACGTGATTAATTTCGATATGCCAAAGCATACCGAAGAATATGTGCATCGGATTGGACGGACTGGCCGGGCCGGAAGTAAAGGCGATGCGATTTCTCTGGTTGGTCCGAAAGACTGGGACAGTTTCAAAAGAATTGAAGCGTTTCTGGCGCGAACAATTACATTTTCAGTCTTTGAGGGCTTAACCGGCAAATTCAAAGGGATTGCACCGAAGAAAGCACTGAAAGGTAAACCGGTAAATAAAAAAACACCGCTCCGGCAGACAAAGAAACCAGAGAAAAAGAAAGCTCCTCAACGCGACAAGGGCTTTTATCAGAATACTCCAGTAGGAGATGCAGTCTTTATTCCGCGTAAGAAACCGGTCAGTCAGGATGATGACTCCTGAGATTTGATTCAGTGGTGTGATTGATGCCGTGACACAGTAAATGTCACGGCATTTTTGCAGGCGAAGGCTCAGCTCAGTTTAAAGTAACTTAGTTGCTGCTTTTGCTGTTCGGCCAGCGTTGACAGCTCCTGACTGGATTCTGCCGACTGGATGATTCCTGTGACATTTTGTGTGACCAGCTCATAGATATTATTGATGTTCCGGTTGATGTCTGATGTTACCTCCCGCTGTTCTTCTGAAGAGGATGCAACCTGAGCATTGACTGCTTCCAGATTTTCAATCGATGCAACGATATGATCGAGTGATGTCCGGACTTCCTGAACCATTGACTGATTCTTATCCAGCATACTCAGGCTGGTCGTCATACTCTCGTTGGCGATACCGGATTGCTGTTGTAGTGTTTCGATGATTTCCTGAATTTCCTGAGTTGATTCCTGAGTTCTGGCTGCCAGCAGGCGGACTTCATCAGCGACGACAGAGAATCCACGGCCACTTTCTCCGGCTCGTGCCGCTTCAATCGCAGCATTGAGTGCCAGCAGGTTGGTTTGTTCGGAAATTCCTTCAATGACCTCAATTACTTTACCAATCTGTTCCGACTGGGTTTTCAGTGAAGCGACGACCTGAGCGGCATCACCGATTTGTCCGGCCATCTGTGCACTGAGACGGCCGGTCTGCTCAAATATATCCAGACTTTTTCTGGCGAGCTGATTTGCCTGACGGGCCGCTGTGTCTGCCTGCTGGGCATGGCCTGTCACATCATTAGCCGTCACTTCTAATTGAGAGACAGCCGATGCCACCTGCTCGAGATCGTTCTTCTCATGGTCAAAGTTTGCACTCGACTGTGTCATCACTGTTGCCAGCTCTGTTGCTGCCGAAGCAACATCAGCGCTGATGGCGGTCAGAGTCTGGGTTGTCCGCCGTAGCTGAATGACTGTTGCGTTCACATCCCGGGCCAGAGAAGAGAGTTCATTATTTCCTTCGTCTCTGATTTTTATAGTCAAATCTCCTTGAGCAACCTGCCGCATCGCAGCCTGTAACCGATGAATAGGAGCGACAATAATACCGGCCAGAATCCAGGCGAAAATTGCTGCGACAAGTAAGATGATCACTAGCCCGATAATGGCATAGGTGAGAATTGAATGATGCTTCTGTCCATGTGTCGCGACTTCCTGAAGTGCGACATTATTCATCTGTTCTGATAGATCCCGGACAGCTTTCACCATATTTCTTCCGTCGGTGCGGTAAGTCTCTGAAGCCTGTTGATAGCGTTGGTCAAAATCAGGGCGACGCTGCTCGGTACTATGCTTTTCGTGCATCAACGGTAGCATAACTTCAATGGAATAACGGACATACTCATTCATGGCCTGATGCAGTGCAGTCACCTCATCTTTGATGAGTGGCATGCGACTTAATCGATTCAGCATTTGGGCATTAATTTTTTGCTTTTCCCGCAGAACAGCCGTTAACGTTTTTGCATCTTCAGGGCGGAAAATACTATAGATAGCGCGAATCCGCATTGCATAGATATTATCGATGATTGTTGTCAGATCATCTTTATTCTGAATGATACGCGTTGTTGAAGTTGAGACGCCATTAAAAGCCTGGCTAAGATGATTGGTGGTGTAGATCACACCTGTTGCTAACAGAACCAGGGTCATCAGGACCGGAATAATAACCTGGACTTTGATGGACCATCGACTTATGAGCTGGCGCATGCTTTTAACCTCGAATAATTGACATTGTTATCGATTCTAGCCCGTAACCTGAATAATTCAATGCCAAATATAGCGGGTCATAGGTGTGATTTCCTATTTTAATCAATGGGTTGAATATGATGCGTTCTATTGTGATCATGACTTATATCACTGTTATGTATAGATTTTTATTAAAGTGGTCCGATGAGTTTAGGGCGATTTTGTTGGAATCATGGTCACAAAAAATAATTTCATCATTTGTCATACAGGCTTAAACGGATTGAAACACAATTGTCATATTTCCAGCCTAAAGTGACCCTCGTTGAAACAAAACACAAACGGCAATCAAGCCACTTAAGGATATAGTGATGAAAAAAACAGTTATCGGTGCAGTTGCTCTTATCAGTGCATTATCAGTGAACGTTGCTTCAGCGAAGGAAACGATCTCAGCAGTGGGTTCTAGTAGTGTTACTCCACTGATGGAAGTATTTGCAGAAACTTACATGAAAGACCACTCAAACGTTTTTATTGAGGTTCAGGGTCCTGGTTCTTCTGCAGGTATCAAAGCCTCAAAAAATGGTAGTGCAGATATCGGTATGTCTTCCCGTAATCTGAAATCTTCTGAAAAAGAGTCAACACTGGTTGAAGAAGTGATTGCCCGTGACGGTATCGCAGTTGTAGTGAACCCGAAAAACAATTTGAAAGGTCTGACTTCTGAACAGGTTTCTGCAATCTACCGTGGTGAAATCACCAACTGGAAAGACGTTGGCGGAAACGACAAGCCAATCGTTGCGATCACTCGTGATACAGCATCTGGTACACGTGGCGCATTTGAAGAAATCATGGAGCTGAAGAAGAAGATTGGTGGTAAGAAAGTTTCTGCTATCTCTCAACGTGCTCAGGTTGCAAATGGTAACGGTGGCCTGAAAACAATGGTTGCGTCAAACCCATATGCAATCGGTTATATCTCTTTAGGTTCTGTTGACTCGACTGTTCACCCTCTGGCAATTGATGGTATTGCAGCGAATGTCACCAATGTGAAAAACGGTTCTTATAAAGTTGCCCGTCCGTTCCTGGTTCTTTACCGCGAAGGTAAGCCTTCTGCTGAAACGAAGAAATTCCTGGATTGGATGCTGACGAAAGAAGCGCAGAAAATTGTAGACAACAAAGGCTACATCTCTATCCACTAAGTTTGGATCTTATTTTGATATTGCTCAGCCAGAATTTGGCTGAGCCTTTTCTGTTCACGCGGACTCTGTCCGATAAGTGAGAAGAAGATTATGACCATCGCAACAACGAATAGTGACAAGTTTATGAACGATCGAACAGCACAGGGTTCTGTTTCTCCCCGGAAACTACGTGCCGGGAAACGTATTGACTGGAAAGAAAGAATCTTCCATGGTCTGTTTCTGACCAGTGCCGTCATTGGTATCGTTTCACTCTTTGTCATTGCTTATTTTATTATTAAGGAAAGTATTCCTGCATTCGAAGAAGTCGGTATCTCTGGGATTGTTTTGGGAGAAGACTGGCTGCCACCGGCACTGTATGGTGTTGCAACGATGATCGTTGCATCGGTTGTGTCGACATTTGGAGCGGTTGTTATCGGTGTTCCGATCGGAGTGTTAACCGCGATATTCATTGCCGAAATTGCACCGAAACGTCTGGCTGATATTATTCGTCCGGCTGTTGAACTGCTGGCTGGAATCCCTTCTGTCGTTTATGGCTTCTTCGGGCTAATCATTATTGTTCCTCTGATTCAACAAGTGTTTGACGTACCTGCCGGTAACACCATTCTGGCGGGAATGATTGTATTGGGCGTGATGATTCTGCCGACAGTCATTACCGTTTCTGAGACTTCGATTCGAGCTGTACCTGCCGCATACAAAGAAGGCTCTCTGGCATTGGGTGCTTCAAATATCTTCACTATTTTTAAACTCCTCGTTCCGGCTGCCCGTTCAGGGATTATGACGGGTGTGATTCTGGGGATTGGCCGTGCTCTGGGTGAAACCATGGCAATTATCATGGTGATGGGGAACGCCCCGGCGATGCCTCAGGGAATCCTCGACTCAGCACGTACGCTGACTGCAAATATTGCGATTGAAATGTCTTATGCCAGTGGTGTTCATGCGAATGCACTTTATGCGACCGGCGTTGTGTTGCTGGTCTTTATTATGATGCTGAATGCCGCATTGTTATATCTGAACAGAGAAAAGGCGAAGTAACTTATGAACCGCGTAAAATTAAAGCAGTCCCGAGAGTTTAAAGATAATATCCTGCGCGCATTTATCTGGTTATCTGCCGCGTTTACTGTCGGATTTTTGTTCTGGATTATCTGGTATATTCTTTCGAATGGCCTTCAGCACGTCGACTGGCATTTCGTCTCGGACAACTATACCCGTATCGGTGATGAACATGGGATCTTCCCAATGATTATTTCCACGCTGTATATGGTGATCGCATCGATTGCTGTTGCCGCACCGATGGGAATTATGACGGCTATCTATCTGACGGAATATGCGAAAGTCGGTAGCCGGCTGGTAAAAGTCATTCGATTCTGTACCGAGTCTCTTGCCGGTATTCCGTCAATTATTTTCGGTCTGTTCGGAATGACTTTCTTTGTTGCAATTCTCGGGTTTGGATTTTCAATCCTGTCCGGAGCGCTGACACTGAGTATTCTGATCCTGCCGGTGATCATCCGTACGACGGAAGAGGCATTAATGGCCGTTCCTCAGACCTACCGCGAAGGTTCGTACGGTTTAGGCGCTTCAAAAATCTATACAATCTGGCGACTAATTCTGCCGAGTGCTATTCCTGGTATTCTGACATCTGTCATTCTGAGTATCGGCCGGGTTATCGGTGAATCGGCTCCGGTATTTTTAACTGCCGGAATGGTTGCACGGATACCGGATTCCCTGCTTGATTCAGGACGTACACTGACCGTGCATCTGTATAAGCTGACCACTGAGCTGTTTACCGTAGAAGAGTGGAATCAGGCTTACGGAACGGCGACGGTTCTGATCGTGGTTGTGCTCCTGATTAACATGGTCACTAAGCTGATTGCTAAGCGATTTAACACAGCAACCTATTAAAATAGCCCGGCTTAGTTGCAGGATGTAGTAAAGAATTATTTGAGACTGAAGACAATGAACAAATTTGCGATTGAAAACTTAAACTTATATTACGGTGAAAATCAGGCATTAAAAGCGATTAATCTACCAATTCCACAACGTCAGGTGACGGCTCTGATCGGCCCGTCCGGTTGTGGTAAATCGACTCTGCTACGTTGCCTGAATCGCATGAATGATTTGATTGAAGGGGTAAAAATTACCGGTACGCTGATGATGGATGGAGAAGATATCTACGGTGATGTCGATGTCTCTGATCTGCGTATCAAAGTTGGCATGGTATTCCAGAAGCCAAACCCTTTCCCTATGAGTATTTATGAAAACGTAGCCTACGGACTACGTGCCCAGGGAATTAAAGATAAAAAACACATTGATGAAGTGGTTGAGCGTTCATTGCGGGGTGCTGCATTGTGGGATGAAGTTAAAGATCGTCTGAAATCTCACGCATTCGGTTTGTCCGGTGGCCAGCAACAACGTTTGTGTATTGCCCGTACGATTGCGATGGAACCGGATGTCATTCTGATGGATGAACCAACTTCGGCACTGGATCCGATTGCGACCCATAAAATCGAAGAACTGATGGAAGAGCTGAAGAAAAACTACACCATCGTCATTGTGACGCATTCTATGCAGCAGGCCCGCCGTATTTCTGACCGGACGGCATTCTTCCTGATGGGAGAACTGGTTGAGCATGATGATACACAGGTTATTTTCAGTGAGCCGAAAGATGACCGTACCCGTGGCTATGTGAATGGTGACTTCGGTTAATGCTGATGTGGGAAGTCCACAGTAGGTTCAGAGCATTGACGCTTCAGTGCTGATAACAAGATTCTATAATAATAAGCGATGGTAAATTTTGCCCCTTCTGTGAAGGGGCTTTTTTATGCGAGGTTAATTCAGGTCGGTAATGTTTCATACCATCAGATCATTATCTGAATTGGTATCATACGTTCAGAACAACCGGCCAGAACGAAGGCTTAAAATATCAGATGAGCCATGCCGGTAATTACAGGTAAAGTGATCAACGTTCTCAGGATAAAAATAATGAAAAGTTCGATAATATTGACCGGAATCCGACTTCCTAACAACAATGCACCGACTTCTGACATATAGATCAGCTGGGTAACGGACATTGCGGCAATAATAAAACGAGTCATTTCATTATCGATTCCTGAAGCCAGAATCGCCGGAATAAACATATCGGCAAAACCGACGACGATGGTTTCTGATGCCTGAACAGCTTCCGGAACGCCGAGTGACTGTAAGAATGGAATGAAAGGCTGCCCCAGTATCGCAAATACAGAAGTGTGCTCAGCCACGACGAGTGCGATAGTTCCCAGCCCCATGACAACGGGTAAGACACCAAAAACCATGTCAGCCGCATTACGCACGCCTTCCGCCAGAATTGTACGCCATGATTTGACCTGCTTTGCCCGCTGTATCGCCAGTTGCATTCCCCAGGAGAATGCATGATAACCTGAGGGAATTTCGTCCGCTGCCTGATCGGGCTGACTCCCGTCGACATACAGATCTTTCTTCAGACTCAGCGGTGGAATTCTGGGCAGAATAACTGCCGCAACGATACCGGCAAGACATATCGTGCCATAAAACGGCAGGAACAGATGTTCGAGTTTTACCTGTGCAATCACAACCAGGCTGAACGTAATTGAAACCGCTGAGAATGTTGTACCGACAACCGCAGCTTCCCGTTGGGTGTAAAATTTCTCTTCATACTGTTTGCTGGTCAGCAGAATTCCAACACTGCCATCTCCCAGCCAGGATGCCATACAGTCGATAGCGCTACGTCCCGGCAGATTAAATATCGGGCGCATGATTTTGCTTAATAACGTTCCGAACAGTTCGAGCAGACCGAAATTGAGCAATAAAGGAAGCAGTAATCCTGCAAAAATGAAGACAGAGAATAGTGTCGGGAGCAGACCTTCCAATACCAGACCGCCAGTATTCTCTTCCCAGATGATCTCTGGCCCCCAATGATACAGACTGGATATTGCCGCAACACCACCGATGATTCTGACCAAGAGCCAGAGCAGTGATGGTGACAGCAGTTGATGCAGAAATTCCTGCTGACGAATGATTGTCGGCTGATAGAAGCGGTAGAGCAGAGAGAATCCTGCCATTCCGGCGATGATCATGGCAATCATTGTAATGATGTGATCATCAAGAAAATTACGCAGGGAAGCTGCAAGAATAGCAACGGGGATGGTCAGATCACCGTGGTAGCGGAGTGGGGCCATGAACAGAAATACCCCCATCAGCGATGGGATCAGAAATAACCAGAAATAGCTTCCGGAATCCGATGGCTGCTCAATTTCAGCCGTCTTTATATTGTCTTGCATAATCATTCTCAGAAGTGTCAGCGATGAAGTTTCGCCTTCGAAAGGCATTTATTCCCGGTAGCTGACACTGGTAGATATTCAAAAAATAACATGGACTCATCACCGGGTTTTGGAGAAATTTCCCCTGATGATAAGGCGCGAAGAATATCTGTTTTTGATTATTGTGGCAATACTATTCAACTATATTGTCTATTTATTCATATTTTTGTGCTGATTATATAAATGAAGTTAGATTATTGTATTTGTATGTTGCATAGGCGTTATGTAGGTGAATGATTGAAATAAACCAATCAAACCCATGAAATTTGTGTTACATAGAATAAGTGCTTAATATCATATGAATGGCTGTGCATTTGACTTGCACTTCATTTATCATTGTAGATGTGTGTAGTCTTTCCTATGATAAACTGTGTCTGATTATTTTTTGCTCACATAAAGTTATGGTGCTAATTTTAATAAGGAAGTCACAGTGGTCAGACTGAAACGAAGATAGCTGGGCAAAACGACAAAACGGAGTTTGCAGATGATTAGTAAGCGCTTTTTTAAAACGAAAGATGAAGTAGAAGTAACTTTTGAGTTGGATATTCCTGAGGATGCTTCCAAAGTTGCAATTGTAGCTGACTTTCTGGATTGGAAACCTGAACCGATGAAGAAGGTTGCCAAATCTTCTACATATAAATATAAAGCTCGTCTCCCGAAAGATAGTGAATATCAGTTCCGCTATCTGCTTGGCGAAGGCCAGTGGATGAATGATCCCGGAGCTGATCAATATATTCCCAATGGATATGGAGGAGACAATAGTCTTGTCTCTACTCATCAGTAGTCACTGATATATCTGATTGTTAACCTGGTTTTGACTTGATTCTGACCTGGTTATGTCCGGGCTGTGTGAACATTGCTCAATTATCGGTAGTCAATAAAGGGTATTGAAATACCCTTTATACTTTTTATACCCAATGGTTCTCGCTGAAACCGCATCTTGAGGTCATTTGGGTATATTGTTGCGCTTTGACTTTACTCTGATGATGATTACGTCATAAAATCCTATTCTTGGACGTCTTTGATATATTTTGCAAGGTGGGGTCGTGGTAAAGTCAATCGTTGAGCGGATGTTGCTGCTGTCCAGGCGGCAGAGAATATTCATATTAGGAGTGCCTCTTCTGGCAGGCATCTCGTTTTATGCTTTATTGAATAATCATACCACGCGTCACAGCCTTGAAGTTGCCATTTCTGAAAACCAGCTTGTTGAATCCCTGATTGCTGACCAACAGCAACTCCCTTCTGAAAATTTGCCTGATTATGAATATGTGATTCGTCCCGGCGATAATCTGAGTTCTATTTTTGAACAACTTGGATTTGGCTACCGTGATTTGTTGAAAATCATGGAAACGGATCTGAACTATCTGGCACTTGATACAATTCAGCCCGGTGATACGTTAAGGTTCTGGAAAAGTAAAGATGACAACTCCGTTGCGAAGATGTCTCTGGAATTCAGTATGGTCGAACAGGTGGTTTATACACGTCTGGATGACGGTAGCTATGAATACCAGGAGATCAAAATACCGGGAACCTGGAAGCAGTTTCCGCTCATCGGGGATATTCAGGGATCGTTTTCACAGTCTGCCTATCGTCTGGGGCTCAATAGCAATGAGATTGAGCAGATGGTGAGTTTACTGAAAGATAAAGTCAACTTCTCAAAAGACCTGCGCGCCGGAGATCGGCTTGAAATTGTGCAGTCTAAGCAGTTTGTCGGCGATGATCTGACCGGTAACCGGGAAATTCAGGCGATTAAAATATTTACCCGTGGGACAAGTATTTCAGCGTATCTGCATTCTGACGGCCAATACTATGATCAGGATGGAAACAGCCTGCAAAAAGCTTTTCGTCGTTATCCAACCAGTCGCCACTGGCGTATGAGTTCTTCGTTTAATCCTCACCGCCGTCATCCGGTAACAGGACGAATTATTCCTCATAATGGTACTGACTTTGCAACGCCTGTCGGAACGCCAGTATTGTCCACCGGAGATGGCACAGTGATCATTGTCCGGAAACATCCCTACGCCGGAAATTACATCGTCATTCGTCATGACAGCACCTATATGACACGCTATCTGCATCTGAGTAAGATTCTGGTACACCGTGGCCAGAAAGTTTCCCGTGGTCAGAAAATCGGCTTATCCGGTCGTTCGGGAAGGGTCACGGGTGCACACCTGCATTATGAGTTAATTGTGAAAGGACGCCCGGTTGATGCGATGAAAGCCAAGATCCCAATGGCAACTTCGGTCGCCAAAAAAGAAATGAAGCAGTTTATTGTTCACCGGAATGAAATGGATCACTTACTGGAACAGCAGGAAATGCAACTTGCAGCACATGTGAACGAAAAACAGGGACAGAGTTAGGGCATTCTGATCTTTTCAACCCTGATCTTGTCAACCTAAGCAGAATAAAGCGCGGTATGGATAACATACTGCGCTTTATTTGATCAGTGAGTCTGTTACTCATGAGTTTTGCTGTTTTGCAGCATATGCTGCCCGAGCAGGTGGTTGATAATCATTTCGGGGGGCAGTGGTTCAGAGAATAGATATCCCTGAATCTGCGTACAGCCCATCTCATATAATCGTACCAGCGATTGTTCCTCTTCCACACCTTCTGCGACCAGATCAACATCTAGCTGGTTTGCCAACTGAATGATTAAGCTGACGACTTTCTCTGATGTGTCACTGCGTAGCATATTTCTGATAAACGATGCATCGATCTTGATACAGTCGATAGGGTAACTATGGATATAGTTCAGGCTGGAATAGCCTGTGCCGAAATCATCCAGCGCTACTTTAAAACCGGCATCACGCAGATGGCTGAGAATACTTCGGGTGATTTGCCGTTGCGATAACAGCGCTGTCTCTGTGATCTCAATGGTGAACTCTCCGGGACAAAAACCATAGTGAGCGATCTGTTCACTCAATTGCTGGATATAGTTACTTGGCTGACTTAATTCATGAGCAGAACAGTTAATACTCAGCCGGATTTTTCTGCCCAGAGAGAGCTCGATTTGTTGCTTGGCAATACAGGCCAGTTCAACAACTCTCCGACCTAAGTCAATGACAAGGCCGGATTGCTCGGCTGCGTCAATAAACTCGAACGGAGAGACTTCTCCGAGAATCTGACTCTGCCAGCGACTGAGTACCTCAAAGTAATTCCAGACCGATTGATGTTGTTTCACGATAGGTTGTAATACAACATAGAGCTCCTGTGGTTCCTCAAGGCTTTTACTCAGCTCTTCTCTGAGGGCGTCAATAATCTGGGTTTTCCGGTGATATTCTTCACTCAGGTGGGTGTCATAACAGCAAATCGGTGGCTGATTGTGTTTTTTACTGCCTTTGAGTGCCAGACTGGCATTCAGCATCAATTGGTCAGCATCGATCGATTCCTCCTGATAACTGGCGATACCGATGCTAGCGGATATTCTGATGTGATGAGTCGCATCCTGATATCCGGTCCGGATGCGGGCAAGAATTCCTTCACAGACCGCCATCGGCTGTGGATCAAACGTGATAAAAGCAAATTCATCCCCGGCAATACGGAATGTCAGTTGTTCATCCTGAATACATTCGGAAATTGCATGGGCGACGAATCTCAGGACCTGATCTCCGATATAGTTTCCGTAAAGGTCGTTGATGTATTTGAAATCGTTGATGTCCAGCATCCCCAGCGTGAAAGAAAAATGGCTCTGGGATGCGGAAACCAGTCTTTCCAGCGTGTCGGAGAGAAAGCTTCGGTTCATCAGGTTGGTCAGGTTATCGTGGGAAACTTCATGATTCAGGCGGCTGAGCAGTACGTCCGTTCGATCGGTTAAATGCTGAAAACGGCGGTATTGCATTACAACCTGAGAAACCAGATGATGCCATTGCAAAATCGCGGCGGGGTCTTCAATCGGGAACTCTGTCAGTGAGATAAACAGATAAAGTAGATCTCCGGATGCCGTATGTGTCATGACTGTCCCCAGATAACCTTCGACATGATGTCTGGCTACATAGCTGTCATGAGGGCACCGCTGGTGGACCTGAGCCGGAACCAGATAATACTGATGTGGCTGATGGTACAGCTGATGTGTAATTAAAGTGTCCAGATGATCTCCGATGTCATCATGGAGCAGTTCTACAGCAGAGCCTGCCAGTAACCGCTTTTGCTGTTTGACCTTGTCAATTTCAAACAGTAAAGCTGCATGTGAAGCAATGGCCTGATGCAGTATGTCAGTTGATTTTTGATAGAGAGAACTGTCCGTGACCGAGATAAGTTCAGAGATAGATTGCAAATCCACCTCGTTTAACGAGAGTGGTCCTCTTGTATTCATACCTGAAAGCCTGTTGACGTTGTGATTCTGTATTGTTTTATCGTATTAACTGTGGCCTAAGAGTCGCAGTTTTTCCAGTTCACCAGAGCTATTGACACCCATTGTCTGAGGTCAGGAAATGGTAGTTTTTGAGAATAGGCGAATCTGTGAGAGTATACTCGGTGATTTCAACGGGCAGTTTTTGCACCTTGAGATGATTTTAAACACCAGCAGATACAGAGACGGAAAACACAAATGCTACAGCATGACTTTGAACACATGGTAAAACAGGCCTGCCAGACCGGGAGCTTACCGCTTGCATTAGCTTATCTTAAACAGGTTGAAGAAGAAGAAATTGCTTCAGCGGCCGAGTCGTTGAGTGGTCAGTTTATGATTGCAGATATTGAAGGTGAGCAGCGTATCTACCATGTGACGGTTCAGGAAAGTGAATCAGGAGAATCTGAGGAGCTTGCTGAATATATTATGAATGAAGGGGATGATGTGATCCGTTTCGTTGCCTGGTTTTTCGATACATTATTCAGTATCAAGCAAAAAGAGACTTATCAGGCGGCCGGTAAAACCTACACACAACCAAAGCGCAAATAAAACCGGTTAAGCGTTGATGGTAATACCGTCATGATTTTAAGAAAAAAAGCCTCCCTGAAAGGGAGGCAAAGAACATGAAGTGACCAGTGATTCTGCCATATCACTGTTAAAGAAGCACAAACGCTGCCTGCATTTGTCATATTAAGTACTGCAGAGTTTGTGCCAACTTTTTATTTAGTTAAAATCAATTAGTTACAATTTTGTCTTTACAGATAGAATTCAGTGAGTGCGTTACAATGGGGCAAGCCGTGATGAAATGGTGCAGTGGTCCGTGTTACTGTCGGTACTGAAATTGTGTCATAAACTGATGTCGGTATTGCCTACTCATAAAAAAGGCCAGGCATTTGCCTGACCAACCGTGGATCGTCTATTTTTTGTTTTAATCAGAAATCGTAACGAATTCCTGCCTGAAGTTGATCGTCGGTATTCTTCAGCTGTTCAAACTTATAGCCGGTATAAACGCGCAGATGACCATTGAATTTATGTTCAACTTCCAGAGCAAGATGATCAACCGTGTCAGAGTTATCAACTTCCTGATAGTTATATACAGCGATCAGTGATGTTTTTCCGAGTTTATATTTCGCACCAAGCTCATAATCATCGGCATCGACTTCTTTTCCTCCGGAAACTGCTGTTCCGGTTCCGTAGAGTGCACCTAGCGTTAATGCATCCAGTTTAAATTGTGCACCGATATTGAATTGGTCTTCAGAGTTGGTTCCGTTGTCCTGACCAACGTAACCCAGACCGAGGGTCAGATTTTCGTTGAAACCATAAACGGCTGAAACACCAAAACTGTCACTGTCTTTCTGATCTGAGGCTACATAGTTGGCCTGAACGCTCAGTGCATCGAATTTTCCGGTATAAACAAAGTTGTTGTCACGCTTATCCTTATTACCGCTGATCAGGTCTGCTGCTTCTTCATCAAAGGTATTCATCAGATCAGTAAAGTTTGTCACCTGTACCTGAGCTGAATCCTGTTTACCATATGAGAATTCACCGATGTCTGTCCCCATACCGGCATAAAAATAGCGGTTGGTCAGGTTGTCACCATCGCCGTCTCCCTTGCTGGTACTGTTGTTGAGCTCTGCTTCATATTTACCAAAACCGTACAGGCCATCGGACAGTGCGGTTTTACCCACTAAGTTAAATCGTGCCCGGGATTTATCTTTAAAACGGCTGTCTGTAGAAGACTCGTTTTCATTGGAAATATTGAAACGAGCTTCAGCGCGTCCGCCAACCTTGAGTGTTGTGCCTTCACTGTCATAGACCGTTGCAGCAATAGAAGAGCCTGATACCAGTGCGGTAAGAATTGCTGTTGTCAGAACTGCTTTTTTCATCTTGTTTACCTTATTCCATTGTGACTGAGCTTCTCTGCTCTTTTTTGTAATGACTGGAGTAAGTTAGAAGGAGAAGATGAACATTAGATTGCGGATTTCTTATTGTTAGATGTTGTTTTTGTTTAGCTTTTTTATAACTTTTATGAAAATAAGTGTTTTGATGAGTATTTATTTTAAATGTTGATTATTGAAATATATTGAAAACGGATGATTCGTGGTGTCCGGTTGTAACGCTGTATGGATGGAGGTGATTTACAATGATGACAATTCTAGTGAATTATCCCGTTTTGTGTTTTGATGGGGTCTGTTGAAGATACGCTGAATCCTGCACCTTAAGATTACTTGAGTATATTATGAATTTTTTAGCTCATCTGCATCTCGCCCAATCCTGTCAGTCCAGTCTGCTGGGAAATCTGCTGGGCGATTTCGTGAAGGGAGATCCGAAGGAACGTTATCCCGGCTTGATCGTTGATGGGATTCGCTTGCACCGTTTTATTGATACATATACGGATAGTCATCCGTTAATACAGGAATTAAAATCGTGTTTTCCCGGTACAAGCCGTCGTTTTGCTCCGATTGCTCTTGATCTGTTCTGGGATCACTGTCTTGCGCGTCACTGGAGTGATCACCATCCGCATTCACTGAATGAATTCTGTCAGGCTGCCTGTATACAAATTGAACAGGAATTAACTTTTACCGTACCGGAATCTTTTATGAAAGTTCACCAGCGGATGTGGCAGGGGCGCTGGCTGGAATCTTATGCTGAATTTGACAATATCGAATATGCTTTGCAACGGATGTCCCGTCGTTCTCCCCGGATGCAGGCATTAAGCAGTTGTACCCCATCGCTGAAAATACACTACGAGCGTCTGTATGCTGCTTTTGTCAGGTTGTACCCACAGGTACTGGAAGCTGCAAGGCTGAAGTGTTTAGAAATGGGATCATAACAGCTGAACAACAAATGAGCCCTAAGTGGCCCATTTGTCAGGGGGATTACAGGGACAGACGCTATTACTGGTCTGTGAAGCGGGCAAACTCGGCAGTATATCGTTCTCCAGCGACACCGAGTTGGGTCGTGATCTGGCTGAGTTGACTGACTTCATCGGCTTCCAGATGGAGAGCAACTGCGCCGATGTTGTCATCCAGGTGAGGAATACGCCGGCAGCCGGGAATCGGCACAATGTCTTCTCCCTGATGAAGTAACCAGGCCAGAGCGATTCTTGCCGGTGTGGTGGCCTTTTCTTCTGCTAAATGACGGATTGCATCAACCAGGCGCAGGTTTGTGATGTAATTCTCTTCGCTGAGACGTGGATCGCCCCAGGAGCGGAAATCACGGCTGTCATATGCGGAAGCTGGTTTGGTATCTCCGCTCAGAAATCCTCTGCCCAGTGGGCTGAATGGCACTAAACCGATTCCCAGCTCGCGCAAAAGTGGCAGAGTTTCGTGCTCCAGACGACGTTCCCACAGGGAATATTCGCTTTGTAGGACAGAAACCGGGCAGGTGTGATGTGCTTTACGAATGGTTTCCGGAGCTGCTTCAGATAAACCGAAATAACGGACTTTCCCGGCTTCGATCAATTCGGCGACTGTCCCTGCAACGTCTTCAATCGGAACGTCCGGATCAACCCGGTGCTGGTAGAGAATATCAATATAATCAGTCTGGAGTCGTTTCAGCGACGCATCGACAACTTCCCGGATGTGTTCCGGACGACTGTTGAGGCCGGGAAAAGCACCGTCACGGATATCAAAGCCAAATTTTGTCGCAATGACTAACTCTTCCCGCTGATTTTTCAGTGTGTTGAGCCACTGACCCAGTAACTTCTCATTGGTATAAGGTCCGTACATTTCAGCAGTATCGAAAAAGTTGATACCTTGTTCTAAGGCGTGGTTAAGTGTGGCAAAAGATGCGCTTTCATCATAACCACCATAAGCATGACTCATCCCCATACAGCCCAGCCCCAGCGCTGAGACTTGTAATCCCTGGCTTCCTAAGTGACGTTTTATCATTTGTGTATCCTTCTCATTGATGAATAGCTCTATTATGCGTACATTGACATTGTTTATTAATACTTCAGAATATTCATGAACTATGAAGGATAAGATTGATAATTGTTCTGGGCCGGGATGAATTTGTATGAAGAATAGTGAATACGCAGAAATGAAAGCTTTCAAAGCGGTCGCTGAGCTGGGGAGTTTCTCTGCTGCCGCGAAAGCTTTACGAATAACGCCGTCTGCATTGAGCCAGATTATTAAACGTCTGGAAGATAATCTGGGAAGCCGACTCTTTAACCGGACAACCCGCAGTGTCGTACTCACAGAAATCGGCCGGCGATTTTATCAGCGTTTGCGACCGGCCTTGGATGAAATCGAGGCAGCTTTCAATGAAGTACATGATCAGTTGGGGGCTTTGAGTGGTACGGTCCGGTTACATATCACGACCGGTGCGGCTGATGCAATTTTACAACCGGTTCTGGGCCAGTTTTACCGGGAATATCCTGATATCGTTCTGGATGTTCTGGTTGAAGATTCAGTGATTGATCTGGTTGCTGATGGTTTTGATGTCGGTATCCGGCTGGATGAGTTTATTCAGCAGGATATGATTGCCTATCCGTTAGGGTCGCAATTACGCATGTGTGCAGCAGCCTCTCCTCAATATCTGGAAAAACATGGCCAGCCTGAAACTCCGGCTGATCTGCGTAATCATCAGTGCCTGAACTGGCGTTTTTCCGGTGGGCGGGAAGTGTACCGGTGGGAGTTTTACCAGCAGGGGCACTGGTTTTCAATGGCTGTCGACGGGCCACTAATTACCACAAGCAGAGAGCTGGCTGTGACGGCTGCATGTGAGCATCATGGCATTGTTTTCTGGACGGAAGAGAAACTCCGACCCTGGCTGGAAAAAGGAGAGCTTGTGTCTATCCTTGATGAATTCTGCCCGTTATTTCCTGGATGGAATCTGTCTTATCCGCGTCACCGGCATACTTCCGGTGCTTTGCAGGCCTTTATCGGGTTTATGCGTCAGGCATATCCTCTTCCTTCCGGGATAACCGATGAAAGTATCGTTGCGAAGTGAATTTTTTCGTCATCCCGTTGTGATTGCTTCCTCCTTATTTGAAGTTGGTTACTGTACGAATAACAGTGAGATTGTGCTTCACATCACGTTGTTATGTTCTGCACATCTACATTTCTCATCAATTACTGCCCTGAAGACTGTTTTGGTCTGAAAGTCCCGGGATTCCCCCGCAGCTGTGATTACGCTGAGCTACGCTCTTAATGTGACTTTTATCATTAATATTACTTTTACTATGGATATTCATTATTCCCCAGAAAGTGAGTGTCTGTGGTCGTATTGAAGGAGAATCAGTATGTCTGGTGAGTTCATATTATTACTTCACCCTGCATTTGGCATTCTTGCTTTACTCGCTGCGGTATGGGTGTTTGTCGAATCGTTAAATACCGGTGATATTCATTATGGCCGCATCCGCAATATGAGTTTGGTTGTTGCCGTTCTGATGTGGCTAACCTACCTGATTGGTGGCTATTGGTATGTTGTTTTTTACGGCGGTGATAAAGCCGTTATTAAAGCTGGTCCGTGGCCGTTTGCTCATTCTTTCTTTATGGAAACGAAAGAACATGTTTTTTTCATGTTGCTGCTACTTGCGACTTTTCTTCCGATTATTACGGGCAGTGATTTGATTAAACAGGTGGCCGGACGGAAAGTTGTTCAATGGACGGCGGCTATGATCATCGTGCTGGCCCTGCTGATGGAAGGTGCCGGTGCTGTGATTAGCATGGGTGTTAAAGTAGGTTTGTTTACTGCGGCATAAGGAGACTGAATCATGGCAGAGAATCAAAAATCAGCTTCGGTGATGGATGAACGGGTAACGGCTCCGGTCAGTGGTTTCGGACTTTCTTATGCAATTACCAGCATTTTGAGTGCGTTGTTGGTGGTATTGAAAGAGAGTAGTGAAATGATTCATGACGGGATGGTTGCGAGTACCGGTCATCACTGGGTAACGCATGGGTTGTTAAACCTGATTATTTTCCTCATCCTTGGATTCATATTCAATAACTGGGGTACGCCGATGCCAGTTCGCAAACTGTTGGTACTGATGGTTGGCTCAACAGTTTTGAGTGGATTAATCATTGCCGGATACTTTATCTGATACCGGCAGAACCCGGATGCAGGTATAAAACAGACATAGGTATAAAACAAAGGCGCAAAATCATTTGCGCCTTTTTTACGTGAAGTTTTTACTTTACGGTTTTGCGATTGTGATGGAAATGCCACCGGTCGTGGTAAATGTGACTGAGCTGACTTTTTTCGGGATACCACTCAGAATGCACTGTGTTTCCTGATCGCAGGGAAGAGAACCGGCAAGGGACCAGGTTCCACCGGATAAGCCACTTCCTTCAACAATTGCCGTCCAGGACTTACCATTATTAACAGCGCTGCCGGTTAGTTCACCGGATGGTGGTGGAGTTCCGGTATCAAATGTGGCGGTGACGGTTAAATTGGTGTAACTCGCCCAGGCATAGATACCGATATACCAGCTACCGGCTGTCGGTGTGGTAAAACTGCAACTTTCATTACTATCTGCACTGTAAGAGCCACAATGATAGTCGGTGGTGGTTGGTTCACTGGCATATTTCACATAAAGGTCAGCATCACCATTATTTCCCGATGTTGTGATGTTCAGATTCACAGCATTGTCGGGAACATCAATTGAGAAACAGTCCCACTGCTGTTCAGATGCAGAATCGATCACGACAGGAACATTATTTTCAAGTGTAGTGCTCGGGCTGGTTTTACATGTTGGGATGGTTCCTCCTTCTGTGGATACACCTACTTCAGCAAACGCTGCGGTCACATCTGTTGCTGAATACCCCATGGCTGATGCGGCAGCTTTTACACCGGCAGCAGCGCTGTCAAATGTCTCATTTGGCGTCCAGAATGCCTGATTGGCATAGGCAAAAACTTCAAATGCAGAACGGGTTCCCCAGCCATAGCTTGTTGCCAGCAGGTAGAAGGCTTTGTTAAAGACACCACTTGAATAGTGCACATCCATACCGCTGACGTAATTGGATGCATTGTCAATGGACTGTCCATCCTGAGGAGGATTGTCCATATAGCGCAGAGCACCATTCGGAGACTTGCGGATATCATAACCGACCATCCAGTCATTTGCCCCTCTGGCATAAAACTCAGCAGCTTCCCCGGCAATATCGGAGAATGATTCGTTGATGCCGCCTGACTGACCGGAATAGGTCAGATTTGAGTTTTGTTCAGTGAAACCATGACTGACTTCATGACCGGAAACATCCAGACTGACCAGTGGGTAAAAGTAGGTTGCACCATCGCCGAAAGTCATGCCGGTGCCATCCCAGAAAGCATTTTCATAACGGCGACGGTAATGAACCCGCATTTCCAGCTGGAAAGTCAGTGGTGACATACCAATCCAGTCCTGATACATGTCGTAGATGATTTTACCGAAGTAATGGGCGTCATTGAGCGGACTATAGGCACCATTAATCTCTTCGACAGTGTTCTCAGGGCAGGTGAATGTGTGAGTTTTTCCTGTGGTTTTATGGTTGAGATTGATGGTATTCACTATTCCGGGGATGTTCATCACACAGGTGTTGTTTCCGGAGAGTTCGACGGAAAGCGGATCATAGTCCTGACCATAATAGTATCTGCCGATTTTCTGGTTACCTCCCGGACCGTATGCGTCGACTTGTACGTGGGCTAATCCTTCCATTTGCATCAGAACATCGCCAGTTTTCGCATCGAGAATAAAGGTTGGCCGGGTTGGCTCCATGCGTTGCTCTGATTCAGCCAGAAACTGAATGTCATAAGCCAGATGGGCATCCTGGTAGGCATCGAGATAGATCACCAGTTCGGTTTTCTGATTGGTGATGTGATCGCCTCTGGACAGATAACCCTGTTGCACTCTGGTCCGGGCTTCTGTTGCTGAGAAACGGGCCTGTACACTACCCACCTGACGCGCAATATCGCTGACCAGTTCACCGTTCATTGCTTTGATCTTACCGTGTTGATTCCGGTGGATGATAATCTGTTTTCCCCAGACGGGAACACCATGATAGGTTTGCCGGTAGCGGATACTATATCCTCCGGCAGGGCTCTGAATCCGGCGGATTTCAGAGACGCTGTTTCCCTGTGTCATTTCCAGCACCTGAGGAATATTATGGCTGGTGGCCATATTCCTTTTTTCCAGTGAGATAATCCGGCCGGGATTAAGCTCCAGTCGTTCAACCTGTGCGGCGAACAGCAATGTTGGTGCCAGGAAAGATACAATCAGAACCAGTATTTTCAGGAAACGTGCTGGTATTCGATGTTGTTCTTTCATCACTTGGCCTCTTAACCGATAAATACCTTCATCGATATTCTTAATCGACGATAGTGTTAAGTTTTCCAACTGACCTGACCAACATAAAGCCACACATGCCTGTTGTATTAGAAAATGGCACGGTAGGGATATATACCTGAAGTCTAGTACATCTCACAAAAATAACCGGAGAAAGTGGATTTTTCTGATTTTTATACTAAACGGATTGCTCTGGGCTGAATTGATTATATGAAGTGAAGAGGAACATAAACCTCCCTGATCTGAGAGGTTTATGCATTGCCGGAGATTAGCGGTAACTATAGAGGTATTCAGCAATCATCACGGCATTTGCCGGAGTCGCTGTTTCAAAACCATAAAACTGTCCGTAAGCTGGTCGCAGACTTTCAGTGGCGCGACGTGCAATCTCGTCATACCAGGTCGGAAGCATGATGGTATGGGCATTGATCGTGCTTGTGTCGACACCAAAGCCGAAAGGAACCTCGCCCATTGCTTTAGCAACAGCAGCTTTCAGATCAGCAATAAACTTAAGATGGAAGGTGAAGTCATCATGAGAACCGACATTACCATGCCCGCCACTAAAATAGTCCCAGTCTAAAGCATTTGCTTCTTTCAGATTGGATTCCAGATAGGTGAAACGCTCAGAACCGGCAAAGTTCCAGAAAGGAGGTTGATCTGAATTCAGAAGATCGGGTGCATGAAGGACTCGTTCTCCGACAAGTAACCATGCTGAGTGGTCATCTGTATGAGCTGCGTGCTCAAAGCCATGAAGTTCAACTTTTAAACCATCAAAGTTAAAGGAACCATTCGGCCAGGAGATTGTTTCAGTCGGGCGTGGCAGTTGGCTGTTCAACCGTTCCATTTTATCTGCGGTTGCTTGTGATGCAATGATTCGGGGTGGACGAGCCTGATTTTTGATTGCATTTAGCAGCGCCTGAGTTCCACCGATGTGATCACCGTGATCATGGGAATATACAATGGCAGTGATCGGCTTTTGAGTAACTTTTCTAATCGATTCCAGAATCTTATCCGAACGCAATTCCAGAGGATCGAAAAGCAGCACACCTTTGTGACCAACGTAAAATATGGTGCCGTAGAAGCCTGACTGGTACCAATAGGTTCGATCCGTGAGTCGCTGCAATACATAGGGCGTTTCTATATTGAGATGAAAAAGATTGCCAATTTTCTCCCCCGGGGCGAGGGCTTCAGTCACTGAAGGTGCACGATAAACCGCAGAAACTGTTGAAGGCGCTTCAGGTACATCGGCTTGTACTGAGAAAGTCACAGCCGCAGCAATCATAGAAAAAATTGATAAAAACTTGGGTCGCTTCATTGAATTGAACTCCTTATGAGATATTGAAATCATCAGAGCAATGACGCCAGTACGAGTGTTGCAGCCCTATGCTGCTGTCATATCAGGCATTCATAACCGTCGGGTCTTGGAGAAACTTCTGATTGATCAGATGTGACCGAATACAATTGCATTGCTCTGATTGAGCCGGAAACATCTTGTAAAGCCTTGAGAGTCAGTTCACCGGCACTTTATTTTCACGAATGTGTTCTGAAGTATCTAGTGATGATATGAAAGGTCAGGCCGAATACAAATTCACTGTCATCATGGATGTATTCTTTCGTTGCGTGACTAAGGTTTATTCTGGAAGACAGACGATTCGAAGGGATTCAATCGATAAGCATCGCAGATATTTACTGAAAGTCACTTTGACCATACTTATAGAGACCGTACAAAATGCAGGTTATTATAAGTGATTATGCATCAGGTGGATAGCATATATATTCAAAGTGACTCATAGAATAAATAAGTGACCTGGGTTTGACCGTAGCTTAGCAATTACCTTTCTTGGCCTGACCCGGTGGACAGAATGTTCCTTTATCATTTGTTTCAGTTGTTTTGACTTTCACTTTAACATCATCAATTTCTCCTTCGACACGGGTTAACTGGCATCCGGATAAAGCGATTAATGTCACTGCAATGATTACAAACTGTTTCATACATTCACCAATAAAATATTTTTGTCTTAACTTATAAATAGTAGTTGTATTAAGAGAGAGTTTGTCTGGTGTTCGTTAAATTTATTGAGTGATCTGACATCAGGCAGTGGCTCAGGTAGCGATAGTATTCTGGAGATCTTAGTGGTATGTTCAGCCCTTTCTGATGAAGAGAAGAATAAGAATGAAGCATTTTATGATCGTGATTGCCGTTTTCTGGATGTCGGCTGTTGCAGCAAGCCAGCAGGTGACTTTGGATGATGGGCGTCAGGCGATTCTGAATGATGATTTTACCTGGCACTATATTCAGAACGAGTCACAAGCATCGGAGAATCAGCACAGTGTTGAGGAGAATGCTGTGGCTCCTGTAATTGCTACACCACCGGTGAATCATACTGAACGTCGGACCCGGTTGCAGCTGAACAGCCACAAATCCAGTTTATTACTTTCTGAATCAGGTGTTGAAGTGGTTCTGGGTGCTGCAACTTATCAGGGTGGCCGGCTGGTGATTCCGACAGCAATCACCAATCAGGGCTCTCAGTCTGTGATCGCTGTGAAAATTCATCTGGAAGTTTTGGACGGGAAGGGGAAACCACTGGCGATTCAGGATGAGATAACCATCTGGCAGTCAATTAAGAGGATGGCAGACACCTATTTACGCCCGAAAATGTCAGTGGTTGGCAAAATCATTCATGTCGATGTTGAAGAAGCGTCGGATTATCAGTTGGTGGCGACGATTTCTGCAATAGAAACGCGCTGAGTCATAGGCAAGGCAGAGATTCAAACCATAATAGAATGGTTTGAATCTCTGTATTACTTGCTCTTACAGGAAATTAGAGAGACTTCGGGAGACGGCAAGCAGACCAAATCCCAGAATAGAAAATATGGGTAAATAATGAATAATTGTTTTTCCGGACACGGAAGCAAAGATTCTTTGAGCTAACAAACTGTACATCGTCATAATCAGGAAATCGATGATGAGCCAGATCAACATCAGATGGATTGATTTCTCAAAAAAGTCATCATCCATTGTGATAAATGTTGGTAAGAAGGCGATAAAGAACAGAATATCTTTCGGATTGGATAAACCGATTTTAAGCGATTTCCAGAACTGTTTTCCGGACGAACGAATCACATGATTGCTCTCCGTGGCTGAATGGCGGAATGAACTCCAGGCGATATAGATCAGATAAATGCCGCCAACGAACTGGCAGAGGTTGAGAAAAACCGGATCGATGTGAAACGCGGACAGTATGACAATGAGGCTGATAATCAGCAATATTTGTGATGCGAGTAAGGCTCCGGCAACAGTATTTCTGGGAAATGAATATTTTGACTCGGAAATAACCAGGCTCACAACAGGGCCTGGTGATACGATGAGAAGCGTAATTGATAAAGCGAATGTAATATAGGTAGACATTTAAATCTCAGCTATCAGTTCATATATGTTTGTGCTTATATTGAGTTTTTCGTTGATGTATTTCTTATTCGAAATTGTAAACGCCCGTTGGATCCAACGATCGCTTCCGTCAAAATAAGCTTTGAATTTGCTGCGTGCATGTGCAGTCTTTTTGTTATCAATAATTAATAAAGAGCCTGCTTTCAGTTTTACGGGTTTCGCTACCTGCCAGGCAATATCTCTCAATTTATTCATCTGTAGGTGTGATTCCGCATTCAGTGCAATCATGAATTGAGGGTCAAACCTAAAATATGGGTTTTTATGATCTCCGTATAAAACCGTTTCTCTTTTATTGATATCGATTTTGCAATTTTTCTGACTTTGACAGTAGTCGGAGAGAAAATTGTATTTTTCCTGAAGGAAAAATGTTTTCTCATCTTCGGTGATATGCGGAAAAATGTTATTAATCGAACTAATATAAGTTTCTGCTTCCTGATCCGGATCTTGTCGCAGGCACAGGAGTAATAAATAGTCCGGAGAAATCGCATGAAAAGCATTTTCTGTATGGAGATCGAGTTCGGAATCGAAACTATCCGATGTGAGATGATCTGCTGCGGTCTGGTGTGGGAAAAAATTATTAATGAGTTCTCCATTGGATTCCTGAACATACCCAATTGCTTCTCCCAGCAAAGCGGCACATTGCAGCAGCAATTTTTCACTTTGGTTATCCTCTTTCGAAAGTCTGGAACGATCGGTGGGGGTCAGAGGAATTTGCCCGATATCCAGGTCTTCAATCAAGAGAAATCCGTCTCTGTTACCAAAACACTTAAACATAAGAATTTCAGCGATGGTTTTCGGGCATAGGTCAACGTTTTCTAAAGATAACTTCATCAAATCGGAAAAGTCTTTCACTTCATGTCTCCATAAATAATTAAATGTTTATTGCTGGAATATATTGTTTTGATATGGATGATTACTATGATGTGATCTTTATGCAATTGAGTTCTTATTTTCATTAAGAAAATTATCAAAAAATACCTTTCTACACGACAAAACGACCGGTCATAATCCAGTCAGTCTTCTTCATTGCAAGAAAGTATTTCAAGGGATTATCAAGTTCCCAATTAGTCCGTTATTGCATTTCCCTTAATTGAATATCACAAAGGTGATTATCTGCATTTCACTTATGTTTGAAAAACAGAAAAAACTATGGTTAAAATTGAGAAAAACTCAATATACAAAATTTGATGAAAACCAAATTACCTCCTTTGTATGCGCTCCGAGCGTTTGAAGTGACTGTTCAGTATGGCTCGGTAACACAGGCTGCCGGAGCGCTCCATGTGACGCCGGGAGCTGTAAGCAGACATATCAAAACGCTTGAAACATGGTTCGATTGCAAATTATTCAATCGTTCCGGTCCTAAAATTACAGTTACGGAAGCGGGGATGTTTCTGGCAAAACAACTCAGGGAAGGTTTTCAGCACCTTGAGAATGCCTGCGAAATTTTTTTGAATAATCATAGTGAGTTACGTTTGAAGGCTCCTTCAACACTGACTATGAGATGGCTGCTGGATGTTTTGAGTTCCTTTCGTGAGGAAAACTCATCCTTTTCTGTCTCTATATCCAGTATCTGGATGGATATCGATCGGGTTAATTTCAATACTGAACCGTATGATTGCGGAATTCTGTTGGGGGATGGTCAGTTTGGCACGAATACAGAAAGCCGGTTGCTGTTTGAAGAATGGCTTGTGCCTGTCTGTGCCCCTGCATATGTACAAACCGCTCAGAACCAGTTGGCTGAATGCGAATTGATTCATCCGTCACCGGATCGTAGAGACTGGCGGCGTTGGTTAAAAAAAACTGAACAAAGTGGTTTGCTGAATCTGTCCCGGGGAAAAGTCTTCGATACTTTAGAGCAGGGGAATATGGCGGCAATCGGAGGACATGGTCTTACGGTCAGTGATCTTCGATTAATTATGCCGACAGTCCGGCAGGGTTTGCTGGCTTTCCCTTTCTCTGAAGCAGTTTTCTCCGGAGAAGGGTATTATCTGGTATGGCCTGCCAATTCATATCGAAAAGCCAGTATTGACAAATTATTTGATTTTTTGACGTTACATCTTCCTGCAGAGATTCCGGCGGATATTCATTTGATCCACTAGTTATTCCATAACAGTGATTTCCGTAACCACATCCTGAAGTTGTCCTGAGCATGTGAGCACCGCTGGAAAGAGATTTAACCGGTGTTATAAATCCCATAAATCGCATGGCTCAGAATGCGATCTCCGACCTTTTCCTGATGGCTGATAATTCCTTCCAGCTTCATCCCTAGCCGCTCACACACAGCTCTGCTGGGAAGATTATCTTCAGCAGCAGAGATCTGTACTTTTTCCATATTCAGGCTTTCGAAAGCATACTGAATTAAAAATTTGCATGCCCGGGTGACAATTCCATTTCCCTGATATTGCTGAGCGATCCAGTAGCCGATCTCTGCCTTTTTCAGTTCGTGATCGATGGTATTAAAACCGATATTTCCGACGATTTGTCCCTGAAACTCAATCGCGCAATCCAGACCGTCACCATCAGCATATTTATATAGAGAGCCCTGAATAAAGGTTTTAAAATCATCAAGGTGTCTGCAGGCTCTGGGCCAGTTTAGCCATTGAGACAAATATGGTTCATTTTCCTGTACAAGTTCGGCATACCGGGAAGCCAATGACTCATGCAACTGCAGTAAAATAATTTCCTGATCAACGGTCCATTTAAACATAGGGCGGTTTACTTTCCTGACGGTGGTTTAGTATTTCTCTGGCTGTTCATCATACCTTCAGATGTTTCACGCTTCTGGCAAAAATGCCGCTCCGACGATCCTTTAGACCTTTGATGGGATCTTAATTCCATATGTTCTGACCAGATAATCCAATATAAATCAGAATAAAACATCGAAAAGTAAAATAAAACAGAATATAAAAGCTATTTATTATTTTGTTTTATATGAAACGTTGCGATTATATATTGCATTTCTTCTGACTGTCATCAAATCCTTTACAGTAAAAAAATCATCATGATATGGTTTGAACAACATATGAACAATGGGTCATATGTTGTTCAACTATTTGGAGAAATTATGAAACTAAAAAATACTATATCAATCGCATTATGCACTGCGGCTTCTTTTGCATCCGTCAGTGCATTCGCCGTCGATAAAGATGCGATTGCAGCACAGTTGGCATCTCAGTTACACGCATCCACAAACTTAAACCAGCAAGTTCAACGGATCGAAAGATCACATACACCGGTTCTGGTAAACACATTTTTAGCACCTCAGAGTATTCTTCCAACCCAGTCTGTCGGAACGACCACTGAAATGTGGCTATATCTGCCTTCAGACCGGGCTCTGAATGATGATATGTCTGATCTGGTTGTTGCTTATCCGCCATCTGGCAATGAAGATTCATGGACTACAATCGAAGGCTATACACTCGACGGTGCAAAAGTGTCACTGGCTGTCGATCAGGAACCGGATGTCCCTGTCCTTGTTGTGGATGATGATGGCTATTACGCGATGAAGGATAGCGTGAAGGAGTTGAATACACTTTTACAGCAGAGCGGTTTACAGAAAGTATCTCCGGAGTCACTGTTAAATACTCAGGTAAATGCAGCCGCTGGTTTTGATTCAACCAAGTTAACTAAAGTCAGAGTGAAAGATGTCCATGAAAGCTGGATTAAAGGTCCGGCTGAAGTTTATAGTCTGGTCACCGGTGTTCTGTCCGGCAACGAACCTCAGATCCTTGCTGTTGAAATGCCTTATCTGGATTACAACGAGACTGATTACTATCCGAATCAAATCGTCATCAACTGGTCAGAATATAACTACCGTGCCGTTGACATGCTGATGTATGAGCATGATTCAGGTACAAATTATAAAGAACTGGTAAAAGTGCTGGTCACTGCGGTAGGAGCCGCAGGCTCTCTTGCGGGCTGGGCACCATCAGCAGCTGTTGCAGAAATTTCTAACCGGGTAATTACGGCAATGCCAGACTCTGTTTTTACGGATGATGATGACTTTATTGATGCTTGCTATACCCTTGAACGGGGTAAACCTTATACTGGTTTCCATTGTTCATCGGATAATGCAACCATCAGTATGGAACCATTCTTCGTTGAGTCAAACTAACTCACCTGATGATTATTTGGTAGTTGATACAGCTGCCTTTTTATCCCGGATTCATTCCGGAAATACACAGATCCGATCCGTAAACCGGTCGGATCTTTTTTGGTGGATTCCGGGCTGACTTTCATGATTGTGCGATTTCCTCTCCGATCACTATTCTGAATGTAAAACTATTCCGAATGTAAAATAGTTCCGGATGTATACACGACCAGTTCTTTTGGCTGCCTGTCCCCGTTATCCTTGTGGACATTTTCCTCTCTATGCCAGTTGTTTCCCGCTTTCATCGCTTTATTTTTTACTCGTGAGCAATAACGTACAATCATTCTTTATCAGAGTTCGTTATGATGATGTTGAAACGAAGTAATAGATTATTGATACGATCATGAACCATACCCGGACGAAAAATAAGGAACATGCCCGCTTCCATATTGCCAAGGAACTTGGGGGAATTGAATTGTTGGATGCGCAATATGAGCGGCAGACATTCTCCCGGCATAGTCACGAAGGGTATACGATTGGTGTGATTGAACGGGGAGCACAGCGTTTTTACCGGACTGGCGGCAATCATGTTGCTCCGAAGGATAGTATGATTCTGGTCAATGCCGATGAAGTCCATACCGGTCACTCAGCCTTCGAAGGAGGCTGGTCGTATCGGGCGATGTATCCTTTACCTGAGCAGCTGGGTCTGGCATTTCAGGCCAGTGGGGAACAACTGAACTATGTCCCTTATTTTGCATCGCCGGTCATTCATGATCCTGAACTGGCGAATCAGTTCCGACAGGTTTTTTATGCTCTGGAGCATTCAGATAACCTGCTGCTACGTGAAAGTCTGGTATACGTATCTCTGGTCCGGCTGATTCAGCGCCACGCCCGTAAGAAGCCAGCCCGACTCTCTGAAGTAAAAGCACAGCGTCAGTTATTACTTGCCAAATCGTTTCTGGATGATTTCCCGCAGGAAAACATATCCCTACAGGAGTTGGCTACAATGACGGCACTGACACCCTATCACTTAGTCCGGACGTTTCAGAAAGCATATGGATTGCCCCCGCATGCATATCAGGTTCAGAGTCGGTTGCGGCTTGCCAGGCAGTGGATGAGGCAAGGCTTATCCATATCACAGGCTGCGACTGATGCCGGATTTCACGATCAGAGCCATTTCTACCGTCATTTTAAAAAATGGATGGGAATTACACCGGGTCAGTATCTGCAAAGTCTCCGCCGTTAATCCACACGCTATGTTATGAATAAAGCAATATTATGAACAAAACGATGTGGTTAATAAAAACTGCATCTTGAGATCATTTGGGTATAAGAACAGCCTTGAGATCTAAGTATCTGATTATTCGTTCGATCATCTGCCTCAGGGCGGATCCGTTGTACGTGGATCGATTGTTAAGTGAGGAATCATAAAATAATGCATATAAAAACAGATGACCGGGTACAACCGGAATCACCAGCCCGGATGTTTTTACTGGGGACAGTCGCTATGATGCCTCTGAGTGTTGCGGTGCTGCCATGGGGGCTTCTGGCTGGGTCTTTTGCTGTGGATTCCGGGCTGACTTTCACGGAGAGTCAGGCGCTGTCTGCCATTGTGTTTGCGGGTTCTGCCCAACTGGTTGCAACCGGGATGATTAAAGCCGGAGCCGGACTGTTCTCTTTGTTGCTGACCGTCTTTTTTATTGCATCGAGACATTTTCTTTACAGTGTATCAATGCGTTCAAAAATTAGTGGTCTTCCGTTTCGCTGGCGGATGGTGCTGGGATTTTTATTGACCGATGAACTGTTTGCTTTAATCAGTCATCAGGATGAGGCACGCTTTAATCGCTGGTATGCACTCGGGGCCGGGATCAGTTTTTATCTGCTGTGGAATATAGCGACGCTGGTTGGGATTGTTGCCGGTCATGCGATTCCTCAGCTCAATTCTATGGGACTGGATTTCGCTATTGCTGCGACTTTCATTGCGATTGTTATTCCGAATGTGAAAACACTACCGGTTCTGGTGTCTGTCCTTACAGGATTGATCATGTCGGTACTTTTGATGTTGTATCAGATTGAGGGAAGTCTGGTGATTGCCAGTTTATCGGCGATGACTGCCGGTTATGTGGCCGAAACCTATCTGGGAGGAAGAGGATGATTTTAATACAGATTGTTGTCATGGCGCTGGTTGTTTTTCTCAGCCGTTATCTGTTTTTAGAACCAAGGGTTCCTTTGCGTTTAGGCCCCAGATTACACCGGCTTCTGAGTTACTCCGGCCCGGCAGTGTTAACTGTAATATGGGCGCCGATTGTGTTTATGCCAAATCAATCCTTATGGATTGACTGGCAGAATCCTTATATATGGGCGGCTTTACTGGCGGGAATGATCGCGTGGAAGACCAGAAACGTCTTATTGACAACGGTTCTGAGTATGATGGTGTTTCTGTTGCTCCACTTGGTTGTGTTCTCTCATTGATATGTGAATTACTGAGCAATCCATTCGATTTCGATTAAGGTTTTTTCTTCACTTCTCAGGCGGGCAAGAAAAACATCGCCAGACTGGACGATACCCACTCCTTTCGGGGTGCCACTCATTACAATATCGCCATCTTCAAGGGTAGTGTAGCGCTGCAAGGATTTCATAATTGTGTCGGGTGGGTAGATCATCTGGGTGACTGTGCCGTGTTGAATCCGGACGCAGTTGATTAACAGCTCCAGACTCAGGCTATGGATATCAATATCTTTTAACGCGATAAACTTGCTGAATACTGCAGAGCCGTCAAATGCTTTGGCTCGCTCCCAGGGCAGCCCCTGTTTTTTCAGATGGGATTGTAGGTTTCTCTTTGTGAGATCCAATCCCAGTCCGACACCATGATAGCGATTGTTTTTGATCAGAAAGCAGATTTCGGTTTCATAGTGAAGCGGTTCTTCATGGAAAGAACGAAGTTGGGTGGTAATGCTGCTGTTTGGCTTATGGAACACAACCATTTCCTCAGGAACGGCATTGCTCAGTTCGTGGATGTGCTCCATATAATTTCTACCGACACACAAAATTTTTGAAGGTGTGATTTTTCGGTTACCAAAACGAATTGTGTTCATTATCCCGTCCCTGATGATGAAGTGCTTCTCTCCGTAATCCTCTGAATTTTTTGTTCAGAAGTTGCCGGAGAGGATAATCTATCTGATCTTGCATAGATTGATATTAATAAACCGAAGTCACCTCAATGTACAGGATTCATATAATTTTCAACGAGTTCTGTCCCATAAAATGTTCACGGGGGTGATTCTCCCTCTGTACATTTGTTGTTTTATCTGTATACAAAATTCAGAACAGTGTCTGATTAAGCCATATGTGTGTCAGGATACTAGCCGCATAGCCCAGTACAATGACTGGTGTCCATTTCAAATGACCCAGAAATGTGTATTTACCATGAGAAGCACCCATCAGCGCAACTCCGGCAGCTGAACCGATAGAGAGCATGCTGCCGCCGACACCTGCGGTGAGTGTAATAAGTAACCAGTTCCCGGTTGACATGATCGGGTCCATGGTGAGTACAGCGTACATAATCGGGATGTTATCGATAATGGCAGAAAGTGCTCCCATAAAGATATTGGCCCACTGTGCGCCCCAGTTAGGATAGATCGTTCCTGAAATCAGGCTGAGATAACCCAGTAAGCTCAAACCGCCAACACTCATTACAATGCCGTAAAAGAACAGTAAAGTATCCCATTCAGCATGGGAAATTCGTTTGAATACGTCAAATGGTACGATAGAGCCCAGCCGTTTGAGGGTTGTTTCATCATTATTTGCCAAGGCTTGTGCTTTTCGCTGTTCCAGAATACGGGGGAGTGACTTTTGCAGGTAATAGCCGAAAAATTGTAGATAAGCCAGTCCCATCATCATCCCGACAACCGGCGGAAATTCGAATAGGGCGTGGAAACTGACCGCTGTGACTATGGTAAATAAGAATAAGGCAACAATACGTTTTGCTCCCCGTTTGGGATCTACATGCTCTTTGACCAGTTCCGGGCAACCTTTGGGCAGAAAGAATGACATGAGAATTGCCGGTACCAGATAATTCACCACTGCCGGGATGAACAGGTCAAAGAACTGGAGGAAACTGGCCAGCCCTGCTTGCCAGACCATCAGGGTAGTGATATCCCCGAAAGGGCTGAAAGCACCCCCTGCATTGGCTGCAATGACAATATTAATACAGCAGAGATTGATAAATGATTGGTTATTTTCACTGACCTTCATCACCACAGCACACATCAGTAATGCAGTCGTCAGGTTATCTGCGACCGGAGAGATGAAGAAAGCAAGTAACCCTGTCAGCCAGAACAGCGAAGAATAGCTGAACCCTTTACTAACCATCCATGAGCGTAATGCGTCGAAAAGTCGCCGCTCCTCCATGGCGTTGATATATGTCATCGCAACTAGCAGGAATAGCAACAGTTCAGCATATTCCTGCAGATTCTTCTCGAAAGCCTCTTTTGCAATTTCAACCTGACCGACTTGTTGATAAGAGAAACCGATAATTGCCCAGATGATCCCGGCTGCCAGTAAAACCGGCTTTGATTTTTTTAGTTTTATCGTCTCTTCAAGAGTCACCGTGATATAGGCAAGTATAAATATGATTGCACAAGCGTAGCCGGACCAGGTATGGGTCATATCGGCCGGAGAGTTTGAGCTGGAATGTATGGATGCAAAGCTCAGGGAGGGCAGAAACAGGAGTAAGATCAGGAGTCGTCCGGCTGATTTTGTCGTCATAGCAGTTATCCTTCTGATAAAGAGGCGATTTCAGTGTAGACCGCATTCATCGTGCTGACTGTGAGTCGAATCAAAATCAACTGCATTCAATTACATTCATATCTATTCGTTTTCTGTACCAGCTGTATTTTATCCTGATCAAATCGTCCTGATTTACAGTGTGAATTATGTAGGGACGTTATCTGCCAGTGCCTCATGAACGGCCGCTGATGCATGGATGGTCGTTGTATCATAAAGCGGTACCGGTGTGTCAGACTGTTTGACCAACAGACCGATTTCGGTACAACCTAAGATAATAGCTTGTGCTCCCTGTTCATGGAGTGAGTCAATTATTTTCAGATATTTTTCTCTGGAACTCTCTTTAATTGTGCCCAGACAGAGTTCGTCGTAAATAACCTGATGGACTGTCGTCCTCTGGTCGGCATCAGGAGTAATGACTTCAATCCCGTATTGATCAACTATTCTCTGCTTATAGAAGTCCTGTTCCATGGTGAACCGGGTTCCAAGTAAGCCTACTTTTCTGATTCCATCACGGCTCAACTGTTGAGCAGTGGCATCTGCGATGTGCAGAATTGGAAGAGAAATCGCAGCCTCCATTTCCGGAACGACTTTATGCATAGTATTGGTACAGATGACGATAAAGTCAGCTCCGGCGGCGGCTAAAGATTGAGCTGCACTGACCAGAATCTCTGCTGTTTCCGGCCATCGGTTTTCATGCTGTAGTTGCTCTATCTCTGCAAAATCCACACTGTACAGACAAAGCCTGGCAGAATGCAGACCACCCAGTTGTTGTTTCACACCTTCATTGACTAACTGATAGTAGGTTTGCGTTGATTCCCAGCTCATTCCGCCAATTAAACCGATGGTTTTCATCTTATGTACCTCTGATAAATCAATACGATACATATGGTTATAGCATCATCGGCAGTGTAGAGGCAACCAGCAGGAAAGCCATAGTGTAGTTAAACCACAGAATGTGAGCCGGTTTTCTGAGCAAGGTACTGATCTGTTTTCCGGCAAAAACCCAGGTTGTGCCTGAGGGAATATTGATGATAATGAAAACCATGGCAGTCCAGATGAGTCCCTGAATACTTGCGGATGGGTTGTAAAGGCTGACGGCAGTCAGTGCCATAGACCAACCCTTCGGATTGACCCACTGAAATAGTGCCGCAGATAAAAACGTCATCGGTTGATAGCTGTCGCTGGAGATGTTGGGCCGGCTGGTAGCAATTTTGACTGCCAGATAAATCAGGTATGCCAGACATAACCACTTTAGTATTGGGTGCAGAAGAGGGAACGCATGGAATATTCCGGAAACGCCAATCCCGACTAAAAATACCATCGCGCCAAATCCGAATGTGACACCAAGCATATGAGGCAGTGTACGCACGAAGCCGACATTCGCTCCGGAAGCCATCAGCATCATATTGTTTGGTCCGGGGGTGAATGTTGAAATGAAAGCAAACAGAGCAAGTGCATATAGTTGTTCAAATAACATTGATACCTCTCTTATTTCTATATCTGAGTAACCTCAGGCCAGTCTTGTCAGTAACGGATGATTTTCCTGTTGAAACTGAATCTGAGGTCATCTGGGGCTTGGAAGATGAATAAGAAAATCATATCGGGAAAGTGGCGCAATTATGCGTTTATATTGCTCTTTGAAGGGGTTTGTTAACAACAAATGGTGGAATTGTTGCTCTTATAAGAAATAATATTGCAATCCTTATGGTCTTTTTCTGAATATTTGCTCAGCCGTGACTGCATTCACTTATTTAGAAAATAACACTTATTGAAGCCCGATTTTTTCTACACTGCTATTGACTGATTGCAAAAGTTACCGGTAACATCATTTTGGTTACCGGTAACATCGGGTAATGACCCTACACTCACAAAACAATAAATAGCGGGAAAACACCATGAGCAAATTTTCCAAAACGTTACTCATCGCTACGCTAAGTGGCGCTCTCTCGACCTCGGCCTTCGCAGCAGATTACACGTTTAAATTCCAGTCATCTGATCCATCAGGTGATAAGAATTTCCAGATCCAGAAGCAATGGACCGAGCGTGTTGAGCGTATGTCTGGCGGACGAATCAAAATTAATCTATTACCGGTCGGTAGTGTGTTTAAGCACACTGAAACACTGGACGGTATTAAAATGGGAATACTGGATGGTCAGATTACCGCGACCGGGTATTTCTCCGGTAAAGATCCTGCTTTTGGTCTGATCGGTAATACGGTTGGTGCCTGGTCCAATACCCAGCAACTTCTTCAGTATATTAACTATGGCGGCGGTTATGAGTTGATGAATGAGTTGTATGAACCTTATGGCGTGAAATTTATCGGTGGTTCTACAACCGGTGTTGAATCTTTCGTATCAAAAGTACCGCTGAATGGTGTTGCCGATCTGAAAGGTCTGAAATTGCGTGCTCCGGAAGGGCTGGTGCAGAAAGTATTCGCGGCAGCAGGTGCTGCGCCGGTTAACTTGCCCGGATCTGAGGTTTTCACCGGGCTGAGCAAAGGCGTGATTGATGCCGCTGATTATACCGTTTTCTCAACCAACCAGAAAGCAGGGATGAATGATATTGCGACACATCCGGTTCAGCCTGGTTTCCACTCACTTCCTTTGATCGATGTTTCTATGAGTCTCAAAAAGTGGAACAAATTGCCAGCTGATCTTCAGGAAATTCTGACCGTATCTGTCCGTGATTTTGCTCAGGATATTACTACGCAACTGCGGATTGCGGATCAACAAGCGGTGAAAGAAGCACAGAAAAATCCGAATATCACGATTCACGATTGGTCAGCGGAAGAACGTAAGAAATTCCGTGCAATTGCTGTGACCCAATGGGAAGAGTTCGCCAAGCAATCTCCTAATGCTAAGAAGGTGTTTGATTCTCTGACATCTTACCTGAAAGAAAATGGCCTCCTGTAAAAGATAGAGATCAGTGCCTTTTTCAATCAGAATGAGAGTCTGTCATGAGCAGTTGTTCTGTCGGCCTGTTGTATGCAGACTCTCGTTTTAAACTGGACCTTTACCCATGAGCACAGATAATAAAATTCACCATACAGAAGCTCCTCATAATGTGCTGGACCGAATTATCGTCCGTCTTGGCAATATGCTGAGCTTACTGTTTCTTTTCACTGTGGCTATTTCATTTTATGAAGTTGTCATGCGTTATGTATTTGATTCACCGACTATTTGGGTACATGAGTCTGCATCATTCATCGGTGCCTGCCTGTTTGTTTTCGGTGGTATTTATGCCCTGGCGACCAATAAGCATGTGCGTGTCGTGTTAATCTACGATGCCGTTTCCGAACGTACCCGGCGCTACTTAAATATTTTCCATCACATCATGGGATTTATCTTTGCGGCTTTGCTCGCATACGCTGCTTATCAAATGACTGAAAGTGCAATTTTTTCTCCGTTTGGAGAACTTCACTTTGAGACCTCAGGTTCAGCCTGGAATCCTCCTTTCCCTGCGTACATTAAAATAATGATTTTTCTGACGATGTGCGTGATGTGTGTGCAGTTTGTTTTACACCTGATTCAAGAAGTATCGAATCTGAGGAAGTTATAACATGTTTGATCTGTCTGCTTTAGGTATAGGCTATGGCAGCCTCTTAATGCTGGTCTCTATGGTTGTATTGCTTCTGACGGGCATGCAACTGGCAATGGTTACCGGTTTAGTTGCTCTGATATTTGCCATTGGCTGGTTTGGTATCGATGCGTTACCACTGGTTACCAGTCGTCTATACAGCTTCGTTGGTAGTTATGTTTTTTTAGCGGTTCCTATGTTTGTTCTGATGGCCGCCTTGTTAGACCGTTCCGGCATTGCCCGTGATCTGTTTGATGCAATGAAAATTGTAGGCCGTAAGGTTCGCGGTGGGGTTGCGGTACAGACTCTGGTTGTTGCTGTTGTCCTGGCTTCTATGTCTGGAGTGATCGGCGGTGAAACTGTACTACTGGGGATTCTCGCGTTACCGCAGATGCTACGTTTAGGCTATAACCGTAAACTTGCCATCGGTACGACTTGTGCGGGTGGTGCATTAGGAACGATGCTGCCTCCCAGTATTGTCCTGATTATTTATGGTTTGACGGCGAGTGTTTCTATTGGCGATTTGTTTAAATCGGCTTTTCTTCCTGCATCAATTCTTGCGTCAGCCTACATTGCGTATGTTTTGATCCTGAGTCATATCCATCCTGAATATGCACCATTACCGACGGAAGAAGAGCTGGCGGAAGATCGCAAAACCAATTATTTCAAGGCCCTGTTTTTTCCGGTTTTATCCGTCATTGTCGTTTTGGGCAGTATTTATTCCGGTGTGGCATCGGTCACGGAGGCTTCAGCTCTGGGTGTGGTCGGCATCGCTATCAGTGCCTGGATTCGGGGTGAACTGAATTTTGGTATGCTTCAGGAAAGTGCTAAAGCGACTATGAGCACATGCGGTATGATCATCTGGATCGGGATCGGTGCGACTGCACTGGTCGGTGTCTACAACCTGATGGGTGGTATCGACTTTGTTGAAGAAACCATCTTGGCACTCTCCGGTGGGAGCGTGATGGGCACTATTCTGATTATGATGCTGATCCTTCTGGTTCTGGGGATGTTTCTGGACTGGGTTGGTGTTGCTTTGCTGACAATGCCGATTTTTGTTCCGATCATTACGAATCTTGGCCTCGACCCGGTTTGGTTTGGTGTCGTATTCTGTCTGAACATGCAGGTTTCTTTCCTGTCTCCGCCTTTTGGTCCGGCTGCGTTTTATCTGAAATCGGTGGCTCCCAAAGATATCAGCCTCGGAGAGATCTTCCAGTCACTATTACCATTCATTGGATTGCAAATCGCTGTGCTGGCTCTGGTCATTTTCTTCCCGGAACTTGCCCTCTGGTGGAAATAAATCATTCCTCTTTTAGCCAGTGGCAAGAAATAGTGATAGAAAAATGTGGTGTGCTCACATATGGGGACACCACAACTTTACAGGAAAGGACTTTACAGGGACACACACTCATTTGTATTTATAAGGACACACACCTTAGCCCATCTTTATTTATGAAGACAGGCACCTCAGCCGCTGGAAAATAAATAAAAGATTTGAGGTGGTCTGGGAAACGATAATGTGTTGTTATTGCTTTTATGAGTGTTTTATCACAATAAGTGATTATTATGGATCGGTTTGACGAAAGAATATTGCAAGAGTTGGTCAGGTTCGGGCGGATATCTAATGTTGAACTTGCTGAACGGGTTGGATTATCCCCTTCGGCAACATTAAGAAGAGTCCAGGAGCTGGAACGTAACGGAACAATTAAAGGGTATCGGGCTGTCATTGATAAACACAAGCTGGATATTGGTTTTGTGGCTTATGTTTCGATCGGACTGTCGGATCACAGCAAAAGCGCTCAACTGGCATTTGAAAGTCACGTACAGTTCGCGCCGGAGGTAACGGAATGCCACAATATTACGGGTGGCAATGAGTACTTACTTCGGGTTGAAACGAAGGACTTACTGGCCTATAAACGCTTTCATTCTGAGGTCTTGGGGGAATGCTCTCAGGTGAATTCCATCACGACAATGGTTGTGATGGATTCGCCGAAAGATGAGCGATAAATAACCGTTACGTGATTATTCTGGGGGCAGTTTTTTATCCGGATTTTCTTCCGGATAGGGAATCATATCTCGTATAACATCACGGCAAAGAGCCCGGAACCACTGACCTCCTGGATCGTCGGTCAGAGCCTTGGGCCAGCAGAGATAATATTTCGGATCCGGAAACGAGAACGGGAGATCGCGAATAGTCAGGCCAAACTGCTCCTGAAAGCGTTCAGCCAGTAATCTGCTGGAGCTGAGAAGCAGATCTGTTTGCCCGACAGTTGCCAGTGCTGCAAGAAAGTAGGGAGTCCGGAAAGAGAATCGCCGTTCTCTGACCTGATCTTTGAGTGCATCATTGATAAAATTCCGGGATGTTCCCCCCATGCTGACCAGAATGTGGTTATGTTGCATGTAGTCATCCAGAGTAATCTGTGCTTTATGGGCCAGCGGATGATTTTTAGACATAATACAGCCAAATTTTTCCCGCCCCAGCAGACATTGCTCAAAAGAATTGGGTACTTGAATATAATTACTGCCTAACACCACGTCTACATGGTGTTCTGTTGAATGGATAAGGCTGGTCTCTGTGATCGTGCTGGTTTCCAGAGAAGCATTTGGAGCGTTTTGGTAAAACCGGGAAGCAATGTAAGGAACATAAGCCTGTGCCTGATAGTGGGTTGTTTGCAGGCGAAATGAGCGCTCACTTTGTGCCGGAGAAAAGGAACGGACTGAGTTGAGACCGGCCATTTGTTCGACCATTTGGCGGATGGGATATTCAAGAGCCGCCGCTCTGGCTGTCGGGACCATTCCCTTCGATGTCCGGATGAACAGCGGATCGTCAAATGCATCGCGCAAACGCTGTAATAGCCGACTCATGGCTGACTGACTCAGAAACAGACGGTTGGCGGCTTTGCTGACGTTTCGTTCTTCCAGCAGGTAGAGTAGTCCCGTTAATGATTTCATATCCACATGTTGTAGCTCTGGAGATAGCATCAGTTTATCCCGGTTCATGCATAATAGTTAGGAATATTATGCATTGGATTGTTGTGAAAGAGAACCGCATGATAAAGGCTAGATGAGTATTTTTTGCAGGAGGAAGTGTGGCAAATATATCACGTAAATTTATGTATGGGCTGTTGTTGAGTTGTACAACCATGATTGCGTGGGGGATGATTGCGATTGCTTTGAAATTATCAAATGACTTTGCTGATCCTGTTACACTTACATGGCTTCGTTTCACGGTTGCCGGTGTGATCGTTTGGTTATGGCAAAAACGGCATAATCGTCTGGTTCAGTTTCGCAGACTGGAACGTAGTGACTGGTTACGTCTGAGTCTGGCCGGCGTTCTGTTAATGATCAACTACACCTGTTATGCGTGGAGTCTGGTTTATCTGACTCCGGATTCCTCTCAATTGAGTATGCAGATGGCACCGTTATTCCTGGCTGTCGGTGGTGCTGTTTTCTTTAAAGAATATATTTCATGGCAGCAGTGGGTTTGTTTTGCACTCTTGCTGACTGGGCTGCTGGTCTTTTTTCATCCGGTATTGCAGAGCGGGAGCGGGCAGGAAACGACGGTATTGCTGACGGGACTTACTATTATTTTTGTGTCTGCACTAGCATGGAGTCTTTATGCTCTGGTGCAGAAATCCCTGTTTCAACAACTTGATGCTTCCAATATTTTGCTGGGGATTTATCTGATGGCAATGGTTGTGATGTTCCCACTGACTTCACCATCAGATTTGTTACAAATGTCATTTGAAGAATGGCTTATCGCTTTGTTCTGTTGTCTTAATACTGTTGTGGCATACGGTGCTTTTGCCAAATCGCTGACCTATTGGAAAACCGTACAAGTTAGTTCTGTGATTGCAGTGACGCCAGTAATGGCTTTCCTGCTGACGGAACTGTGTATGACAATGGGGTGGTGGACCGGCATTATTCACTCAGCGCAGGCTGACTGGCTCAGTCTGTCCGGAATGGGATTGGTTATTGTTGCAGCAATTGGTGTGCAGCTTGTCAGTGTCAGTCGCCGCAAGCCTGATGTCAGTGATGTGACTGAACCATCGGCTGCTTAAACATCCGGGGCGCCCCGATAATAGTGCCAGAGGAATAAAGAACCGATGCTCCGGTACGGAGCCCAATGGGCGACCATTGCCCTTGCCTGTGCCGGGGTCGGTTTTTCCTCCAGACCTTTTAATTTACCTAAAGCGATTCGGATTGCCAGATCATCGGCAGGGAAAATATCTAACCGACCCAGCGAGAACATCAGATAGATTTCAGCACTCCAGCGACCAAAACCCCGCAGTTGTGTCATATGGTGAATAACTTCTTCGTCGCTTTGCCGGGAGAATGATTCCAGACAGATCTTGCGGTCGATGATTGCTTCTGCCAGCCCTTTGGTGTATTCCACCTTACGTCGGGAAAGCCCGGCTTCTCTCAATGCCTCCTCTGAAATATGAATAATATCTTCCGGTGAGAGTTGTGGTAACAGCACTTCTACTCTGCCCATAATCGCGTTTGCTGCTTCTGTTGAAATCTGCTGACTGACAATGGTCGCTACCAGAGTGCGAAAACCGGGTGGACGGTGTCTGGAGAGTGGTTCTCCGACTTGGGTCAACGCCTGCTGAACATGGGGATCAAGCTGCGCTAAAGCTGACATTCCTTCACTGATATGATGTTGCCGGATTTGCTGACTCATACTTTTGCCTCGTGTCTTTGGCTGGATATAGAACCTATTCAGATTTTAACCGGAGACGCGACGATTTGTCTCATCTCCGGTTTCACTTTAGAGAGAGGTTAGACAACCGGTGTCAATGGGCGAACCAGCAGAGAGGTGGTGAGTTGGTTATCTTGGGTGGTCGTTACAAAATTCTGAAAATGAACGGATTGTTCATGTTCAGCAAGTGCATCAGTGGATTGCCAGATTTCCCGGACCACGAACAGCCCTTCAGTTGTTGTATCCTGATACAGTTCATAGGTGATACAACCTGTTTCTGCCTGAGATGCGGCGACCAAATCCTGAAGCAGAGCCGATACATTTTCAGCCTGACCTGCTGCGGCCTGAATTTCTGCAATAAGATAAACGTTTGACATGGAGTACTCCGTAAGTATTTTCTTGGAATGAATATTTTTAAAACTAATTATGCGGTGCTCTACTGAGTACCGATATTTTCGAAGATATGTTACTCCTTGCGTATTGTTCTGCAAATCAAAAGCGTAGGTCATCTCCGGTTACTACTCTTAACTGTATCAATAAAACACATTCATGTCATTTTGATACGTTTCTGGCTGGTCAATTCGACATGTTACAACCTCGGAAAGAGTAAAAATACATTGAATAACAATGAAATATAGCTTGGCATATAACCTGCAAATGAGTTCACCGATTTAAATATTGAGTTGGAAAACTGCTGAAACCACTCAGCAGAGCCGCCACAAAAATTGAAAGGTAAATTATGGGAATTAGCTTTGCTGAGCCAGAAAGACTAAAAGAAATTTTTGACGGAGAGAACCGTGAAGAATGGCAGAAAACAAGTCATATCATTCGTAGCATTGGATTGAAAGAAGATGATACTGTTGCCGATCTTGGCGCTGGAACCGGATATTTTTCAAATATTTTCTCGCAAATACTTTGTAAAGGGAAAGTTTATTCTATCGACTGTGAACCCAATATGGTGGCTTATATGCGGGAACGGTTTAGTGATGAACAATTTGCTCATGTTCAGGTCATTCAGTCACAACCAGACAATCCTTGTATCCCTACCGATGTAAACTGGGTTTTTGTCGCCAACACTTATCGGTTTATCCATCATCGTGACGCGTTTTTGCAAAAAATGCGCGAGCAGACAAATCCGGGAACCACATTTGTATTTGTCGATTTTAAAGGTGTAAATGCACGGGTTTCACCACAAATGGCAATCGATGAAGTGAAAAATGCCGGGTTTGAAATTCTCCATCTTGATACGGAAGGTTGCCCGGATCATTATATTCTGACATTTATATAAAAATAATTCGTTAATAAAGCCTGCCAGCGATTGCAGGCTTTATATTCGCTGTAAATCGCCATAACCTACTGTTGTCCAATAGTTATTTTATTCTTCTCTTCATGAATAATCTTTAACGGTGTTCCTTGTATTGCAATTCTGAGTGCCTGACGAATACTCATTGTGCCACGTATACGATGGGGCTGGATATGACCATATTTCGATAGATCGGTTTCAATCATACATCCTGTGGCGTGGACAAGCTGCTGTGCGACTTCATCAAAGCGTTTAAAATCTATATTGTAACTTGCAATTTTGTCACAGTTTCCACCTAAGTCCGGGATTGATGATGTTTGGGAAGGAGCACAACCATTAAGTAGTAGGGAAGACGATAATACCGCTGAAAAAACAAGTTTCCACATGAATCGGGCCTTTTTGTGTGAGAGAAATTTATGAAGATATTATTACAGGGACACTCATTCTAAAAGAATGTAAGTAACGAGAACTGAAAAACTAAAAACTAACTAATGAGGACATACACTCTAATGCTAATGCCTTACGAGGACAGACACCTTAAGACAAAGTCAGTATGTCATCCTTTATCAACATCAAAGTTACATCGAAAAAAACAATATGACTCGTATTGTGTTCATATACCCCTTTCCCTCAACTCTCCACTTCGACATACTGCCAGTACCATTCACAGACAGTGTTTCCCTCATGACTATCGCCAGAGCTCAGTTGGTTGCTCTTCATCTCACCACCTACTATCACTGTGTATCACGCTGTGTCCGCCGGGCATTCCTGTGTGGTGAAGACCCTCTGACCGGAAAATCTTACGCGCACCGGCGTGACTGGGTTGAACAACGTATTCTGTCCCTGGCTCAGGTTTATTGCATCGACATCTGTGCCTATGCCGTGATGAGTAACCATTATCATCTGGTGGTTCATATCAATCAGGCAAAAGCCTCACAACTCCCAGACAGTGAAGTGATTGAACTCTGGAAGAAAGAACATCAGCTCCCTTCTCTGATACAACGGTATCTGAAAAATCAGGTCTCTCCATCGGAAGCTCAGACCTGTCGAAGAATCATCCATCTCTGGCGGGAGCGACTCTATTCCCTGAGCTGGTTTATGAAAGAGCTCAATTTCAGTATTGCCAGACAAGCCAATCAGGAAGACCAATGTCGTGGGCATTTCTGGGAAAGCCGTTTCAAGTCTCAGGCATTACTGGATGAAAAAGCGCTGCTGGCGGCCATGGCCTATACTGACCTGAATCCGGTTCGGGCAGGTATTGCTGAAACTCCGGAAACGTCAGAGTATACCTCCCTCAAGAGACGGCTTGACTCACTGGTGGATAATCCACCTATATCATCGGGATTATTTCCATTTGTTGGTGAATCCTATCAGAAAAAGACTGATGGTCTTCCATTTCGTTTGATTGACTATATTGAGTGGGTCGATTGGGTGGGGCGGCAGATCCGAGAAGGGAAACCGGGATACATTGATAGAAATCAGCCCGCAATTCTCGTGCGGCTGTCTTTGGGGCAAACCGCGAGTTTCAATCTATGTACCCAATTTGAGCGAAAGCGGTGTTTGTGGATTGGGACTCCGAATCAATTATATTCAGTTAAATTATCCTTAAATAAACAACGAATTCATGGCTTGTCTATTTAATTTAATATCTTCCCACATATTTCAAATTCGGCAGTAAATATATCTCTGATTTGATTGTACTAAAAATATTCCAATAATTTCGGCATTATAAAATACCTCCAGATAGTTCAATTCAATGATTGTGTCATTACAGATGTCAACTCCTATCTTATAGATATAGAGTTAATGGAATTTTTTAAAGTGTGTGTCCGCATTAGGTTTACATGTGTCCGCATTAGGTTTAGGTTGGAGTGTATGTCCATGTAAGAAAAACCATGCTGCAATTATTTTTACAGCATGGTTTGGTTTCCCGATATTAAAAAAGCCTATCTAAATTGACTACTTGGTTAAACCAAGCGCTTCATTCATTACGTGGAAGATATAGTTTTGCTCAACAGCTCCCTGGAAAAGGTATGCTTCAGGTCCACGGGCAAAAATTGCAACATCTTCACCTGAATGTGTTTCAGAAGAAAGTTTTATCAGAGATTGTTGTCTGTAATCGAGGTCTAAGACTTCTTCCTGAGTTGGATTAGAGCGTGCACCATTGACTGCTCCAGGCCCGTTGCCATAAGACAGTGTAGTGTAACGTCTGCCGTAATCGTCTACATTGTATTGACCATTTTTCTTTGACAGCCCCAGAATTGGGTTGCCACGGTCAGCATAACCATTTGAGATTAAAGTATGAGCATGGTCAGCAGTCACAATGATTAGTGTGTCTTCCGGATTTGTTTTGTCTAGTGCAGCCTTAATTGCATCATCATAAGCGACAGTATCAGCCAGAGCTCGGGCCGCATTTCCGGCATGATGTGCGTGGTCAATACGTCCGCCTTCAACCATCAGCAGATAACCATCTTTATTCTTGGATAAAATGTCGATAGCTTTGGCTGTCATTTCTGCTACAGAGGGTTCACCATCTCTGCGGTCTGCTTCATATTTCATGTGGCTGCTTTCAAACAGACCAAATGCCTGTTTGGTATTTTTGTTCAGTGTATCAAAGCCAGCTTTGTCGTAGACATATTGTGCTCCGGGGTGTTTCACTTGCCATTCTGCAATTAGGTTACGGCCATCTTTACGCTTGCCCTTTTTGCCATCAGGGTCAACTGTTGTTGCTGGAATAAACTCACGACGTCCACCACCAAAAACAACATCCATTCCCTTTCCACCGTTGAAGTTGATCAACTGCTGGGCAATATCAATACATCCTTGATTTTTAGCAATATTGGGTAGTTTTGAATCATTTTCCCAGTCACGATCTGCTGCATGAGCATAAGTCGTTGCCGGTGTTGCGTGAGTGATTCTGGCGGTTGAAACGACCCCGACAGATAATCCTTTTTCTGCGGCCATTTCCCAGGCTGTTTTTGCTTCATGACCAATTTGGGTGTTACAGAAACCACGTCTGACGTTGTCATCAACGCTGATGATACCTTGTTTAGTTTTTACACCGGTAACCATAGCACTTGCTGTACCAGCTGAGTCTGGAGTCTGTGCATTGGTGTTGTAGGTTTTGGAAAGAGCAACATAAGGGAGCTGCTCCATAGTCAGCTTATATTCTTCACCTAGCATGCCACGGCGCTGTCCCTCATAAATGCGGGCTGCAGTAATTGTGCCAATACTCATCCCGTCTCCGACAAACAGAATGACATTTTTAGCTGGTTTATCTATAGGTTTGTTCGCTTTTGCTTTAGCAATCTGTTGCTGTGCCTGAACGAACCAGACATCACTCTTTTGCGGTGTATTGATTTGAGCAGTTTCACTACTTGTAGTACAACCGACAAGCGATGCCATAAGACCACTGGCTAATAATAAATGGTTATTTTTCACAAAAATTCTCCGTGTTTTGCGCTTTTTATAATATCCACTGATATCAAATTGAAATACGTGATCTATTAATACCGATGAAGATGAATTATTTGTGAATAAACCGTGAAACTTTTTTGTGGCTATATTTTTTTCTGATCGATTCAGTATATTGAAATAAACCTTGATGCTCTCAGGAGCAGTTTCAGTGAGAATCACTGGATTCAGAGGCTGGGTAGAGATTTGGGCCATAGTCATTCTATGGTGAAAGTATCCAAAAGGATTATTTCTTTAAAAGAAAGTTGTGGATGAATAAATGATGAAAAAAAACGTTGTTCAGTTTTTACTTTTCTTTGTATGGCTGGGCTTATTTCCCGGGGCGGTTTATGCGCAGGCACAACAGGAATCAGTGCTTACTCTGACATGGAAGGATCTCATTCCTGCTGGGGAACGCCGTCAGAAACCTCCGGTTCGCACAACACCAGTCGATCATGAGAATGATACGCCTCCACAATTGAAAATGGGGGGAGTTCGGGATGATCTTAATGGGAAGATAGTGAAAATTCCCGGATTTGTGATTCCATTGGAGGGTGATGATAAGTCAGTTACTGAATTTCTTCTGGTACCGTTTCTCGGGGCTTGTATCCATGTGCCACCACCGCCGCCAAATCAGATTATCTATGTCAAATTTGAACATGGTGCACCGATTCGTAAATTATGGGACATCGTTTATGTGGTTGGTGAACTAAAGACTGAAACGATGAATCTGGATCTGGGGGAAAGCGGTTATGTTTTGTATGGTCAGGCTCTTGAGGACTACGCTCAGGACCATAGTTAATAGGTTATGGATTGCTGGTCTAATGACCAATTCTCTACTTTGGTTGTGGTGAGTTGGGACATAGATGACAATTCTGTATCTTATGAGTAGGTAACGCTATGAAGCGAGAGTTGTTTTGGTTATCCTAAGCCCTGAAATCGAAGTTGGATGGAGGTCATGATGGCGAAGGATTGGGATGAACTCGCTGCGGCTTGGGAATCTGATCAGGCAAATATAGAGTTAACAGAAAAAGTATTTGCGGAATTGACGAAGAACATTAGCCTTGAAGGCAAACACATCCTTGATCTTGGGTGTGGAACTGGCTTGTTGAGTCAGATGATGTCATCAGAGGCCCGTTCGATTGTTGCATTGGATGCGTCAGAGGCAATGATCGAAGAGTTGGATAAAAAAGAACTTGAAAATGTTGAACCAGTCGTTGATTCCCTGACCCGGGGACTTGTCGCTCAGCATCCGGCATTTCGCAAACAGTTTGATCTGATTGTTGCTGTCTCCGTTTGTGAGTTTTTACCACATTTGTCGGAATCTTTGGAAATTGTGCATTCGCTGCTCAATCAGGGGAGTGCATTTATTCACTGGGACTGGATTATTGATGATGAAGACCGTTCATCCGGTTTAGGAATGGTAGAAATGCAGGATGAGCTGATTCAGGCTGGTTTTGCCCATGTAAATGTTGCTCAGGTATTTAAAGTAAAAACTTCCCAGGGAATGATGTCGGTAATGATGGGGATTGCAATTAAGTGATTGCATCTATAGTTTGATTCCTTTCTATCATAGTCTCTGAAAACAGCGCGATTAGGCGCTGTTTTTTTATGCTTTCATTCTCTTAAGTCTCCCTTAAGTTTCACCTCTTATGCTGTCTTTAACGTATTCAAAGAGGGTTGAATTATGCAAGCCGCCCTGCGCGATTCTTCAATGAAACTAGAGATGATTGATGAGGCGCATCCAATGCGCCATCAGGTTGAACAATATATTGCCGAAAGGTATTCATCTGCATTTGACGCAAAGATAGATCAATTCATGCCACAATTTCTGGCTTTGTTACAGGAAGATGAGATTCAGTCTATCTGTGGATATCGTGCCGCCTCCGATACGCAACTTTTCCTGGAACAGTATCTGGATTGTGCTGCTGAGTTGGCTGTATCGGATGCGTTTTCCCAGTCAGTTGATCGCTCCGCTTTAATCGAGTTTGGTCAGCTTGCCTCTTTTTCTAAAGGGATATCCCCATTTCATTTTTATCTGATTGCCCGGCGACTGGTAGAAATGGAGTATCGGTGGTGTATCTGTACAGTAACAGATCCGCTGTATGCTTTAATGAAACGACTGGGGTTAAATCCGGTCTTTATCTCACAGGCTGATGCCCAGCGTGTGAATAATGCTCACCAATGGGGTAGTTACTACCAGCTTAGTCCCCGAATTGTTGCCGGAGACCTTCGTCAAAGCCTGGCTCATCTGAGACGCTACTGGCTGACTAAAGGTATTCGTATAAAGTGAGAGAAAATGAATGAGTGAAACAATTTTATCTGCGTTATTTTCCCATGCCAAACAGCGTCCGGATGCAATCGCATTTATCGGGCAGAGTTCTCCGGAAGAACAGGAGATACTGACTTTCCAGCAATTATCTGAACAAGTGTGCCATTATGCTGAAGTATTCCGAGAGTTGCAGGCGCATTGTATTGCAATTTATGCCGAAAATAGTCTGTCATGGCTGATCGCCGATCTGGCTGCTATGTACGCACAAATTCCCTGTGTTCCGCTTCCGAAATTTTTCAGTCCCAGCCAGATAGATCATGTTCTTTCCCAAACAGGGACAGACGTTCTTATTTATGACCAGCCTTTGCAAGGCTTTGAACCATGTGGCGAACTGAAAGACTGCTCTATTGGTTGTCGTTCTGAAAAAAACGAACTTGCAGAGGGCGCCATCTTACCGGAGACAATAAAGATTACCTTCACATCCGGTTCGACCGGACAACCGAAAGGTGTATGTCTGAGCCAGCAGAATCTCGATCAGGTGACATCGAGTCTGGCCCGTGAAATGGCAAAACTGGCAGGTTTGGAAAAGCATTTAGTGATGTTGCCGTTATCGACACTACTGGAAAATATTACTGGGGTGTATGTCCCTCTAATGCTTGGTCTGAGCTCGGTTGTTTTAAACGGGGCTGCTGTCGGGCTACAGGGTTCCAGTCAGTTTGATCCGGAGCGTTTTGCGGTAGCGCTGATGTCATACCACCCTAATTCACTGGTACTGACTCCGGCGTTGCTTCATGCCCTGATAGCTGTCACCCGGCACTTCCCTCCACTGGCAGACTCTCTTGGATTTGTTGCTGTCGGTGGTGCCAGGGTGGCACCTCAGACACTAACTGAAGCTCATAATTTAGGGATTCCGGCTTATGAAGGTTATGGGTTGTCCGAATGCGGTTCGGTTGTCAGCCTGAATACACCTGAAGCAAACAATCCCGGAACTGCGGGAAGAATTCTGCCTCATGCCGAAGTCCGGCTAGCTGAAGATGGTGAAATCTGGGTGAAAGGTTCAGTTGCATTGGGTTATCTGAACCAGCCATTGACTTCCGAGTGGGTGAAAACTGGTGATCTGGGCAGTATTGATGAACATGGCTTCTTATCGATTCAGGGAAGAAAGAAAAATCAGATTATTACCGGCTTTGGCCGCAATATTTCTCCTGAGTGGATCGAATCGGAAAGCCAGCAATGGGATGCACTTCGAAGTCTGATCGTGGTGGGTGAAGCAAAAGACAGGCTTATCGGTTTAGTACTGGCTCAGGATTCTGAAGCGGTGATAACTGCAATTCATGAGTTGAACTGCCAGCTTCCCGACTATGCTCATATTTGTCAGGTGATGTTTGTGTTGTCGCCACAAGAGTATCGTGCCCTGTTGACTGCAAATGGACGCCCTAAACGCAACCTGATCGAAGCACAGGTAGGTTTGTGGTGCGAAAACATTGAACATTTTCAGAATGTTGTAAAATTAATTGATATTCAGTCTTAATAATTTATGTGGAGTCGAAGAGATGAGTGATTTTTTTGCTAAATTACAGGAAGCAACACAACCTGCCCGTCAGGCAATGCTATCCGCTCCGATTATTGCTGCATGCGGACAGGGAGATATTACCCTGAATCAGTATCAGGCATTTCTGACACAGGCATACCATCATGTAAAGCATACGGTTCCGCTTCTGATGGCATGTGGTGCCCGTCTTGGGGAAGACAAAGAGTGGCTGCGGACTGCTATTGCTGAGTACATTGAAGAAGAAATCGGTCACCATGAATGGATTTTGAATGATATCCGGGCATGTGACGGAGCAGCAGATGATGTTCGTCAGAATCAGAATGATGGTGCTGTCTGTACGGCGATTGAGCTGATGGTTGCCTATTTGTATCACCAGATCGATCGGGGAAATCCGCTGGCTTTATTCGGTATGGTATGGGTGTTGGAAGGAACCAGTGTGGGGATCGGTGGTCAGGTCGCGCAACAGGTGAAGCAAACCCTGGATTTACCGGATAATGCATTGACTTATCTGACTTCTCATAGTGAACTGGATCAGGATCATATTCAGTTTTTTGCTCGCCTGATGGCTCAGATTACCGACCCGGATGAGCAGCAAGTGATCATCCGTTCTGCTAATATGGTATTTCAGCTGTACGGACAAATGCTACAGACACTGACACAATAAAATACAGATTTCCGTAAAGGAGCAAAAGGATATGAGAACGAGTACAAGAAACCGGGTCATTGCAGCATGCTGCCTTCTGATTGGGTCATCACCGGTTTGGGCGAGTGGTGCTGATCCACTGACAACGATTCAGAAGAAATGGGCGCAGTGCCAGTATCAGTCACAGGATGAGGATCAGCAAATCTATTGTCTGGAAAATCTGGTGAAACTGAGCGAGAGCTCTCTTCAGAGCGCTCCGGATCGCAATGATTTGAAAGTCTGGCTGGCAATTAGTAAAAGTTCTCTGGCTGGTGCTGACGGTGGATTAGGCGGTTTATCTCTGGCGAAAGAAGCCAGAGCTATACTGGAAGAGGTGGTTAAAACTGCACCTGAGACTCTGGATGGCTCGGCATACACAACTTTGGGCTCGTTATACTATAAAGTTCCGGGATGGCCGGTTGGATTCGGGGATGATGACAAGGCTGAGGAAATGTTTAAAAAGGCACTGGAATATAATCCCAACGGTATCGATCCAAACTACTTTTACGGTGATTTTCTGGCTGAAGATGGACGTAAAGCTGAAGCAATTAAATATTTGAAACGTGCAGCAGCTGCGCCACCACGGGAAACCAGACCGCTGGCTGATCAAGGGCGAATGGCAGAAGTGCACAAGCGTTTACAAGAATTAGGTGCTCAATGAGATTACTGCTGGTCGAAGATGATGTGTTACTGGGACAGTCGATGGTTACGGCATTAAGCCGTCAGGGATATACCGTCGACTGGCTTGAACAAGGCTCCGGCGTTGTAACTGCTCTGAAAACAGAGCAGTTTACGGCGATTATTCTGGACTTGATGCTTCCGGATATTGGTGGTTTTGAGGTGTTAAAAGCTGTGCGACGGGCCGGATATTCAATTCCGATCATGATTCTGACTGCCCGGGACGAGATTCAGGATCGGGTGAAAGGACTGGACGGTGGTGCCGATGATTATCTGGTTAAGCCGTTTGCTCTGGAAGAATTACTGGCTCGTTTACGAGTGATGATTCGACGTCTTTCCGGGGCCACAGATAGTCAGGTTGAAGTCGGTGATCTGATATTATCTTTAGACCGGCAGGTCGTTTTGTACCAGGGACAGGCTCTCAAATTAACCAATAACGAATTTAAATTACTGGCATCACTGATGAATCAGGCCGGACGGGTGATGAGCAAAGAACAACTACAGCAGTCGTTGCACGGATGGGATGAAGGCAGTAGTGATAATGCCATTGAAGTCCATATTCATAATTTGCGTAAAAAAGTCCCGGGGAATGTCATCAAAAACATTCGTGGTGTAGGGTATATAATTGAAAAATAATAAGAAACCTTATTCTATAAAAAAGCGTATTACTTCATCAATGATTGCGCTTTCTTCTATTTTTATTCTGATTTCCCTGTTTTTCAGCTATAGCTCATCACACCATGAAATTCTGGAAGTTTATGACGCCCGGATGGGACAGACAGCAAAGCTATTTTTACTGAGTCTGCCTGATTCGGGCGCTTTGCGGGAAAGTTCTGAGAATGTCAGACAGTTGGATAGCTGGATGAAAAATATTCAGGCAGCCCATAGTGATGATGACGAGACGGCCTATGGGCATCCATATGAACAGAAGGTTCTGATTCAGTTATACCGGGATGGGAGAGTTGTCTGGGGTTCTCATCCTCGTCATCATGTGATTGTCCATGACCCCACTTATTCCGGATTTGGTTATGTTGAAATCGAAGGAAAACAGTGGCGGTATTTTCAGCTCCCTATGGAGCTGCACAATCCGGAGCATTCTGAGTATATTATTGTTGCGGAGCAGCAATCGGTCCGGAATGAAATGATTACCGAACTGGCGTTTTCAACTTTAATACCACAGTTGGTGCTGATCCCGTGTCTGGCTTTCGTGTTGTACTTTTTGATTGATCGCCATTTTACACCGATCGCGGAGTTGCAACAGGCGATCTCCCAACGTAGCGTTCGTATGCTTGATTCCGTTACGGTCGGGCACAATACCACGGAGTTATCACCGCTGGTTACCGCTTTAAACCGGCTGCTTTCTGAACTGGATAGTGCATGGAAACGTGAAAAACGCTTTACTGGCATGGCCGCCCATGAATTAAAAACACCATTGGCGGTACTTAGGCTGAATGCAGAAAATGCATTGAATAGTGACCGGGAAGATGAACTGCATTCTGATTTACGCAATATTTTGCGTGGTATCGAACGTTCGGATCGTCTGATTCAGCAGTTGCTGACTTTAGCCCGGGTTGAAAATATCCACGCAATGGAACGGGTTGAGATCGACCTGAAGCGTTTGGTTCGGCATGTCATGGGAGAACTTGCTCCGCTGGCGTTACGGAATCATCAGGAAATGGCACTCGTTGGCGATGACTGCACTATTCCGGGGGACGAGTCTTTACTGGGAATTCTACTGAGTAATCTGATTGATAATGCGATTCGCTATGCCGGTGAAGAGCGGCAGATTACAGTGACGTTGAAAGATTTGCCGGATAAGGTTCAGGTTTATGTCACGGATACCGGAGAAGATCTCACGCCGGAAGCCCGTGAAAAATTGTTTGAGAGTTTTTATCGTTCGAATCGGGAGAAAGGTGATGGAGCCGGATTAGGGCTTTCCATTACAAAAGACATTGTCAAGCTGCATTACGGTACAGTTGAATTACTTCCCCGGGAGAATCAGTCGAATACTTTTCTGGTGTCATTGATGAAAAATCAGAGTGTTTCCTCCATGTTGAAACACGATGAACTGACTTTTAACGCTGAAAGTTAGGCAACTCAGTTGGTTGCAACAGCCCCTAGAGAGAATCATTTTTATCAATCACCGTTTTACCGTGATGAGATAAGGAACATATCGTATGGATTTGAATCGTAAACGTGTTTTGCTTACTGGTGCTTCTGGCGGAATTGGTCAGGCTATTGCTGCTGAGCTGGCTGCGGCCGGAGCCAGTTTATTTCTGGTTGGGCGAAGTCACGAGAAACTGGAAGCCATCAGATCCTCACTTCCTGAACCGGACAGACATGTGGTTTTCCCTGCGGATTTAACTCGTGAAGCCGATCTGGAACGTTTGAATAAGGAAGGAAACCGACTGAATCAGTCCGGGCAGGGAATTGACATCGTGATCAATAATGCCGGGGCAAATGAGTTTAACTTTTTGTCTCGTCGTTCCGCGGTATCGGTTCGGCAGGAACTGGATCTTAATCTGCTGGCGCCCATACTGATGAGTCAACTGGCGTTGAATTGGTTGAATCGTCCGGGAATTATCCTGAATATCGGTTCAGCATTTGGGGGAATTGGCTATCCCGGATATACCGTCTATTGTAGTGCGAAAGCTGGTGTATATCGTTTCAGTGAAGCACTGGACAGAGAGTTAGATGGTTCTGGCATTCGTGTGCTTTACGTCGCTCCCCGGGCGACGGATACGGATTTGAACTCACCAGTGGTGAAACAGATGAATCAGGAACTTGGTAACCGGAGCGATTCTCCTCAGACTGTGGCAAAAGTCGTTGTAGAGTCCTTAAGAAAAGAGACGACTTCCCGCTGGATTGGCTGGCCGGAAAAACTGTTTGTGCGGATTAACCAGATTTTTCCGACAGTAGTGACTCAGTCTATTCGTCGTCAGCAAGCTAGAATTCATCACTTTATTGAGCTGATTAATTCAGGAAAATTATGAATTAGGTTGAATGGATTTGTGAAAACTTAAGCTGCTATTTTTTGGAATTAATATCACATTCATTGTTTTTTGGGTAAGGTTTTTGCGGCGCGAGTCACGTTTTTTTGATGAAAAGTCACGTTTAATGAATAAATCTGCTTGAAAAGAATTGAAGCTGATGACGTCAGATTAAAGTATCAGTGATAGGAGCGCGGTGACTAACAACGCTGGCTGAAACGAAAAAAACTATAACAAAATAATAAGGGCCTGTCTTCGACAGGCCCTTATTTATTGGTGCACCTTATTATTAGTACACACTAGTTGGGATCTGGCTGTGACCACATCCCCGGAACCTGATGCCAGTAGGTCTGATGATAATTCTCTCCGGAATCATGCAAGAACCCCAGTGGTTGATTGGGGAAACTGTTTTTGCATAATACTCTCTCTTCTGGAATAGCATCACATCCCAATGCTGGTGTTGTGGTGTATCGTCTGTCCACACAGTCCATTGAATTTCCGATCAAAAAAGAGCCGGCAATATCCGCTTCCTGAGATGCCGGGATAACATAGATATCTGGCTGAATATGGGAATAAATATATTCAAAGAGATCCGGATATTTAACCGGACCGCCGACAATCAGAGTTCTCAGAGCACTGAGTGGGTAGAAATGTCCCGGCGAGAAGGCTTTCTCCTGTAAATGTGTCAGATATGCAGAAGAGATATGAACGATATTACTTTTGGATTCCTCTGCCAGTGACCACAATGCATTCATACTGGGGAAAAAAGGTTCTCCATCATAAAAAACCAGAGTTGCACCACTGGCGAGTGCTGAAGTGTGCCAGATGAAGGAAGTGCTGCTGCACGAACAGTGACTGAGCAGGCGGGTTTCCGGCTGAATATTGCAGTGGAGCTGATGTTCCTTCAGGTGGTTGAGAATTGTTCCACCAACGCGATGAACGATTTGTTCTGTTCTTCCTGAGGGTAATCTGCGGTGGAGAATGAACAGTGGATCGTTAAAACCGATGCGTTCATAGTTGATGCCTCTGGGCAGATAGCTGGCCAGAATGGCCTGCCAGTCAGAGAACTTGTCGACATAATGAGAAGAAAATTGTGGCGTTTGCAGATATTCGATTTGACAGGTGTTGATTACACTTGAAAGTTGGGTTGCCAGTTTCTGATTGTTTTCTTCCGTATTGATCGTTGCTCCAGCCCGGTTATAACCATTACTGCAAAACAGGACTTTTGGCTGAAGTGGCTGAAAGTTCTCAATAGCGGTTTGAATATCTGTATCTTCCGGAGACAGAGAAGACCATATTGCACCCAGACTAGTTACCGCCAGCAAAGAGACAATGGTTTCCGGTAAGTGAGGCAGATAGGCGACCACAACATCTCCTTTTTCAACACCATTTTGGATTAGCCATTGCTGGACGAGCGATACCTGATCACATAATTGCTGCCAGGTCAGTGTTTTTGTCTGACCATTCTCGTTTTTAAACCACAGAGCGATCGCTTCCGGTTCCTGAAATGCATAGGAAAGCAGGTTTTCTGCGTAGTTGAGCTGTGCCTGAGGAAACCAGATAGTATCTCGGGCCGCAATGAACTTGTCCCATCTGGCAATTCCCTCACCGAAAACACAGTCTCCCCTGAATCCGATAACGTCACAGTACTGCCATATTTCCAGCCAGAATTGCTTACTGTTCGTAACCGACCATTGATGAAGCTGTCCAAAATCTTCAAGCGCTTCGCCCTGCATATTGATGTGCTGGATAAACTGGTAAAGGTTTGATGAACGAATGGATTCGGGACTGGGTGTCCATAGTTGAGCATCGTTTGCCATAGTTTTATCTCGTTGTCATGTGCAGATAAGGGAATCGGCTCCGCATTATCAGTCGTATATAACTTGACTCGTTGTATATAACCTGATGAATCCACTTGAATCAGAAGCTACTCATCCGATTATAGATATCTAAAGTCTTGTAAGATTTGGTGAAAACGTCAAATAAGAAAATGTCATTGAGATAGGAGAATTGTAAATAAAGTGAGTTGTCCGGCAAAATTCAGATGAAAAAATAGCCAATCACAACGAAGGTGATTGGCCGTAATTTATTGTGAACAAATTTGTATTCACTAACAACGTCAGTTGGCTAGGTGACCCTCGGCTTAAAAAGGGTCGCTTTAATATATGCATGGACCGTGCCAACTACAAAAATTCCCTATTTTGTTCATTTTATAGGCAAAAAAAGTCATATGAGTTCTTTCTTTTGCAAAATGAAAATGCAATATGCAAAATAAAAACAAAATGCTAGTGATACCTTTGTCATATTTATGTTAAATAATAGTCATATAAATTAAATCATTTGATTATATATCTAAACAATTGAAATTATGAATGATAGTGAATGTTTTTAATTTTTATGATTTAAAAATCAATGAGTTGTGTTTATTTTTGGTGTTTTATTCTAAATGCCCAGTTGGAATTATGGTAATTCGTGTGTTATTGTTTTAGAAAATTAATTAGAGTTCAAACTAATTGAGCATTATCATGATCACAAACACACGATGCTCTGATGTCGCTTTAGCGATATCAGAGTCTCAGAATTCAACCTGGGTTCTCAGAACCCCCATTCGTTCCGATGGTCAGCGGGTCCATGAATTAGTCAGTTTATGTCCACCATTGGATGAGAATTCTGCATATTGTAATTTCTTGCAGTCAATCCATTTCCAAAAGACCTGCATTCTGGCCGAACAGCACAATGATGTACTGGGATTCATTTCTGCTTACCGTAAACCAGATTGTTCGTCCGAGCTTTTTATCTGGCAGGTCGCCGTTCATCCTGCTGCCCGGGGGAAAGGGCTGGCATTTGAAATGTTGAATGCACTGGTTTCTCAGGCGCACCTTCATGACATAGAAGCCATTGAAACCACCATTACAAAAGATAATCAGGGTTCCTGGAGCCTGTTTAAGAAATTCGACCGGTCCTTCGGACTACAGGGTCAGGTTTCGACTTTCCTTGATGAAACCCGCCATTTCGATGGGCAGCATGAGACGGAATATTTGTATCGCATTCCACTGAAATCAATGTCACAGAAGTGACTGCTGCCGTCAGACCATTCCATACATAGAAAATGAAAACAAAGGTAATTTATTCTGTTATGAATATTTTTAGCGAGAAAGAGTCAAACGTACAATCGTATGCCAATCACTTTCCGGTTGTGTTTGCTACAGCCAAAGGGAGTTGTTTGTATTCCGAATGTGGTGACCGTTATCTTGATTTTTTATCCGGTGCCGGTGCGCTGAACTACGGCCATAACAATGCGATTTTAAAGCAGGCATTGCTGGATTATATCGACCGGGACGGACTCACTCATGGTCTGGATATGTATTCACAGGCCAAAGCTGAGTTTTTACAGGCACTTGAGCACCATATTCTCCGCCCCCGAATGCTGAACTATAAAGTTCAGTTCACCGGGCCGACAGGTACGAATGCTGTTGAAGCAGCATTGAAACTGGCCCGCAAAGTGAAAGGTCGCAGTAATGTGATCGCCTTTACCAACGGTTTTCACGGTTGTTCATACGGTGCGCTGGCTGCTACCGGAAATCAGCATCACCGGGGTGTGGCAGGACCACATTTACATGGCATTCATCGTCTGCCATATGACGGATATGCAGGAGTGGATGGCCTGAAACTGTTTGAGACCATGTTATCCGATGGTTCTTCGGGGCTGGATAAACCTGCGGCAGTACTGCTTGAGACCGTACAAGGGGAAGGCGGTTTGAATGTTGCCTCCGAGAGCTGGTTGCAACGGTTAAATATTCTCTGTAAACAGCACGATATTTTGTTGATCATCGATGATATACAGGCTGGTTGCGGGCGCACCGGGACATTCTTCAGTTTTGAATCTGCCGGGATTACACCGGATATTGTCACTTTGTCAAAATCTATCAGCGGATACGGCTTGCCGATGGCGTTGGTATTGATGAAACCGGAGCTGGATATTTGGGAACCCGGTGAACATAACGGGACATTCCGCGGTAACAATCATGCTTTTGTTACAGCAACCAAAGCGATCGAAACTTACTGGAAAAGTCGTGAGCTGGAGAATCATGTCAGTCAGTGTGGTCAACAGGTGACACAGGTTGTTGAACAGATGGCCAGCCGATATCCGGAGTTATTCTCCAGAAGAAAAGGCCGTGGCCTGATGCAGGGGATTGAATGTGTTTCCGGCGAGATTGCCGGAAAAATTGCCCGGGAATGTTTTAATCTGGGAATGATCATCGAAACTGCCGGCCCGGACAGTGAAGTCCTGAAATTTTTCTGTCCGCTGACAATCAGTATGTCAGAGCTGAAAGAAGGACTGGATATCTTTATCTGTGCGGCGGAGAAAATCGCTCCTCAATATATAAAAAAGGCTTCTTAAGGGATTGTTATGATTGTCAGAACATTAAATGAATGTATTCAAAGTGAACGCCGGGTTGTGTCGGAAAACTGGGAAAGTGTCCGCATGTTATTGAAAGATGACAATATGGGGTTCTCATTTCATATTACCACGATATATCAGGATACCGAGACGCATATTCATTACAAACATCACCTTGAATCTGTGTACTGCATCTCCGGTAATGGAGAAATTGAAATGGCTGGTGGTGAAACCTTTCCGATTCAGCCCGGCACGCTGTACATCCTGGATCAGCATGACGAACACTATCTGCGGGCTTTCCCCGGACAGAATATGGTGATGGCCTGCGTATTCAATCCCCCATTGAATGGACAGGAAATCCACGATGACTCCGGTGTATATCCGCTCACTCAAGTGTAGGGGGTGTTGATATTTCGTGGCTAAATGCATGACAAATTGCTGCAAAACCATTACGAAAGGTCAAGATGCTTTAGTCATCGGTGAGCTTATTGTATTTGGAGGAATGAATTTATCCGGTCAGTCTCAGAACTGGCCGAATATAACAAAGGAGAAAACATGTCATTTACCGTAGAGAAAATCGGCGGTACATCAATGACTGCATTTGATGCAGTACTGGAAAATATCCTGCTACGACCGGAGAATCCATATCAGCGGATTTTTGTTGTTTCAGCTTATTCCGGCATAACCGACGCACTGTTGGAATGTAAGAAAACCGGGCAACCCGGTATTTACCAGTTAATTGCTCAGCGAAGCGAACAATGGCAGGAAAAAATGGGGGATTTAGAGCAGCGAATGATGCTTATCAATCAGAATATTTTTGCCGATCCTATGTGCCGTCTCCGGGCCGATAAGTTTATCCGTTCCCGTCTGTCCGAAGCCCAAATCTGTATCCGTAATATTCTGGATACCTGCCAGCATGGTCAGTTTTCGCTGAATCGTTATTTACCACAGATCCGGGAGTTTCTGGCTTCTCTGGGGGAAGCTCACAGTGCTTACAATACGGCACTGAAGCTCAAATTTACCGGTATCAATTCTCGGTTTGTAGATCTGTCGGGATGGAATGAACATCATCACGGGAGTCTGGATGAAGTCATCCGTCAGGCTTTTGAGCATATTGATGTTGCATGTGAGCTTCCGATTGTGACTGGTTATGCTTATTGTGATGAAGGACTGATGAAAACTTATGACCGTGGTTATAGTGAAATGACATTCAGTCGTATTGCAGCTCTGACTGGTGCCGGGCAGGCCATTATTCATAAAGAGTATCATTTGAGTACAGCAGATCCGGGAATTGTCGGGCCAGATATGGTTCGGCCGATGGGAGAGACAAACTTTGATGTTGCCGATCAATTGGCGAACCTAGGAATGGAAGCGATTCATCCCAATGCAGCAACAGGATTGCGCCAGCAGAATATTCCTCTGATTGTGAAAAACACGTTTGAACCGGAGCATATCGGGACTCGTATTTCAGGAGAGCATGACCCGGATGGCTGCCGGGTCGAGATTATTGCTGGTCGGGATAAAGTGTTCGCACTTCATCTTTTTGATCAATCAATGGTCGGATTGGTGGATACAGTCAGCTATGAAATGGCAGAAATGATTGCTGAATCTCAGGTAAACCTGATCGGGAAAGAGATGAATGCCAACTCAATGACATACTATCTGCATGGTCAGAGTGATAGTCTGAACCGGCTGCTTGCCAATGTAGAACGGTGTTATCCGGCAGCGTCAGTCTCCGGAAAAATGGTTGCGCTGATATCGGCTATCGGTGCTTCGATGGATACCAGTGAAGTGCTGGCAAATGGTATGACGGCGTTGAGTCAGGGAGATATTCAGCCGATGGCCGTACATTCATCACTCAGAAACGTCAATGTACAGTTTTGTGTGGAAGATAAACATTACCATCAAGCTATCTGTCTGTTGCATGAAATGCTGATTGAAGGGCATTGCCCCGGAAATCCGAACCGTCATGCTGCATAAGTTTGTCTGAATCGAGTGATCTGAAAACCGGACCGATTGTCACAGACGTCCGGTTTTTTACGGCCAGAACTCCCCCCGAATTTTCTTGCAAATAACAGTAAGAAAATAGATGTGAAATAAATATTGATAATTATTTTACGGGATGTGAATACAAATAGAATAATATATATCCAGTTTGCTTTTTTGTGTAAAAATAAGAGATCGAATGATATGCACCATCATTCCGTTCATTGTTTAAATAGAATGTTTTAATTGAGTTTATAAAATGAATATGCTAAGTGAATAGTATTCTGTATCGTGACAATGCTATTTATCTATTCTATTTTTAGTGACGTTTTTCAAGATAACGTCAATCAATAGACCCGATTGATGATGAATAAAATCTAATTATTTTACAATATATATAAATAAATTCTAAAAATGATCTGTCATTTCATGATCTTTATAAAAATATTTTAATTTTGATGTTTGTCTGGTTTTTCGGGGAAAAAATGTTGCACAATCTGGGTGCAATTGGTCTTGGGACATCATGATAAAGCCTGATGTATTATTACATCGGCTTATGCATGTGTTTGGCATATATTTACGGACAATGATGAATAAGGACATTACCTTTATCTATATTCTACATATTTTCGTTTGAGTACGAAAACTAATTGCAGTAAAGATTATAGAAAATAATTAAAAGGTAAATGAAATGAATAAAAAATATTTATCCAAAACGATGGCTGCGTTGATGCTCTGTACCTCTTTTGCTTCGTTTGCAAATGCGGATAAACCAACCGTCAAAATCTACGCAACCGGAGGAACCATTGCGGGGAGTTCTGAATCGAACACTGATACAACAGATTACGCTGCGGGGAAAATCGGTGTTGATCTGCTCATCGCCGCTGTGCCCGAGCTGAAAAATTTTGCTCATGTTATCGGTGAGCAAATTGCGAATACAGACAGTAACAACATCAACCAAAATATTCTGTTAAAGCTCAGTAAGTCTATCAGCCTGCAACTGGCGGATGCAAAAACCAGTGGTGTTGTCGTAACTCATGGAACAGATACACTTGAGGAAACAGCATTCTTTCTTGATCTGACTGTGAAAAGCGATAAGCCTGTAGTGGTTGTTGGCGCGATGCGTCCGGCGACTGCAATCAGTGCTGATGGTGGCATGAACCTGCTGGAAGCCGTCAGACTTGCATCAGATGATGGAGCGAAGCAACGCGGTGCAATGGTTGTGCTGAATGATCGGATTGGCTCTGCATTTTATACCACCAAAACCAATTCAACCATGCTGGATACATTTAAAGCAACGGAACAGGGATATCTGGGAGCGTTCTTAAGTGGTGAACCTCATTTCTACTATGAGCCGACTAAACCGATTGACAAGCCTTATTTTGATATCAGCCATATGAAACAGTTGCCGAAAGTGAAAATTCTGTACAGCTATCAGGATCAGGATCCCACTTTGCTTCGTGCGGCAATTAAAGACGGTGCGAAAGGGATTGTGATTGCAGGGACCGGAAACGGCTCTTTATCTGATGTTATGCTTGCCGCTGTGCAGGAAACAATGGACAAAGGCATTCCGGTTGTTCGCTCAACACGTACCGGTAATGGATTCGTAACGCCAAAACATGAAGGTATTGGCTCTGGTGTTTACAATCCTCAGAAAGCAAAAGTTCTTTTGTCTCTGGCATTGGCTCAGGGTGACAGTATCGAGACAATCAGAAATTATTTCGAAGACTAGATATTACTTCTCATCTTTAAAGGGTCTGCCTGCGGACCCTTTCTTTTTTTTTGTCCTCTGATTTTCCTTGCCACATCAGGTGTGAAAAAGCTGAATTTCAAAATCAATATGCGCTAGAATTGACAAAAATGTAAATTATTTATTATTTAATCTTGTGCATATACATCCAAATAACCTCAAGATGCGGGATTCAGAGTGTCTCCAGTCAGCACTATTCAGGAACAATGCTAGTCGGGATTCTATCTCAACGACATTTACAATATTCCAGAAATGTAGTGTGGATTTATCTGAGTATCAGTTTCTACCTGAAACACAGTTTTGCCAAAGTATAATATAGCGTGAAAAGCATGAATTCTCTGAAAGTAAAATTAATGGTTGCCTTGATAGGTTCAAATATTCTAGTGATGGCTATCTTTGCAATGATCACTCCCTGGCAAGTTGAAAAACGTTTTCTGGATGAAGCGAAATCCGTTCATTATCAGAATTTTGCCCAAATGATCGGCCACTATATTCAACAGAATGGCTCTTGGAATACATTAGAAGATGCATTGCGTTTCGCCCATCTGGATTCAGAAATGAGAAACCACCGGGCCGGGTTTTATCCCCCGCGAGCGCTACGGCAAGAGATACCTTTTAAATTTGTTGTGTCCGATATACAGGGACATGTAGTCATTGGCGGAAAAGATTATCAACCGGGAGCAAAAATTAGTTCAGCCTTGTTATCTCAGGGAGAACCAATCCGGTTGAATGGTGAAACGGTTGCCTATGCATTACCCAGTGGGAAAGTCCCTTTGACCGCTTCAGACCGAAATTATCTGAAAGCACTGAAAGAGTCTCTTGCCTATGCATTTGTGATCTCGTTTGCCATTCTCATTCCGCTGGGGCTTTGGGAAGGACATAAATTGGTTAACTCGCTCAAGCGATTAATCTCTGCTGTAGAAAAAATGGAGCAGGGCGAACTGGCACAGCAGGTGACTGTACGTTCGAATGATGAAGTCGGACGGCTGGCGGCTGCTTTTAATACTATGAGCAGCCAGATTGTCAGGCAGGCGGAACAATTGAAAGAGCTGAGTATCAGAGATGCTTTGACGGGACTATATAACCGACGCTTTTTTAATGAAGAAGTTGCATCACTTTATGAACAGTCGATTCAGGAAGATAGTCCTTTCTGTCTGGTTCTTGGGGATGTGGATTATTTTAAAATGATTAATGATCGCTACTCACATACTGTCGGAGATCTGGTCTTACAGCAGATTGCCGGAATTCTACAAAGTTCATGCCGGGACAAGGATGTCGTTGCCCGTTATGGTGGCGAAGAATTTGTGATCGCTCTGGCAAATAGTGATATCGCTCAGGCAATTCAGACCATAGAGCGTATCCGGATGACGATTGAGTCTCATCCCTGGCAGGAAATTGCAGCAGGGCTACGGGTTACGATGAGTTTTGGAATCAGTAGTAAAACGGATCATGAGCATATGGAACATTTGTTACTTCAGGCGGATCAACAGTTATATCTGGCGAAGGACAATGGTCGAAACCGGGTATCCTCAGCTTGACAGGACAGTCATTTTAACCATCAGGAAATTGATCTCACGAATTGATGTTTTTTCCCCCGTTAATTTGTCTGAGTCCTCTATCGTTGACTATATTGTCCAATATCTAAGCAATCGTTGCGATAAGGACTCAGATCATGATTCGCCATCTATCATCGATGATTTTTACCATACTATTATCCGTCTGCTCACTTCTGCCACTCACGGTGGTCCATGCTGAGAATGCCCCCGACAGTCTGAAAGAATTGATCCCTCAATTGGAAACCTGGGGGAAAGATCCTGCTTTGGTTGACGCCGTTAAAGCGCAGAATGACCGGGGAGTCTCTCTGGATGAGATAAAAAAAATAGATGAAACATGGCGGAAGACATCGGATGTTGATGATTTTATGTCGTCTCTGATGTCGAATTCCGCAGCCCAGAGATTAATGGAATTTGAAGCGAGTATGCCATTTCTTGTCGAACTGTTTCTCATGGATAATCAAGGTGCCAACGTCGCGATGACGAATAAGACATCGGATTACTGGCAGGGAGATGAAGATAAATTCATCCAATCGTTCAATGGTGGTCACGGGAAAGTTTACATCGGCCAGGTGGAGTACGATGACAGTGTTCTGGCTTATCTTGTACAGATCTCTGTTCCTGTGATTGACTGGCAGGGAAACACGATAGGCGCGATTACCATCGGAATTAATCTGGATGAGTATGAAGACCAGTAAACCTCTATGATTGCCCGGATGATTCCCTCTGAAACTGAATCTTGAGAGCATCCGGGTCTTTGCCAGACCAGACTGCCGTCAGCAGGCTTTTACCAATAATAATCACACCAATAATAATCACAATCGTCAGATAAAGAACAAAGTATGACACGTCACCTGTTGGTGGGGTGTGCTGTACTGCTTGTGAGGAGGGATTGATGAATTATTTTAAAAATCTGGGAATTCGATGGAAGCTATGTATTCCATTGGTTCTTGTGATGTTGCTGGTGCTAAGCCTTTCGGGCAGAAGCCTGTATTCCGAAGGGTTACAGGCTGAAGCGATTACGATGGTTACCCGTCATGAAATTCCGACCCTCAGTCTGGTACAGATGGCTGACCGGGATCTGTATCAGGCCTGGGTCGCAGAACGGAGTATGCTGACGCTGGCAGTCAAAACTGAGCAGTATCAGCTGATGCAGAAAATGCATGCTGATAGTATCAAAAGTGCCGGTGAGCGTATGAAAAAGCTCAGTGCGTATCAGTTAAATCCCGAAATGCAGCAATTAGTCGATCAATTCTGGGAGTCTTATCCTGAGTGGGTCAAGGTCACACAGAGAATCGAGTATGAGAGGAGCACAAATACCCGGGCAGGGAGAAGTACGGCGATCGGACTATCGTACAAGGAGGCCTTTGACCTGTTCCGTCAGACCCAGCGTTACCTCGAGTTGATTACGGATATCGTTATTTTCAATTCGGATGAACGTGCTGAACAGTTAACAGAGATGCATCAGAAATATCGCACCGGGCAGCTATTGCTCGTCGGGTTTTCTCTGCTTGTCTGTCTGGGTATCATCTGGCTTTTCCCATTATTGATCATCGGTGATCTGCAACATATCACCAGGCATATTCAGGCACTGGCAAAAGGTGGTGGGGATTTAACCAAACGCTTGGGATTAGACCGTCGTGATGAGTTGGGAGAGCTTGGATCTTATCTGGATCGGTTTATGAGCGAACTCCATCACCTCGTCAAACAGATTATTGCCAATGCCGGGCAGAATAATACGCATGTGTCGCTATTGGGTGATATGTCCCGTAAGGCCTGTCAGACCGCCCAGAAACAGGTCGAGTCGATGCGTGAGGTATCTGTTTCCAGTCAGGAGATGAGTACTGCAATTCAGGATGTTTCTCTGCGGACCTCTGAAGTGGCCGGTTCTACAGAGCAGGCAGGTCAGTCGGCCAGTGAGGGACATCGGCAGGTTGAGGCAACACAACAGAGTATCGGTTTATTGAACGAGAGTGTCGAACAGGCTGTGACCGCCATTTCACGGATTGATGAATTCACAAACAAGATCAGCTCAGTATTAACGATTATCAGCGGTATTGCTGAGCAGACAAACTTGTTAGCGCTCAATGCTGCGATTGAGGCCGCAAGGGCGGGAGAGTCCGGACGAGGATTTGCCGTGGTTGCCGATGAAGTCCGGGGGTTAGCGAATAAAACCCAAAGCTGTACCGAAGATGTGAATGAAATGATTACCAATCTGGAAAAAGGTGTTCAGGATGCTGTCGGTATTATGAATCAGGCGACGGAAAGGGCATTGGCGACGAAAAACTCCAGTGATGAGACGCGGCAGGCGATCAATGACATGATGGAGTCGATGAATCATGTGACCGAAAGAACAACCCAGATTGCTGCTGTGATTGTTGAGCAAAGCAAGATGGCGGAACATATTCAGCAAGAGATCAGTGTGATTGAGACACAATCTCAGGAGAGTGTTGAAGAGTCCTCAGAAGTCGATCAGGCTTGCCGTAAGCTGGATGAACTCCATCGGCAATTGTCTCAGGTTCTCGGAAAATTTACCGTGTGAATCAGGAGTCTCTTCAAATTTTTTGATGAAGAGACTCGAATGTTCCTCCTCTTCATTGATCTCTGGTTTTTTTAGAATCTGTCTGTCATTCGAGTCGCGAATCGGAGAAAAATCATGTCAAACGTACGGCAGATTCACCAAATTATCCCAGCTCAGCCCACATCTGACGGGGACGGCGTAAAAATACGTCGTGTCGCCGGTTTTAACCACAAACAATTTTCACCGTTTCTGATGCTGGATGAGCTGAAGTCTGATGAGCGGGCTGACTATGTCGGTGGTTTCCCACCTCATCCACACCGTGGAATTGAAACTCTGACTTATATGATGCAGGGGCATTTTCAACACCGGGATCATATGGGAAATGTCGGAGAACTTCGCTCCGGAGGTGCCCAGTGGATGGCTGCCGGCCGTGGTGTGATTCATAGTGAAATGCCGATGATGGAAGATGGCTCATTACATGGATTTCAGATCTGGATTAATCAGCCGGCGAAAAATAAAATGCAACCGGCACAATATCATGATTTCCAGCCCGAAGTGATTACTGAATATACTCATGATGAGACCGGATTACTGCGTGTGCTTGCTGGAGAAACAGAAGTTGCAGGTCAGGCACTGAGTGGTCCGTTGCTTCAGACTGGCGTCCCTCTTTTAGTCGCGGACTGGCGGGCCTGGCGGGGACAGTCACTGACACTGAGTATACCGCGGCCTCATCAGGCGATGATCTATGTTTATCGAGGTGAGATCCAACTTGGTGATAACAGTACTGAGAAAAGCGGCAGTGTAAAAGCCGGACAACTGGCGTTGCTGACATCTGGTGACTTTCTGGCTATTCAGTCTCAAAGTCAGGAAAGTGGAATATTGGTTTTATCCGGTGAACCGATTGATGAACCTGTGGTACATTATGGCCCGTTTGTCATGAATTCATATGCTGAAATCGAACAAGCCATCACTGATTACAACAGCGGTAAATTTGAGACTTATTAGTCAGAAGTTTCATATGTTGTCAAATGCGCTATTCTTTCAGTAGATGTCAATTTTGAGGGCTATATCATCGTTCGCAGATTGTGTGTATGCTCGGAATTTGTTCCAATGGGGCACCTGACGATCGAGGCCTTTGATGGCCGGTTGTCCCTGATGAAGTTGTTGAAAGGAGCGCACCATTGAAATCGGTATTGGCGGTGCTGGGTCTGCTGCTTATAAGCTGTAGCGCAGTTTTAATTTATATGAGTTACCGGGATTATATCAGTCCTGAAAAGATTTACGGTTCCTGGCTGGAAACGCAGGTGATGCATGACCGGCGGGAAGTCATTACATTTAATAAGCACGGGGTTTACCGGAATAGCCACCTCATTACGACGAAGTTTGACTTCGACGGTAAACTAATTCAGTTTAAGAGTGGCGGACGGGAGACTATTTATCAGATTAGTGGAACTTCAGCATCTCCGCAGCTAAAACGTATTGAACCCAGTCAGCCTGTTCAGGTCTTGATTAAGCAGGGCTATGAACACACATTAGAAGAACCTGATAATGCCTGGCGCCGGCAGAATACGAGAAGTGCTTTCGCCGAAGGTTTCACCAGCGACTAACTATTCTTCTTCCTTTTCGTTACCAATTTTGTGAACACTTTGTCAGGACAATGTACATGATGTGCATTGTCTCTGGCGATGTGTGGCGTTTTTTGCTAGCGTTTTGTCACTGATATATGTAACTGACCATTATTTATGAATCCATGGATTACCGATATTCTGTCATCACCCGTCTGGAAAAGAGAAGACACGAGCATTCTCTTGATTACGTTTGCCAGTCTGATTGCCTGGATGTTATGGCGTTTCTTGTACCGTCATCTGAATGACCTCACTGAAAAGACCAAGGTTCATTGGGACGATTTGTTACTCCATGCATTGCGGGCTCCTGTCAGTGTATTGATCTGGCTCTGGCCGGCGGGCATCTCTCTTGGTCTGCTACTGGATGATCTGACCGACAGTTCCTTAGACTGGCTGGAAACCCTGAAACTTGTGTTGCTGGTTTTCTGCTTTGTCTGGACGTTACTGAGGCTGGTCGGCAATATCGAGCATTATTTTCTGCTGACTAAAGATAAAGATAAAACTACGGTGCAGGCGATTACCAAGGTTGTGAAACTGGCTGTAATTGTTGTTGCTCTGTTGTCTATTATGCAGACGTTTGGCCTGAGTTTGTCCGGATTGCTGACTTTTGGTGGTGTCGGTGGTTTAGTGGTTGGTTTTGCAGCCAAAGATCTGCTGTCCAATTTTTTTGGCGGCATGATGATCTATTTTGACCGGCCTTTTAAAGTCGGAGACTGGATCCGCTCACCGGATCGTGCGATTGAAGGGACAGTCGAGCGAATTGGCTGGCGGATGACAGTGATTCGTACTTTTGACAAACGGCCTCTGTATGTACCGAATTCGGTATTCAGTAATATTGTGGTCGAAAATCCATCCCGGATGCTGAACCGGCGAATCTATGAGACGATTGGTTTGCGATATGGTGATTCGGAGAAAGTCGCTGCCATTGTGGCCGAAGTGAAAGCGATGCTGGAAAATCACCCTGATATTGATGCCAGTCAGACCCTGATTGTCAACTTTGATGCTTTTGGAGCGTCATCACTGGATTTCTTTATCTATACCTTTACCAAAACGGTGAACTGGATGCGCTATCATGAAGTTAAACAGGATGTGCTGTTAAAAGTGATGGAAATCATTCATCGTCACGGTGCCGACATTGCCTATCCGACTCAGACACTCCGGCTGGAACCTGAAAGTGCCGGAGTTGAATCGCTGGAAGCGCGTCTGAGCCGCTGACCTCCGATACCAATATCATCGAATAACCCGGGCAGAAATCTATCTGTCCGGTTATATATTACCTGTCTGTTGATACGAGAGCGTGTTTCTTGTACTTCTGTGGCAATTTTCATTATTTCTGAAACAGAAGATCTCCTTGAATTTGATATAATGAAATTGATTTCATAATATTAAATTTTGTTATATATAAAACCTTCCTGACAAAATTATGTCTACAGGAAGGATAATCAGAGCAAACCCACATGCCAGAACATGAATCAAGGGGGAAAGATGCGTGTTGACATCGTTGGTCGGCTTTTGGGAGATTTTTTTCTTGAAGCGAAAGTAGCTATTGCAGATATCAGTTTGTATTACGGATTGGATTTGAGTGATTATCCGGAAGATATGACACTAGAAATGCTGGTTTATCAGCAGTTGGGAGAAACGCCGGCATTAGGAGAATCTTTTCACTGGCAGGGACTGACCTGGGTTGTCGCCCGGGTCTGTGACTGGCAGGTTAGAGTTGTGGGTCTGAAGTTACCGGCGCATTAAGGCGTTTGGCTGTTCAGGGTTGATTTGCATAAGCCGTAGATGTAATCATCAACATACTGATTATTGATGAAAGAATTTTGTGCAAGGCATCCTTCTCGAATAAAACCCCGTTTTTCCAATAGGTTATATGAACCTGAGTTTTCCGTCGAACACATGGCAATTAGCTTGTTCAGGCCTAATTCTGTAAACGCAAATTTAACGAGAATAGTTAAAGCTTCTGAAGCAATGCCTTTGCCCCGGGCATTTTCTAATAGCATGAACCCAACTTCGGCTATCTTGGCTGTATGATTGGTGATTTTTAATCCAATGAGCCCCAATGTTGCTTTCGTTGACAGTTCATTAATACTGAACGAAAGCCAGCCATCACTGTTTATATCCCAGGGTTTTAACCGACAGTTAAAAACTGTCCATGCAACATCCTCATCAAAAGGATTGTATACATGTTTCATGGTTCGGGGATTGGTGTAGAGTTCTTTAAAAATGGGCCAGTCTGATTCAGTCAATTGTTTTAATTTTATTTTTGTACCTGAGGCTTCCACATTGTTTCCTTAAACGATTTGATCTTCACTGGGAAGGGAGATGAATTCTGACTGAGTACCGGTGAATCCCGGCACTCAGATAAAAACCAATCAAGCGACGATCTGAACCAGTGCCGATGCACCTTCCGGTTGTTCTCCTCGCTCTACATATTCGCGGATATTTCCGATATGTTTTGGATAAACAATGACTGTGATTTCATCACCGGACTGAAGATAGTTCTGTTCGCCGAATGTTTCATATGCAGTCGCACCGATTGAAATGATTGCATGGCTCGGAAAGTGATTATCTTTGAGGATTTGGGCAAAGTCTTCCAGAGGGCCGACGTCTTGCTGTGAATTTAGTTTCTCAACTAGCCATTCCAGCAGGATGTCATAAAAATAGCTGTAGCCGAGGACTTCCGTATCCACACCGTACGGATGTAACTGACCATCTCTTTTGACGAATGAAGCGAGATGGTACTCATCCAGCTTACCGCCGAGTGAAAATTTATCCAGGTCGATCCAGGTTGCGCTGACCCCTTTACTTTGTTCACCCCAGTTTTTCTTTTCTGAGATTTTTTTCGCCCCTTCTTTACGGATGGTGCAATCATTGAATGCGGCAAACTTCAGTGGATTGATTCCGGTTACTTTTCCTTCCTGATAGATCAGCTCGCAATAAAGGGCAACTTCCGGTTCAACCTGTGGGTTGCCATCATCTGGAATAACCTGATGCTGGTGGGAGAGTGGGAATACATTGAGAAAAGAGTCGCTTTTGGGGAGATAAAAGGGAAAAATCCCTTTTGGAGCACCTTCTTTGGCTTTGATATGGAGAAAATCTGTAATTTCCCCGGCCTGTTCCAGATGTCTGGCAAAATTGCCGGCTACACCTAATCCGATGCACTGCGTTAAATCAACCATGGGTATTTATTTCCTGTCATTACTGCTGAAATGAAGGTCTATGATAGAAACTTTGCCTTATAAAAGGAATGGTTATTGATGATGAGTGATAATCTGATCCTGCTTTCTGCCAGAATTGCCTGAATCCTGCGATCTGATTCAGGCTGCAGCAATATATTTGCGCTGACTGTGCTGCATTTCTTTTAGCGTTTCAATCAGCTTATCAATGTCTAAATTGATATTGAATTGTTGCTTCAGACTAGCCAGAAATACTGCATCTTCACACATGGCTTTTTCCGGCTCGTCACTGATTTTCGCGACCGGGCGGCCATTACACTCAGCAAGTTTGATTACAATCGACAACGGTGAATACGTCCGGCCATATTGATTCTTCCAGCCTCCGAGGTCATTGGTCAGGAAAGTGCCGATTCCAAAAGAAATCTGAGCGCGTCCGGCAAAGTATTCACATAATTCAAGAGCCTGACTGAAATTCAGGCTGTCGGAGAAAATGAAGAGTTTTGTCCGCGGATCAATCCCCAGCTTTTTGTAGTGGGCAATCATTTTCTCTCCCCAGGTAAAGGGACAGCCGGAATCATGACGAACACCATCATAGGCTTTAGCCAGATGCATATTAAAATCGTTCAGAAATGCGTCAATGTTCAGAGTGTCCGTTGGCGCAATAGAGAGCTGACCGTCGAATGCTGTTAACCATTGTTCCAGGGCAACACGCTGTGAATCTCCCGGATTCACCAGTGCCTGATGGCCCATAAACCATTCATGGGCGATGGTACCGATAGGTTTCAGGTTAAATTTCCGGGCAAAATGGTAGTTGCTGGTGCCTAGCAATAGCTCAGGAATCTCTTGTTTCAGGCATGTCATTACCTGCTGCTGTACTTGTGCAGAGAAACGGCGGCGGGTGCCCATTTCAGTCAGTTTAAAATTATCAATGCCACGTTCTGCCAGCTCGGCTTTCAAATCTGTGAGTTTATTGTGCAAAACCTGACGGGCTAAATCAGCCGGAACATCCTGCCAGTAGTAACGGCTTCTGACTTCAGAAACGATAGCCATAATCATGGTTTCATACAGAATTGTATCGCGCCATGTTCCCCGGATACCGATCCGCAACTGACGCTTTTGTCCCTGATGAATAATACCGAATTCAACCTGTTGGGTGGGTTGGAACTGAAAATAGCGCAATGCGTGCAGAAACGCAGGTTTCAGATGAGGTGAACTCTTTTGCAGATACTCGATTTCGTGTTGAGAAAAACGTAACTCAGAAAGCTGCTCAACTTCTCTGCGGATCTCCGGGAGTAGTTCACTGATATCCTCATCAGAGCGGACAGTCAGTTCGTAGCGAACTTCTATATTGGGATAGAAAGTATGGATGGCCTGCATCATATTGATTTTATATGCATCTAAGTCCAGTAGGCTCTGGATGATATGTTCAGAAAAAAGATGATTACTCATGGGGCCATCCTCACTAACAATATATTAGTAACATTTTGTGCCTAACCTAGCCGGACATTAAATGAGACGCGTGCATTTGTCAATCATTAGTCCGTGTGGTTATTTATAAAAATATGTATAATCTTTGGCACAAAATGAGATAAAACCCTATTTATTCTCATGATATTTGTTAGTGGTATAACTGATTTAGTTAGTAACATCTTGTGATTAAGTTTGACCAATGATGATGTCATTTCATAGAATGAGTGAGGTGTTGGATGGGAAAACTGTTCTTATGATTGTAACAATCGATATGATCTGCCTCCGTTTGTCTGAAGCCGGGATTCAGGTTTTGCTGGTGAAACGGAGTAACCCAAGCCGCCCGGATTGTGGGATGTGGGCGATTCCCGGTGGATGGGTTTATGATGAAGACTTCACTACCAGTGGCGGAGAACCGGCAGATGAAGATTTTGAATCTGCACGGCGTCGCATCTGTCGGCAAAAAGTTCATACTTATCCCAATTTCATCAGTGACCCACTGGTTGACGGAAATCCTAAGCGGAATCCGGATGGCTGGAGTGTCAGCATTTCCCACTATGCTTTACTCAATGCCTCGAATGTCCGGCAGATTGAAAATGCGGGGATGGATCGTAATCGTCTCGACTGGTTTGATTTAACTCCGATCTTACAGGGACAGACAACGCTGGCTTTTGATCACGCGGCTCAGATCCAGCATGCATGGACCAAATTGAGGGCAGCCGTAGAATATACTTCCGTTGTGTTGTTTTTTCTGGAGAAAGAATTTCTGGTCGCAGATATCATTGATGCTTATGCGAAATTCGGTGTCGAAGTCAACCGCATGACGATCAAGCGGCGTTTGATCGATTCAGAAGTGATTATCAGTGCCAATAAGATTGCAGCACCGAGTAAAGGACGTGGTGGAAAGCCTGCAATGGTGTACCAACTGGCGAAAAATGAAGTCAGTTATTTTCAGACTTGTTTGCGTGGCTAGTCGGTTACCTGTTTCAGGCGAATGGTAGTCATTGAGCCTGTGCGGAGCTTTTCGGCTCAAGTCCGTATGGAAGAGAGCGGAATACCTCCGGATTTTGGTCATATTTTGGTGCAGAATTGGGTTTCTGCCAATCCAGTAACATGATCGCGAGCAGATTACGATGTTCCCCCAGTGTCAGACTGAAATTCCCTTTTTCTGAAGGAATCATCTGTTTTAACGGAGGAATTGCTTCCTGAACCGCCTGTCTGGTCTGAGCGACGACAGGATCATTTTCTAGTCCGGCAAGCAGAAAACTGAGTCCGACTTCGGCGATAACATCTGGTTTGGTACGGTTGATAATGGTTTCAATATTGGTCCGGAAATAATTATAAATCCACTGATACTTTGCCGCTGAGATCGGATGCTGATAGTAACCTGAAGCTGCAATAATGATATGCGTCATGCCATAAATCTTATTCTCGAACTGTTGGGCTGAGAGTGCTTTGTCCTGCTCGTCCGGATAAGTTTTACGAAATGCCTGAATGAAAGCCGCCACTGTGTCCTGTTCTCCCAATTGTTTGAGCCAGAAAACCTGATTGGCTAGCTGTGCCGCCCACGCTTTGATCATCTGAGGGTCGGTAGCGTACAAATTAAAATCATACTTACGCAAAATATGACGCAGACGCTGATCATATTTGTGTTTCAGGCCATATTCATCCGCTCTGGCCATTGCCCCAAGCAAATCAATTCCCAGATAGAGGTATTCCGGATGATGTTTCGTTACGGAATACCGAAGCTGGGAACGTTCATCTTTATTCCCATCGTATGAGGACAGACGCTGCTGAGAATACAGGTAAATGGCTTCAGGCGTGGTGACATCATTGGCGAAATGGTTGAGTGTGCTGGCGATTCTGGCGGTGTCCTGCCAAATTCCTGCTGTGTATTTTGTATCTAATGTTTGCCGGTACATCCGCAAAGCATAATGACCGGCTTTGAAGGCTGGCAGTGTATATAGGTGTTGTTCATAGTAATTGCGGATTTGAGCGGCTGAATCCTGAAAACTTGGTGGAAATGTAACAGCTTCTTGTTCGGTTGGTGCTCCGATACTCTGGCAGGTGAGCATGATGAATAAAATTGAAGCGATGCCACATTTCTTTAACATGTGCTGCCTTAGCAAAGACGGAATGATTTATAAAACATATGCAATCGTAGAATAAGTAATGTTAGCGCAGTGCAATATGTGTGTGAAATTACCGTTTTGGCTGTCTGCAACGGTACTTCAATATTGAGATTCTTGATATTTTAAACTGATAGATGATTGAAGTCCGGCCTTATTTCATATTGTAATTTATTGATGACCCCGTCATTAGTGAGGCGTTCTTATTGGCTGAGAGTGGATATTCTGACATGAACCATTTGATTTTCATGGATTTTAGATGTCAGAGTTCTTTTGTCGTCTATGATCAGGTCAGTGACCATTTCATGGCTAGAGAGTATTACATCTTCATATCAGTCCCTCACGGGAGAGGAGCATTATGCGCGATATTCTGTTCAGAAAATGGACAGTGATTGGTTTTCTGGTTTTACTTGCATGCATTTTGGTTGTGTTGGTTGAATTCATTTTCCAGCGTCATCAAGAGGTGATGCGGCAGGAAATTCAAAGCCGGACAACCGAAGAACTTTCAATCATCCGATTTAAGCTGGAAGCAACCGTTCTGGCTGATATCTATGTGGCGAAAAGTTTGTCGACACTGACGACTGTAAATGCCAGTACAGTGGCAGAAAGTTGGGAAAAAGTATCTCAACGTATTATGGATCAGGGGAAATACATTCGTTCGCTTGCTCTGGCTCCTAACGATATTATTGAATATGTCTATCCGCTGGAAGGTAATCGTAAAGCATTGGGGCTGGACTTCCGTACGATTCCCGAACAGTGGGCGACTGTCCAGCGGGCTCATGAGCTGAAAGAAATTTTTATTGCCGGTCCTGTCGATTTGGTTCAGGGCGGTAGTGCGATCGTTGCCCGCTGCCCGGTGTTTCTGGATCCGCCATATAACCAGTTTTACTGGGGAGTCATCAGTGTCGTGATTGATATCGACAGTCTGTTTAAATCTCTTGCTGTTGATGACGTGTTGCGGGGCTATAACATCGCGATTCGGGGAAAAGACAGCGCTGGAGAACAGGGTGATGTATTCTGGGGACAGCCCGATGTTTTTGAACATGCTTTTGCAAAAGAGACCATTTATTTCCCGTATGGCTCCTGGAGTATTGCGATTGCGGAAAGAGATAACATCAACATTCTTGATCAGGTTCCCTGGTTTCAGGCACATATTGTTCGCGTGATCGGTTATCTGCTTCTGGTCTTTCTTATCGCTTCCTTTTGGGTAATTTATCGTCTCTACGATAAATCGAATCGTCTTTCTCTCTACGATGAGCTGACCCATTTACCGAATCGCCGTTATTTTATGAATGAACTGAACCGCTACTTCGAACGGGAAAAGAAGGCCAGACAACCGACAGGATTCGCCTTGTTGTGTATTGATGTGAACAAATTCAAAACGATTAATGATAATTATGGGCATATTGTCGGTGACCAGGTACTGGTGGAATGTGCCCGGCGGATTGAAAATGCGATTCGGGACAATGACTGCGCGGCCCGTATCGGAGGCGATGAATTTTTAGTCTTGTTAAAAGGTGGGGAAAAAGAGGAAGATCTGCGCAAAATTATGGAGCGGGTCCGGCATGCCGTCCGGGTTACTCCGGTGATTTGCGAAGAGCTTGCCATCCCGGTCGGTATCAGTATTGGTTATACCTGCTACCGGCCTGAAATGAAGAGTGTCAATGAGATGATCAATCATGCTGACAATGAAATGTATGATGAAAAATATGCATCATAACGATCGTTTTAAGAGTCATACTGACAGAACTTATTTGTCAGTCACGATAATGCCTGTTTGGGTACTGTAGCAACTTGGCTTACGGGGACAGACACTTCCACGGGGACAGATTAGCCGTGCATCGTTTGTGATGCCGCGCTCTATCCATTTGATATTGAGTATTCTGGCGAGCGTTGTCAGATCACTTTGAATTGCTGGTGGTATTGCAGCGATACCACCATTCCTGACACAGGATTCTTTCAGTTCCATCGCCATTTGCCGCGCATCTCCCCCTTGAGCACTGATTGCCGGATTCAAATCTATACCGGCACACAAAACTCGGTTGTTCCCTGCCGGGTCGACCACGTTCAGTGACTCACAACAGTAAATTCTGGGTTCATCCCCGACGTTCAGGAGTGAAATCTGGGCAGAACTGGAAGACTGCGGATGCTTGAGTTGCCGAAATACCGCCCAGTGCTGACAGGGATCGTTGACTGTCCTCATATTTCCCCAGGGAAGTGGGATACCATTGCCCCGGTAGACCGCTTTAAGTTTTCCTTCACCGTAGGCATCGAAGTAATGCCAGTAAGGATAGGGAGAAACAACCGTCATCCTCCGCATTGCAACTGATGGGGAAACTCCTACTTTTTGGTGAACGCTGATTTCATAGCCATTACGATCCAGCAGTTGCCGGAATGGGACTTTCGGACACAGAAGCGCTCCGGCGAAGAAACTGGATTCAAAATCCCGCCAGGCTTGCAGGATGTCTTTGGAGTTGAGTTCATAGTCAGCCTGTGGGCTGCCTGGTTCTTCCCAACTACTGGTATGTCCGATAGAAAGAACCGTTTTACAGCCATCCTTGCTGTGAAGGATATTGTGACCGATGTAAACCGCGAGATCATACTTCAGCCGGGTTGGATGATGTTTCATGACATCATTGAGATAAATTGCATTGGGTGGCTCAAAATAAGAAGTGATTAACTGTTTTGCCGAGAGTCCCAATTCATCTTTCACTTCCCGCGGCGCCTGAGAGAACCAGTGGATACTGAGTCCGAGATGTCTGGCAATATCAGTCAGATCTTCGACAGTCAGGTTAAGTTTTTTGAGTCCGATATTTTCCGCTGCCCGTTCCAGATCCGGGAAATGGTTTTGCAGACTTTCCTGATGTGCCCGGATGAGTAGCTGAGCAAACTGGCGCCCGGTAATTCCGGTTTGAGAAAGCATCTCAGGAATGGCAATTTGAAGAATATCTTGTGAAAACAAGAAGCTGGGTTCCAATGCCATTCCATTAATTCCCCCCCGGCTTCCTTTGTCGGGTGTGATATCGATCTGATCGGGTTGATCGTCGAGAAACCACTGAGGCTTTTTCTGAAATACTTCGGCAATGACTTCCAGCATTTCGATACTCGGTACCCGTTTCCCCCGTTCGATCATTGAGAGATAAGAGACAGAAGGGGCATATTCAGGATTCAGACGGATACAGCGAGACGATAGATCTTCCATCGTCAGATGGTTCCGTTTTCTCAGATTTCTGACTTTGGTGCCAAGAAAGTGAGACTGGCGAATTAAGCTTTTAGATAATGTCATTTGTAAAATTCACACTGTGAAATTTTTGTTGTGAAATTGTTTATAAAAATAGATTAGTCTAAAAAGTAAGCAAAATCACGAATCAGTCGAAAAAGTATGTTGCATGACGTGAGATTGTGAAACGGAGAGAAATTTGCTGCAAAGAGGACGCATGAATGAATATGCAAATGCCACATAGTTCGTTGAATCAGAAGCCGTATAACCAACAGTCGGACCAATTTATTACAGAGATGGTGATTTCTGTAGAAACATTGGGTGGTGGACAAGCGCAAGAGAAGCAGCTTCAGGCAAAGCAGTTGCTTGATCAGCTTTTCCCACTGCATGAAGGATCACACTGTGACGTAACAGGATATGTGGTCGACTACCGTCATCTGATGGTTTACTTCAAGGATGGACGTCATACCGGCCTTCGTTACCCAAAACATTTCGTGGCTTATATTGGGGACCGGCATAATCCGGAAGCAATTGTATTCCGCAATGGGGACGGATGTCATGTTGAAGTTACGCTGGGGAATGGAAAAGGCACAGGAATGCCTGAGCCGGTATCTATCGATGATATTCAGCTGGAAACCTATACTCATCTGAACTCTGTCGCGTCCGAAAGTCATGCAACATTAGGTCTTCGTCACTGGGTCAGTCTGGTAAAAGCGGATGAGCTGGGACATCCTCAGGTTTGTAGTGAAAACAAAGAGTATCAGTCAAAAGATGAAGCAGATTATCAGTTGGATATTAGTTTCAATATTGACTAGTTCATGACTTTACGCGGTTTCACTCCGGCATTTCACCTGATGAAGCGTGTATCGGTTCTCTCAGAATCGATACACGCTTCATCCATTCATCGATCATTAATCGATATACACCTCAGAGATACCATTTTCCCAGGCATCAAAAGCCATATGAATGTCTTGGGCTAACACTCTGCTTTCAGATAGTGGTGGCAGGTTGTGCGGCGAGAAAAAATCGATCTCTGAAATCTCGATATTTTCTGTTGCCTCACCATCAATCAGTTCACAAAGGAAGAACATCTTATAAATGTGAAACGGAAAGAGTGGCTGATAAGGATGGACAGCCCGATCTTTGACGGCATAAAGCCGGGGAGAGGCGACGATAAAACCTGACTCTTCTTCAACTTCACGAACTACACCTTGTTTGGGTGTTTCACAAACGTCACCCCAGCCTCCGGGCATGGTCCAGCAATCATCTTCACGTTCTCTGACCAAAAGAATTTTTCCATCCTGAATGACAGCGGCACGCAAATCAATCTTAGGTGTCGGGTAACCGGATTCGGGGAAAAATACAGCACTGATCTGTTCAACCGGTGCGTCGCTGAGATGTGAAAACATCTGATGGGAAATATCACCAAGTTGCTGAAATCGCTCAATATCAAATTTATCTTTTGAATATGTCAGCCCAGCCTGACTAATTGCCTGAAGTTGTTTTACCCAGTCGATCCAAGGGTTCATAATTCTTTCCTTATATTGAATGGTGTGGGATGTGAACGAAAAGAAGAGAAATTCTCCGGCATATATGAAGATACCGGAGAATAATGAGATAGGTTAGTTAGCTACTTAGCTACTGAATGCCCGCTCTTGTAACTTGGTTGCGCCGCGCAGCATGGCTTCAACTAACTCTGTAGAATGGAATTTTTCCAGAGCTTCATGTGCACCAACCTGTCTGGCTCTGTCAACACAAATTTCACTGGACAGTGAAGTATGAAGAATAATGTAGGCATGATTTAAAGCATCATCATTTTGTATCTCGAATGCCAGTTCATAGCCGTCAAGGCCCGGCATTTCGATATCGCTGACCAGAATGTCGATGGGGTTTCCCTGTTCGGCCTTGTCGCGCATCAGTTGCAGACCTTCTGTACCATTTTTACAGATATCATAGGGAATATTAATGCCGTCCAGCGCATCGGCCAGCTGTTTTCTGGCAATACTGGAATCATCAACCAGCAGAATATTAAAGGATTTCAGTTTTTCCCGTTCGACGTCAGTCAGAATCGGAATTTTTGCCGATTCATACTGCGGATAAATTTTCGAAAGCAGCAACTCTACATCCAGCATCTGAACAATATTGTCCTTATAACGCGTGATTCCGGTGACAAAGACGTGATGTCCGGCAGTTGAGGGAGTTGATTCGATAGAACGCCAGTCGCATTCAATGATTTTTTCAATTGTACGCACCATAAATGCAACAACGGTGCGCAGACAGTCGGTCACGATTAGGTAACAGTTTTGATACTCTTCGCGGGGAATGGGCCGAAAGCCAATAGCCGCAGCCATATCGATAACAGGAATGGTCATATTGCGAATGGTTACCGTTCCGACCACATTGTGATGAGAATACGGAATCTGCGTCATAGGCTGATAGGACACAATTTCTCGAATCTTTAAGGTGCCAATAGCAAACAACTGACGTTTCAGGTTGAGTGTAAACATCAGCATACCTTGCGATTGATTGGCTTTACTTACGGTTTTCGCCATGGTGATTTACCTTAAACAAGACTTACGCCAATACTATACTTAAATTGCTCCAAGATGCGAGTTCCAATCAACTGGTACATTGAGTTCTTTCCAGATAATTTGCGCAGGAAACTCTTCTTCTTACTATGTTGTAAGCATACTGCAAAACAGCGATTTATCGATTAATTCACTAGTTTTAGTGCGGATATTTTCATAATGTCCGGTATTTGTGGCAAACGATATATCTCCAGCCTGATATCTAATATTTCCCCCAGCCGCCGGCGGTTGTTCAAAGATAGGAACTGATAAGTCAATATGAAATTTATCGTCTATGCTGAAAAGGTCCACTTGTTAGATTTTATCTGTTTTCTTGATTGATATAGAGAGGTGTATTCATGCTTTTCAACCGTTCGATAGCTAAAGAGAATGAGTCTTTAAAAAAAGAACTTCATTTAATAAAGCAGATGCATGATGGGCTTGATGATGAGATGTTAACAGTACGGCTTACTCCCGCCGGCGCTATCTCTGCGGTGAATAGAATTTTTGCTGAAGAAATGAGATATGAGCAGCGTGAACTGGAAGGAAAGAAAATGACGGAGATGGTTCCGTCAAAAGAGCGTTCTACAGGTCACTACAAACGTTTAAATTCAGCATTGGCAGAGGGAAAGCACTGGAATGGTGCGATCCAGGTTTTGAAAGGTAATGGTGAAGAAGCCTGGTTAAGAGCCATACTACAGCCGATATATGATACGAAGAAACATCTGCAATATTTTTTGCTGTATGCATCTGAACTGACTCAGACAATCCGCACTTCCCGGGAACATGAAGATATGATCGCTGCTTTACTCCGTTCAACGGCGGTGATCGAGTTTGACTTGGAGGGACATGTTCTGACCGCCAATGAGAATTTTCTGCGGGCAATGGGATATACGAAAGAGCAGATTGTCGGTAAACACCACCGAATATTCTGTGAACCGGAGTTGTATAACTCTTCCGAATACGAGGCTTTCTGGCGTAAATTGAGAAGTGGGCAGTTTGTTTCCGAGCGCTTCAAGCGCATTGATAGCCACGGTCATCCTGTATGGTTAGAGGCTTCTTATAATCCTATCCATAATAATCACGGCGATTTATATAAAGTTGTTAAGTTTGCCACGGTGATTACAGATCAGGTGAATCGGGAGCTGGCTATTTCTGATGCAGCGAATATCGCTTATGAGATCTCACAGTCGACGGATATTCAGGCTTCAAAAGGACAGGGTGTTATTCAGGATACGATTCGCACTATGGAAGAGCTTGAACAACAGATGATGCTGGCATGTCAGGGAATCAAAGATCTGGATGAACTGTCTAAAACGGTTAGCGATCTGGTTGGTAATATCAGTGGGATTGCAGATCAGACTAATCTTCTGGCACTCAATGCTGCAATTGAGGCTGCCAGAGCTGGTGATCAGGGCCGGGGATTTGCCGTGGTTGCTGATGAAGTTCGGGAACTGGCACTGCGGACCAGTAAGACAACTTCTGAAATTGTTGATGTTGTCGGGAAAAACCAGAAATTGACAGAAAAAGCAGTGGAATTAATTGAAAATGGGCAACTGAGGGCAAAAGATGGTTTGAGCCTTTCTAACGATGCCGGTGTGGTTATCTCTGAAATTCAGGAAGGAGCCAAAAAAGTGGTTGGGGCGATAGAAGAGTTTAATCAACGGCTTTAGTCTGGAGATGAAATGATTTGATCAATCGTAAAGTCAGTCTTTATGGTCGTACTCCGAGGTGATACTCTTTCTACAGTGCTTTATATGTTGTGAGAGAATATGGAACAGCAGGATTTCCAGCTTAAGGCAATTGATCCGACTATTATGGGTGAAATTCAGCTTTTACTGGCTGAGAAAAGAACATCGCTTTCGATCATGCGTACGGGGATCGCGGTGTTTGCTTTGCCAATGTCGGTATTCAGTGTACTGATTGCAACCTCGAAGTATTACGACCTTTTTCACGTCTTGCATTTGTTGATTCCGCTTGGGCTCTTAAATCTGGCACTTATTGTATTGGGTGCATATCTGATTATCAGCTCGATTATAAAAATGAGAAGATATGATAATCATATCAATCAAATCAAAGTGGAATATGGTGCACTTCGAGAATTTATCGAATAGTCAGATCTGTTGGTCATAATGACTTTATCTCTGAATTTCGCTACACTTCGCGGCCTTCGGGTGAGGAGGAAATATCATGGCGAGAACAGCAGCAGCAGCTTTACATATTTTGGTGAAACATAAGAATCAGGCAGAAGATATCCTGCAGCAACTAAAGAAAGGTGCTAAATTTCAAACGCTTGCCAGAAAATATTCTTTGTGTCCATCCGGGAAGAAAGGTGGTGATCTGGGTGAGTTTCGTCAGGGGCAAATGGTTCCTGCATTTGACAAAGTCTGCTTTCAGGGAGAAGTACTGAAGCCCGTGTTGGTTAAAACCAAATTTGGCTGGCATGTGGTCAAGGTGTTGTACCGGACCTGAATTATCTGCCCGACAAGGCGTGGTTTCCTTCCTTTAGATGGGAAGCCACACCGGAGGATGGCGATGACCTGCTCTCATGGGTGAGTTGAGCCCAATTTTATCTTGCTTAAATAGTCGTGCTGTAAAATATACATCCGTTTGACATCCTGATAGCGTCCATTGATGAAGAATTCTTCAACCAGATGCCCTTCTTCGACAAAACCTGCTTTAAGGTATAGGTGGAGTGCAATTTCATTTTCGATTGCAACGTGAAGATAGATTTTATGCAGGTTTAAAATTGTAAATGAATAGTCTAATGCTTTATTGATGAGATCTGAGGCATAGCCTCTCCCCTGATATTCCGGTGCAATAATGATCTGAAACTCAGCACTTCTGTGGATATAGTTAATTTCAATTAATTCTACCAAACCAATCAATTGATTATTTTCATTCTCTACAACGAAACGCCTTTCAGCGTTGTCGTGGATATGCTTGTTATATAATTCTTCGAGTTCATCAAAAGACTCGTATGGTTCTTCAAACCAGTACGACATGATATTTCTGTTGTTGTTCAGGTTGTGAATAAAACGTAAATCCTGACGTTCTAATGCACGCAGGTAAAGCTCGCTTTTCATGATGTGGTCCGAATTTGTATTTGGGTTAGGTTTCTTCATGGCATGTTTGCCGATGGGAATCTTATGTTTATAACATAACACGTTGGGAGGACAGGCACCAGAAAGTGCCTAGTTAAAGGGACAGGCGTCATAAGATAGTTAGAGGGACAGACGCCATAAACCGGACGCCTAAACTGGGAGCTCCAGTTTGCGATGGGTCAGGATGATTTCAGATATTGCACGTGAGCTTCCATTTCTTCACCGATTTCCTGACGCATATTCATTAAGCGAATTGCCGATTCTCTGAGTGCAATATCTTCCGGGGTTGTCGGCACCCACTCTGGCACAGAGCTTGGTTTACCATGTTCATCGACAGCAACCATGATGACGATGCAGTGTGTGGTCAGACGTTTTTCCTGTACTTTGGGATCGCTGGCCTGAACATCGATTGCAACATGCATGGATGTTCGCCCGGTATAGACGATTTTAGCTGTAACTTCGACCAGATGGCCAACCTGAATCGGTGCAACAAAACGGATACCGCCGGCATAAGCTGTAATACAATATTTACCGCTCCAGGCTGCCGAACAGGCGTAGGCTGCCAAATCGATCCATTTCATCACGGCACCTCCGTGAACTTTACCTCCGAAATTTACATCACTGGGTTCTGCCAGAAAGCGGAGAGTGAGTTCCCGTTTGCTATTTGTCATATCGACATCCTCATCAATAATTATTCGTTATAAATAGCAAAATGTGTCTCATTGAGCAATATACATTTATATAACAATTGATAGAGGTATATTCAGTTAATGCAATGCAATCGTGAAGGTTGCAATCAGGCCATGTGGTTTGTTACTTGTCAGGGTCAAATCGCCACCATAAGCTTTTGCCAATGATTGCGTGATCGACAGCCCCAGACCGACATTTGAGCTGTCTGTATCCCGGGCTGAGTTCAGGCGGGTAAATGGTTTGAGGACATCAGTCAGTCTGGTGGCATCAATTCCAATACCAGTGTCGATAACAGAGACAGTCAGGTATTGTTGGTCTGTCTTGACAGATAGTGTAATAGTGACGGATTCTCCACCGTACTGAACCGAGTTATTGATCAAATTTTCAGTCATTCTTCTCAGACCCAGAGGAGGAACATTCTCAATCATATTTGCTGGTGCCTGATAGATAATATTCGTGTTCTTTTCCATATATTCGTCGACAATCGTCTGCATGAGGCTATGAATATCTGTTGGTTGTCTTGCTTCCCGGTAAGTGTCATTTTTGGCAAAACTCAGTGTACTTTGTAGCATTTTCTCCATGACTGACAGGGTTCGCAGCATCTGGTGTTTATCTTCACTGTCTTCAATGAATTCTAACCGGAGCCGGAGACTGGTTAGCGGAGTTCTTAAATCGTGAGAGATTGCGGCCAGTAACTTTGTTCTTTCTTCAAGATAATTTGCCAGTTCACTTTGCATTTCATTAAATGCTTTGATTGTCGGGTAGAGATCCTGAGGTCCATCAGTATTGACCGGGGTGACTTGTTTTTTTTGGGCGAAAGTCTCTGCCGCTGTACCTAGGTCCCGAATGGGTTTCAAAGCTCGACGGACAATCAGCAATGAAATCAGAATTGTTCCCAGCATGACCAGAGTCAGAGAGAGCAATACGCTACTAGACCAGTGGATAATCTCTTTTTGAACGCCGGATGAAAAGTTCAGCCAGCTCCCATTTTGTAGCCGGACAGAACCATCAATCGTTGCCAGATAGCCCCGATGGTGATTGGGTTGGTTTCTTTGCATCCGGCCTGACATCATGGCGTTATGCATGTTGTCCATATTATTTCCGGACATAATTAATATTGAGCGAGGTTGCTGAATCAGAGATAGGTTCACTTCTTGAATGCCGGCTGATGCCATTTGACGGCGTAGTCGGTTGAGTTCTTGATTTTGAGCTGTTGACTCTATTCTGGGTGAAGTTGCAATGGCGAGTGACAGATCTGAACTACTGCTGGCTCTGAGTATTGATGAATGAAGTTCTGGTGGCGTTTGAGAAAGAATATCGACAACTGAGATAACCCGCTGAATAGCGCCAGAGGTTGAAAGGTAACTCAGGTTTTTCGATTTTTCAGATGAAAGCAGGTAAAGGGAAAGCAATCCACTGACACAGAAGCCGATAAAGATGATCCAGCCGATCTGATGAATCAGTTTTTGACGTTGATACCACTGAATCATGAAGTGCCTCTCAATATCTTGATTCTCATAGCGATTTTACTTCGCAGCTGAACTGATATCCACCACCCCAAATCGTTTTAATCAATTTGGGCATTTTGGGATCAGCTTCGATTTTTTTCCGTAGGCGGCTAATCAGTGTGTCAACTGCCCGGTCATAAACATCAGCTCCCCGTCCCTGCACCAGTTTGAGCAAATCTTCCCGGCTGAGTACAACATTCGGGTGTGAAAGAAATGCAACCAGCAGCTCAAATTCTGTTGAAGTCAGAGTGATAAGTGCCCCATCAGGATTAGTTAATTCTCGGGTTGTTGAGTTTAGTATCCATCCGGAAAACTGGTACTGAACGGGACTTGTGGTGATCTGCTGTGTTACATTCGGAATGGCAAAATGTCTTCTGAGTACTGACTTGATCCGGGCAAGTAATTCCCGGGGATTAAAGGGTTTTGCTACATAGTCATCAGCGCCCACTTCCAGACCGACGATTTTATCGATCTCTTCTCCTAATGCTGTCAGCATAATGATTGGTATGTCAGATTCAGCCCGGATTTCTTTACATAAAGTGATGCCATCTTTTCCCGGTAGCATCAGATCTAAAATAATTAAGTCGAAATGGCTATGATTCATTAGCTTTGCCATTTCAGTACCGTCAGCCGCAACACTGACTTGCAGGCCGTGTTGTAGTAAGAATCGTTTTAACAAATCCCTGATTTCACTATGATCGTCAACGACGAGTATATGATAACTCCGTTCCATCTGCTTCTCTGAATCAACATGCCCTGTTTGTCAATATATATGGTTTCTTGGTGAATGTGTGACAAAGTTTGTCAAAGCGGGTGATTGCCATCAATTGTCAGAAACAAAAGGATTTACGACACACATTTCAGGGACATTTTTGTTGTAATAAAAGTGAACACAGAGATGGAGGAAATCAAAATGAAAACTCACAATAAAATCGTATTTGGTATTGTCGCTCTTGTATTATCAGCCGGCGCAATGGCGCACTATGCTGGTCATGGTTATATGGCTGCTGCTAACGGTAACGGTGGACGCGGTCAGCAGACCATGATGAATGTTGATCATCCGATGCATCAGGCGATGAATGGCACTCTGCAGGAGAGACAGCAACGGATGCAGCAGTTACACAGTGATCCACAAGCCATGCAACAATGGATGACTCAAATGCACCGCAATGCCGGAAATTACGGTAATGGTATCGGATGCCACGGTAACTGGAATGTTCCAGATAATGATGAAGCAGAAAAATGATATGGGAGGTGTGAATGATGCACGGATTCCATGATTTTCATTTTGGTCTGTTTGGTGGAGGATATATGTTTCTTTTCTGGATACTGTTGATTGGCGTAGTGGTCTGGTGGGTTGTTTCTATAAAGAGAGATCCACAAATGTCAGCATTAGATCTGGCAAAGAAACGGTACGCCAACGGAGAAATTACAAAAGATGAGCTGGACGAGATCAAGAGTCATCTTTGACTTCAAAACTTTGTCTGGTGCTGACTTGTTCTACAACAGGTAGAGCGAGCCGCATCAGACTGGTAGTTTCATCTGAATTGATTAGAATGAACCGGAGGATAATTTCGAAGAGAAATCAGGACATGTTACAAAAAGAGAGTTTACTTAAACTGGCAACAATGAAAATGCCTTTTGGTCGTTATGCTGGACGGGTATTAATTGATTTGCCAGAAGAATATTTGCTGTGGTTTCAGAATAAAGGTGAATTTCCTCATGGTGAGCTTGGTGAATTGATGCAATTGTGCCTGACTTTGAAAGTTGAAGGACTGGATAGTCTGGTGAAACCGTTGAAAGCTGATTAATTTATTACAGGGACACATGCGGTAACTTAACTATTAAAAGGACATACGCCTTATCTCATAAACATATTTAGTTAGGGTACAGGTGAAAGCAAAGCCGAACATTCAGAAGTAGAAGGGGCTTCTTTAAGATTCTAATGAAGTGTTTTTCAGATATGGTTTGATTATCGCCAAGAGTGATTATTGTTTACACATTTTTATATGTACTCAAACAGATAAGCAGTGTAGTCGTTGCCTGTTCAAACTGTGTTTGACAACCTGAAGTCGTTTGGGGTGACCAATCCACAAACACCGCTTTCGTTCAAATTGGGTACATAGATTGAAACTCTTGGTTTGCCCCAAAGACAGCCGCACGAGAATTGCGGGCTGATTTCTATCAATGTATCCCGGTTTCCCTTCTCGGATCTGCCGCCCCACCCAATCGACCCACTCAATATAGTCAATCAAACGAAATGGAAGACCATCAGTCTTTTTCTGATAGGATTCACCAACAAATGGAAATAATCCCGATGATATAGGTGGATTATCCACCAGTGAGTCAAGCCGTCTCTTGAGGGAGGTATACTCTGACGTTTCCGGAGTTTCAGCAATACCTGCCCGAACCGGATTCAGGTCGGTATAGGCCATGGCCGCCAGCAGCGCTTTTTCATCCAGTAATGCCTGAGACTTGAAACGGCTTTCCCAGAAATGCCCACGACATTGGTCTTCCTGATTGGCTTGTCTGGCAATACTGAAATTGAGCTCTTTCATAAACCAGCTCAGGGAATAGAGTCGCTCCCGCCAGAGATGGATGATTCTTCGACAGGTCTGAGCTTCCGATGGAGAGACCTGATTTTTCAGATACCGTTGTATCAGAGAAGGGAGCTGATGTTCTTTCTTCCAGAGTTCAATCACTTCACTGTCTGGGAGTTGTGAGGCTTTTGCCTGATTGATATGAACCACCAGATGATAATGGTTACTCATCACGGCATAGGCACAGATGTCGATGCAATAAACCTGAGCCAGGGACAGAATACGTTGTTCAACCCAGTCACGCCGGTGCGCGTAAGATTTTCCGGTCAGAGGGTCTTCACCACACAGGAATGCCCGGCGGACACAGCGTGATACACAGTGATAGTAGGTGGTGAGATGAAGAGCAACCAACTGAGCTCTGGCGATAGTCATGAGGGAAACACTGTCTGTGAATGGTACTGGCAGTATGTCGAAGTGGAGAGTTGAGGGAAAGGGGTATATGAACACAATACGAGTCATATTGTTTTTTTCGATGTAACTTTGATGTTGATAAAGGATGACATACTGACTTTGTCTTAAGGTGTATGTCCTCGTAAGTACTTCGTAAGTAAAGGAACCTTCTGATGTATCGTTGTGGTCAATGCCGTCACTTTGAAAGAGCTGAAAATCATCTTAAAGATTTATGCGGAGCCTGGGAACAACCGACAGTTGCAACCAGGGAAGCCTGTGGTTTTTTCATACCTAAAAAGCCTCTTCGTTCTGATAAAAGTAAAGTGGAAAATTTAAAGTTAATACCTTAGTTTGAAGCGACTGTCCTTATAAGCAGTCCTTATAAGCAGGGGTGTGTGTCCCTATAAGGATAAGAAAAAGATTTCACCACTCAATGTGAATTGGTGTTCCGATAGGAACTAGCCGAATCAATTCATCCATTTCCTCATTGGTCAGAGCGATGCAGCCATTGGTCCAGTCGAAGCTCTGAATAAATTCAGGAGGACGGTTATAGCCGTTTTTCAGACCGTGAATCTGTATATCTCCACCAGGGTTTAATGTGTGCTGCTTGGCATAGTCAATGTCTTTGGTTGCCGGATAGCTGATATGAAAAGCTTTATAGAAATTTGAGTTAAGATTGACCGCATCCAGTACATACTCCCCTTCTGGTGTTCGCTGGTCGCCTTCTTGGTGTTTGGCTCCTTTAGGAAATTTTCCCAGAGCAATCCGGTATGTTTTTATCGTCTGTCCCTGTTCGATCAGATACAAACGACGTTTTGATTTATCGACTTTTACCAAATCGATTTGAGCTGCAATGGAAAAACTCAGGCAAGCCATGAAAATAAAAAAGGTTGTCATACATTTTGTCATTTTGATTACCTGAAGAACTCCAGAAATAACGGGACGATAGTTTTTGAAAGCCTGAAAACAATGTAACACATCCTCAGCCGACCTCAATAGTTACTCCTTTTTCTCTGAATTGATTTCTAGCTTCGTCAATAAATTATGCTTATTTAATTAATTGATTTTTATTCAAAATAATCAAATAACTAATTTGGCAGTTCGCAAACTGATTTGTCAGAGAATGAATGTGAGGATACATTAGTAAATATGATAGTTTTATAATTCATTTTATTAGTTAATATAAATTCTAGCATATAGAAGTTATTTATATTGAATGGATAATGAACTGACAATAATTAAGGTAGGATGGAATGAAAGATGAAAATTTGATAGATAAATCTGTAACAGAAATGGATCATAATATGGATAAAATAATAAATAACACTGAATCTCTAGTGGTACACTATAGAGCTACGGTATCTGACTGTATATCAGATTCATCCATCGATGTCGGTTCGATTGTAAAAACAGAATCATATTACGCCGGATGGGAGACCATATCTTCAGGAATTCCTGCTGGTGGTAATACTTATATAAAAATAAGTGGTCAATCACGACCAGAGGATCATGGGGCTATAATTAATACATCAGATGGAAATCAGTTGTATGGATTGTTCCCAGAAGGAATATATATTGAACAGTTTGGTGCTATTTCTAATAACTATACTGTTGATAATACACCTTGTATTAAAAAATGTGCTGATTTTGCTGGAAATCAACGAGTGATCAAAGCTAAAAGAGGAGTGTTCCAAATTGAATCGCCACTAAATCTGTATGTTGGTGGATTTGAGTTTGAATTTATTGATGATGGTAGTGGTGATTCACATCTTTATTGCCCGACTAAAGGAATTGACTGTCTCACCATTACAGGAGCTCCAAGTAAATTGAAACTTGCTTTACATGGCGAAGGTCAGCCAGCGAATGGAGTTGTATTACAAAGTATCAGTCATGGAAAAGATATTGATATTCGGGTGAATAACTTTGCTGGAGCTGGGTGTAAAATTAATAGAATGTGGGATTCTTTAGTTAACACTATTTCCGTTGAGCAGTGTGGATCGTCTGACGAATATGCATTCTCTATAAATAACGATGGAGATACCAGTAATACATCAACCTTCAACAGAATTCAGGTAGAGAATAGCATTAACCCTATTTTTATTGATCCGGAAACACTGAGCTGTACCTTTAACACAATACATTCAGAAGGGGGCATTGCAGATACAAAAGTATACACCTGGGTTCTCGGTGGATCTGGATGTGTGTACAATGCAATCCGGTTGAGCACATCAGGCGTCGCCAGTGTTACGATTTCTGGATCTAATTCCTGTTATAACGCGTACAGGGCTGAGGGGACGGTTGTAACTACATGGTTAGAAGGTGTAAATGGAGCGCAGATTACATTGAATAATCCTCATATTGAGGGGAGTCTGACAACCGTCACCAACCAAATCGGTCATTATAATATTATCGGTGGTGTAATTAATGGTATGGATATCTCATCGATCAATGGAACTGTAGAAGGAGCTAATATCACATTACTTACGGTTCATTCTGTTTCAACTGATGAAAAGAGTCTTACATTCTATGACTGCGATATAAGCAGTGTTATTCCTGGTAATGATTATGCGTCAGCGACATTTGATGGGTGCACTATTGGCTCTTATGTCCCTTTATTTTATGGTAAATTTATCAATTCTATAGTCACACTAGGTGGTGATACTAATATAAGATCTAAAACTCTGGAGCTACATACCGGGTCAAAATATGAAGGTTCAGTGCAGACTGATAATTCAAATCTGATTATGACTGGAGGCTCGTATATTGGGGGAAATCTGACGGAAGTTACCGAGGGGAATAGTCGAATTAGAATTGATTTATCAAGTTATGCTAAAGGAGGAACAATTGGTTCAATGAAACCTAAATCGATTAATTCTTATAACGGAGAATTTAGCAAAAATATGGCTTTCGGAATCGGAGGATCGATAGGGTGGTTATATTCTAATACTTCTGGAATGTGGGAAGAAATATAATTTGAATTATATAAAGATTAGTGTTTTGTCTCCGATTTTCTAAATCACATTCTAGAATTTAATATAGTGTGTTTTCATTGGATTCAGCAATAAAACACTTTTCGGGATTTATACCGATGAAGCCGGTCATTGAAGACCGGCTAACTTAAAGTTCCTGTAGTGTTTCTTTACTCTTTTTACCTCTTTTCTTCTGCTGCTTATTTGCTTCTGCTAACAAACGAAGAAGAGATTTTGGATCGTAAGTTGCCTGCCGGGAAGAGTAGATAGCAGCCTGAAGTTTTTTCACTTCACATTCGATTGCTGATCTTTCCTCTGGTGACAGACTCATCTGTACCAGTTGTTCTTGTACCAGATGTTGAATCCGAATCCCGTCTTGCTGCTGTAGTGCTTCTTTCAGAGACAGGTTTTCAGAATTTTTGGGAGAATCCGGTGTTTCAGTTGGCTCTGCGTGGGTGTTATGACGGCGGCTATACAGCCATAACCCTGCTGTCATCAGCCATAAGAGGGCAAATACAGCTGTCAGATAAGGCCAGACACCGGGATCGCTTACCCGAACAACCTGAGAGGTTGATGGTATCGTAGATGACTGTGGCACTGTGACCACTGTATCAATAGGTGTTCCCTTTGCTACACTGAGTACAAGCCCGGTCAGCAATGTCCTGCGTTGCCGGTGTTTCTGGGTATCCCACCAGTTGAGAGAAACACCGGGTAAGTTTATTTGTCCGGATTGATTCGGGATCAGTACCTGTTTAAGGGTCATCACCACATCACCATTATCCAGTGTTTTAAACTGTGGTTTTTCCTGATAGACCCGCAGACTCTCCGGATAAGTAATCTTCAGATCAGGGATTTTCTCCTGACTTATGCCCCGGATTTGCAGATCGATGGTTCGGGTGATGGAATCACCAACTTTCAGTGTTGCAGTGTCTTCAGAGATAGCCTTACCCTGACTATCGGTCCAGTTTTGTTTGAGAGACAGTTTTGAGGTTGGTAGCCAGACTCCCTGATAATTTGTAGGTTTTGCCATCACCTGAATCGGGAACTCTTTTGACTTGGTGTTGATAGAAAGTACTTTAGTTTCACCGTTCATACCACTGTATAGCAGTGTGCTGCTAAAATGGGGATCAGTGACGGAAAATCGCCCGGGATTCAGTGCTGTAATGCGGAATGTCTGCTGAACGACAGTGACAGATAATCCATTGACAATTTCCCGGTGTTGTTCAGAATCACTGGCCGCCTCCAACGTCATACCATCTACTGAGGGAGGTGTAATTTTTGTGTCCTGAAGACGACGGGGATTGATTTTTACCATCATCTTTACGTGAAACAGGGTACTTTCGTCCGGATACAGAGTGTCTTTGTCGAGAGTCGACTGAATTTCTATCAGATCATCCGTATTAGGTAACATTGAATCCCGTACCACCTGAATGGCGATGGGTTGGGTTTTCTCTCCGTTAATGTCAAAGCTAGGAATCGTGACTACACCCGTCCGGGTTGCTGCAATGGATACATCCCACTCACTGCGAACACTGCGTTGACCGTTAATTATATTGGTGGATGTGCCGAAACTTGGACGGTTGACGAAGAAATCCGGTTTAAGCTGTTCAAAATTCACATCATCTCCGGAAGCTCTTTGATCGGTGATGATCTGTAATTGGAACAACTCATTCCGGGTGACCTTATTCTTGCTGACTGTCGCATAAGTAGCTGCCTGAGCGTTCAGGCTGACCATCAGACTGATGAACAGGATCCAGAGTGTACTTTTGCGTATAGAATGCTGGTGTCTGTTTACCATGATTTGCCATTGTCCTCTGGTGGTTCTTTCTGCTCAGCCTGAAGCATCAGCTCTGCCCGAAGCAGGCGGCTGGGATCTCTGGTATTTTCAACCTGTTGCAGCTTGCGTAGCTCAGGATCTGTTTGCCGGTTCTGCTCCTGAGGCTGAGTCATTTTGTCTTTGCTCTGGTTTTGATCTGTATTTCTGGTGTGAGCTGTATTCGCAGCCTTTTTCGTTGCATCCTGCTTCTGAGCCGTTTTTGTCTGAGAGTTTTGCTGTTGATTCTGTTTTTTGGTTTGTCCTGACTGTTGACTCTGCTGTGACTGTTTCTGCTCGGATGGATTTTGAGACGACTGTCCTTGTCGCGCTTGTTGCGTTTTTTCTTCCTGCGACTGTCCCTGTTGGGGCTGCTTCTGTTGTGATGCAGACTGTGAAGACTGGTTCTGTGCGGAAGAACGATTATTCTTTTGTTGCTGTTGCTGTTGCTGTTGCTGTTGCTGTTGCTGTTGCTGTTGCTGTTGCTGTTGCTGGGCTTTTTTCACCACATCAAGATTATGGCGTGCATCCTGATCATCCGGGGTTGCCTGAAGCACCTGCTTATAAAGGTCAATTGCTTTTTGGAGATCGCCATGCTTTGCGTACGCATTGGCCAGATTGTATTGCTGGCTCGGTGTTGGGGATTTGATTGATGACAATGCCTTAATCGCTTGCTGATAATCCCCTGAGCGATAGTAGGCGGCTGCTTTCCAGTCCGGGTCAGAAAATTGCCGGGCGGCTTTCTGGTAATCCTGTGCATCGAAAAGATGTTTTGCTTCCTGATCCGTATTAAGCCAGGGCGAGGCCTGCACACGGGGTGTCGTACCAATAGATACGCACAATCCAATCCAGCAGAAGAGTAATCCTCTACGAAATAGCAGGAGTGCCGGAATTAAGAGGAGTGGTACCAGCCAGTAACCCTGATTGATACGATCCGCTATCTGTTGCTTACCTGACATACGGCTCTTTGCGGTATTCACCTGAGTTGCATTGACCAATGTGTCGATATCCTGATTATTCAGCTGTACGGAAATAAATGTACCGTGCAGCGATTGAGCCAGTGATTTCATCTCATTGAAATTTGCTTTGGCGATGACGGTTTGTCCCTGAGTTGTTTTGAGAAGCGCACCATTATCGGTAGGAATTGGTGCACCGGTTCGGGAGCCCATGCCTAAAATAGCCAGTTGCCAGCGACTACCGGAGAGTAGATCGGTGATACCCTGGCGTTCTTGTGCATCCAGTTCGTCGGTGATCAGAATGATCGCACCCTGATGAAGCCCGGCATCTTTCATCATCTGAATCGCTTGTTTTACACCACGGGCAGCATCAGCACCCTGATATGGCATGATATCTGGTGTCAGGTTGGGGAGCAGGTTACGGATTGTTGCAGTGTCAGTTGTCATCGGACTGACGGTATAGGCATCTCCGGCATAGGCGACCAGCCCGGTGACGCCTTCTTTCCAGTGTTTCAGTAAATCAACGGCTTTATAGCGGGCCTGTATCAGTCGGCTGGGATGATTGTCTGTCGCATACATAGAACGGGACATATCCATGACCAACACTCTGGCTCCGGTATTGTTATATGTCGGGCGAAGCTGGCGTTCGAAGCTGGGGCCGGAAAGTGCCACGATTGCTATCGTCCAGCTCAGAGCAAGCAGGAGCAACTTATTGCTGGATGTTGTTTCGTTATACATCCCGAGAGCCTGAGCAATATGTGGGGCAATCAGCGATTGTTGTTTTCTACGCATCGTCAGCCATGCAAGCAGTAGCGCTACAGGAAACAGCCCGGTCAGCCAGACCGGATTGAGAAATACAAAGTCAGACATGATTTCTCCTTACGATCACCAGAACAAACGAGAGTAGTAGTGCAAGCGCGAGCGGATAGATGAACCATTCACTCTGAGGGCGCCAGGTCTGGCTGGCTTGCTGAACGGGTTCCAACTGGTTAATCGTTGCATAGATATTATCCAGATCCTGACGATTCCGTGCCCGGAAATACTTTCCTCCGGTAATTTTGGCAATTTGTTTCAGTGTATCTTCATCTAAATCCCGGGCGGTATTTACCTTACGGCTGAATACAAAGTCTTTGACGACCATTTCACCGGCGCCAATCCCGACGGTATAGATAATAGCATGATATTTTTTTGCAATATGTGCAGCCTGAATTGGATCCAGCACTCCGGCCGTGTTGGTTCCGTCACTGAGCAGAATCATCACCCGCTGAGGTGCATGTCCATCAATAAATGTTTTTGTGGCAAGTCCGATGCCTTCTCCGATGGCAGTTTCTGTCCCGATTAGTTTCAATACGGTTTGATTCAATTTCCGGCGTACGGTTTCCCGATCAAAAGTCAGTGGTGTTTGCAGATAAGCATGATCAGCAAAAAGTACCAGCCCCAGACGGTCGCCTTGTCTCTGCTCGATAAACCGGCCAAGTACACGTTTGACTGCTGTCAGACGGTCAACGAAATCATCTCCGTCTTGCATGTCTTTCTGGCTCATTGAATAAGATAAGTCGACAACCAGCATCAAATCCCGGTGTTTGGGCTGAACCGTAACTGGATCACCAAACCAGGCCGGACGGGCACAAGCAACGACCAGTGCCACCCAAATTGCTCCGGTCAGCAGTTGGGCAAACCAGTGACTGGGTTTTGTCAGACCGCCTTCTTCCGGGAGATAGGCCAGTTGAATTGCTGCGGGTTGTTTGTGCGGTGGAAGCAGTTTAATAACCAACAATGGTAGTGGTAGCAGGAACAACATCCACCACCAGATGAACTCAATATGTGCCAAAGATTATCTCCTTTTTCTTCTCTTTGGCGGTAAGGCTTCCTGTACCCAGATGAGGCAGTCGTTAATCAGATGTTGTTGCGGTTCTTCTGATTTCGATTTTTGATACAGTGCTTTTTGCCACAGGGACTCATTGGGAATAAACAGCGGTTTCCCCAACTGGTCATCTAAGAATGCATACCAGTCATGTCCGGTTAAATGTGCAATGTCCTGACGGGGGAAATAGCTCAGCGAAGCCTGTCTGACCAACTCGATTGCATCGGATGGTGTGACGTGACCATGTGTAGGTTGCAATAATCGTAATGCGACTTTTTTGGGTGCAATACGTTTACGCTGCCAGAGGATCATCCAGGTTATCAGTAACACTGTGATGATGATGCACCCGGCGAGGCTCAGCCAGCCCCATGCAAGGGGCCACCACGATGGTGAATCCGGCAGATGAAGAGGTTGAAGGTCAAGTAACTCTGAGATCGATCGTGCCATTTAGTAACTTCCGGATAGTTGTTTCAGCAAAGGTGTATCACTCGAAAGCCGGGTGTAGGGGATTCCCAGACTCCGACTGAGTAATTCTAGCCTATCTTTCTGAGATTCAAAGGCTTTTTTAATTCCTGTCCGTGTACTTTGTGCTGAAAAGTTGAGCCATCGGCTCTGCTGTTGATCGGCGACGAATTCGATCCCCCGAAAGGCGGTTTCTCCCTGTTCGAGTGGGTCATAGATATGGATTAGCCGTACCTGATTATGTCTGCGTAACTGACTGAACTGTGGTTTCAGATCATCGTGATAGCGTGTGTAATCACTTACCAGTATCACCTCACTGCCTTTCGGGGACAGACGGTTTAAGGCGGTTAAACTTTCTGACATAGGTAAGACAGCTGATGTGTGTGTCTGATTTATCTGTAGTTGTCTGGTCTGACAATCAATCAGTTTCTGGAGCAGAGCCAGCACACCGGGTTGGTGACTTTTAGGTTTAATATCGATCAGGCTGTCTCCCAAATCGATCAGTGCTCCGCAGCGATCTTTCTGAGCCAGTGACAGCCATGCCAGCAATGCAGCCATATGAGCAGCCTGGACTGACTTCAGCAATAAGCGGGAACCCATATGCATTGTGGCACTCAGATCAATATAGAGAATCACCGGTTTCTCCCGTTCTTCACTAAAGAGCTTTGTGTGTGGTTTACCGGTCCGGGCGGTTACCCGCCAGTCGATTGCCCGAATATCATCTCCGGGCTGATAGCGGCGAACCTCTGAAAAGTTCATGCCCCGGCCCAGCTGGCGGCTCAGGTGTTGTCCGGACATGGTTGACCACAGACTTTTGGCTGGTGGCAGCCAGGAAGCACAGTGCTGTTTATAAGCGAGCAGTTCTTCCAGACATAGAGTGACACCATTACTGTAAGCAGGGAGTTCCATTGCCATACCTCGTTACATCTTCTCAATCATGACATTCTGGTGCCATCAGGCACTACCGACCAAAGAAAGAACGTGGTTGATGATCTGATTCGGATGAATGCCTTCGGCCTGAGCCTGATAGGTCAGAAGCAGGCGATGGCGTAGCACCGGAAAGGCCATGCTCTGGACATCTTCCGGGCTGACGAAATCCCGCCCGGCAAGCCAGGCGCTGGCCCGGGCACAACGATCCAGAGCAATTGTTGCTCTGGGACTAACTCCCATTTCAAGCCATTGTCTGAGTTTATCGTCATATTTTTCCGGCTGGCGCGTTGCCATGACCAGACGAACAATATATTGCTCGATAGCTTCTGCCATATGAATATTCAGAACTTCCTGACGGGCGCTGAAAATATCGTCCTGAGACAGTTTTTCCGGTTGCTGTGGTTTAACGCCCTGAGCTTCTCCCCGGTTGAGACGCAGAATTGACAATTCACTATCTGCATCCGGATAGTCGACATTGAGATGCAGTAAAAAACGGTCCAGCTGTGCTTCAGGGAGTGGATAAGTCCCTTCCTGCTCTATCGGGTTTTGTGTGGCCATCACCAGAAATAGTTTGGGGAGTGCGTATGTTTTCCTGCCTGCCGTGACTTGTCTTTCGGCCATCGCTTCAAGCATCGCTGCCTGCACTTTTGCCGGAGCCCGGTTAATCTCGTCGGCAAGTAGCAGTGAATGAAATACCGGACCGGGCTGAAATTGAAACTCGCCGGTTTCCGGGCGAAATATATCGGTTCCGGTTAAGTCTGCGGGAAGTAGATCCGGGGTAAACTGTACCCGGTGAAAAGAACCTTCGATGCAGTCGGCCAGTGATTTGATTGCCCGGGTTTTTGCCAGTCCCGGTGGACCTTCAACCAGAATATGTCCATCGGCCAGCAAAGCGACCAACACCTGTCTGACCAGAGATTCCTGACCAATAACCTGACTGTTTAAATAGTGTTGTAATTGTTGAAAAGCTGCTGCTGATTGCATGACCAGTATTGCTCCGATTTTTATTTATCTACAGAAAATTTGTTGTTATGGGTTCAACAACCTCTGGATTAGTTTGATAAAACACAGAAAAGTTCACTTTTACACGTCGATGGCTTTAGACTTCATCTTCCAGAGAGTGTTCTCAAAGCAAGGTTTAAAGTATTGCGTATACCGTTCACTATTCCTCAAACGATGACGTATACTATACGTCTGATGAATGCCAGTGTGATAAACGCATAGCAAATTTTCAGCCAGAATCTATGCTTTTTGGGCTTGTATTGCACCGCATGCCGGCAATAATTTCAACCTCAAAGTATGTATGATTGATTTATCAGCTGCCCGTTCCAGAACCGTGCAGTGGTATTGTGTTGTTTCTCTGTTATCCGGATATACCGATCGATGACGGGCAGTGACAAAAATAATAAAGGCAAGTAGATATGTTTTTTTTCAATTCAGTGAGTATTAAAAAGAAAGTTGTATGGAGTATGGCATTTGCTGTACTGGCGTCGACTGTCATTGTGGGATTTATTGCCCAGTATCAGTCCAGAAATGTTCTGGAACACCGGCTTGTTAATATCGAGCTACCATCGTTTTTAAATGAAATTCGTCATCAGATCGATCGGGAAGTTGCCGAATTATTGCTGGCAGCGGAACAGATTGCCAATAATGAGTTTGTTAAAGCAACGGTCGATACGACAAACATTGATAAGCAGTCAGAAAAAGTTCTGATTCAGCAATTGAACAATCTCAAACAACAATACCACCTGAATGATGCTTCAGTTGCAAACCGGAAGACGGCGTATTACTGGAATCAGAATGGATTTTTGCGTCAGTTAAATCATCAGCAGGATCAATGGTTTTTCCAGTTTATTGCATCCGGAAAACCGACGATGGTGAGTATTTTTCAGGAACCAAACGGTGAAGTGAAGATGTTTGCCAACTATCAGTCGGTTGATGGTTTTACATTATCCGGTATGTCAAAGTCTATGGATGATATGGTTCGCCTGCTCAATGGTTTCCGAATCGAAAAATCCGGCTTTGTTTTCCTGACGGATGCTAAAGGTGAAGTCAAAATTCATCCGGGTAAAGGACAGTCGGGTAAGAAACTGGTCGATCTTTATGGGCCAGGAGCATCCGCGCTGCTGAGTGATGGTGGATTTCATCTGATTGAAGCCCAATACAAAGGCGAAAAAGTTTTTGTTGCCAGTGAGTACATTAAAACAATGAACTGGTACGTGATTGCTTCCGTACCGGTTAATGAAGTTTATGCCGACATGGATAAAGCTGCCCGGAATATGATGATTGGGACGGTGATTATTGCGGCACTTTTTATTTTCATGAGTGCTTTGCTGGCAAACAGTATTACTAAACCGATTCGTCAGATTGCGGAACGTTTTACCGATTTGGGTAAAGGCGAGGGTGATCTGTCTCAGCGTATTGAGATTGTCGGTAATGATGAGATAACCCGCTTATCGGTTGGTTTTAATGATTTTATTGCGAAGATTCATCAGTCGATGCAGGAAGTGGCATCGACGAGCCGGACATTGTCATATGAATCTCAGTTGGTTGCTGAGAAGGCTCATCTGACACATGATAATAGCCAGAATCAGCGTGATCAGACGATTCAGGTCGTGACGGCAATGAATGAAATGGGAGCAACGATTAGTGAAATTGCATCGAATGCAGCTGTTGCCGCCGAAACCGCGAATGAAGCGTCAGTGAGCAGTGACTCCGGCCAGACTGTCGTGAATCAGGCGAAAGAAGTCATCCACCGATTGGCGGAAGATATGCTGACAACGACTCAGGTGGTTGAAAAGCTTGCTGCGACGACCAATGAGATTGGTTCAATTCTGGCGGTTATTCGTGAAATTTCCGATCAAACGAATCTGCTGGCTCTGAATGCTGCAATTGAAGCGGCCCGGGCCGGAGAACAGGGAAGAGGTTTTGCTGTTGTTGCTGATGAAGTCCGGAATCTGGCTGGACGGACGGCGGCATCGACAGAAGAGATTCAGGCAATGATGGATCAGCTACAGAGTGAATCGCAGAATGCGGTGCGCGCGATGAACACCGGACAAGAGAGAACTCAGGAAGGTGTGGCGGCGGCTGAAAATACAGTGGAACAGTTGCGTCAGATCTCAGAACGTATCTACGAAATCTCGGATCGGAATACTCAGGTTGCAACTGCGACGGAAGAGCAGTCAGCAGCAGTACAGAACATCAATGAGAACATTGAAGAGATTAATGCAATCAACGAACTGACGACTACAACAGCAGAAGAGCTGGCAGATGCCAGTCGTGAACTGAAAACACTTTCTGAACGCCTGGATCATCTGGTTGGGGGTTTCAAACTTTAAGTGCAGATGAGTGGAATACTTACGGTCAGAGTGTCGGAAGTGAGAGAATAACACGGCTCTGGAGCATTTTTCGGGAGCAGTGTAAACTCTGGCACAGAAAATTAGCGGAGGTGGTGTATGAACGATTTTGAACAGGAACTGGCTGGATTAGCAGCGCAGGAATTCGGGGAGGAAGAAACCAAACTTCCCTCTCTGGATGAGCAGAAAGCTGTTGTGGCAAAGCTGAAAGAACTGGAAGCTCAGGGGAAACTAACGCCGGAAGTTCTTGAAGCACATTTTGGTCAGTTTGCTGCGGATGCTGAAGGGCCGGTTCACTAAGCCGATCCACTCAACAGCAGAGCATCCGGCAGTACGCTGGGTGTAACAGTTATCACAGATAAAAAGTCAGCCTTATTGAAAATAAAGGAGAATAACGTGTTTCATCATATTACCCCCTATGCGGGAGATCCGATTCTGTCTCTGATGGAAGAGTTCATGACGGACAATCGCCCTGAAAAAGTGAATTTAAGTATCGGTCTTTATTATGATGAAGCGGGGAAAATTCCGACATTACCGAGTGTCCGGCAGGCAGAACAGGAGTGGTTTGCTGCGGAGAAAGAACCTTGCATTTATTTACCGATGGAAGGAATTGAAGCTTACCGCCTGGCTGTCCAGAAACTGGTTTTCGGTGCGGCACATCCGGTACTGAGTGAGCAGCGGGTAGCAACGATTCAGACCTTGGGTGGTTCTGGTGCGCTGATGATTGGAGCTGATTTTCTGCACCGTTATTTCCCTGATTCAAAAGTATGGGTCAGTAGTCCAACCTGGGAAAATCACAATGCGATCTTTGAAGGCGCAGGATTTGCCGTCGGGAGCTACCCATATTTTAATCCAAAAACCCGGATGCTGGATTTCAGTGGCATGATTCAGGCACTGTCACAACTGCCGGAAAAAGATATTGTGTTGCTGCATCCCTGTTGCCATAACCCGACCGGTGTTGATTTGACGCCTGAGCAATGGGATCAGGTGATTGAGATCCTTGAAGCCCGGCAGTTGATTCCTTTTTTTGATATGGCATATCAGGGATTTGGTGAAGATACAGTTCAGGATGCTTATGCAATTACGACTCTGGCAGAACGGACATCCGTTTCGTTTTTAGTCAGTAACTCTTTCTCAAAGATTTTTTCGCTCTACGGAGAACGGGTTGGTGGGTTGTCTGTTGTTTGTGATGATGCACAGGAAGCCGGTAATGTTCTTGGACAGTTGAAGGCGACAGTCCGGCGTAACTATTCAAGTCCGGCCAAACATGGTGCGGTACTGGTTTCCCGTGTCCTCAATGATCAGGTGCTGAATGCGCAGTGGTTGACTGAAGTTGCTACGATGCGTGAGCGGATTGCTGCTATGCGGCAAAAACTTCATCAACGTTTGCAGCAGTTATGCCCGGAACAGGATTTTGATTTTCTGGTTCAGCAAAAAGGCATGTTCAGCTATACCGGTTTTTCGGTCGACAGAGTAGAAACCCTGCGTAAGCAGTATGGTATCTATCTGATTGAAAGTGGGCGGATGTGTCTGGCTGGCTTGAACGAACATAACCTTGAGCAGGTCGCTCAGGCGTTTGCTTCTGTTGTCCAGGCCTGAATGAACTAATGTAGTGGCGGGAGGGATTCAATCAGCCCGTCGAGTGTATCGTGGAGCTCAGCCATTGGCTGGGCACCGCACAGCAGAATATTTTGTTCGATAATCATGGCCGGTACGGCCTGTATTCCGGCATCCAGCCACTGTTGCTCTGTCTGGGCAACAGCAGAAGACCATCCCGGATCAGCGAGTACCCGTCTGCAATCTCTGCGATCCAGTCCCTGAGCTTCAGCAATATCCAGTAGTACGTCAGTGTCGTCCATAACTTTTCCTTCCTGAAAGTAGGCAAGAAAAAGTGCTTTCTGAAATGAAGTCTGTTGTTGGCTGCGGGCCGCCCACATCATCAACTGGTGTGCTTTACGCGTATTGTAGATACGCATTTCCGGCGTAAACTGAAAATTGATTCCCAGTTCATTGCCAAGCTCGGTTAACTTCTGCTGGCTTTGTTTTCGCTGTTTCACGGTCATTTTGTACTTTTTCTGTAGGTGCTGATTCAGCATTTCACCACCCGCCGGTAGCGTTGGATTCAGTTCAAAAGGATGCCAGTGAATCTCGGCCTGAAGATGTTGCTCCACTTCGAGCTGTCTGAGAACTTGCTCCAGACGCGCATAGCCGATCAAACACCAGGGACAGACCATATCCGATAAAATGTCGATACGCAGCTTCTTCATTGAGCCTCCTGAAATCTTACCGATGACCTCCAGTATACCGATGGTTATGCATTCAAAGCGAGTTATCTACTTAACAAGAAGATATGAAAATGTTGCAAAATGGTAATTTTTTTGTGATGTGTGTATGATTCAATAAGCGATGATGATGCTTTCGCTGTCTCAGGAGCTTCCCGGTGGAGCGGTATCAGGACAGACAAAGGATGTGAAATAATGATGGATACTCAGTCAACGGATGTAATTTTACATGCTTTCGACTGGCCGTATCGGTTGATTGCTGAGCGGGCAGTCCGGATTGCCCGGTGTGGTTATCGGGCTGTGTTGGTTTCTCCGCCGATGAAATCAGCCATGTCAGAGCAGGGAACATTATGGTGGCAGCGCTACCAGCCTCAGGATTACCGGGTTATTGAAAACCAGTTAGGTGATACGCATGAATTCAGACGGATGGTGGCAACATTGGCTGAACAGGATATCTGGGTTTATATCGATGTAGTATTCAACCATATGGCCAATGAGTCCAAACAGCGTCTGGACTTACAATATCCGAGTCATGAAGTGTTAGCACAGTACCAACAGGATGAACATTATTATCAGGAAATGCGGCTTTTTGGCGATTTGAGTCAGCCGCTTTTCCATGAAGAAGATTTTGTTGATGCGTTCGGCATCCGGGACTGGAATGATCCCTGGGAGGTTCAGAATGGCCGGATTACCGGAGGACCGCACGATCAGGGGTTACCGACGCTGGTTGCTAATCCTCATGTGGTGCAACAGCAGCAACAATATGTTCAGGTCATGAAGTCGCTGGGTGTCAAAGGATTCCGGATCGATGCAGCCAAACATATGACCCTTGAACATCTGAAGCAGGTCTGGACTGAAGAGTTGACTCATGATGTACATATTTTTGGTGAGATTATTACTGATGGTGGAGCAAGCCACGAAGAATATCAGATCTTTTTGCAGCCTTATCTTCAGGAGACTCATTTGGCTGCGTATGATTTTCCGTTGTTTCAGACTATCTATAATGCAATGAGCCCACAGGGCGATCTGACTTCTCTGGTTAATCCATACTGGTTCGGGCAGGCTCTTTCTCCGGAAAGGGCGATTACTTTCTCTATCACCCATGATATACCCAATAATGATATATTCCGGGGACAGGTGATGGAAGAGTGGGCCGAAGCTCTGGCCTACTCGTATATTCTGGGACGGGATGGCGGTGTTCCACTCGTCTATTCTGATCTGGATTCAAGTGGTATGACTAATCAGATGGGGTTTCCCCGCTGGGAAAATGCATGGCAGGCTGAAGCAATGTCAGCCCGGATAGACTTCCACAACCGGTTGCATGGATTGCCAATGCAGATGCTGGTCAGTGAAAAAGATTGTCTGGTGTTTTCCCGTGGTGACCGAGGCCTGGTTGTGCTTAATAAGTCCGGATCACCGAAGGTGCTATCACTTCACTGGCCTTGCCCGATGCAGGATATGTTATCGGGACGATTCTTCCTCTGTCAGTCGGATATGTTGACAATTGAGGTTCCCGGGCATGATAGCTATATGCTGTTACCTTATTCCACACCTTCAGAAACCGGTTGAGGAAGAGTGTTGCCGGAAAAGCCGACGCCAGATGATTGCAGATGTTCTTTCTCTTGCTGATTGAGTTCTGCATTGGTGATCAGACAAGCCAGCGTATTGATGTCGCATATTTTTAATAAACTGCGTTTATGCAGCTTGCTTTTATCCGCAATAAGAATGGTTTTCTTTGAAGAACGTATCAGGCTTTGTTTGATATCGTAATTGTATTCATTGGAGTCCCAGATTCCAGTGTCAAAGTCTACACCGACACATGAGATAAAACACACGTCCAGTGCAATCTTTTCCAGTGTATTTCTGGCAATGATGCCATAAAAAGATTTATATTTTTCAGAGTAACTACCACCGACTCCGACAATATTAATATTGTTTTTATGACTGAGTGCTGATATTACATATGTACAGTTGGTTACGATGGTACACTGAATGTTTGGAATTGCCTGAGCTAATAACCAGCTGGAAGAGCTAGCATCTAAGCCAATAATCATTCCTGCTTCAATATATTCTAATGCATATTCAACCAACATTTGTTTTTCGTGAATATTATTTTTAGCACGATAGTCAAAAGACTTACCTATATCACGACATGTCTTGCTGGTTGCTCCACCATGAATACGAACAATTAACCCCTGTTTATCCAAAAATTTTAAATCTCTGCGAATTGTTTCAACCGAAACTGAAAATTCCTGAGCTAATTGAATAACTGATACCTGACTATTGTTGTTTACTATATCAACGATCTGTTTTCTTCGCATAAATTAGCTCCTTAACCGGAAAGTAACATAATTTATTTCATCCGAAATAGAATCGACATTGTTCACAAAATTGTTACATTTGACCGGTAATGCCTGCTCTGATGCCCGATTTTGGTTAAATAATAGTTAATCGGGCATTTTGTGGACTGTCTGCACATGATCTCTGACTGAAAATATTGCCCGGAATTTCTGATATGGGTTAATTCCGGGCAAAATGGGGATAAATTATTTTAGGGAATGGTCATTAGTTGAAGTTCTAATATTTCAATTGGTTATCAATATATTTTAAAGATATTTGATAAATGTTTTTTATTTTCATTTGAAAATAAAATCAGTAATGATGTAAAAATGTTGCGAACTGGTTTTGTTTTTGTTAGTTGTATTTTGTTATCTCAGTAGAAATATTTTTGGAATGCTAACTGATATCAGATTAAATAATAAATTTTATAATAATACGCTTAATAACATCGAGGTCGAAAATGGAAGTCAGCATAGTTAATTATGATAATTATATTAATGGTCAATTTACGCCATGTGTCGAAAGGATCAGTGTTTATAATCCAGCGACGGAAGAACTTATATCGACGATTCCTTCATCAGGTGAGGCTGATATTCAGTCTGCACTGGATGCCGCAACTCAGGCCAAGCAGGTCTGGGCAACAAAACCTGCTATCGAACGGGCTAAATATCTGAGAGCGATTGCCGGAAAAATTCGTGAGAATGTGGAGCATCTGGCAAAAACGATTAGCCGCGAGCAGGGGAAAACGCTGGCTCTTGCTGAAGTCGAAGTCAACTTTACTGCGGATTATATCGACTATATGGCTGAATGGGCACGACGGATCGAAGGTGAGATCATTACCAGTGACAGACAGGATGAGAACATCTTTCTTTTTCGTAAACCGATTGGTGTTGTGGCCGGAATTCTGCCCTGGAACTTTCCGTTTTTCCTCATTGCGCGGAAGATGGCACCAGCGCTGGTGACAGGCAATACTATTGTGATCAAACCGAGTGAGGAAACGCCGAATAACTGTTTTGAGTTTGCCAGACTGGTCGCTGAGACTGATTTGCCTCCCGGAGTATTTAATGTTGTTTCTGGAAATGGAAGTGTGGGCGCAGCACTGAGTAAAAGTGAGAAAGTCGATATGATCAGCTTTACCGGGAGTGTTAAAACCGGTGAAAACATTATGGCTGCTGCTGCACCACACATCACAAAACTGAATCTGGAGCTGGGCGGTAAAGCACCGGCGATTGTACTTAATGATGCAGATCTGGATCTGGCGGTTAAAGCGATTCGTGACTCCAGAGTGATTAATTCAGGGCAGGTGTGTAACTGTGCAGAGCGTGTCTATGTTCAGCGTGAGATTGCGGATGAGTTTATTGCCCGGATTACGCAGGCTATGAAAGATACCAGAATCGGTAATCCGCTTGTTGACTCTGACATTGAAATGGGGCCACTGATTAACCGTCAGGGGCTGGAGAAAGTACGGGACAGCGTTCACAAAGCGTTGGATCAGGGAGCAAAACTTGAGTGTGGCGGTACGGTCGCCGATATGCCCGTCGGACATTACTATTTGCCAACGGTGCTGAGTAACTGTGATATGTCGATGGACATTATGCGGCAGGAAACATTTGGGCCGGTTTTACCGATCCAGATCGTTGATTCGCTTGATGAAGCCATTGGTTATGCCAATGACTGCGAATACGGATTGACTTCATCGATTTATACCAAAGATCTGTCGAAAGCGATCCGGGCGGTTAAGATGCTTGAATTTGGTGAGACTTATATTAACCGGGAAAACTTTGAAGCAATGCAGGGTTTCCATGCCGGGGTGCGTAAATCAGGTATTGGTGGCGCTGATGGTAAACATGGGCTTTATGAATATCTGAGTACTCAGGTTGTTTACATGCAATATTAGAAATATCTGATAACTGGAAAAGGGAGCAGACTATGGTGATTTGTTCCCTTTTGATTCATGACCCGAATCCGGGAGAAGTCGTGAATGAACAATAAACAAGTAAAGAAAAATACCTCTCGGGCGATAAAACCACGAGAGGCATAAATGGCGCGTTTATGTGTTAAGCGAAGGGAACTTTGAGTTACTTTAACCATAGTTGAGGATTTATAATCCGGCAAATTTATTTGTCAGGTATTTGTCGCCTCTCATTTAACCATCTGTTTTATCTGCATAATTTCAACTTTCTTCTCTCCCGAGACCATGTTTATACCCGAACAAATTTTGAGTTAGGTCGGGTATTGAAGATATTCATGGTATTGAATGCGCAAAAACTGATTTACAACAACATCTTGCCGGGCAGAGCACCCTAGTATGAAAGGCTCCATATCCGATGGAAACACTTGGGGTGTCTGTTATTTAACCTGTGAGAGTTATGTTATGGAAAGTCTGATAGATCGCTTTCTGCATTATGTATCGATTGATACACAATCCAATCCATACCGGAATCGTTGTCCCAGTACGCCGGGGCAGAAGAAACTGGCACAGGCATTATATGAGGAGCTGACAGAAATTGGGCTCAGTGATGTCACATTCGATCCTCATGGCTATGTCATGGCGAAGCTGCCGGCAAACGTTGATGGTGATATACCACCTATCGGATTCATTGCCCATATGGATACTTCTCCTGATGCTCCGGGCAAGAAAATTGTTCCTCAGATTGTTGAAAATTATCAGGGTGGTGATATTGCGCTGGGCCGGGGTGATGAAGTGTTGTCTCCGATTCAGTATCAGGAACTACATCAGCTGCACGGATATAATTTAATTACGACTGATGGAAATACGTTACTGGGAGCTGATGATAAAGCCGGTATTGCGGAAATTGTGACTGCTATGAAGGTGCTGATTGAGCATCCGGATATTCCCCATGGTGAAATCTGTGTTGCTTTTACTCCCGATGAAGAAATCGGTCGTGGCGCAGATCTGTTTGATGTTGAAAAATTCGGAGCTCAGTGGGCATACACGGTTGACGGTGGCCCTGTTGGCGAACTGGAGTATGAGAATTTCAATGCCGCGACGGCCCAGATTATCTGTTATGGCGTATCTGTTCATACCGGAACGGCAAAAGATAAACTGGTCAATGCAATGAATATTGCCGCTCGGTTTCAGATGATGATTCCGGAGGATGAAACACCGGAAAATACCGAAGGTTATGAAGGTTTTTACCATCTATCATCTGCGAATATGGGGATTTCCCGGAGTGAATTGATTTATCTGTTGCGTGATTTTGATCAGCAGGGATTGGCGCGTAGAAAAGCGGTTATTCAGGATATGGCTGATACGCTAAACCATCAGTTGCATAAGGGGCGGATTGAAGTTGTCATTACGGATGGCTACTCGAATATGAGGCATGTGATCGAATCAAATCCGCATGTTGTTGAGATTGCCAAAGCTGCGATGATCGATGTGGGGATTGAACCAAAGATCAAACCGATCCGGGGAGGAACGGACGGTGCGCAACTATCTTTCAAGGGATTACCTTGCCCTAATTTATTTACCGGTGGTTATAATTTTCATGGAATTCATGAGTTTGTGACGATTGAGGGCATGGAGCAGGCAGTGAAAGTTATAGTGCGAATTGCTGAAAAGACAGCACTGGCTTATCGTTGAACAGCATAGTCCAGAGTGTAGCATCACTATGATTTATCAGTTCTTTGGTGTTTATATCTCTACATCATGAAAAAACTCAGATAAACTTGCAGACATTATATATACCCAAGTAACCTCAAGGTACAGGATCAGGTCTACCTATCTTGTTGGTTATTTGGGATATGCATAAGGAGTTTCTGAAAATGAACTCCGTTTTGTGATTTTTGGCTGTGAGAGAAAAGCATGGAATATGTCAACAACGTGCTGGATTATCTGTTGTCCCACAAACTACTGTTTAGTGTCATTATTATTATCTTCACTTTGCTTGTTCGTCGGAGCACTCTGGCTCTGATTCGTGGGGATGGTGCATTTATTACCGAGAAGCAGCGTAAGTGGATGTCACAGACCAAAAACGGCACGTTTGCCATGCTGCTGATTATTGGTTTCTTTTTGTGGAAAGAGGAAATCAATGAGTTTGCGTTGTCTGTAACCGCAATTGCTGTTGCGATTGTTGTAGCATCTAAAGAAATCATTTTGTGTTTTACCGGTTCGATCCAACGAGCCAGTTCCCGCTCTTTCCGTATCGGAGACTGGATTGAGGTTGGTTCCCTATGTGGTGAAGTGATTGAGCACAATATGATGGCAACGGTTATTCAGGAAATTGATTTAGCCGGAGGGCGATATCACTACACGGGGAAAACCGCCACCTTACCCAATAGCATGTTTTTTACATATCCCGTCAAAAACCTGAATTTTATGAAGCGTTATGTGTTTCATAATTTTGAGATTATCGTGCCGGAATTTGTTAATTTGTATACCTTGCTTCCTTCGTTCCGGAAGAGAATGGAAGTTCACTTTGAGCATTTCATTGAAGTTGCGCGTCGCTATAACCTTATGATCGAGAAACATGCTGGTGTTGATTTGCCCGGAGCCGACCCCGTGGTTTACATTGGCAGTATGCCGACCGGAGAACAGAAAGTTCATGTGATGATTTTCTGCCCGACTGAACGGGCACATGAACTTGAACAGCTGATTCGGGCAGATTTTATGGCGGAGTATGAAAGGCTATTCATCAACCGGCCGAGTGAAAACCAGCAGCCTGAAGGTGCTCTGAATCCTGCATCTTGAGTAACTACATTTCCAGTTTGTGAATTTTTCTCACCTGTATACCCAGTCTTTTGGCTAACCGGGTCAGATTGGCCCGGTCAACCTGAAGCAACCTTCCGGCCTGAGCCCAGTTATAGTCTGACTGAACCAATGCTTCTTTCACCAGTTGGCGCTGAAAATCATCCGTTGCCTGCCTGAGCCCGTCATTGACGGAGATATGGGAAGGTGTTGTCGTTATATTCGTATTATCCGGCATATCTGAAGAGTTGTCCGGTAACACGCTTTCTAAAATGCCGATATCAGTCAGTCTGATGGTAATCAGTGCTTGTTGGCGCTGACTGGCTTTGGCCTTCAGAGCGGCTCTGTTGATCACGTGTTCCATTTCCCGGACATTCCCAGGCCAGTTGTATTGCACCAGATAGTCCAGTACATCCTGTGCCAGTTTCAGATGAGTCATGCCCAGTTTTCTTCTGGCTTGTTCGAGAAAGTAACCGGCTAGCAGACTGACATCACCTTCACGTTCCCGGAGAGGCGGAACATGAATTGGGTAAACACTCAGACGGTGATATAAATCAGCCCGGAAGCGACCTGCTTCAACTTCTTGTTTTAAATCGCGGTTTGTTGCGGCAAGAACACGTACGTCAATATTCTGGATGCTGTCCTGTCCGACCGGTTGAATTTCATTATTCTGTAATGCCCTGAGCAGCTTGCTCTGGGCTGCAAGCGGAAGTTCTCCGATTTCATCAAGAAAGAGTGTCCCTTCGTGTGCCAGTGCAAATTTACCAAGCCGGTTTCTGTCTGCCCCGGTGAAAGCTCCTTTCACGTGTCCGAACAGCTCACTCTCTATCAGGTTTTCAGGAATAGCAGCACAGTTCACATATATGAGAGGCTGACGTTTTCTGGCTGACAAATGATGTATTCGTCTGGCAACCAGCTCTTTGCCGACCCCGGTTTCCCCGAAAATCAGAATATTAAAGTTAGATGAAGCCACAACCTCAATGTCAGCATTCATCGATTGCATCACACTGCTTGCACCAATCAAATCTCCCCGGTCTCTTTCCCAGCCATCTTCATTCAACTCTTCCAGACGTTGCTGTGACTGGCGGGCCTGCATTTCTAACTGAGAAAATGTCAGTGCCATTTTCAGGGTTGAAGCAGCGATTGCTGAAAGCACTTCCAGATGACGTGTTGGTATATGGGTAAAGACACCGGTTTTCAGGCTGTCCAGAGTGAGAACACCCAGTAGTTTTTCATCAAAAATCAGAGGAAGTCCCATGCAGGAATGGATAGGAACATCACCGTCATGGTGAAGCAGTAAGCCGTCAAATGGATCGGGAAGTGTGCAGTCAGTGTCAAACCGCACAGCCTGACGGGAGCTGCAAATTTCCTGAAACCGGGGATGGTCATCAATGATAAATCGCCGGCCAAGGGTATCTTTGGTAAGTCCCTGCATTGCCAGAGGGATCAATGTATTCCCCTGACGGGACATCAGTGCGACACAGTCACAGGGAATAATTTTGCGGATCGTTTCCAGTAAACGGTTAAATCGATTCTCATCATTCAGGCCGCTGGCAAGATCGATAGTCATTTCTGCCAGTGTGGACAGGGTCGTGATCGGAAAATTTTGCATAAGGCTACGGGAATTTTTTAAACCATTCTAGAGGGAAAATAGCCGGATGAGAAGTGTGATTCCCGGAAACCCCTGGATTGCACTACAGCCGGAGTTGTCTGGCTGCTCTGGGTCACGGTGATATACCGGAAGAATGAAAATTTACTTTTCCGGAGGCAAAAAATTAGCCAGCAAACAACGCTGGCTATTTTTAAAGATTCTTGCCTATATTGTTATATTATAGGACTTTGATGTTTTCAGCTTGAGGGCCTTTCTGTCCTTGAGAGATCACAAACTCAACAGTTTGACCTTCAGCTAGGGTACGGAAACCGTCGCCTTGAATCGCGCTGAAGTGAGCAAAAACGTCGGGACCATTTTCTTGTTGGATGAAACCAAAACCTTTAGTTTCGTTGAACCACTTTACAGTGCCAGTCACTGTGTTAGACATAATATATTCCTGGTAAATCAAAGTAAAACTAAGCCGATAAACGGCGATTCTAGCGTGGAAAAGTAGATTGCTATTGTGTACAGAACGACTGGGGAGTTACAAAATCCAACAAGACGTTATGGTAAACAAAGAACTGCTTCCTAGCCTCATGTGAGTGTAGAGTAATCTTAGGGGTTGTCAATCAAATATTGCGGCTAAACTTTAATGTGCCTGATATTTATGATCGTTTTAGAGTTTAGTGAGAATCTGTTTTCATTGTTACATTATTATTTTTGCCAAAATCATAAAATATATTTTTTTACATCTAATTGATTGACATACCAACATAATGGAGGAGAATTCGTTGCGTTTTTATTGACCAACTTAAATGAAAGGTTCTTGTATGAAGAAAGAAAAACGCCAATCCGTCTCTGGTGACGTTGAGATTCAACGTGGCACAGTGACTGATAACGCCCTCAAAGCGCTTGTGACCAGTCCAGTGTTTAAGATGAGAGTCGAAAAACCGAAAAAAGGCAAAGGTAGCTTTCAGCGTAAAGCAAAACATCAGGGGCAGGAGTCCTATCCAAAAGCTGCATAACGTCGTTTTTGTATAGGGCTTCTTCATTCTTGCTTACACATGGTGTAATGACAGTTTTTATCAATAGGCTATATTTTGTGAAGGATGCAGAATATATCGCTGTCCATCTTATGGTTTTTCTACCTTTCAAATATCCCACATGGAGTTCAACATGGTTGTGACGCTCTTTTGGCTGGAAAAGGCAATCCTGATACTGGGAATCCTCCTGATTCTGATGAGTATGATCCGTTATGGCAGAAGAAGTCAGGATTGGCGAGGCGTTGCTACAATGTTCTTTAAACGAATTCCAATGACGATTGAAGAATATCGCCGATATCGTTTCGGGGTTGCATTGATTGTTGTGGCTGTATTACTTCGGATCGTCATTCTGACGTTATGGCCTACAGCATAAGCATCCATAGGCATCGTTGTAAGGTCACAAAAATAATAAAGATTTGGTTGTTCTTTATCGCTTTGCGCCTGTAGATGTTGAATTTCCGTATACACTTTTAATTAGGAAAGACAAGGGTAAGGCCGGTTATGTCGTTTTCAGTATTAATATGTGATGACTCAGCACTAGCGAGAAAACAGATTGCGAGATCGTTGCCAACCTCCCTGAATGCAGAGGTTAACTTTGCTGTTCATGGTCTTGATGCACTGGAGCAGTTAAAGAAGCAACAGTTTCAGTTGATGTTTCTGGATTTAACCATGCCGGAGCTGGATGGTTTTGGTACGTTAGAAGCCATGAATCAGGCAGCTTATACAACGCCTGTGGTGGTTGTTTCCGGTGATATTCAGCCAAAGGCTCAGGAACGGGTTCTCGGAATGGGAGCCAAAGCTTTTATCCAAAAGCCGATTGCAGCTGATGCGCTGAAAGAAGTACTCAGTGAACTGGTGGAACCACCGACACAACCGAAAGTTGTGATTCCGGAAAGAATCGAGTACCCGGTTATCAAGCGCCGGGATATCTATATGGAAGTTGCCAACGTTTCCATTGGGCGGGCTGCGGATGCCTTAGCGCGTTATTTTGATGTTTTTGTCGAATTACCACTACCAAATGTGAATATCTTTGAAGTCAGCGAGCTCCATATGGCTCTGCGGGAACTGGCGGAGAATGATCAGGTTTCCGGTGTTTGTCAGGGATTCAGTGGTGAAGGGATTGCCGGGGAAGCCTTAGTCCTGTTAAGTGATTCAAGTGTCTCCGATCTGAAACGTTTAATGCAGGTTCCGGCAGAAAGTGAAGATCTGGAAGAACTGGAACTTTTAATGGATGTATCGAACATTCTGGTCGGTTCCTTCCTGAACGGGCTCGGTGAACAGGCGGAAATCCGTTTTTTCCAGAGTTCCCCGGTATTACTGGGACAACATATCCCCATTGAATCGGTGATTCGCTCAACTGCCGGTTCGTTTCAGAAAACGATGACCTTTGAGGTAAGCTACAACATTGAAGGAACATCGATTCGCTGCGATTTGCTGTTTATGTTTGTCGATGAGTCTTTGCCTCTTCTGGATAACAAGCTGGCTTATCTTATGGAGGAGTTTTAGTTATGAGTCTTCCTGCAGAGTTTGAACAGTTCCACTGGATGGTGGACATGGTTCAGAATGTTGATCTCGGACTTATCGTGATTGATAAGGATTATAAAGTTCAGGTATGGAACGGTTTTATGACTCACCATAGTGGAAAACAGCCACATGAAGTGATTGGCCGTTCTCTGTTTGACGTTTTTCCTGAAATTCCTCAGGACTGGTTCAGATTAAAAACTAAACCTGTTTACAATTTGGGTTGTCGTAGTTTTATCACCTGGCAGCAACGGCCTTATCTGTTCAAATGTCGTAATGTTCGTCCGGTGACTCAGCAGGCCGAGTTTATGTATCAGAATATCACACTCAATCCGATGAGAACGCCGACCGGTGAGGTGAAGTCAGTCTTTCTTTCGATTCAGGATGCGACGGCGGAGGCGCTGATTTCCCTGCGGTGCGAATGTTAAGTTCTCCCGTTTCCGATGTTTGATGAATTAAAAAGATAAAGAAGTTCTCCCATGACGATGACGAATGTATTTTATTCGACCCAGCAGGTCCGTGTTGGTGAGCAGAAAGCTGCTGATGCCAAAGGACTGGAAATGTACAGTCTGATGGAACGTGCCGGACAGGCTGTTTTTGCCATTGGTATGGCTCAATATCCCAGTTCTGAGCATTGGCTGATTTGCTGCGGTGGCGGCAATAATGGCGGCGATGGTTATATTGTTGCGAGTCTGGCTAAATCGATCGGATTGTATGTAACGGTCTGGCAGGTCGGTGATCCTGAAGCGTTGACCGGCGATGCAAGAATGGCGTACGAGCACTGGCAAAATCACGGTGGTATTGTCTCAGAACCACAGGATCGCGTACCGGATAGTGTTGATGTTGTCATTGACGCATTGCTGGGAACCGGACTTCGTGGAACAGTCCGGCCGGGAATGCTCTCTTTAATTGAAACACTGAACCAAAGTATGAAGCCGGTGATTGCGGTGGATATTCCTTCTGGTTTGTGTGGCGATACCGGCAGTGTGCTTGGTGATGCGATTATTGCAAAACATACGGTCAGTTTTATTGGTCTGAAACAGGGATTAGTGACCGGAAAAGCCCGTGAATATGTGGGAGAGCTCCATTTCGCTGGTTTGGGCGTTGAAGATGCTTTCGATCAGCAGAATCATCCGACAGTTACTGCAATTCATACGAAAATGCCGGGTCAGATGCTACCGAAACGTAGCGCGACTTCCCATAAAGGGACACACGGTAAAGCATTATTGATCGGTGGTAATGAAGGCATGGGTGGTGCAATTATTCTGACGGCGATGGCTGCTGCCAGATGCGGAGCCGGTATGACAGCCGTTTTGTGTCATCCTTATAATGTGACACCTTTGCTGGTGAGCGCCCCGGAAGTGATGAGCGCTTGCTGGAATAAAGAAGATGCTATTGAACGGCGTCTTGAATGGTGTGATGTTCTGGCTGTCGGACCGGGGCTGGGACGCAGTGATGAATCCTACAAAATCTATCAGGCAGTTCAGTCTGTTAAGAAACCGAAAGTGGTTGATGCTGATGGTTTGTATTTTCTGATGCGGCATCCGAATCAGGATCCGCTGCGGGTGATTACTCCTCATCCGGCGGAAGCTGCTCAGTTGTTGCAGACGACCGTGGAGGAAGTAGAAGCGGATCGGTATGCCAGTATTCAGGCTCTTCACCGTCAGTATGGTGGTGTTGTGGTACTGAAAGGGGCGGGAACGCTGGTTTATGACGGACAGCAAATTTCTGTGTGCATGGCTGGGAATCCGGGAATGGCTAGTGCAGGCATGGGCGATGTCCTGACCGGGGTAATTACTTCATTTATCGCACAGGGACTGCCGTTGGTTGAAGCCACACAACTGGGTGTTTTAGTCCATAGTATGGCAGCGGATCAGAATACGGAATCATTTGGAGAACGGGGATTGCTTGCCAGTGATTTGCTGCCCCATTTACGTAAATTAGTAAACAATTGACCAGTGTTTGTTCATCAAATCAAAACCGGTAGTGTGTTTCAAAAACGATAAGTGTATTTTAAAACCGATAGTGTATTTCAAAACCGATAGTGTGTTCCCAGCAGGAACACCGGGCTTGCCGTTACATCCTGCTCTGGCTCCTGATAAGAGATTTCAAAGTTTAATTCGAATCCTGTGGCAATGCCTGATGGGATTGTGGCGCCCAGAGTAAAATAAGGTGCAATATTCTTTGTCTCTATATCAGGCAGTGAGGTCGTGATTGCCGGATTATCGCCGGCACGGGTTAAACTTAATCCGCCTTTGGCATATATCCATGCAACATCGAACACTGTGTGCTGAATTCTTGCTCCGCCAAAAATTTCCTGATAATGCAGCGTTGGCTGATGAGGGTGTTGTGATGACACTGAGGTGAACTGTCCCAGATCATCCGGATTTTTGGCATAACCCAAATCAAATCCAATGTTTGAGGTTAGATTATAGTTATAACCATACTGAGTGACCCAGGTTTCGTCAGAACTGCTATTGTGATTGAGTTTGGCAATACCGGAGCTTTGATAGAAATGATGTGAATCAGGCCCGGCAAGAGCCTGAACGGGAGCCGCACATAATAGAAGTAACACTGCAATGATCAGAGAAATGGTTGATTCCATCTTGCACTCCATGCGTTCCCTGAGATTATTCTTAGTATTTATCTTGTTGTGAGGCGTCGGTTACAGAGAGTCAGTTATAGAGAGGAGAAAACCCGCCAGCGTCTCCTAACTGTAGCAAATGTGAACACTGCTTGCTGCTGCCATCGTTCAATTTTGTAGTTTTTTGTGCAGAGAGCACAAAAGTTGATGTGATCAATGTAATGATGCAGCAGAAACACAAACGGAGATCCAGAGTAAGCAGTTTGAGTTTATTAACTTATTGATAATAGAAAGAAAAAAATAAGCTTCTATGGTTTTATCAGATATGCAAGTTTTCAGATAGTAGCATAAAAAAATGTGGAATATCAGTCTTGCAGGAAATTAAGTGATGTCTATAATGCTGAAAACCGGAGCGTCTGCCAACGCTCCGGTTTTTTTGTGTCCGATAATTAAGAGACCGACGTCTGCCAACGTCAGAATCATCGCACTGCGAAATTGAGACACAAGGTGAATCAATTGAGGAAAATATGAATGCGTATCGAACAAGAACTAAAGTTGGGTTTTAAGGATGTGCTGTTTCGGCCGAAACGTTCTACCCTGAAAAGTCGTTCCCAAGTTAATTTAACCCGCGAGTTTACCTTCAAGCATAGTGGCCGTCAATGGCACGGTGTTCCCGTCATTGCTGCCAATATGGATTCTGTCGGAAGCTTCGGCATGGCTCAGGCTCTGGCAAAATATGATGTGATTACGGCGATTCACAAACATTATTCCCTGCAAGACTGGAAAGATTTTGTGCAAGGGGCAGAATCCGCGACATTAAAGCATGTCATGGTTTCAACCGGGACATCGGATGCTGACTTTACTAAGATGCAGGCAATTCTGGCTTTGAGTGAAGATCTGATGTTTGTCTGTATTGATATCGCCAATGGGTATTCGGAACATCTGGTTGAGTTTGTTGAACGGGTCCGCAGGGCTCTGCCGGACAAAGTGATTGTCGCCGGTAATGTTGTAACCGGAGATATGACTGAAGAACTGATCATTGCCGGTGCGGATATCGTAAAAGTTGGTATTGGGCCGGGATCGGTCTGTACAACCCGGGTAAAAACCGGTGTCGGTTATCCGCAATTATCGGCCATTATTGAATGTGCCGATGCTGCACACGGATTGGGTGGTCAGATTATCGGTGATGGTGGCTGCACCTGCCCCGGCGATGTCTCGAAAGCTTTCGGCGGTGGTGCTGATTTCGTCATGCTGGGCGGAATGCTGGCCGGACACAAAGAATCCGGTGGTGACATTGTTGTGAAAGATGGCGAAAGCTATGTGAATTTCTACGGAATGTCGTCAAAGAGTGCGATGGACAAATATGCCGGTGGTGTGGCTCAGTACCGGGCTGCCGAAGGCAAGACCGTTTTATTACCTTACCGCGGCAGTGTTGAAGACACAATTCAGGATATTCTCGGCGGTGTACGTTCAACCTGTACCTACGTTGGTGCAGCTAATCTGAAAGAGCTGACCAAGCGCACCACATTTATCCGGGTTCAGGAACAGGAAAATAATGTGTTCGGGAAGGAATAGGCCAAATGGGAGAAGAGAAGCGTATTTACGATACAATGTGGCGTAATTTTGAACAGGTTGTCAAAACAGGTCAGTATCAGACCGATCCTCTGATTGATAATCCACATGATAGTCGCAGGGGGATGACAACACTATCATATTTGCGTAACAGCACATCATTGGTAAACGAAATATCAAACTTTCTACAGAAGATAAAATCCTTAGAGCCTGAGCAGTATTATCAACCGCTATCGGATTTACATTTAACGATTCTGACTATTATTACCTGTTTTGAAAATTATCATTTGTCCGAAAGTGAAGGGCAGGATTACGCTGAAATTTTTAAGGAAGCAGTCCGGGGCATCGGCTCATTTGATATTCAGTTTAAGGGGATTACAGCCTCTCCCAGCTGCATACTTTTACAAGGTTTTATGCCTGATGAAATGTTGTCAGATTTAAGAGAGAAGCTGAGAGCTGCATTTGGTCAGTCCCACCTACATGCCAGCCGGGATTCAAGGTATAACATCGCGACAGCACACTCAACAGTCGTCAGATTTAAAGCACCATTGCGTGATCCTGATATGTTGTTCAGATTCTTGAAAGATTACCGCGAGTTTGATTTTGGTATTCATACGGTCAACAGAGTAGAACTCGTATTTAATGACTGGTATCTCAAGGATGCACATACAAAACAGTTAGCTGAAGTATCTTTATTTCCGGCCTGTTCATAGGTAAGTTACCAAGGTCATTTGGGTATATAAATGCCTGTAGAAGTACAGGCATTCAATATTAGTTATGAACGATAGACGCTTATTGAACAACAAAACTGTTCACGGTCATCATCGGTAATTTGGCTTTAAACATCTGGTCCTTGAGCGTATAAGTCATTTCTTTTTCAGAAAAGCTGGGGTTTGCTGAAACAATGATGATTGACTGATCCGGATTCTCAAAAATCAGTGTATCCTCATCGAGATCATAACTTAATAACTGAGCGCCGGGTTTAATTAAATTGCTGAAGTGTTTTAAGACATAGTATTCGAAGTTATAGCTTGGTTTTCCACCCTGTCTGCGATCGATACTGATCAGTGAATTTTGTTTCCAGCCCCAGGTACTGTTTCCTGATGAATCCAGCACCATATTCCAGTAAACATAGGAATTTGCCCCTCCGGCGAGATATTTTTTGATTAAGCTAAAAGTATATAATCCCGCAGAAATATCATTTTTTCCATCACCACATTCTGATTCTGTTTGCATGAGTTTAATATCTGGATGTCTTTTATGTGTTTCTGCAATTGCATATTTCCCATCCCATTGATATCCGACCCCCGCAATTTTTCCTTTCAGTTTGGGATCGTTCAGAACCGGCTCTGCATATGCCATATAATCGCCATGATTAATTGTTCCTAGCCAAATCGATGCGCTCTGATTATCTTTTTCAAATTGGGGTACGAGATAGTCTCGTAAAAAATCACGCATCTCCGGGCCTGTCCACACACTGGAAGGGAAATCCTGACATGCGGCAGGTTCATTCTGTAAGTGGATTTGTTCCAGGTGAATGCCTTCATCCTGATATGCAGTTGCAAATTTAGACAGGTACTTTGCATAAGCGGTTTGAGTCTTTTCATTCCATATTAAATGGGCATTTTCCTCAGAGCCCTTACAGCCATAGAAATGATTGGCTTTCATCCATGCGGGCGGTGTCCACGGAGAAGCAAAGACATGCAGATTCGGTTTATATTTCATCGCTGATTTCAGGTATGGCAGCAGATATTTGTGTTCTCTGTCCATTGAGAAATGCTTTAATTCGTAATCTCCGGGAACATCATCGAGTGAGTAGTAATCCATTGAATAATCATTTGCTCCAATGGGAATTCTGCCCAGAGTAAAATTCAGTCCATCTTCCGTAAACAGATTTTTAATGATCTTCTCTCTTTCTGCTGCTTTTATTCCGGACATCGCATCCCAGCCTTTTTCATTAAATGCACCACCGAAGCCGTCAATGGTCTGTAAAGGGTTGGATGTGTCGATTTTTATGACTCGATAATCGGTATTATCTTTCTTTAAAACCGCAGGTGCTTTATTTTGCTGCCAGTTTACAATGCTGTTGGTATTTGTATCCCAGCCAGACTGAATCCATTTTACTGAAGTTGCATGAGCATTGAATGTCAATGCTGTGGCAACGGTAATGAGACAAGGTGATAATTTAAACATAGCCATTCCTTTTCGTGACGATATATACTCGATTCTTTGTAAAATCGATTTCATGTCCAGAGTCTGGACTTTCATATGTGAGTCATCTCGCGTGAAAAGAGAATTCAATAAATAAACGTATAAATATAATAATGAAGATGTGACCAAATTGGAGATAGAAGCCAGTGTGCTGTGAGTTGATTTCAGATGTTGTCGTCAGGTACGAAGATATTATGCCTTGGTATCTTCCGGGAAATTACCGGGTATATTGTTGACGATACCCGGAGGCAGTTGATGGATAGCCCAGAAGAACCAATTTTTCTTTGAGTGTTTTCATGTTTTCTTTCATATCCACCCGGCTAATCGGGCCGCCGATACACACTCTGAGCGCATCTGGCGGATTATTATCGGTTGAGAATGCACTGCTGGCGACAGCACTGATTTCCAATTGGCGTAACTCTTCTGCAAATTCAACTGGGGTCTTATTGAAGGGCTTTGGTAAATTCAGCCAGAAATGGAAAGCATTTAGTTCCATCCTTAAATCATAACCATGCAAGATTTGGTAGACCGCATTTCTTCTTGCCGCCGCCTCTGTACGAATGGCTTGGATCATCCGATCAAGTGTCCCGGCTGATATCCAGTCGGAAAGCAGTTTATGGATGAGCGGTGAGCCCATAATATTTAATGAATGCATTGCGCCTATTACCTGTTCCTTTTTTCTTTGTGAAGGGCAGAGCATGTAGCCGACTCGTAATCCCGGCCCCAGACATTTAGAAAAGCCACCGAGATAGTAGGTTAATTCAGGCGCATAATATGCCAGCGGCGGAACAGTACTCTCTGAAAGCAGGCCATAGCTGTCGTCTTCTATGATCGGGATGTTATACCGAATAGCGATGTCGCATAAAGCTTCCCTTCTGCTTCTCGGAATCGTGGTACAGGTGGGATTATGCATGGTTGGATTCAAATAAAGTGCGGCAACCGAGTGAGACTGACAGGCATTTTCGAAAGAAATTGCCGTTGGTCCGTTTTTATCCCGGTCCAGAGCAAACAGGGTTTTTCCCAACTGAGCAGCAACGGTTTTGATTCCCGGATAACTGAGGCTATCGACGCACAATACCTGATTCTGCTCGCAAAGCATGGTCAGCAGGGCTGTAATAGAAGTGTGTATCCCCTGGGTTGTAATGACTCTGTTTCTGTCTGCATCAGGAATCCGTCGTTGAATTAATGAGGTCATAATATCGATTGACTCATCATTGCCGCCGTAACTTTGATAACGCATTAATGAATAAAAATCATTCATTGCGATACTGGACAGAGCGACATCTTTGATTTCATCAACGAGAGTAGGAATGGCCGGTTCAATCACCATATTCATCATCAGCTCATAAGTAGCCAGTGGTTGTTTCATCGATTTAAGTTTGCCCCGGATGAAAGTTCCTGACCCCGTCACCGTTTCTATCAGGCCTCTTTTTTTCGCTTCGGTATACGCTCTGGCTGCTGTTGAATAGTTGATATGCAGCGCTGCTGCCAGATCTCTCATGGGAGGAATTTTGTCATTGGGAGAAAGTTTGCCCGTTTCTATATCTTGTGCGATCAAATCGGCAATCAGTTTATATGCCGGATACTTGCCTCTTTGGGATAGGCTTATTTGCCATTGTCTCGTTCTGTTCTTGTACATAGGCGATGCACCATTTTGGTGATGTTACAAATTGTTTCCATGGCGTTTCACTTTTGTTGATTATATGATCTTGCTTAGTAGGGCAAGCTCTCTTTCAAATGAGTTTGGTTACTGCGATATGATTCAATCAAATGAGATGATTAAGTTATGAATCTGATACTTAATCGTATTGAAACCGGTTGTTCACTGAGCTATATCACTCACAATTCAACAGTATAACTCCACACTTATATGGGTAGGTTTGCACTATATTGGTGAGTTTTGTCTTATATTGGTGCAATGCTGCTTACGTTTGTGGGCTGATATATATGACTGATTGCGCTAAAAAATTCAGTTTTAAGAAATTTTAATTATGCAATGAATTGCTTTATCGCATATTGATTGCTTTTTGGACGGTGATTATTGGCATTGCTACTGCAGGTGTTTCTCCGGGGCTGACGATTTCAGTTGCTTAAATAAGAATAATTCGGAGATAAAGTAAATGCCAAAAGTAGAAACCCCATTGCATAAAGATGGTGACTTCTTTGTTGATTATGAAGAGAAAGTATTTGAAGACGTGAAGGCGAAGCCGGGTCAGAAAGCATTGGTAACATTTCATACGGTCGCTTTTGAAGGTTCGATTGGTCTGGTGAATATGCTTCAGGCAACCCGGCTACAGCGGAAAGGATTTGAGACATCGATCCTGCTGTATGGACCAGGTGTCACGCTGGGAATCCAGAGAGGCTTTCCAACGCTCGGCGATGAAGCATTTCCCGGGCATCAGAATTACGCGAATCAGCTTAAAAAATTCATGGCGGAAGGCGGTAAAGTTTACGCCTGCCGCTTTGCGCTGCAAGCGCTCTATGGTCATGGAGAGCCTTCACTGATCGAAGGTATTACACCAATTAATCCACTTGATGTGATGGATCTGAAATTACTTCATCTCCGCGATAATGCGGTGATTCTCGATACCTGGACATTATAGTCTTGGGAGGCGGCAGTATGCATAAGAAAATTGTACGGGCTGCTGCCGTTCAGATTTCTCCGGATTTAGAGAGTCTGGACGGCACACTCTCAAAAGTATTGAAGATGATCGATCAGGCTGCAGAGCAGGGCGTTGAATTGATCGTATTTCCCGAAACGTTTTTACCGTATTACCCTTATTTCTCTTTCATTGAAGCGCCGGCAAAACAGGGGAAAGCACACCTCAGACTATATGAACAGGCAGTTCATGTTCCCGGGAAGACGACGCAAGCAATCGCAGATAAAGCGAAAGAGCATCACATGGTTGTCGTTGTGGGAGTGAATGAAAGAGCGTATGGAACACTGTTTAATACCCAACTTATTTTTAATGATGAAGGGGAACTGGTTCTTAAGCGCAGAAAAATTACCCCTACTTATCATGAACGTATGATTTGGGGACAAGGGGATGCTTCCGGGCTCAAAGTCGTTGAAACAGCTAAAGGGCGTATTGGTGCTCTGGCCTGCTGGGAACACTACAATCCTCTGGCCCGTTACTGTTTAATGACACAGCATGAACAGATTCACTGCTCTCAGTTTCCCGGTTCACTTGTCGGCCCGGTTTTTGCGGAGCAAATGGATGTTACTATCCGTCATCATGCACTTGAATCCGGCTGTTTTGTGGTTAATTCAACCGGTTGGCTGACCGAAGAACAGATAGCCCGGATCACGACAGATCCTGAGTTGCAAAAAAGGTTCAGAGGCGGATGTCATACCGCAATTGTCTCTCCGGAGGGAAAGCATCTTGTACCACCGATTGTGGAAGGTGAAGGTTTGCTTATTGCCGATCTGGATTTTTCACTGATCGATAAGCGTAAACGAATGATGGACTCCGTCGGACATTATGCCCGTCCGGAGTTACTGAGCCTGAAAATCAACCGGGAAGTCTCACAATATATTTCGCCAATGGCCGGGTTGCGTGAATCTCCGGAGCCACAGGAATCAGTCCCGGGAGGAATCAATTAATGAATGACAATCTTTCTGTTGACGCCGACCTACTCACAGAGATTCAGACACAGGGTGTCAGATTAATGGGAACCCGGCAGCAAGTGGTCAGCCGGAAAGGTGGTGCCGGACCGTCTGATCATCAGGCCATGCAGTTTAGTGGCAGAACACTGATGATTCCGACATTCACCCAGACCGCATGGGAATCGAAGTACACCTTGTCTGGTGATATGTTACTGAAAAACAATGAGATCAGTGGTGAACTGATTCCGGTCACGGAAGTTCAGCTGACCGCTAAACCGGCATTTTATGATCGGGTGACCGCTGAAGGTGTGCCGTTCAGCCATATTGCAACATTACACAGTACTGATGTATTGGCAACGACGGTGATTCAAACCTGCATTCGTTATGAAAACCGCAGAAAGGCATGTCAGTTCTGTTCTATTGGTCAGTCGTTGTATGCGGGCAGGACGATCAATCGTAAAGCACCGGAGCAGTTGGCGGAAGTTGTACAGGCAGCTGTTGAACTGGATGGTATCAAACATGTTGTGATGACAACCGGTACGCCGAACCACAGTGACAGAGGTGCCCGGGCCATATGTGAGAGCGCACTGGCAATTAAACATGTGGTTGATATTCCCGTTCAGGGGCAGTGTGAGCCTCCGGATGATTTCTCGTGGTTTCAGAAAATGAAAGATGCTGGAATTGATTCACTCGGCATGCATCTGGAAGTGATCACGCCTTCTGTCCGGCAGAAAATCACTCCCGGTAAAGCGGAGATACCGGTTGAATACTATCTGAAAGCTTATCGGGCTGCCGTCCGTGTTTTTGGCCGGGGGCAGGTAAGTACTTATATATTGGCCGGATTGGGTGACTCCCGGGAAACGATCCTTGAATTCAGTGCAGAGTTGATAGACATCGGCGTGTATCCCTTTGTTGTTCCGTTTGTTCCGATCAGAGGCACACCACTGGAAGATCATCCTGCTCCATCATCTGAGTTTATGGCCTCAGTATTACGGCCACTGTCACGGATGTTGATTGATGCAGAGATGCGCTCTGCCGGAACAAAAGCAGGATGTGTTAAATGCGGAGCCTGTTCTTCTCTTTCTGAGTATGAGGAGGAGCTGATTGATGAATGTGATTAGAGAGAATCATCATTTTCAGGTGAAATGGGCAACTTCCGATTGGGAGCTGACACAGGCTCATCGTATTCGTAATGCTGTTTTCTGTATTGAACAGGAAATGTTTGATGGTCATGACTTCGATGAGCATGACGGTGAAGCATATACATTGGTTGCAGTTACTCATATTGCCGGTATGCCGGAGAAGGTTGTCGGGACAGTCCGGATTCACCGGATCTCGGAGCGTATCTGGTATGGATCAAGGCTGGCTGTCGATAAAGCCTTCCGGCGTGAAGGCGTTCTGGGGGCTGCGTTGATTGAACTTGCGGTCAGAAGCGCAGTGACATTGGGATGTGATGCTTTTTATGCCACCGTACAGAAACGCAACGAAAAACTGTTCCGGAAATTAAACTGGATAGCGACTCAATCTTGCTCCGCGTTTGGGAAACCCCATGTTGCGATGTCAGCAGATCTGTCTTATTACCCGATACTCTCCGGTATGGAGGATGGTTTCTGGGTCGAGGGAAGGTCGCTGCGTGTGGATACCAAAGTCTTAAATCAGTTATCCCGGTGCTGGGTGGGAGAAGAAAGCTATGCTTGAGTGTTTAATAAAGCAAGTCCGGCAGGCTACAGGAATTGAAGGTAAGCGGCAGTTGAGTCATGTCTTTGACCGGTTCGAACCTGTCAACCGCTGGGGGTATCCGAATGGGGACGATACGGCAGTCATTCCCCATGGTAATGGTTATGACTTGCTGGCGATTGAGGGTTTTATTCCGGAATTTGTCGAGCATGATCCCTGGTTTGCCGGCTGGTGTTCAGTCATGGTTAATTTGAGTGATATTGCGGCGATGGGCGGAACGCCGACAGCAGTTGTGAATGCCGTTTGGGGTAAAAACTCTCAGGATATTCAACGTCTTCAGCATGGTATTTTAGATGCAGCCCGTGCCTATGAGGTTGATGTCGTTGGCGGTCATACCTGCCACCATACACCCTATAATCAGCTGTCGGTTGCGGTACTTGGCCGGGCGACGACGCTGATGACCAGTTTCGATGTGCAGCCGGGGAATGCGTTACTTGCCGTTGTTGATCTGAGAGGCCAGTACATGGCGCCATTTTTAAACTGGAACGCGGCGACTACGGCCCCGAAAGGACAGTTGAGAGAAAATTTGGCATTATTTCCACAACTAGCCCGGATCGATGGTGTTACCGGATGCAAAGACATCAGTCAGGCCGGCCTGTTGGGAACGGTTCTGATGCTTATGAGTTGTTCCGGCCGGGGAGCAGACATTCAACTGGCAGAAATTACCCGGCCACGGGACGTGTCATTGGCCGACTGGCTGCTGACTTTCCCCAGCTTTGGCTATCTGATTAGCTGTGAACATGAATGCATTCCTGAAATTACCGCACTTTTTCAGAAACGGGGAATTTCTGTCAGCGTGATAGGAACTGTCAATGAGACAGCCCAGGTCACGGTGGGTTATGGAACACAGCATGCAACTTTCTGGGATTTCGAGCAGGAAACATTCTGGAATTTTCCCCCAGAGAAGGAGTATGCGCTATGCCGGTAACAAAATTTGCAGTGAAGTGGCCAAAAGGAGGAACGGAAATTTGTTATTCGCCTTCAAGTGTGATCAAGGAGTATCTCGAACCGGGTATTGCCTATACGCCTGAAGTTTTTCTTCACCAGTGTGAGAAGGCGTTAAAGATAGCCAGCGAGCGGGTTGAAGCGAAGTATGGGTTTGCCTGCTCCGGAGCTTATGAACAACTGGAACGAATCCGACTACGTTGTCGCGAATTCATCACGTTTTACGCTGATGAACACTTATCGATTATTGTGGAAAAATTTTTCACCGATGAACTCGCCGACAGAGATTAATTTGCCAACAACAAGGGTAAGAAGATGATGAGTGATACCTATAAAAAACACTATAGCGTAATTATCGTTGGGAGTGGGCAATCGGGATTGTCCGTCAGCTACTATCTGCAACAGGAAAAAATAGACCATCTGGTGATTGAAAAACGCACAGTGATGCATAGTTGGAAGCATGAACGCTGGGATTCATTTACTCTGGTGACACCCAACTGGCAGTGTTTACTACCCGGTCATCCGTATGATGGTGATGATCCTCAGGGGTTTATGACCCGGGATGAAGTCATTGATTATTTAAACCGCTTTGCTGAGAAGGTGAATGCACCAGTGGTTGAAGGCGTGACTGTAGAAAAAGTGACAAAAAATGATCAGGGTATCTATCATGTCTCTACAAGCCATGGTGAATATACGGCAGATCAGGTGGTTATTGCTACCGGCGGCTATCAGCAGCCACTCATTCCGCGTATGGCCGAAAAAATTCCGGCAAGTATGGTACAGATTCATTCGGTGCAGTATAAGAATCCCGGCCAGCTTCCTGACGGTGCAGTAATGGTTGTAGGTTCCGGCCAGTCCGGAGCCCAGATTGCTGAAGACCTACATCTGGCCGGAAAAAAAGTTTATCTGGTAACGGGTAACGCGCCGAGAGTTGCAAGACATTATCGTGGCCGGGATGTCGTTGAGTGGCTTGAGCGTATGCAATATTACAAACTCTCGGTAAATCAACATCCTTTAGGAAAAGATGTCCGTCATAATACCAATCATTATGTGACAGGACGGGATGGTGGACACGATATTGATTTACGCAAATTTGCGACGGAAGGTATGACGTTGTTTGGGCACCTGCTTGATTACGAACACGGCGAAATGAAATTTGCGCCGACTTTAGCGCAAAATCTTGCCCGTGCGGATGATGTGTACAACAGTGTCAATCGGCGCATAGATGATTATATCCGTAAGAATAGGATTGTCGCTCCTGAAGGATACCAGTACACGCCTGTGTGGGAACCGAAGCAGGAGCGAGAAACATGCCATCTTGCGGAGGAAGGGATCACATCTATCATTTGGTGTATTGGCTTTATGTCTGATTTCAGATGGGTGGACGTGCCGGTATTCAACGGTTGTGGTACACCTGTTCATGAACGGGGTGTGACTTCTGTCAGCGGGCTTTATTTTATTGGCCTCTCATGGCTTCATACATGGGGATCCGGGCGCTTTGCCGGTGTGGCGACTGATGCGGAATATTTAGTTCGGTGTATATCCGATGATCAATCGGTTATTCCAACGAGAACTCCAGAGAAAATTTCTGCTTAGCATGGTGATAGCCGTTCGTTTGTAAATGACCACTGTTGTAAATGACCACGATAGTTCAGCCGTTTTTCCGAGACGACTGAACTGTCTTCACCTGAAGTTACAGAAACCGTTGCTTATTTACTCGCTCTCATACAGAATTCAGGATTGCACATAAACGGGATCGTATATAGCAAGAGGATTTCTATGGGTACTTCTTTCTTACTGTTGAGCATAGGTAGCCTTATTTTTCTGATTACTGCCCTTCCGTTGGCATTTGGAAAAGTCAGACCAAACCGATTCTATGGCGTGAGGATAAAATTAACTTTCAGCGATCAACAGCAGTGGTATCGCATCAATAGGATATATGGGTGGGCAATGACATTTTCTGTGATTGCCTTTTTTTTGATCACGCGATTCATGAATACATGGCAGGACGAGCAATATGAGGTGCTTAATCTCATTCTGTTTGTTGCTCAGGTTATTGTATCCACACTAGTTGTTGTTTTTTTTGTACGTCGTTCAGGTAAGGAAGGGAATCTTTAATTTTTCTCTCAGGTACGTTTGTGGGAACTCAATGTGAACTGTTATACGGATTCGGTTAATATATCCGGAGAACTTCAGGATTGCGTTTCTGCGAGAATACCATGAATAAGAATTACAACGATCTGCTGGCATTTGTGACGGTTGCCCGGGAAGGTAGTTTTACCAAAGCCGCCGGGTTGCTGGGGGTGTCTCAGTCGGCGTTAAGTCATACCGTGAAAGGGTTGGAGGAGCGTCTGGATGTCCGGTTGTTGAACCGGACGACACGGAGTGTGTCTCCAACGGAAGCTGGTGAGCGTTTACTTCAGTCAATAGCCCCTAAACTTGAGGATATTGATCGTGAGCTGGAGCTAATTAATGAGTTTAAATTACGCCCGGCCGGTACGATTCGGATTACAGCGGCTGAGCATGCTGCCAACACTTTTCTGTGGCCGAAAGTGCGTCAGTTGTTACTGGAATATCCCGATATTTCCGTCGAAATCAGTGTGAATTATGGATTCGTTGATATCGTTGCTGAACGCTTTGATGCGGGGATTCGTCTGGGTGAGAATCTGGATAAGGATATGATTGCCGTACCGATTTCTCCGCCTTTGCGTATGGCCGTTGTGGCAACTCCCGAATACTGGCAGAAGCGGCAGAAACCGACAATACCTCATGAGCTGGTCGAGCATAACTGTATTAATATACGACTACCGACTTATGGCGGCATGTATGTCTGGGAATTTGAAAAGGACGGGAAAGAGATCAATGTGAATGTGAAGGGGCAGGTTGTGATGACCAGTTCCATAGGACGTTTGGATGCGGCATTATCCGGATTGGGTATTAGTTATGTTCCAGAGGATCTGGTTGAAGAGCATATCAAGCAAGGCCGGTTAGAACGTGTCCTGGAAGATTGGTGTCTGCCATTTGACGGTTACTATCTTTATTATCCGAACCGTCAGCTCTCTTCACCGGCTTTCCGGTTATTGGTCGATGCTTTGCGTTATCATCGCAGGTAGGAGATCTGGAACAGACAGTTTAGACAGGCTTTCTATTCATGATCTTCTCATAAGGCTATCTGCTTTTATATTTTCCAGTGAAACCGCGGTATGTTATACCGCTATAGTTAATTTTGAAGTCTTCGTACATTGCGCCTCTAGTACCATCACTTAATTCATATGATTGATAGATTATTTTTACTCTCATTTGGGAACCATCATTATCAAATATTAAGTTTCATAAACCTGAAAGGGCCAGAGAATCATCAGGCCTATTATCATTTCTTTGGATGTATCTTACCTGCCCATCTTCTGTAATATATTTGACACTATCGATATCGATAGTATCAGCGCTACGGATTGATTCACCAGAAATAAGAGTTACCGCAGCTTTATATGAGTCAGCATTTTTTCTAGGTATTTTAACTCACCGTCATCGGAAATTACAGGGACAGTCACGCTAAGAACTTATTCGTGGAATCAGTTTCTGGAGTATCAGATTACCGTGTCTGTCCTCATACTCTCATTTTCCACCTTTCTTTGGGTACATCAGCATAGATTTGCTTATAATGTTATAGATTAGAGGAAGTGATATGCTTGTCGGTGGATGATTTCAAAGGAAAAATGATGATTAATTTGTATTTGCTGCGACATGGCAAAACCGAAGGGAAACCGGCACTGAATGGTCATACAGATGTAGGGGTTGATGAGATCACACAGCAGCTGATTGCCCGTTCCCTGCTTGAGAATTACCGTTTTCAGACGATCTATTCATCGCCTTTGATTCGCTGTAAATACGTTGCCGAGCTATTGACGGCGTTGGATCCGGCTCTGAACTTAAAGATTGATGACCGGTTAAGGGAACAGAGTTTCGGCCGGTTTGATGGTGTGCCATTTGATGATTTGCAGGGAGAATGGGAAACTTTAGAAAGGTTCTGGGCAGATCCTGCAAATGCGACTTTACCTGATGCTGAACCGTTATCTCAGGGGATGGCGCGGGTGACTGAAGCTTGGGAAGAGCTGGTTCAGCAGTGTGAGCATGACACTTTGATCATCGCTCATGGCGGGCCGATTCGCTATATACTGGCACATGTTCTCGGGCTGGACTGGCAGAATCCGCGTTGGTACACCAGTCTTGCGATTCCGAATCAGAGTCTCACACATATCACGCTGAACTGGTATCAGAGTCAGCCATATCTGACAGTGAATGCGATTGCCTGCCCGCTATTGTAATCAGGTCTGCGAATATATTATCTGACACCACCGCTGATCAACTGGCACTGATGATATTGAGTATACGCATGAGCGATTGGAGAGTTGCGAACATCGTGTAATACGGCCTCAATATCCTGTCTGGCTGAGTGATACAACAGTCCGACGACTGTCCCGCTATGCGCTACATTCAATCCGTACAAATCATGCTTTTCCACCAACCGGAGTAAGTCATTGAAGTGAGGCTTCGGCAGAATTTGCTGACTTTCAATCGCACTAACTGTGGTTGCTAATCCGATTCGTCCGGCCTGTTTTAAATGAATCGACTGGGCGAGATAATGTGCCGCTTCAGCCAGTTTTTCCGAGGACCTAACCAGATGAAATCGCCGGTCAATACGGTGATAGGCTGCTGTACTAAGTTGTTGCGGACTTTCCAGAATCAGAATATCCAGATTCCCGGCCTGACCATATTGAGCAGAGACAATCCCCTGTTTGTGATCAAACAGGGTCAGGGAACGAAATACCGTACTGTCACTGGGTTCGAGCCGGGCACAGAGTGAGGCAAGTTGCTGTTCTGATAATTCTGACTGGAAGTGGCGGTAGGTTGCGGTAATGGTAGCGGCGATGTCTGCAGTACTGCTGGCCATGCCTTTGGCAACCGGAATGGTGGAATCAAAAGAGATCTTCAAACCCTGAGATTCGGTCACAGGGATATTCAGTGATTGCAGTGCGAGTTTCAGAGCACTGCGCATCAGAGGCCGCTCCCGGCTGCTACGTGCATCACCGGAAGTAACTTCGATAGTACTGAACCAGTTGATCGGACATGAAATCAATTTTTCACTACCGGCAATCCATCCCTGAATCAGTTCGCCACAAGAAGCCGGACAACGTGCTTCAGCCATGACTGGATTTCCGGAGGTTGACCGGTAATTCTGGATGAGTGCTGTTCTGATGTTGTTCGTATGTAACCATGTTAGTTCTGTTTTCTATCTGCTATTTGATGAGATCACTCTCTGATTCCACCAGTTCGCCGATATGCCGGCAGGTTGCCTGAAATGAGAGTGTCGTATGTTTTGCGGCCACACCTCCAATGACAATTAGTGCAGGAGAGGTAACTTTGGCTTCTTCTACCCGCCGGGCAATGTCGGCGACTGTTCCGGTGACCACCTGCTGGTTCTCCCGGCTGGCATAGCGTACAACTGCTGCGGGCGTATTGGAAGATTTTCCTCCGTCGATGAGTTGCTGACAGATATGTTTAATCTGACTCATTCCCATCAGAATCACCAGTGTACCGTCCAGTTTGGAAAACTGTGTCCAGTCCAACGGATCTTTGCCCTGCTTTAAATGTCCGGTGACGACATGAAAAGACGAGGCACAGTCACGGTGAGTCACCGGGATTCCGGCATACGCCAGACCACCAATCGCCGAACTGATTCCGGGGATAACCTCAAATTCTATCCCCAGTTCTGCCAGCGCTTCTGCCTCTTCACCTCCACGGCCAAAGACATAAGGATCGCCGCCTTTAAGACGGACCACATTCAACCCTTGCCGGGCAAACTGGATCAGGCAGTCATTAATATCATCCTGAGGAATCGGATGGAAATTAGGAAGTTTGCCGACATTCACCATTCTGCAATTGTCCGGCGCTTCCTGCAGAATTTCTTTACTGACCAGACGGTCATACACAATGACTTCGGCTTTACGGATACAGTAAAGTGCCTTCACCGTCAGTAGTGTCGGGTCGCCCGGTCCGGCGCCCACCAGCCATACTTTGCCTTTCATCTCTTTTCTACCCTCATCACATCCTGAGCAATCATCAATTCTTCATTGGTCGGAATGACCGCTAAAGCAATTGAACTACGACTGGCAGAAAATATCGTTGATCCAGAATGGTTTTCCTCGTCACAAATGGATATTCCCAGCATTTCGAGGTTGCGACAGACTTTTTCTCTGACATCTGCTGAGTTTTCGCCGATTCCACCGGTGAAGATAATGGCGTCAACTTTCCCCAGTTTGACCAGATATTGTCCGACATAGGCTCTGATCCGTTCAACAAACATATCCAGTGCTAACTGAGCCCGCTCATTCTGGGGGGCAGCGGCCAATATATCTCTGAAATCATGCGATAATCCTGAAACGCCCAGTAAACCGGACTGGCTGTTCATCATCTGGTTCAGCGCTTCTACTGTTTGGTGTTCTTTATCGGCCAGAAAAGGCAGAATCGACGGGTCGATATCTCCGCAGCGGGTTCCCATCATGACTCCGGCCAGAGGTGTAAATCCCATCGAAGTGTGAATTGATTTTCCACCCTCAATGGCACAAATGCTGGAACCGTTACCCAGATGGCAGGTAATCAGGTTGAGTTGTTCGATCGGTGTGTCAACCAGCTCGGCATAGCGATGGGCGACATATTTATGGCTGGTGCCGTGAAACCCGTAGCGACGGATTCCGTATTTTTCATAGTATGAGTATGGAATCGGATAGATGTAATCCATCTTTGCCATGGTCTGATGAAAAGATGTATCGAACACTGCGACGGCTTTTGCATCCGGCAGGGCTGTTCTGAATGCTTTGATACCGGTCAGATTGACCGGGTTGTGCAGCGGTGCCAAATCGTTCAACTGGGCAATTCTGGTTATGGTATTCTCATCAATAATAGCGCTGTCCGGAAAGAATTCTCCGCCGTGAGCAACCCGGTGCCCGACGCCTTCAATTTCCTGTAATGATGTCACGACACCATGCTGGACCAGACTGGATAGCAACAGGTCAACGGCTTGCTGATGGTTGGTGACTGGCAGTGTCTGGCTGATTTTCTGTTCGCGGAATTTGAGGGTAAAAACTGCATCATCCAGCCCGATACGTTCAATGAGTCCCTGACAAACGGAGACTTCAGCAGGCATAGAGAACAGCTGAAACTTGAGTGATGAGCTGCCGGCGTTGATCGCGATGATTTTATGTTCCATATGTCGGTATACCTCGGTTTAACTTTAGTTTGGTTTAACTTCAGTTCGGTTTTGTTTCAGTTCGGTTTGGCTTAAGTAGTCCACCAGAGCGGGAATGCCATCACCATCGTAAGAAGAGGTGATAAATATGGGATCGGCTCCGGCTAAGGTCAGGTGGGTGATTGCTTCCTGAATGTTTGCTTCAGGTGAATCGGATTTGGTGACAATACCAATCACTGGTTTGGTGAAAGCGGAAGCAAATAACGGGGAGAACATTTCTTGTTGTGCCGTTGCACTATGTACCAGACCAATGATATCCGCATCGTATGATGTAATGAATAATGCACTGTTTAGTGAACGATTCTCCAGATACTCTCCCGGCGTATCTATCGATGTATCTTCACATGCCAGCGACTGAGTTTTGTGATAGTCCAGCGGTAAACCCTGTAGTTTTTGCAGTAGCGTTGTTTTGCCGCTGAGCGTTTGTCCGATTAACATGATGCGTTTCATCGATTATGTCCTGGTGATATCACAGGGCGTAAATTTGAGCTGGTGGCTCAAAATATGAATGACCTGTTTTAATGCGTACTCCACACCTGATACATCTCCGGTGATCACAACTGCACCGGTAAAGCGGTCAATAAAACCAATTTCTACATTGCCGGATTTGGTGGTGATATCACTGGCAATAATGGCGCCTTCACTTGGGGTGATGGTCAGAATGCCAATCGCGTTTGCCGTTTCGTTCAGGCCCAGCTTTTTGTAGACCGCCTTATTGGGATTGGCAATCAGGTGAGCCAGCGTGACCTGCTTTCCCGGTACATATTCCTGAATGACGCGGCTCTTTTTTTCTTGTTCATCAAACATAAGCACTCCGTTACAGCTCGGTTGTTATTGCTCTTTGTCAGACCCTTCCTGATTAGAACGCCTGATTAAAGCAGTTGGCGCCAGACATCCGGGTGAGGTTTGGGGATGACGGTTCCATGTACAAGTAAGCCGTTTTCTCCGGCGTTAACACTGGCTACGGCGACAGCGGTATTCACGTCGGAGACATCACCGTTGACAACAAGGTAGCATTTGCCGCCAATGCCAAAAGCCATGTGAATTCTGATCAGCTCAACATTCGCCGCTTTAATGGCTGCATCGGCTGCATTGATGCAGGTTGCAACACTATAGGTTTCGACCACACCGATCGACTGGCGCTGCTGGGCAATGGTGACACCACTGAGCGCCGGTAAAATAGATGGGTGGACATTGGGCAGGACAAAACTGTCGACAGTCATGTGGCCGCCCTGTTGTTCCCCGCTGGTAACCGATTGTTTCACCGCAGCGATTTCACCGCCGACCATGACAATATATTTCCCCGGGCAGATCGTCTTAGCCGACAAAAGCTCCACATGCGCACTTTTGAGCATGGTGTCCGTGACTTCAATTCCTTTTGCGATACTGTTTAATTCGACTAATCCAATGGCATGATGCATAAATTATCCTCGACACAGTGTGATAGCATGATTCGTAATATCTGTTACAGTGCCCGTGATGCTGGCGTGCAGGCCAACGCTGAGAGCATCAGAAGCAGGCTCGGCGATACAATCACCGACCCGGACCTGATCACCGGTATGAACCACCGGTACGGAAGGGGCACCAATATGTTGTTGGAGTGGAATATCCACGCGTTCCGGAGTCCAGGAAAGCTCGGTTAATGGGGCTTCCTGATAATACGGTTGTAAATTGAGACGGCTGATCAGACGTGAAATGGGTACCATTCTGTGTTCTGCCATCGGATCCTGAGGTTCGATTTCTCCTTCATAGCGGACATTGGCAGCTCTTAACTCTGCTTTGAGCATCTGGTTAATGCGCATCGGCGAAATTTCTACCGGACAGGCGTAGCTTTCGCACACACTACATTCAGAACAGGTCAGGGCTGAGAGTAAAGTTGATGGTTTGGCAAACTGTTTGTAACCCATCGATTTAACGAGTAAATGAGGTGAGAGTTCATGACCGATCAGATGCCTCGGGCATAAATCCGTACACAGCCGACATTGTTCACAAACAGTTTTTGCCATCGCCAGAATTTGTTCGTTGGATCTCAGGCGTCGTTTGATCAGCAGGTGATCATCCGGGAATACCAGAATTCCACCGGTGGTTTTCGTTACCGGAGTGTCAATATCTGCAAGATATTTTCCCATCATCGGCCCGCCATTGATGAAGGCCGGGTTGGCAACAGTACATCCTCCGGCATACTCAATCAGCTCACTGATTTTAGTTCCCAGAGGGACGGAAAGTGTCATCGGACGCTGAATTGCACCATTGATCGTTAAAGTCCGGTGAGTCACCGGGTGTTGTTCATCAATGGCTTTGGCCAGATTAATCAGGGACTGAACATTGTTGACGACGACGCCAATGGTAATGGGAAGCTGAGCCGGAGGCACTCGGCGTCCGGTTGCCAGCCAAATGGTAATGACTTCGTCCCCGGCAGGATAAACATCGGGCAGAATGTGGAGCCGGACATTCTCTGGCAGCAGGGGAGTCAGCGTTGCAATCGCCTGCCGGTATTTTTCTTTTAACGCAATAATCCCTTCTTTGGCACCGGTTGCCTGCATTCCGTAGCGAAGTCCCTGAATCAGTGCCTGAGCTTCCGTTACCATCAGTTGTTGATCGACCTTCAGCATGGGCTCACATTCGGCAGCATTCACCAGAAAAATCTCGGCTTTGGACTGCAGTTTGACGTAGGTTGGAAAACCTGCGCCTCCGGCACCAACTACGCCGGATTGTCTGGCGGTGGCAACAATCTGTTCAGGAGAGACGTTTTTGAGTTCCGGTAACCGGATTTGCGTCGCTAAATTCATAATAATGCCTCAATTATCTGGCGTACCTGTTTGTCACTGGCCTGGTATGGTGTTGTTGCCATGGTTGAGTCCTGAAGTGCTGAATGTGCCATAGCCTCCAGTTGCTTTAAAATGTCCTGGCGCATGATTTTGAGCATTCGCAGCGAAGTTGCGAGTTTTAGTTCACGTTGTAGCAATTTAATCCGGTGAATCAATTGATTAACTCCTGCTTCCGGAGTGGCGTCCGGATGGCAGAAACGACAACTTTTCGCAATCCGGGCGTAACGTTTCCGGGCGCGAATATCGTGTCTGGCATTAAAGCGAATTACATGGGGTAACAACAGCGCGTTTGCCAGTCCGTGAGCAATGTGAAATTTTCCGCCCAACTGATGGGCGATGGCATGGTTGATTCCTAAGCCGGACTGGCTGAAAGCAATGCCTGCCATACAGGAAGCGTTATGCATTTTTTCACGGGTCTGGACACAGGCTCCGTTTTTAAAAGCTGTCGGCAGATATTCAAAAACCGCATGAATCGCTTTATCGGCCAGTGCGTCAGTAAAATCATTAGCCTTGGTTGATACATAAGCTTCAATGGCATGGGTTAATACATCCATGCCAGTGTTGGCTGTAATGTGTGGCGGAACAGTGACGGTCAGGGTCGGGTCGAGAATCGCTTCATCCGGATAGATCGAACGGTCAAATAAAGGATATTTGATTCCTGCGACTGGATCGGTAATCACCGTGGCACTGGTCACTTCAGAACCGGTACCGCTGGTGGTTGGAATGGCAATGCAGCGTTCCAGTTCTACGTTAAAATGGGCGGCAAAAAAGACCATCGCTTTTGCCGCGTCAATCGCTGAACCGCCGCCGAATCCGATCACGATGTCTGGTGTAAAAGCGATCAGTGCTTCCATCCCGGAGACGATGGTTGCAATACTGGGATCCGGCTGAATGTCGGTGTACAGCCGGACCTCATTATGTTGTAGCAATACCCGGATTCGCTCGATGGCTTCACCTGTGGCTAAGAACTCGTCACAGACAATCCACACTTTTCTGTTTTTGATCCGTGCTAGCCGGTGAAGGCTTCCTTCACCGCTGTATATCATTGTGGATATAGAAAATTGTTTCATTATCGCTCACCTGTGAATTAACGAATCGAGAAGCCGTTCGTCAGGGTACAGCGTCTCAGGCGGCAGAAAGTTCTTGCCGACGTCGTCCCTTCACCGGTTGGTGTGGCAATTGTAAATGTACAGAAACCTTCAGCACCAAAGCCGATTCCGGCATAGGACGGCCCGTTTTTGACGAAAATTGATGTCTGCATTAACTGGGCAACTTTATTTAGCCGGGAGACATTCTGTGAGTGCATGATTGCGGTATGGTGCAGACCACCTTCTACTTCCAGCGCAACGGTCACTCCCTGTTCAAAGTCTCTGACCCGGACGACCGGTAACACGGGCATGAGTTGTTCATGCATGACCAGCGGGTCATCCTGCATTGTTTCGACGATAAGCAACTTCGGCTCTTTACCCGGAACGGGAATACCAGCGGCTTCCAGAATGGCGGCCGGACTTTTACCGATCAGATTTTTATTGATTTTCCCGTCACTCAGGCAAGCTGATTTTAAGGCCTGAACCTGCGCTGGTTCCTGGATCAGTAAGGCACCGAAATCGATCATTTGAGCGATCAGGTCATTAGCGACCTGCTCTACGACGATCAGCGCTTTTTCGGCGATACACGGAATATTGTTGTCAAGTGAAGCTCCGGAAACCACATCCTGCGCTGCTTTGACTATTTCAGCTGTCTCATCTACTAAACACGGTGGATTTCCGGCGCCGGCACCAATGGTTTTCTTGCCGCTTCTTAATGCCATATCGACAATCCCCGGACCGCCGGTCACCGCTAACACGGCTATATTCGGGTGCTGCATCATGATTTGAGTATTCTCGAAGCTGGGCTGTGACACAGTGACGACCAGATTATGAATGCCACAGGTTTTGTAAATCAGATTTTCAATTCTTTTGATCAGCCAGATAGATAACGCTTTTGCACCGGGATGCGGACTGAAGTAGATAGCATTACCGGCTGCCAGCATGCTAATGCTGTTATTGATGATGGTTTCAGTCGGATTCGTACTGGGAGTGATAGAGCCGATAACCCCATAGGGCGAATATTCAAACAGCACCATGCCGTCATCACCGGTCAGGGCTGTTGTGGTGAGATCCTCAATACCGGGGGTTTTTTCCAGTGCCAAACGGTTTTTCAGAACCTTATGAGCCACATTACCCATGCCGGTTTCTCTGACGCCTTCTTCTGCAAGATAGGCGATATCCTGATCCAGTTCCCGGCGCAGGGTATCGAGAATCGCGCTACGACATTTGAGCGGCAGTTCATGATAACGATGGTAAGCATCGTGTGCGGCTTTGATGGCTGAATCGACATCAGCAAAGATTGCGACCTGATTCGGGGAAACCGGGGCAGTGGTCGTCTCTGTCTGGTTTTCAAGCTTTTCAGTCAGAATTGTACGAATGAGCGTTTCGAGTTCGGTATTATTCATAGTAATTCCTTAGATTCCTTGTAATGCGGCTTGTGCAATCTGCATATCCTGTTCGACAGTGCCGCCGCTGATGCCGATACCGCCTGCCAGTTCCCCATCGATCCAGATGGGAAAGCCTCCGCCGAATGAGACAATTTCACCGGCGCAACTGGCTTCCAGCTGGTAGAGATCCTGACCCGGCTGGACCAGCGCATGAAGTTCATGGGTTGCCATCTTAAGAGCGACGGCGGTATACGCTTTCTTTGGTGCGAGTTCATGACTGACCAGCAAAGCGTTTGGCATGCGATAGCTGAGAATGGCATTGCCGTGCTTATCGACCAGCGCAAACACGATGGGAATACCGATACGCTGTGCTTCTGTCACGGCAAGGGTTAATAATTTCAGTGCGGCCTGAGTGGCATCCGCTGAAGTCTGTGGTTTTGGTGTTGATTCTTGCGGTGTGGTTTTTGATTGTCTGTTTTCTGCCAGCTTTTCTCCTGACAAGATGTCTTCTTTTGACAAAAGGGCAGCCTGATAACGTGTGGTGACCTGAGCAATGACAGACTGGAGCTGTTGTTCATGATCTTCTCTGCGGGCCAGAGCGTACAGCGCATCTGAGAGACGATTCAGATAACGCATCAACTCACCACGAACCGGTTTAGTTTCATTGAGCGTCAGAATCCGTCGTTCGGCACGGCGGGCAACGGCTCTTGCCAGATGTAACTGACTTCCGGCACCTGAGCTGCCGGGCAGAACGAAACTGTGTAGTTCCGGCACCCGAGCCATGGCATGATCGATGGCATTTTCCAGTGCTTTGATGTCGCTATCCGTCACTTGCTGCTGATTATCTGCATGGATGGATACATCTGGTGACGCCAGCTCCGCCCCCATAAAAAAGAGCTGATACTGAATTGACTCTAAAAGGGCAATGGTCTCCGGAACTGTCGCCTGCTTTTGAGCCACACTGATGTGGGTATTTAACTCATCAATCGTGCCGTAGGCTTCAACCTGAATATCGGTTTTTGCAACCCGGACGCCACTGACAAGTGCAGTCGTTCCTTTATCTCCGGTTTTGGTATAAATTCCCACGACGTTTCTCCGCTATGACTATTGGTGGATCAAGTTACTGGTGGACCGAAAGTGAGTCGACAATTGCAATGACACACAGATCTGCGGCTGATACGGCATTATTCAGACATGCCCGGGCTGACGAACCGCGGGTCACCAGCACAAACTCTCCATCTCCGGCGCCGACACAGTCGATCGCCACTTCCGGTACGGAACCGGGGATTTTCGGGCTTGTCCCATCGGTGTCGACTGCCTGAACAAGGAGTAGTTTCCGTCCGGTCAGAGAGTCTGATTTTTGGGTTGAGACGACAGAGCCGACAACTTTTGCTAAATCCATAATGTGTCCTCCGAACGGGACCAAATCAGTTGATTTTTATTCATGATTTCCTGAGCCATCACGGTCACGATTGCTTTCGGCCGGGTCACCAGAATGGCGTGGGATAATTCACAAACGTTTGAATACGAAATAACGCTCTGGCTACACAGGTAAACCGGACGACCGTCGCTGGTTTGCCAGTGGAATGGAAGTGCACATAATGCTTTCACCGGGAGTATGGCGCAGAGTGACGGATGAATGACCAGTGTGATACGGGCGCCGAAGCTGACGATGTGTAACAGATTCCTAATCTCGATTTGTTCAGTCAGGCAGCGAGCGAGCGTAAGAATCCCATTCGCATCGACAGCTTCGACAACGATGTTCCCGTAGCGGGTCAGAATCTCTGGAGCGATGTCTGCTGCCAGATTGGCGAAGGTTGTGGTATAGACGGCGTGTTCACGTTTGAGAATGATCTCAACGACACGTTCAACAATTCCGGCAATCACTTGTTCACTCAGCTCTGGCATCGTTATCTCCCCAGAATCCGGGCATAGGCTTTGGGGTTATCCGCATCGGCAGCGTTGGCCTCGTCGGTATCCAGATGCATTTCCAGAACCATATCCGGAGACACCCGCACTGAGACTTCTTCAAATACGCTGTTGCGGTGTGTTCCTTCGATCGCTACAGCAACACTGTCACCATGCCTGACGCCATAAATCAGAGCATCGAGGGGCGACATATGGATATGCCGTAGAGCAACAATCACGCCCTGATTTAATTGCAGTTCTGCATCGGGAGTGATTAACCGGATGCCCGGAGTACCGGCCAGATCTCCGGAAAGGCGGATCGGTGCCTGAATGCCCAGCGTACGGGCATCGGTTTTTGATATTTCTACCTGAGTGGTGCTACGCACCGGCCCCAGAATCCGGACTCTTTCCAGTTGGCCTTTCGGGCCTGCCAGCGTGACGGTTTGTGCTGCGGCATATTGTCCGGGCTGCTTTAGCGTGTTCCGAACGGCCATGGGCTGATTGGGAAACAGCAGATCATAATCCTGCTGACTGAGATGCAGATGTCGGTTCGAAATTCCCAGCGGAATCGGGCGAAGGCGCATTTCAGTCAGTACATCGCGAACAGTCTGTTTTACTTCACCTATATCCACGTTACTTCACCTTCTTGTGATAGAGACATTTACTGTGAGCTTCACCTTTGATTCGCGGACAAAGCGGGTCGTGGCATAAATTGCAGGTCGGCTCGGTTTTTTCAGCTTTTGCCGGTGGCTCGGTCTTTTCGGAAACAGGAGGTTCAGAGACAGCCGGTTCGGAAGCCACTGTTTTGTCAGTAACAGCCATAGATACTCCGGCTTTAGAAACGGCCGCTTCAGATGCTGTGGTTTCAGAGACAGTGGCTTCAGAAATCGTGGCTTCAGGAACACCAGCAATGGCAAATCTGTCCAGAACCTGTTGGTCAGGTCGTGCCAGAGTCACCTGGGCGACCAGGCTATGGGTTCGTTCAGCCAATGCCTGTCCTGTTGAAAGAGAAGCCTGAACTGCCGCAACATCACCCAAGACTTTAATCGTCATCCAGCCACCGCCTTTGGCGGTTTCAATGCCTAACAGTTCTACTGCGGCTGTTTTTGCCATTGCATCTGCGACCACTATCGCACTGGCTAACCCTTTAATTTCTAATAATCCTAATGACTTTCTCATGTGGGCTCCTTCATTCGGGGCGATGTGCAGAACGGGTTGATCGCATCGTGGCGTCAATGGCTGCCGGGGTTATGCTCCGGTTTATGGTTTCAATGCGTCCTGATACGTTGTTCATCTGTACTTTTTTCTCCTGAGCAGGTCGTGTTACAAAGGCTTAAACGGTAGTCCCTTGACCAGACGGGCGGCATTGCAGCCTAAATGGCGTAGCTGTCGATCCTGTTCCTGATCTTTCAGGATAAGATGAAACAGCGGGGTATCCGGCGACAGGTTACGGGTATGCAGGACGATTTCTCCGGGGTTGCAGGCAATCCCGACAGCCAGCGGAGAAAGTGAGGCTGCCTGATGAGCTTCACTACGCAGATCATTTTCTGCTGATGTTGATATCCGGAACGGAATTCCTTCTTCTTCCATGCCCCAGAACAGCTGTTGCAGGGCATCTTCACTGATCTGGTGAAGTACAACATAAATCGCCGGGGTTTCCTGAAGCATGTTCATTACCGGTTCCCTCCCTGCTGGTGATAGGAGAGGATTAAACCGGTAGCGACAGCGTTACGCGGGCCTTCACAACCCCGGACATTGCCCTGACCGGCCACAAGGTTGTAATGAGCCAGTGCGTCGGTGATGAGTTGTGGTACTTCAAAATCCAGTGAAGATCCACCCACCAGTACGACAAAAGGAATATCACGAATATTGCCTGTCGGACTGACAGCCGAAAGCGCACGCAGAGCGTTGGTAACAAAGACCCGTTGTTTGGCACTACGGCGAATCATGCGAACTTTTTCGAGTGATTCCTCTCCCTGAAGTGGCGTAAATCCACTCTCTTTGACGACCACGACTCTGGCAAAAAGGTCGCTGGGTAATGGTTTATCGAAAAACTGCACTGTGCCGTCTTCATGACGGATGTGAAACAGACTCTCTACTTTAGCCAGCGGGTATTTCTTGATATCTTCTGCCAAATAGCTATCGTCAAGACCCAGTTCCGAAGCAATGATTAAAGTCACCATATCTCCCGCACCGGCCAGATGGGTTGCCGTAATGCTCCCCTGATGATCAATAATTGATGCATCGGTCGAACCGGCACCTAAGTCCAGAATTGCCAGTGGTGTCTGTGTTCCGGGGGTTGTGAGTGCACCCAGAATCGCGGCTTCTGCTTCAGCCCCGCCAACCTGAACCTGAACTTTGAGTGTATTGTGAATCTCCTCGGCAATCCGGGCCATTTGCAGGTGATCGGATTTCACCATTGAAGCAATACCAACAGCATGTTCAAGGGAGAATTCACCGGCTAAACCACCGATGACATTGACGGGAATAAATGTGTCGACGGCAAGCAGGTCCTGAATATAGATTTCCTGACTGGGTTTGTTGGTCAGTTCCGCCATGGTCTGACGGACATTTTCCAGCATACCGCCGATGTTTGTTCCGGCTTCACCGGTGACATTATCCAGAGCTTTACAGGCAGATACGGCTTGCATGATCGCTTCGCTGCCCTTGGCGACATCGACCGACGTAGTGCGTCCTTCAGAGTAAAGCGTAATGTGACCAGCAGGAATGGTTCTGGCTTTGACATCTCCAGCCGGGGTTTTGACCACGACCGCAGAGCGGGTGCCGATCAGTGCCCGGGCAACGGGAACGATATTTTTGGTTTCTTCTGCACTGAGCTCAAAAACCGTTGCAATGCCATAGGGGTTGGATAAGGAAGTAATGACCTGACCGGGCATTGCAACTTCGACGGCAGCCAACATTCCGAGGGGAATCTTCTCGATATATTTGACTTCGTCGACGATTGGAATCGTGCGCTGCAAGCGGTTACTGACCAGCACACCATCATCTTTTTGCAAAATAGCTGCGGTAATGGCGTATCCGGCCTGAGTTGCGGCATTGATCATCGCCGCAGTATCTTCAAAATCGATCTCACTGGGTACGACGAGAATATAGGGCTGGTGATTGTCACATTTGAGCAAGTCCTGAAAGGTGATGGTGATACCAACCCCAAGCCCCAGTCCTCCGGGGGTTTTAGGATTGTGGCCGATCATCGTTGATTCGGTGATGATGGTTTCGGTAATGGTTTCCATCGCCACATCCCCGATGACCGGTGTTGCTTCATTGATCCGCACAATATCAATGGCATCACGGCTGAGACCGGCTTTCTCGGTAACCAGATCCAGCGCTTTATAGATCCCAAACAAATTGCGTTTGGTTCCTTTGATGCCTGTCGTTTCCGTGATGGCACTGGCGATAAAACGGGGAGTGTCAGCTTCCAGAGAAGCCAGTACGACTTCAGTGGAAGCATTTCCGATATCAATCCCTACAATATATGTCATCACCTCACCTCTTAGTCTGCTCGTCGGAGTCCCGGTTTAATCGTCGCCTCTGAGTTTTTTACGCTGAACATAAAGCGTTGCTGCCTCGCGGACATAAGCTGCACAAATGGTAGCGTGATACTGGTTCTCCAGTTCGTCTGCAATGACCAACAGCTCTTCTTTACTGGAGCGGTATGGACGCAATGCGTTATAGATTTCCAGAACACGATCATCCGGAACCGCCGTTAGTTCTGCGGCACGCTCAAAGTTGACGGCCAGACGTTCCCGCCCGGCGTCGCGGGCGATTTCTGCCTGAAGACGCAACACTTCAGGTGTAATACGCATGTCCTGTGACTTGACACTGTCATTGAGCACATTTTCCAGCGTGATATCATCAAGGGTCTTTCCGGAACTGGTTTTTACCCACTCCGGATGTTTGTTGGCGAGCGGGTAATCCGCGACGGAGACACTGCTGTTCGGTTTTACCGCCGGGCTGGCTGGCGCTGCGGTTTCCTGACCATTTGCAGTGGTCATCTTTTGCAGCACTTCGCGAACCAGAGTTTCGATAGATTCAGAATTCATAGCATTTCCCTTCGTTAGCCGAGTACTTCAAGTTCAACGGCACTCTTACCTTGCACGACATGTTTGGTTTCTTTGATATGTAAGACCGCTGACTTCGCCTGATATTTTGGACGTGCCATCTGGTCGTTCAGTGTCGGGACAGGTTGAGGAGATTCACCTTTGGCATATTTAGCTGCATTTTTTCCGATCTGACGGTAGGTTTCTAAAGTCAGCAGCGGTGCCTGTGGGAACAGCTCCAGATTGGACAGTGGTGGCAGACCATTCTGGTGAATCACCGCAGTGCCTTTTGACTGAATACCGACGCAGATACCTGAGCCACTGAGACGATCACCTTCGACGGCAATAAACGCCACATCGGATGATTTGAAACAGCGGATCACCCGGGCTTTCAAACCTTCCTCTTCGATACCGGCTTTCAGCTCGCGAATAATCGCCTGATGGGGTGTACCGACGATATTTGTGGTCTGGCTTAATCCGAATGCCGGTCCCACAGCAATAATTACTTCATCTTTGCTGGTCCCGGTCTGCGCCTGTCCTGTTTCACGCAGGAATGTTTCATCTCCGGCTGGCGGAGCAGAGCGGGTAAACGAGACCGGTTTGTCGGCACCCTGCATCTCTTTCAGTACGTCTTCAACAATCTGACGCAATAGTTTTTCATTGATATCAACCATCTTTCGCCTTCCTTCTCAAAGATCTTTCGGGTCAAGGGCATTCGGGATATTTTTAATTTCATCCCAGCGTTCACCCTGTAAACGATATCCTGTTGCTGGACCGGCATAGTCGTTGACATCGTTGATTGCGGAAAGCACCTGACCATCGCCGATGATGATGGCGGATGTATGCAAATAGTCACCGGAAATCTTGGCTTTCTGAATATCGAGCATATCCTGAGCGATATCTTCGAATCCGCCTTTTGCCAGCGCTTTGACAACATCCAGTCCACTCAGACTACGTTCGATCACTTCCTGAGCTGCTTTGATGTCTTCAACGATGTTGCGTTCCGGCATATCCTGAGAACCGTGGGCATAAGTCGCAGCAGTGACTTCTTCATCGGTGATTTCCGGGAAACCTAATCCGGCAAATACGGCCTGCATTGCACGGGCTGCTTTGTTACGGACGGCAATCACGTCTTCTTCACGCACCGGGCGAAGGCCGCCATCGACTTTCAGGTCCCGCTGGATGATGTTGTAGTCATCGAAGTCTTCGGCATCTTCGTTGGAACCGGCGAACATGTTGTCGTAGTTCGGGGTTGCCGAGTAACCGGAGGAGATAAAGTCCGTACCGGGCAAGAACTGCATCAAAAGACGTGCGGTACGGCGCATGTCCGAGTGGGTGAATGTCTGGTCGTTACTGGATGCACATTCAAGATCGAGCGCTGCACAGATCAGGTTCTCCGCCAGTACGGCACGAATACCTGAAGGCACTGCTGAAGGAACGCCGATACAACTGACCGAACCATTTTGCAGCCCTTGAACACCCGCAGCTTTGGTGATGTAAATACACCGTGCTTCCAGATACAGCATCGATTTACCTTCGGCATAACCCATCTGAACCTCAGAGCCGGAACCGGAAGTAAAGCGCATTTTCAGACCACGTGACGCATAAGACGAGGCCAGAAATCCTTTCGACCAGGGTGTATCGTCACCATCGGTAAAGACGGGTTCTGTCCCATAAACCGAAATGGTTTCGGCATAGCAGGTGTGACCCAGCATTCCCAGTTTCAGCTCGGTGGCTTCTTCCAGAGAGCATTGAGTTAATACGCCCGGACGGCCGACCTGCGAACCGATCAGCAGAGCAATCGCATTAAATGGTGCGTAGCGGGCGACGGCGACAGTTGTCTCCTGTTCATCAAAACCACGGAAGGCACCTTCAGCAGCATCGGCTGCAATCTGGACCGGATTATCGCGGACATTGGTGACGTGGGCTTGTTGTGATGGTGTACGGCGGGCGCGCATTTTCTGCATTGCCATCATCATTTCCACCACGTTCATCTGTGACATGACTTCAACGATTTTTGCCGGTGTCATTGCTGTGGTGAGTGGAATGATTTCATCTCGTTTGACATTCGGGTCGCAGAGCATATTGGCGACTTTGACGGAGTCCATCTGCATCGCTTTTTCTGCGTTGTCGATGTTAATGCCGTAACGAGCAATGTAAAAATCAATTAAATCAAATTCGGATTCGGGTTTACCATCCAGTTCGACAACTTTGCCGTTGACGATTTTGATTGATGGTTTCGGATCGTTAGGGCTTTCCATTGCAATAAAGCCTTCTTCGACCCATTCTTTTACGAATCCGTCCTGGTTAACCGGGCGTTTTGCCAGTGCTTCAAATCTTTTTGAACGCATGAACCAACCTCGTTAATTTGATCAGATGTAAGACGGACGATCGTTGACTGGGTCGTCACCCATTGTTGCCAGTAGTGTTTTGCCGATTTCACGGGCAGAAATCACTGCCTGACGGACTGCGCCGGAGTCACCGGAGACCACCAGAATCGCTTCGTTACTGAAGCTGGTGCCGTTTGCCGGTGTGCTGTAGGCGACGACATCCACATTGGCTGATTTCACGGCCGTATCTGCCATCAGAACCCCGATTGATGCAGGCGCTCCGACGATTACCCCACAGGCTTTCCCCAGTGGTGCACCGAATGCTTTTTCAAGGGCATAACTTGCCCGGGCGCTGTACTGCAACTCAATATGGCCGGCTTCGTTGGCATAAACGTCACCAAAGGTCCGGTCCAGCTCTTTCAGAGCAACTTCAATGGCCCGGCGGACGTCGGAGACATCGTCACCGCCAAATACGATTAACGAACCATGACCGGCGCCGCCTTTGGTGTCTCGCGGTAGTTCAATCGAGACGACTTCGGTATTGGTGCCTTTCACTGCTTCATCGGCAGCCATAATGTGTGGTCCGGCCCCGGTGCGTGCTCCCAGAATACCGATAGAGCGATAGCGTTTTTCGAGCTTCATTGCTTCCAGTAACGCGCTGTCCACATTCGCTATGACTAACCCGATTGTGTCGCCAATCGCAGTACCGACAAACTCAGTGAGACCACATGTTTTCTGCTTCATTGTTGTGCCTCGTTCTTCTTTGATTGAAGGTGAGCCAGGTGATTGCTCCTTAACTCTGGCCATCACCTGATCCATGATTTTGTCAACTAGTGGGTTGTCACTCATTCGCTAAGTCCTTTTGGGAGGATTTTCTCAACGTCAGTATGAGGACGCGGAATGACATGCGTTGCGACGACTTCACCGACATTGGCAGCAGAAGATGCACCGGCATCTGTTGCCGCTTTGACCGCGCCGACATCACCACGAACAACAACAGTGACCAGACCTGAGCCAATCTTTTCGTAGCCGACCAGCATGACGTTTGCGGATTTGACCATGGTATCTGCGGCTTCAATGGCAGCAGTTAATCCACGGGTTTCTACCATTCCAAGAGCTTCTTGTTGCATATATATACCTCGTAGTATTTTCACAATGTTGCCTCGGGATATTAGAAAATGCGGCGGGTAAATAATGGTGTAGTTTTGGTTGTTGTCTGGATATTTATGGCGAGGCTATGTGAAAAAATTGCGCTATATCGAAGTGATGATGTAAGTCCTGACAGCGTTTGGTGAAATGAATGAAGTGGTAAAAAATTGTCCGAAGCAAAAATTTATTATTATTTCATTTCGTGATGCAGAGCAAACAGGAGAGATCAAATAACTAAATTTCATCAAGCGGGCAAGATCATTCTATTTTATTTTCTAATCAGCCATTTCCGGGGAATCTTCTGGTTTTTGGGGAAACTTCTGATTATCGGGATATTTTTATTAATTACTCTGATACAGATAGTTATTTTAACAACTTGTTAATTCTGTATATATATAATTAACATTATAACCGTATTATTTATTGATGAATCTATTCTAAATATGGCTAATTGATCACTTAATTATTTGTCTATTAATGTTAAAACAGTTTTTATTCCATTTTTACCGTAGAACCAAGGTTATTCAGGTATAGCCGTATGAGTGTGGTTAGGATAAAACAGGTATGGTTAGGATAAAATAATAGAGAAGGTAGTGATGGCTTCGATGACCGCGTTAGATTCAGCATTAATCAGAAAAATCGCTTCAGATTTTGCTCAGGCAACAGGATTGGCCGTCGTGGTTGTCAATATTCATGGAGAAGAAATCTCTGAGCGGTTTAATTTCTCGATGTTTTGCAAGAAGATCAGAGAAAACCCCGAGCTTTATCATCAGTGTATGCTCAGTGATAAAAGAGGCGGACTCAGGGCATCCGCTGATAACAAACCTTGTGTTTACCGGTGTCATACCGGCTTAACTGATTTCTCTATCCCTTTGATTGTTGAAGGACATCTGGTTGGTTTTGTGCTTTGTGGGCAGGTTCGTCTGGAACAGGATGAAGCCGATTCGCTGGAAGGGATTTCCCCGATACAGCAAGGGTGGTTCAAAAATGAAGAGCTGAGAAATTTTTATGAAGATGTTCCCGTCGTTGACTACCAGAAAGTATTGGCATCTGCCGAATTGTTGCAACTGATCGTCGATAACTGTATTCGCCAGCACATCAATCTTGTCGTAATTGATGATACGGATATGGGAACTCAGAAAACTTTTACTTCACATAGCAATGACCATAAGATCAAAAAAGCGCTGCGTTTCATCGAACATCATTTCAGCGACGACATCAAGCTGGAAGATGTTGCCTCTCATGTTTATTTAAGTCCCTATTATTTCTCTAAATTATTCAAGAAGCACCTAGGTGTCGGGTTTAATGCTTATCTGAATAATTATCGTATTATGCAGGCTAAAAAAATGCTGAAAAGCAGCGGGATTCCCGTCGCGACTATTGCAAAGAATCTGGGCTTTTCGCAAACCAGTTATTTCTGTAAAGTCTTCAGAAAAATATGTAGCATGAGTCCTCAGGAATATCGGGAAAAGAACTATCAGGAAAGTATTAACGTATAACTTAGCTTGTCATATTCATTCCTGCTATGGATTGGTAAAATTTCCACCGTTTTAAATGTAGCCGATGGCTTTTGGGATGATTTACCGCGATAGGATATTTAGTGATCTACTTCTATTTTTATATTCATAATAATTAAATTGTCAGAGTTAACAAAACCGGATAAAGATGCATGACAATAATTTATCATGAGCATTTTTATTATTTGAATATAAATTGATGATTATCAATGAAATCTGAACATAGTATGGCAATTTATTACCATTGAACGTAAAAATAAACATGAAATCGATATGGAGTGAGCCAGAATTTATCGATAAAAGTTTTATAGTCGTTTTATTACCCGTTTTATAGTGTGGTGTCTATCAGTGTGTAAACACCGTAAATACTGAAACGTTGACCGAAAAACATACGTTGCTTTGATGTATATCCCACAGGGATTCGGAAGTGAGGTGAAAATCCTCCACAGCCCCCGCTGCTGTAATGCTGACAACCTGATCAATCCACTGTGAAAACGGGAAGGGATCAGGAAGGTTGAAGCTAAGTCAGAAGACGAGTCAAAGCAATCCCGGAAACTCCTTCGGTGGGAAGCGAGTAAGGTGCTGTCGCCAAAGATTACTGGGGACAGTTGCTTTCTACCCGCAATTCACCGGAACAATGAGTGATTGATGGCATATGAAAGTAATTCTGAACACACTGGCAAATAGCGGCGAATGTACGCCGGAATGCCAGACCATTCTTTCTCCCCTTGAGCCACACGAAGTGCTTTCCTGTATTCATCTGTCATTGACCACAGGGAGCAAATCATGAGCTTTATCCAGCAGCCGCAACAAATAGAATCCACCAGTTTCGACATCATCGATCAGATCATTTCCTCTGAGTTTCCGGATTATCGTTTTCACAATGCTCTGGAGAAGAAAATTATCACCCGGGCGATTCATACTACTGCCGACTTTGACTGGCTGGAGATCCTGAAATTTTCTCCGACAGTTCTGGAACAATTACAGGCACAGATTGCTGCCGGGTGCATTTTTTACACGGATACCACCATGGCACTTTCCGGTATGAATAAATCCTTATTACACCAGTTTGGCTGTGAAGTGCGCTGTCATATTGCAGATGTTGATGTCGCTGCAACAGCAAAAGCACAGGGGAAAACCCGTTCAATGGTGGCGGTAGAAAAAGCGTTGTCTGAAACGGGGAATGCGGTTTTTGTGTTTGGTAATGCACCGACGGCGCTGTTCCAACTATTGCAGAGTGCCGGAGACATACGCCCGGTAACCATCGGTGTTCCGGTCGGTTTTGTCGGGGCGACTGAGTCTAAACAGGCATTGTATGAAAGTGACTTTCCTTTTATTACCGCTTTAGGTCGTAAAGGTGGCAGTAATGTGGCGGCAGCGATTGTGAATGCCGTGTTGTATGACATGCGGGAGGAACGATGACGGAATCGGTCCTGCAAGAGGTTGTCTGGCACCGGGGAAAAGCATACCGCAAAGGCTATACCACCGGATCATGTGCGACTGCGGCTGCAAAGGTTGCGGCGTTGATGGTTATGCGCCAACAGTTAATCCATCAGGTCTCAATTGTCACACCTTCCGGAGTGCCGTTGCATCTGAGTGTCGAAGATGCATCAGTGCTTGCCTCTCAGGCAGTTGCGGCGATTCGTAAAGATGGTGGTGATGATGTCGATGCAACTCACGGCATGCTGATTTATGCCCGTGTGACTCTCGGCACTGGTACATCGATTGATATTGTTGGCGGCGAGGGTGTTGGTACCGTGACCCGGAAAGGGATCGGACTGCCTGTCGGTGCTGCTGCGATCAATAAAACACCCCGTCATACCATTGAGCAGGAAGTCCGGGAAGTCATCGGGCCGAATCAGGGCGCGATTGTTGAGATTTTTGCTCCGGAAGGTATTGAGCGGGCAAAGAAAACCTACAATGCAAGGCTGGGGATTGAAAACGGCATTTCGATTATCGGAACATCCGGCATTGTAACACCCATGTCAGAGGAGAGCTGGAAACGTTCTCTGGCAATTGAACTGGAACAGAAAAAAGCTCAGGGTCATGACAGCATCATTCTGGTTCCGGGAAACCATGGTGAGCGTTTTGTCCGCCAGCAATTGAATATTGAACACGATATTGTGGTGACGATGAGTAATTTCGTTGGCTACATGCTTCAGGAAGCCAATCGGCTTGAGTTTCAGCATGTTTTGCTGGTGGGACATATCGGCAAGCTGATTAAGATTGCTGCCGGGGTTTTTCATACCCATTCTCACATTGCAGATGCGCGACTTGAAACGTTGGTAACGCATCTGGCCTTACTGGGGGCACCAAATACCTTGCTTCAGCAAGTTTATGCCTGTCTGACAACCGAAGAGGCACTGGAGCTGATTGAACAGCAGGGTTATCAGGCAGTGTATACCGCACTGGCTCACCGGATCTGTACCAGAATCCACGACATGCTGAAATATGCCAGTCACCAGTTCCGCTGTGATGTGGTGCTTTTTTCTTATGACAATGACGTGCTTGGCAGTAACCGCCCGGTCGAAGAGATTGTGAGGGACTATCAATGATTTATGTTGTAGGCACCGGCCCCGGTAAGGATGACATGATGACTATCGCGGCCCGGCAACTGATAGATAAAGCTGAAATTCTGGTCGGCTGGCCGAGGTTGTTGAGTCTGTTTCCTGATTTTCAGGGCGAACGGGTTGAAATGCCCGGAAATATCGACCAGACCATGCAATATCTGGCGCGCTGCTTATCGCGGGATGTTGTCGTACTGGCTTCGGGTGATCCGATGCTGTTCGGGATCGGCAAACGTATCTGTCAGCATTTTCAGCCACACGAAAGACAAGTTGTGCCCGGTATCAGTTCCATCCAGATGTTGTTTTCTGAAGTCGGGCTGGACATGAACAATCTGTATATCTCCAGCAGTCATGGCAAATTGCCGGACTTCGATTTTCTGTTTGCTCACGACAAAGTGGCATTGGTTACGGACAAGCATCTGGGGCCGTTTGAAATCGCTCAGCAGGCCAGGCTGCGTCAACTGGAGCGCACTTTCATTATCGGAGAGAACCTTGGCTATTCAGAGCAACGAATCTGGATGCTTCAGGCGGATCAGGTGCAACGTTCCTATGACATGAACGTCGTAGTGGTACTGAATGAGAGAGGCAGTGATGAAAGACAGTGAATTTCTGAGGGCAGATAAAGTACCGATGACCAAGCAGGAGGTTCGTTCGGTGGTTCTTGACCGGCTGGAACTTAACCATGCCCGGTGTTTTGTCGATGTTGGTGCGGGGACAGGCAGTGTAGCGATTGAAGCGGCACTACGTTTTCCTGATCTGAAAGTTGCTGCGATTGAGAAAAATACTCATGCGATTGCGATTATGCGCCAGAACATGACGCGACATGAAGTTGAACATATTGAATTGGTTCAGGATATTGCGCCTTGTGACATGGTTCTTAGCGAAGCCGATGCAATTTTTGTCGGAGGAAGTGGCGGCAATCTCAGCGAGATTATTGACTGGGCACTGAATCATCTGGCGGACGGCGGACGGCTGGTGATGACTTTCATTTTGCAGGGCAATCTTCATCAGGCGCTCGGCCATCTCGGAAACTGTCCGGTACGGGATCTGGATTGTACGCAGATTATGGTTTCACCGCTGACCCGCCTGGGCAGCAGTTATTACTTTAAACCGAACAACCCGACGTTTGTGATTTCATGCATTAAGGGGAGAAATGAATAATGGAAGTGGTGGACAAAAGCAAAGTCTATTTTGTCGGTGCCGGGCCCGGTGATCCGGAACTGATTACACTAAAAGGATACCGCATCCTGCAGCAGGCTGATGTGGTGATCTATGCCGGTTCTCTGATCAATCCGGAACTGCTCAATTACTGCAAGCCGGAAGCAGAATGCCATGACAGTGCTTATTTGCATTTACAGCAGATCATTCAACTGATGGTTGACGGAATTCATAACGATAAGCTGGTCGTGAGGTTGCAAACCGGGGATCTATCTTTGTATGGCTCGGTGCGTGAGCAGGGAGAAGAACTGGCAAAGCAGGAGATCGGTTTTCGCTGTATTGCCGGGGTTTCTTCTTTTCTTGGCGCGGCAGCCGAACTTGGGGCTGAATACACGGTGCCTGAAGTTTCGCAAAGTCTCATTATTACCCGAATGGCTGGTCGGACTCCGACGCCTGAGCTGGAATCACTGGAACTGTTTGCCCGCCATCAGACTTCGATGGCAATTTTCTTATCGGTGAAAGGGATTGCGGCGGTTGTCGATAAACTCGTAACCGGCGGCTACCCGACCGATACGCCAGTTTCCGTGGTTTATAAAGCGACCTGGCCCGATTGTCAGGTTGTCAAAGGTACACTTGCCGATATCGCCCGGAAAGTGACGGATGCAGGGATTCAAAAAACAGCATTGATCTTGGTTGGCCGTTTTCTGGGGGAAGAGTATCACTACTCCAAACTCTATGATGCGGAGTTTTGCCATGAATACCGTTAACTGTGAATCGGTATCTCTGTTTACGCTGACGCCGGGAGGACAATCCGTCGCAGACCGGCTGCGTCAGGTTTTGCCAATGGAGTGTTACTGCGCCGAGAAATATGTGCAGGAAGGATATACTCCTTTTCATGGCAGTTTAAAGCTGACGGTTGCAGAAGCATTTTTGCGTGATAGCGCCATTATTTTCATCGGTGCCTGTGGTATTGCCGTCAGAATGATAGCTCCGTTACTCAAAGATAAACTGACTGACCCGGCTGTACTGGTGATCGATGAGAAAGGGCAGTATGTAATCAGTTTACTGTCGGGTCATATCGGTGGAGCGAATGAACTGGCCCGGTATGTTTCCGGGGTGATTGGTGCTCAGCCGGTCATTTCTACGGCAACCGACGTGAATCAGAAATGTTCTTTTGATCTGCTTGCCAAACAGATCAGTGCTGAAAGTGAAAATTTCCGGGAAGCAACCAAAACCGTTAATCAGTTGTTGGTGAGTGGTCATCCGGTTGGTATTCATATTGACCCATGGCTGGAAAAGACGATCGGTTTTGATATCCACCATTTTGATATCCGCGGGTTAACCGTGGTGGCAGAAGATGAAGTGGAGCATCACCAGTTATCTGCTCTGATTGATGTCTCGATGCAGAAAGAACGGCCCCGCTGGCCGGTTCCCAGCTTTCAGTTGATCCCCAAGCGACTTGTCGCCGGAATCGGATGCCGGAAAGGCGTCTCATCACAACAGTTACTGACACTGTTTGAGCAACAGATACAAGAGCTCAATATCCATCCGCTTGCTCTGGTTGTGGTTGGCAGCATTGATATCAAGCGCGATGAACCTGCCATTTTGCATCTGACCAAACACTTTCAGGTGCCATTCAAACTTTTTAGCGCAGCTGCGTTAAGTACGTGTTCTGACCAGTTTCCTCAATCGGAATTCGTGCAAAAAACCGTGGGTGTCGGATGTGTTTCTCAACCGGCAGCCTGGCTGCTCAGTCACGGTTGTCTGCTGGGAGAAACCGTCAGACAACAAGGAATAACCCTGACTTATGGAGTCATCAAGTAATGCTATATGTCGTAGGAATTGGTCCCGGTGGTATCGATATGATGACAGCTCAGGCCCGGGAGGCAATTGAAGCCGCCGATGTCATCGTCGGATATAAAACGTATACCCATCTTGTGAAAGCACTGGTCGGAGATAAACCGGTGATCAAAACCGGGATGTGTAAAGAGATCGAACGGTGTCAGGCTGCACTGGAAATGGCCCAGTCCGGTAAAACTGTTGCGCTGATTAGTAGTGGTGATGCTGGTATTTATGGCATGGCCGGACTGATTCTGGAGATGGTCACGAAGCAGGAATGGCATGTGGAAGTCAAAGTTGTTCCGGGAATGACGGCCAGTATTGCATCCGGTGCGGCATTGGGTGCACCGCTAATGCATGACTTTTGCCATATCAGTCTGAGTGACCTGCTGACACCGTGGCCGGTGATCGAGAAGCGCATTACCGCAGCGGCTGAAGCTGATTTCGTGATCTGCTTTTATAACCCGCGCAGTCGTGGCCGGGAAGGGCATTTGCGCCATGCTTTCGAACTGATGTCTCCTTATAAAAAACCGGATACGCCGGTTGGTATTGTCAAAGAGGCCGGACGGCGCAAAGAAACCAAGTGGTTAACAACGATTGAGTCGATGGATTTTGAGCTGGTGGATATGCGGACGATGGTCATTGTCGGCAATCAGTCCACCTACGTGGAACAGGGCATGATGATTACTCCGAGAGGGTATACGTTGTGAGTCCGAACCATGTGCTGGTCTTTGGCGGAACATCGGATGCCGTGGAAATCTGCCGGATGCTGGAGCAATACCATATCCGTTATACGCTGTCGGTTGCGACTCCGGAAGGTGAAGCTGCTGCCCAATCGCTTACCGCGCCTGTTATTCAGGGAAGAATGGATAGCGAAACGATGTGTGCATGGATCGTGGAGCATCGGGTTGATTGTGTGATTGATGCGGCTCATCCGTATGCGCAGATATTGCGTGAAACCATCGTGAACGCAGGTATGAATAGCGCATGTCCGGTGATTCGTTATGAGCGTCCGGCTCTGCATGATTTTATTGAACATCCGCTGGTCATCAGAGTTGGCAGTATTGCAAAGGCCTGTCAGCGCATTCTGCCTGAGCAGCAGAAGATTCTGCTGACCACCGGCAGCAAAGATCTGGCACTTTTCAGCCGGTTACTCACTGATAAAACCTTGTATGCGCGAGTACTGCCGACATCCGGTGTTGTGGCTGAATGTGAGTCTCTGGGACTTGGCAGTGACCAGATTATTGCAATGAAAGGCCCATTTTCTGCGGCAATGAATCACGCCTTATACGACACCATTCAGCCCGATGTAGTGATTACTAAAGAGTCCGGTCAGGCGGGTGGATTTGCTGAAAAAGTGGCGCCGTGTATCGAACTCGGGATGACCTGTATTGTGATTGAACGTCCTCCTCAGCTTTTTGCTGAACACTATGCCCAGACCTTACACAGTGTTGAAGCGTGCGGAGCATTGTTCTATGAGTGGAAACAGAAGGAATGTACTTTATGAAAAAAGCCCTGTTAGTGATTAGTTTCGGAACCAGTTATCCGCAAGCCATGCAGAGAAATATTAAAGTGTGTGAACAGGAACTGGCAGACGCATTCCCCGAGCGGGATTTCTTTCGTGCCTTCACTTCCTCAATGATCATTAAGAAGTTATCTCAGCGGGACAGAATTGAAATCAGTAATCCCCGTCAGGCTCTGGAACGGTTAAAACGCGCCGGATACCGGGATGTACTGATCCAGTCATTACATATTATCAATGGTGACGAGTATGAAAAAATCGTCCGCGAAGTCGAGCATTGCAGAGACTGGTTTGAACGAATCGAAATCGGTGTGCCGTTGCTGAGTAGTTTTGATGACTATAATCGTCTGATTGAGGCTATTGAATATCAGTCTCCTGAACTTGAAGCCGATGAGCGTCTGGTGTTAATGGGACACGGCGCGACTCATCATGCATTTTCTGCCTATGCCTGTCTGGACCATATGATCCGGGAAAATGAACTGCCATTTGTTGTTGGTGCCGTGGAGAGTTATCCGGGAATCGACTCGGTCATTAACCGCCTCAGACAGGAAAATGTCCGTAAAGTCTATTTAATGCCACTGATGCTGGTTGCCGGTGATCACGCGATCAATGACATGGCATCCGATGAACCCGATTCGTGGAAAGTGCTGATCCGGCAGGCAGGTATTGAAGCTGAGCCCATTGTGCAGGGACTGGGAGAAAATCAGCTCATCCGGCAGCTGTTTGTTGATCATCTGGCAGCCACACAACCGGCAGAGGAGCAGGTCGCATGAGTACGGGAAAACTGTTTGCGATTGGCACCGGTCCGGGAGCCAGCGACTTAATCACTGTCCGGGCCGCTAGGATTCTGGGTGAAATTCAGGTGCTGTATGCACCGGCCAGCCGTAAGCAGGGCGATAGTCTGGCATTGTCGATTGTACGCGAGTATCTGAGTGAGCAGGTGCTGATCAAAGAACGTCACTTTCCCATGACGGCAGATGCCGGGGAAAAACGTCAGGCCTGGGATGAAATTGCTGCTGAAATGGCGCAGGACGTGACATCCGGGAAACAGGTCGGTTTTATCACTTTGGGTGACAGTATGCTGTTCAGCACCTGGGTTTTCCTGCTTGAACGTCTTGGGCCGCAGCTTGATATCGAAGTCGTTCCGGGGATTACTTCGTTCGCCGGGATTGCCTCACGGGCACAATTTCCGCTCTGTATGGAGCAGCAATCCATGGCGGTGATGTCGTGTACGGCAGACGAAGAAGTGTTGCGCCGGGCTCTGATCGATCATGAGTGTGTGGTGTTGATGAAAGTTTATGGTCGGTTCGAAAAAATTCGGGCACTCCTTGCCGAACTCGGATTGTTGCAGTGTGCCATTCTGATGGCAAATGCTTCGATGGAAAATGAAATGTATTACCCGGAGCTTGCTGCCATCAAGGCCGGTGAAGCACTTCCTTATTTTTCAACCATTCTGGTGAACAGAAAATATCGTCAACAAAAAGTGTAGTGAACAGAAGATGGCATCAACATTAGACGACAGATAAGGGATCAGACTTATGTTTTATCATCTTTTCCGCAAAAAACTCGGCATATCCATTTGGGCCGCAGCGTTTTTTATGTTTCCCATGAGTGCAAATGCGATGCATATCATGGAAGGATTTCTGCCCCCGGTATGGGCACTGAGCTGGTGGGTATTATTTTTGCCATTTCTGGCGCTGAGCATCAGAAAGCTGAAACACATGGTCGCTAACGATAGCGACAGAAAGATTCTGCTGGCTCTATGTGGTGCATTCATCTTTGTGCTGTCTGCGTTAAAGCTCCCTTCGGTTACCGGCAGCTGTTCTCATCCAACGGGTGTCGGTCTGGCGGTGATTATGTTCGGCTTTATGGCAGTGCCGCTTCTGGGTGGCATCGTGTTGCTGTTTCAGGCGTTGTTGCTGGCTCATGGCGGGCTTTCAACTCTGGGAGCTAACGGGATGTCGATGGCGGTTCTCGGGCCTTTGGTCGGATATCTGATATGGATTGCTGCTAATCGCTTGAGGATCAGAAAGGATGTTGCTGTATTCCTGTGTGCCGCATTTGCTGATCTTGCCACCTACTTCGTGACGTCGGTTCAGCTTGGTCTGGCATTTCCCGATCCGCAACTGGGTATTTTCGCTTCGGTCAGTAAGTTTATGGGTGTTTTCCTTCTGACTCAGGTGCCGATTGCGATTGCGGAAGGATTACTGACCGTGCTGATTTATGAACAAATTACCAAACGGGCTTTGCTTGGTAAAACTCAAGGTGCCCTGAGATGAAGGAAAGCGAGATGAAAAAAAGTCTAGTGATTATCCTGATGGTCTGTCTGTTGGTTGCGATGCCGTTTGTCTTAGGTATTCATGGTGAATTCGGCGGTTCAGACGGTCAGGCGGAATCGGTGATTACCGAAATGGCCCCCGATTATCAGCCGTGGTTCGAGCCGGTATTTGAACCGGCCAGTGGTGAGATTGAGAGCTTGCTGTTCACCTTACAGGGCTCACTTGGTGCTGCGGTTATTTTCTATATTCTCGGTTTTTATCAGGGTCGTCGAAGTCGTCATGCTGATCATTGATAAATATGCCTATCGGAGCCGGTGGGTCAACGTGCCGCCGGTGTATAAAGGATGGCTTTATCTTTTGACACTGATACTGGCGCTGACACTGCCGGTTGTGTATCAGTGGGGGTTGTTTTTCCTGATGGTTTTTCTGACTTGCTTCGGTGGAAGAATCTCACTCCGGCAATACCTTCGCTGGCTGAGCCTGCCAGCCGGATTTCTGCTCTTTAGTGTGACAGCCATGGTGATGACTTATCACCAGCATCCGGATGATTTGCTTATCAGTGTGCCGGTCGCTGATGGGTTTGTGGGTGTCAGCCGTGACTTATGGGGGATCGCCGGAGTAACTTTGTCCCGTTGTCTGTGTTCGATTGCCGCGACGTTCTGTTTTGTCATTTCTACACCCTTTAGTCAGTGTGTCACGATCCTGAAGGCAACCCGATTACCGACAGTACTGATTGAGCAGGTGTTACTGACCTATCGGTTTATTTTTATCTTCATTGAAGAAGCCCACGCAATTTTCAGCGCTCAGACATTGCGTTTTGGTTATATCCATCGCCGTGGTTGGCTGAAGTCTCTGGCATTGCTGGCGGGTATGTTGTTGCAGCGTGTACTGATTCGCCATCAACAGATGAAAGAGTCTCTTTTCGTGAAGTTGTATCAGGGGGAGTTTCCGCAATGACATTATCGGTTCAGGCAGTAGATTTTGTCTATGATGATGGTTCGCAAGTGCTGAATCGGGTGTCGATGAACTTTGCTGATCATGGTGTGGTCGGCGTAGTCGGTGCGAACGGTTGCGGAAAATCGACTCTGTTCAAGATATTGCTCGGATTGTACCGACCGTGTCATGGCGAGGTGCTGTGGCAGGAAAAGGCGCTGGCATACAGCAAAAAATCCCTGATTGAACATCGTCAGCGGGTCACGCTGGTTTTTCAGGAACCGGATCAGCAAATCTTCTATACCGACGTTTTTGACGACATTGCCTTTAGCTTAAGAAACCTGGGCATTGACGAATCAGAAATTACCCGACGTGTCGGACACGCTTTGTCTCTGGTGGACGGGCAAAGTCTTGTCAGTAAGCCGGTTCAGTATCTCAGTTATGGACAGAAAAAACGGGTTGCGATCGCCGGGGCACTGGTACTGGACAGTCAGTATTTACTGTTGGACGAACCAACTGCAGGTCTGGATCCGGTGGGAACCCGGCAGATGAAATCACTGATCCGCTCGTTCGCTTCTCTCGGAAAACACGTTGTGATGTCGAGTCACGATATTAATCTGATTTATGAGTTGTGTGATTACGTTTATGTGATGTCCGGTGGCGAAGTTGTATCAGCAGGGAAACCGGAAAGCGTTTTTCTGGATAAAACATCGATTGAAAATATTGGTCTGGAGCAGCCATGGCTGGTCAGAATGCATCAGGAACTGGGCATGCCTTTATTTCGCAATGAACAGGAAATGAAAGACTGGGGAATTTCATGGATGCCGGGCCAGAAATCAACGGCCTGAGGTTATCTGGAGATATTGTTGTTCCGACACAAATTTTTGACATGCAGGAGGTATCTTGTGAACCCGCAGTTGACCGCTTTGAAAGCATCGATTTTTCCGGTTGATGAAACCATTCGTCAAATGGCACGAGCCCATGTGGATCGCTTATTCAAGCCGGTCGGCAGTTTAGGTCAGCTGGAAGTAATGGCCTGCCAACTGGCCGCAATCTACCGGACGACGGAGTGGAAAACCGGTAAGAAGAAAATTTTTGTCATGGCCGGGGATCATGGTGTTTTTGCTGAAAATGTCGCGGTTACCCCGCAGGAAGTCACAGCAATACAGGCCGTGAATACGGTTCATGGTCTGACTGGTGTGGCAGCTATCAGTCACTCGCTCGGTATTGATGTTGAAATGATTGATGTCGGGATCGATGGGCCGGCCCCCGATGGTGTGACCGATATGAAAGTCGCACAGGGTTGTGGCAATATTTTCAGACAGGCGGCGATGACTTACCAGCAGGCAGAGCAGTTAATTTTAGATACCGCCGAATACGTCAGAAAAACCATTGATACAGAGCAACTCAGTGTGATTGGGATCGGTGAGTTAGGTATTGCCAATACAACACCAGCTGCTGCTATTGTGAGCGTTTTAACCGGGAAAGCACCTCAGGAAGTCGTTGGCTTGGGCGCGAATTTGCCCAGCAGCAGATTACGTCATAAAGAAGCGGTTGTTGCTCAGGCTATTGCTCTTAATCAGCCGGATCGCAATGATCCGATCGATGTGATGGCGAAAGTCGGAGGATTTGATCTGGCCGGAATGAGTGGTGCTATTCTGGGTGCTGCCGCCATGAAAACCCCGGTGGTGCTGGATGGTTTTCTGTCCTATGCATCAGCTATGATCGCTTGTCTGATTGAACCTAACGTATGGGATTATTTGATCCCTTCCCATGTTTCCGCAGAAAAAGGTGCAGCAATCGCACTCGAATATCTCCGCTTAAAACCATTCATCCATATGGAATTACGATTAGGGGAAGGCAGTGGTGCGGCTCTGGCCATGCCATTTATCGATGCAGCTCATGCTATTTATCACCGAATGGGCAAAATGGAAGAAAATGGAATTGACCTGCCGGGACCGGTGTAGTGGTGAAGTTCTGCATTTACATTGTGTGTGCCCAAAATAGGAAATGATATTACTGAAGTTATTTTTATATTGGATAGATGAAGAAGCGAATAAATATAAAGCAATAATTAACTTGTTGCATATTTTGTCTTTTCAATAGCTTATATTTAGATATAAAAAGGCGTCATAGATCAATAAATTCAATAAATTAGTGTGTTGTTTATGAGATGATCATTGCTATTGACTAATTTGCAATTTAAAATACGTTCCTAACAAAAACAATGAATCCCTACTTTGGGACGATATTTATGCTAAGTCATCCTCTGAATACGAAGATATTTAATAAATTTTTGTTGTTCTTTATCTGTAGAGTGATCTATTTTTACTTCTATGGATAGACCTATTTTTTACACATTATCTAAATGTAAGGTTTGCATATAATCTTTAACAAATGGACGATGTTTATATAGAAATGGTTGGGTTCATGGAAATATGAAAAGGATGACTTGATAAATGTTTTTGGAGTGTCTTTATTTTATAGTATTATAAGGTTGTCTCATGATAAAAAAAATTAAAATAATTTTCATATCGATGTCTACATTGTTTGTTTTTGCATGTTCATCAAATAGTTATAACATTGATACCATCAATGGTAAAGTCTTAGATAATAGTTCTAAAATACCATTACAGAGTGTTAGTATCTACTTGGTAAATGGTGGTAGTGGCATGAAAATGACCTATTTATCACCAATAAATTCTGATGAAGTAGCAGAAGGAAGTGATATTTCTGCATTAAGAATTGCCAATGATGAATTATCTAAGTATACATCTCGTGTCACGACTGATAGAAATGTTTTAACTGAAGATAAGGCATTAGAAATAGGGACTATTAATAAAAATGATTATTTAATATATTCACGTGTAGAAAAATGGAGTGATCCACTAGGGATCAACTGTAATGAATATTATTATGATGAAGCGTCTGTTTTGATTTCTATGTATTCATTAAAAGATAAGAAGTTAATAAATACCTCCCGTCTGTCATCAGCAAGTTGCCCTAGTAAGGTAAATGGCATCCCATTGTCTACAGGGTCTCCGGAGAAATTATATGAAATTCTTTTCTCAAAATGGCTTAATGAAAATTTTTCTATAAAAAAATAAATTAATTAGTTTTTAAGCTAGTGTTCAAAATTCAGTGTCATTTCCTTTTGGGTTCAGTTTAAAGAAATGACACTGAATATTTTACGGTATCTGGAACCATCCTAAACAAGCCCGTTTCACCGACCCACCACAGAGTTCAACGGCTTTAATACCTTCTTCAACTAATGAGTCAATTAGCTCGCAAGCTTGTTTATAATTTGAAACGACAATGGTTTTAGATATATTAGAAATAATCAGAATAATCAGAATAATCAGAATAATCAGAATAATCAGAATAATCAGAATAATCAGAATAATCAGGACACGCAGAATAATCAGGACACGCACCTCAGGAATGGATTCGTTCAGAGATTGAAGTCATTCTGTTTTTTCTAAGCCAGTTCTCGAGATGCGTTGTTTTTTGCTCGATTTTATGTCGGGTTATTGAATGATGAAGAGCAGTCTTGCGCGCCGATAAAGATGAATCATCGGCTTGAATGGATGACGGATGTAAGCAACTGAATTGATATTGAATGGTATTGTTCAGGAAATATGAATCCCGAGGATTCTCTGCTTTTTGAGCTGTTGTTTCGCGAGATTAAGCCGTTTAGTCGAGCCAATCCAGAGTCTGGGTTTCTTTTCCAGCTCGGTACAGAGTTTGAAGCATTCCTGCTGAGGCAGAGACAACCGCGTGAGAATATTGGGTAGGCGTTGATTAATATAGCCCCGTTTATCTTCTCTGATTTGTCGCCCGACCCAGTCGACCAATTCGATATAATCCATCAGCCGGAAAGGAATGCCTTGGGATTTATCCTGATGTTCGTAGCCGATGAAGTTCACTAAACCGTGGGTTTCGGTTTTTCCTTGCTCCAGTGAGGTCAGTCGGGCTTTAATTGAAGTGTACTCAGACTGCTCAGGCGTGTCAGCCATGTTTGCTCTGACCGGATTGAGGTCAACATAGGCCATTGCGGCTAACAGGGCTCTCTCATCAAGTAAAGCCTGAGATTTAAACCGCCCTTCCCAGAATCGTCCTTTGCACTGGTCTTCTTTGTTAGCGCGGACGGCAATCTCATAATTGAGCTCTTGCATAAAACAACTGAGGGAATACAGGCGATGACGCCAGGTTTCAATGAGTTGGGTGCAAGAATCATGTTCAGCTTGAGAAGTCAACTGGCCGGCGAGAAAGCGCTGAATGAGTCGGGGGAGTTGATGCTCTTGTCCCCATCGTTCAATGACCTCATGGTCAGAAAGAGAGATAGCCTTCTTTTTACCGATATAGACAACCATATGGTAATGGTTACTCATCACTGCATGAGAGCAGATTCCAATACAGTAAATAGAAGCTAATGTGAAGATACGCGATTCCACCCAGTTACGGCGATGCTCATAGGATTTACCACTATAACTATCGTAACCACATAAAAATGAGCGCCGGACACAGCGGGAGACGATGTGATAGTAGGGCGTGACCTCGGGGCAAATCAGTTGTGAGCGGGCAGTTGTCATGGATACTCTCGGGATGATGAAACGTGCGTCTTATCGTGGTGGACTGAGGCGAGATAGGAAACCGATTCAACAGCTTATTCCGAGTGAGTTCAACTTTGTTAGTCATCAATGATCAGACTGATTGCATAATGATGAGAGATTGATTAGGGCGGGTGTCCGCGTAATGAGTGATGAGATGAATACTGATTTTAAGCTTTCCTGAAATTGAAAACTTAAGCTATTATGCATGTTGTTGATTATTGATGTTTCAACATATCTAGCAGTGGCAGGATGTCAGAACGCTGCTTACTTTCTAATCTGAATCTAAAGGAATACAAAATGAAGTTTAGAATCTTATCCCTCTCAATCATTGGTCTGTGCTCACTGGGTGTTCAGGCCAGTGATTTAGCACTATTTACCGAAATCGCTCAGAAAGCTAACTTTATTGATGGTGTTAATATAGTTGAGCCGCCGGAATTTACCAATGATGATCCGACGTTCAGTGACTCTGTTGTTGACCGGGCAGATGCAATGAGCGCAATTGCCGTTGATCGTGAGGGAAATCAATCCACCGCTGAGATTTCAGCAGAAACACTGCAAGCACTTGAGGACGCAATTAGAACATTTGATGATCTGGGTCTGGATGCCACTTTATTTACTACACCGGAACAGGAATCAACGGTGAAACCTGAAGTGACCGGAGAAGAAGAGGATATTCAGGGGGTGGTCATTGGTAGTGATGATCGAACCCGGATCACTAATACAACTGTTTCACCTTACAACTATATCGGCCACATTTCAGTGGGATGTACTGGTACACTAATTGGTAATAAATATGTACTGACAGCGGGCCACTGTGTGGCAGACGGTCGTGGTAGCTGGTATAAGAATCTGGATTTCGCCGCCGGGCAGAATGGTTCTGCAAAACCTTGGGGAACCACAGGGTGGAAAACTGCGGTCACCACCAAAGCTTGGTTTGATAACCGTAATTCTAATTATGATTATGGGTTAATCGTGTTGCAAAAAGCACCACATGGTGGGTCTTCTGGTTGGGGCGTTTATTCCGGCGGTACTCATTCGGTGACCGGATATCCGGGTGATAAAACACACTGGACGCTGTGGACTGACTCCGGTGCGACCAATACCATTTCTTCTTATCGTGTCTGCTATACGCTGGATACAGCCGGTGGCCAAAGTGGCAGCGGTATCCGGGATAAGAATAACTACGTGCGTGGCATTCATACAACCGGTTCATCTTCCCGTAACTGTGGTACTCGGATGACCAGCTCCGTATACAATACACTGAAACAGTGGATCGCTTCCCATTAATCTTTAATAGGTAGTGATAAGAGAAGAGGCAGGTTTTACTTATGCCGATCAGTGAAGCAGCTCGGTTGAACGCTGCTCGAAGCTGCTGATAAAGGCTCTGAGAATTTAATTTCAGAGCCTTTTCTTTTGTCGTTCCAACTCACTTGCAAGCGTTTCATGTGACTCATGACTGTACTGAATTGGTATAAAAATATACAAAAAGAATTCGGTTGTCGCGAATCCGGATCAGATAAGAGCCGTGCTTGATTCGCTTTCAGTCATCGGGGAACTGATGATTTTCTTGGTTGGGTGAAGCTAATAAGCAGGAGCTAATAAGGACAGGCACTTTAAATCCCTCATCGTATATGTATGCTCAAATAAACCGGGCACACACCTCAATCTCCTTGTAACGGTACATATGGAATTACAATTAGGGGGAAGGATGACGAAAAGTTGCTATCTTTCTGATTCGTTGTACCTTGTTATGGTATCATTACCAACTCTCGTGACCATTTTCTTCTTACCTAGTTTGTTCCAGAAGGTTCTGGAGCCGGTTAAATCATGAAAAGAATAATGTACTTGATGGGTGTATCGCGGGTATTTTCTTTTCAGTTCCGGTAGTAAAAATTGCTGACAGTTTTTACACATATCCAAACGTCCTTGTAACACGTGCGTCATTACTTTATTTTCTTCATCCACGTGTGCTCTGACTGTAACATTTCTTTTATTTAGTGTTCTGACGTAATGCCCTTCAGTATGAGTAAAGAAACGCTCTCTCGGGGTTAATTTCTTTTTCACTGAGCTCCGTGCCTGAGATTTGCGTCCTGCTTTTCTTGTTTTGACCGGATGATCTCGGGCATACATGATATGCCCGCGCAGTGATGTCACATCATTTAAATGTCGAGTTCTCTCTTGTTTATTCACTCCTCTGACAAATTGTATGGGTTGTTTCGATGCTGTATGAAGCTGAAAAACAGTAGAGCGATTATCAATTAAATATTTCATACTTGGTTGGTTGATCGATTCTGGTCTGTGATCGAAGAAACCACGTTTTTGAATCACACCTTCTTTTCTTTCATCGATAGTATGAGTGACCGACTGATGATTGTTTTTTATTCTTTCTACTTTCATATACATGAAATACACTCACTGTGAGTCAACTTGCTTATCTCAGTGAGTATAGATCTCGTTATTATATAAAAACAATCGAAGTGTAACGAAGCATTATTCTGGACTTATTGGGTTGATATTTTTATTTATTGAAATTATGTACATTCATTTCTACAGGCTTAGTATTAGCGACTAATGGTAAACTGAATTATGATAGGAATAACTCCCTGTTTTACTCAGTCTCTAGGCTAAAATATTTTCTAAGAGCACGGTGCCCTTGCTTTGTAATGATGACTTCTCGATATCCGGTGACTCTTTGAATCCAGTTATTTGTTTCAAAAAACTCAAACAGCATCGCTCCAGCATGTCCGCCAAGATGAAACTTTCGTTCACTCCAGTCCAGACATGCACAGCATTTCTTGCGTTTTACTTTCTCATCAAAATGAATACCTAATTGTGTAAATCCCTCTCTGCCAGATTTTGTTAAATTGTTTCCGTCATCGGTAATCCATTGGTTTTTTGATAAAAAATCGTAGATTTGCACCGCGATTTCACCGGCTAGATGGTCGTAGCATGTTCTCGCTTTTAATAACTCTTGTGGTACTTTCTTGCGTGATGGGTGAGTTGTATGAAAAGAAACTCCCATCATATTTTCCAGAAATGAAGCAATGTGTGAACTATAAAGACGAAAATATCGGTGGCGCCCCTGAGATAAACAGGTAATTAGATTTGCTTTTAACAGACGGGATAAATGAGCACTCGTTGTTGATGGGGCGATATCTGCCACCGAACAGAGTTCTGTGGCTGTCCATGCCCGCCCGTCCATCAGTGCACAAAGAATTTTCATCCGTGAGGTGTCGGACATCGCGGCTGCCAGAGTTGCCATTGATAATTCCGGAATATATGTTTCCCATTCTGATGAAACGTCCTTTTGATGATCCAGCATCAGACTTACCAATTCTTGGTTACTGTTTGCGCAACTGTATAGTTATTCGTTATGAGTATCAAGCAATTCGCATAGGGACTATAATTATTGAGTTATGATATTCACACCGTTATTACCAAGAATTGTCCTAAGCCGGGCAAGATCCCCCGGATTATTGTTTAAAATAATATGAATGTTATACATATCTTTTTCTCTTTTATTGGTTGGGACCATATTCTCTGGTTAAGTTGAGAATCCGAATTTTATAAGAAGAAAAAATCGTTTCTTTGCCTTCATTCTGTGCTAGTTGATGCTGGATATTCTGTTTCCATTGCTTGATTGCTTGTTCATGGCTCCACCAAGATAATGAGATAAATTTTTCTGGGTTTGTGGTACTTTGAAATCGTTCAACAGAAATAAAACCATCAATATCGGCGAGCAGAGGCCGTAACTGTTCCGCGAGTTGGAAGTAGCGCATTTTCTTGCCTGGTATGGCTTCTACCTCAAAAAGAACCGCTATCATTATTTTTCCTTCGGTGATGTGACTGATTTACGGACACTATAGCCAAATAGAAAATGGATACTTCGGTGAGTAACGAAATGTGGTGTTTGAGATCATTCGGTCATTAACATGACATACAAGTCAAATCAATTAACAAAATATGTGTCACGAATTTTGCTGGAACGAAATAAACCAAACACACACCTCAATACCACCACAGGCAAATACAACAAACCATATGTATCTTCCCCAAAGGTAAGATATGATGAAAATCCATTCTCTCCAGATTTTTTAAACACAAGGAAGCACCATGAGCCATTATTTTGATTCTGTAGCAAGCTCCTGGGACAGTAACCCGATGAAGGTTGAGCGGTCGAAGGTTACTGCTGAAAGAGTGAAGGAAATTGGTTTTCAGTCGTACGACAGTATTGTTGATTTCGGTAGTGGCACTGGCTTGTTGGGTGTTCAGTTCCGGGATACTTTTACCCATGTTCATCTTGCCGATTCATCGCAGGAAATGCTGAATGTTGCGCAGAAGAAAATTGATGAAGCAGATATCAGTAATATCCATACTCATCAGATAGAGCGTTTGTCAGAGTTAAACTCAAAATATTCAGCAATCGTGACATTAATGACGTTGCATCATATTCCTGATGTGAAGGGATTTTTTGCTGATGCATATGATGTTCTGGAAAGCCGGGGAACGATGATTATTGCCGATCTTTATCAGGAAGATGGTTCATTTCATCAACATCATCCGGAGTTTTCCGGACACAATGGATTTGATATTCCGGAATTGGTCGCCATTGCGGAAAGTTCAGGATTTATCGTACAAAGCACAGAGCAGTATTTCGAGATTCGCAAGAAGAACGATGATGGGGTTGAAGGTGTTTATCCACTGTTCTTGTTGGTGGTAAAAAAATCTGTATAAACAGAAAAATTCAGGAACGCTTTATCGGAAGATGTATGGTGAAAGTGGTTCCTTTCCCCAGAGTGGAATCAACTTCGATACGACCGCCGTGTTTTTCAATAATGCCATAAGTCACCGAAAGTCCCAGTCCTGTTCCTTTGCCAATCGGTTTGGTGGTAAAGAAAGGATCAAAGATCTGGGCGATGACTTTTTCATCGATTCCGACGCCATCATCACTGATTGAGATAACGACCTGATCATTGTCCATTGCTGTACGTATCGTAATGGTTCCCCACTCAGCAATGGCCTGAGCTGCGTTGACCAGCAAATTCAGGAAGACCTGATTTAACTGGGATGGTAAGCACTCAATATGGGGGATTTCTCCATATTCACGGACCACTTCTGCCTTGAACTTGATTTCATTCCAGACCACATTGAGTGTACTGTCGATACAGGCATGAATGTCTGCACTTTGCCACTCGGAGTCGCTGGGGCGTGAGAAGTCACGTAAATCCTGCACAATTCTGCGCACGCGTGCCACACCATCAATGGATTCGTGAACTAAGGTAACGATGTCCTGACGCAGATAGTCGATGTCGATCTTCTGTTTATGCGTTGCTATTGGTGCTTGTGACTCAGGTGATAACTCCGTTTCGCACCCTGAGTATTTATCAAGCAGCTGAAGCAACTGGCCAACATACTCTTCCAGCATATCCAGATTGGAATTGACAAAACCAATCGGGTTATTAATTTCGTGGGCGACACCTGCGGCCAGTTGACCAATAGATGCTAATTTTTCCGATTGCAGCAACTGATTATGGGCATCTTCCAGCTTTTTGATCAATTTACGCTGTTCTTCCCGTTCCCGGGTTAAATCGCGGTTTATCCGTTCATTTTCGCGTAATGCAGATTCCAGTTCCGCAGTCCGGCGACGCACCTGATTTTCCAGCATGACGGCATCCTGAAACAAGCCGTAATTCCCGGTCAGTTTGTTTGCCTCACGCTCTGCCCGATCCATCAGAGAAGTCACCACTTTGTTGAGACGCTCAATCTCCTGACGCAGGGATTCTGTGTCACTGTCCTGCTCAGACATCCGTTTCCTCCTTGCTACCAATAGCAACTCCGGTCAGTGTCTGGTTAATATGAACCCCGCCAAACTGCTCGCCATAGGTGCTGAACCCTACAGCGTTGTGTTGGCACAGCAGCTGTGTAACAGCCTCTTTGCTACCATTACGGGCCGCTTCTAGGCTGCGCAATATACAGTCACAAACCAACATTCCCTGAATATGGCCTAAGCTCTCTTCCAGTTCCTGAAGAGCCACTTCCAGTTTACCCAGAATGTCTTCTCCACGAGCGACTCTGAGCACCACACCTTCATCAATCGCACAATAAAATGTCAGGCTGCCATCAGGACTGGAGTGCTGGATCGAGCGGACAAAGTCAGTGCCATCAATCATCACGACAACCGGCCAGGCGGCAAAATGATCGGATGTCAGTTGCTCGGGTTTTACATTAACGATACGGGCATATTCTGCTGCTGCCGGTAATCCATTGATTTCTTTTACTATCCGGTTTTTTGCATCCACCTCGGTGACGACCATTCGTTCGTTGCTGGATACAAAATGCTGGGTTTTGAACAGGTGGAACGGCAGTGTCGTGTTGATCAGTATCAGCGCAGCGCTGTCAGTATGAAATTTACCATCGACGAATACCCAGGTTTGTTCAAGTTTCAGATCGTCACCGGCGGAACCGCCGATCATCTGAATGGTTCCCAGACCATCTTGCAGAGCATGAGTGACCGGTTCTTCCCGTACCGATAAACCATCAATCAGCAGCAATCCAAAACTACGATTGGTATCGACATAAGATTCTGAGCTTTCCAACTGACGAAGCAGATCCTGTGCAAAGTTTCGTCCACGGGAGATTTCAAAAGATTGCAGATTATCCAGATGGCCGACTACCGCTGTACAGCATGCAGCAGAAAAGCTCATGCCGGAAATGCTGTGCTCCAGATAACCAGAGGGACCAATTTCACCAGCAGTGGTACAGCCTACAACGGTGATGCCAGGTAAATGTTGATTGATTGCTACAGCCAGTTTTTGCAAGTCGTAATGGCTGGAGCAGAAGAAAACCACCAAAGCTATTTGTGGCTGAGCGATCTGGGCGCTCAGTTCTGCAACGGCTGCCTCAGCATCAGTTGCACAAGAATGACCTGTCAGAATCTGGTTTACCTTACCCATGACTTCCTCCAGTGATTGCTGTTGTGCTTTCTTAATCCTGAGAGCACAGTCCAGATGTGAAAATTATAGATAACACCTGTTTAGACTGTAGTCGATATCTGGCATTAGGGGTAATCGGGCTTCGGAAAATCAAATAGATGGCATGCAATAAAGGTTAATAAGAAGCGAATAAGGACAGGCACTTTAAATTTAGTGGAAGGCGTATTCTTATTTATATGTGTCTAATAAAATTATCAGAATTTTAACCATTGATTCTCGCTCACTTTCTCCAAGCCGTCTCAATGCTTCAACCGTCAGTCTCTCTCGAACATGTTGGATATGTTGAACCTGTCTGAGTTTATGAAATTCAGGGAAGTATTTCATTTCACTGGTAAAATTAACATGGGTATTGAGCTGAAAGCCTTGCATTACCCTAAACCCGATTGATACGGGGAAATGGGTGGTTTTATTGGGGTTTTCTAAAGCACTATAGGAGTGTTTTGATAAACCAAGAACTCTGGACATCGTAGCGATTGAGAGATTATTTTCCTCTCGGAATTTTTTTACTGCAATCGCGACGGAACGATAGTAATCAATGGCAAAAACGTCGAGATCCAGTATGTCAGGAGGGAATAGATGACTGTGGTCATCCATCTTTCCATATTCCGATTCTAGCTTGCTTCTGAACGTTAGAAATTCCAGCCTTGACTCTTTGTTTATCATGCTACAGATCATTGCCAGAAACGAGTCCAGAGTCTCTGTAGGCAAGCGCCCGATACAGGCAAGTGCTTCGACTAAGTTGCTGTTCATCCCACTATAGAACTTTTTTTTGCCTAAGTTGGTGAAAAATGCGGTCATTGGAACCATTGTGATCCATGAGTATGCAGCAACTATATGGAGAGGACGCATTGAAGGGTAGCTTTGGTGCATGTATCGTTTTAATGTATTCCCCTGAATTCCAGAGAATCGTCTTTCCAAGTGTTTGAATTGTAATCCCTGAATTCGTCTTATATAAGACATTGAAATGGAAACATCCAAGTCGAAATTTTTCATCATTTCATCTAGTCGGGATATTTCTTGTTCAGAAACTATCGAAAAAATTCGATTATTGGATGCCGACATAAAACCTAACCTTTGTAGTTATTGTTTAGTGATAAATATACTATGAATTACATAAGCGTAGAGGTTATTAAGTTTTCCAAATATGTCAATTTCATACGTGTTTCATTTTTGATTATGGCATGTATTTATATTCTCTTTAACATCATGTTATCAATATAATTCCACTTAATATCTGTTATGTAAATGACGACAACCTAATGCAAAGAAAGGTGGTTTGAAGGTATCTAAAAGAGTGTTATGCATAAATCTCAATTTAACAAGTGAATTTATAACAAGGACACACACCTTAAAAGAATACAGTGCTCACCATAGGGAATATACTCACATAGCCATCACTCTTCCCTATGGTACTCTCTGAAGTGCCCTTCTGATTTGGATCAGGCAATGAAAAGGTTAGTTGATTTTATGGAACGAAGACGTGAAATCATCAAGATATGCTCGCAATACACCAATAATTAAATTGGGTTTGGGGAACTTGTAGATTAAGAGATACAAATTCCCACTATCCGCTGTCGTTTGAGATGATGTTTGGCAAAGGTGATCCGTTCTGAGGTGCCAATCCAAATCCTCGGTTTCTTTTCAAGCTCGGTACAAAGGATAAGACATTCCTGTTGGGAGATGGATAGGCGGGTCAGAATATTTGGTTGTCGTTGGTTAATATATCCTTGTTTGCCTTCTCTGATTTGTCGCCCGAGCCAATCCACCAGTTCGATGTAATCCATTAGTCTGAAGGGAATTCCATACTGTTTCCCTTGGTGTGCGCATCCCATAAAATTGGCAAGTGGTGGTGTCTCGGTTTGTCCCTGTTTTAGTGTCATTAGCCGGGCTTTTATTGATGTATGTTCAGATTGTTCAGGAATTTCGGCAATATTGGCTCTGATAGGGTTGAGATCAACATAGGCCATTGCTGCCAGTAATGCTTTCTCATCAAGTAATACCTGAGATTTAAAGCGACCTTCCCAGAAGCGCCCGGTACATTGATCTTCTTTATTAGCCTGAACTGCAATTTCATAATTAATCTCCTTCATCAACCAGCTTAGGGAATAGAGTCGTTGACGCCAGGTTTCAATTATCTGATCACAGGCATCGTATTCTGCCTTAGAAAACAGTTGTCCAGAGATAAAACGCTCAATCAGCGGAGGCATCTGATGTTCAGTACACCATAGTTCAATTACTTCATATGCAGAAAGGGCCAGGGCTGCCTCTCTGTCAATGAAGACAACCAGATGGTAGTGGTTACTCATCACGGAGTAGGAGCAAATGCGAATACAATAAATTGCGGCTAACTCAAATATCCGTGATTCAACCCAATCACGCCGATGTTCATAAGATTTACCACTGTAACTATCGTAGCCACATAGAAATGAGCGTCGCACACACCGGGAGACGCAATGGTAGTATGGTGTGATTTCAGGACAAATCTGTTGTGAGCGAGCGGTTGTCATGGATTAGTCGGTATCGTGAAACATGTATGAATCGTGACTAATTAGACACGATAGAGAAAGTGGTTTGATGAACAATTACGAGTAAATTCAAAGTAATGGTTGATAAATGATATCGCTCTTTCATAAAGATGAGGACCGATTGACGGTGTGTGTCCCGTTTAATTGTTCAACGGTGTGTGTCCCATTTAATTTATCCCATTTAATTTACATGATGTTGACCATATTCTGGTATTGGTATTTTTCTCAATAAATAGCATCAGGCAGGTATGTAATAGAATTCATATATGTGATCAGTATTGTGGTATCCGACCACCAGCTTTCTGAAAAAGTGATAATACTCTCAGTCAGGAGATCACAGATAGAAACATGAATTGATTGTTATATGAAAATAAGTTCAAATGCTGCCGGAATAATTTGTTGTAAAATGTTAATTATGAAGGAGTTATATCGTATGAAATCTTATTTAACCATCGCTGTCGTTTCAAGTGTTTTATTTTCATTATATGCGAAGGCTGATGTTTATGAGTGTACCGATAAGTATGATCCTGAGAGCTGTGAAGTAAAAGGAGAAACCTCAAGTCCGATCTTTGCTAAAGGTCAGACAGGACAGGTACTCATGTATGATGATGCCGGTAATTTAGTTCCTCAGAGTTTGCCGGAAAAATCTGCTAAAAAATCAGTCGTTGTTTATCAATGCCCTAATGGAGTTGAAGGGAACCTCCCTGGAGGACAGTGGGGTTTTTATGGCTGTACGGGTCAGATCACTACATCTGCGACTTGTGACAACATTCATTACCCCCATGTTCAGACTCGCCAGTGTACAAGACTTGGACAATTAGGTGTTTTTTAATTTGTAAATTTGTTTATTGAAGAATTCGGTAATTTCGAACAATCAAATAAGAGCTAGTTGAACTCAAGAATTTTAAAGTGGGCAAGGTCGGTTGTACTTTTGACTAGGTTGACGTTGTGAGCGACGCACGTGAAGATAGTAAAAAGATAAAACTTGTCCCTTTTATTCAAAATCCCTCGTATGAAACATCTCCATCCCGGCGTAAAACTATAAAATCAGGTCAGATTTCCATAATCTTTTTCCCGCAAACTCCCTTAGTCTAAGAACCTAAGACAAATTTGTTCTCACCAGAAGAGGTTCATGATGAACAGCGATACACCTGTCAGGGAAGATTTCGACCATTATCTCGTTCCGACCTATGCACCTGCTGCTTTTATTCCCGTTCGGGGTGAAGGTTCTACCGTATTTGACCAGAGTGGCAAATCTTATATCGATTTCGCCGGAGGCATTGCCGTGAATGCCTTGGGACATGCTAATCCCGAACTACAAGAAGCATTAATGCAACAGGCAGGAAAGCTTTGGCATATGGGGAATGGTTATACCAATGAACCGGTGCTGGCGCTGGCGAAGCAGTTGGTCGAGGCTACTTTTGCTGAGAAAGTCTTCTTTTGTAACTCGGGGGCGGAAGCCAATGAAGCAGCTCTGAAGCTGGCCCGGAAATATGCACTGGAGCAGTCCGGGGCGGAGAAAAATGAAATTATTGCATTTACCAGCGCCTTTCATGGCCGGACGTTGTTTACAGTTTCGGCTGGCGGGCAGCCAAAGTATTCTCAGGACTTTGCACCACTGCCCGGCGGAATTCATCATGTTGCTTATAATGATCTTGATGCTGTCAGAGCAGTGATTTCAGAACGCACCTGCGCTGTGATTGTCGAACCGATCCAAGGGGAAGGCGGTGTGATTCCGGCGACGACTGAGTTTTTACAAGGGCTGCGGGCATTGTGTGATGAATACAACGCGCTGCTGATTTTTGATGAAGTTCAGACCGGAGTGGGTAGAACCGGCTCACTGTATGCGTATATGAATTACGGTGTGGAACCGGATGTGCTGTCGACTGCGAAAGCACTCGGCGGCGGTTTTCCCATCGGAGCTATACTGACAAAAGACCGTTACGCCACGGCGCTATCTGTCGGTAGTCACGGTACGACATATGGCGGTAATCCGCTGGCGACGGCAGTGGCCGGAAAAGCATTTTCAATTATTCGTCAGCCAGCGTTTTTAAGTGGCGTGGTCAGTCGCCACCAGTTTCTGGTCGACACATTGCAACAACTCAATCGGGAGCTGGCGGTTTTTCGCGACATTCGCGGAGCCGGGTTGTTGATCGGTTGTGAGCTGAATGAAACGTATGCCGGGCAGGCAAAACAAATCAGTCAGATGGCTGTTGAAGAAGGCGTACTGACACTGATTGCCGGACCGGATGTGGTTCGTTTTGCTCCGGCACTGAATATTTCTGCCGACGAGCTGGAAAACGGCTGCCAGCGATTCAGAGCCGCACTGACACGTTATGTACAAAAATAAACTTGAAGAACTGTACCGGAACAAGTTTGCATCAGGAAATCGGTTTTTGCCCAAGGATAGGTGTTGATGATTATTTTTCGTCCCGCTCAACTGAGTGACATCCAACAAATCGAACGTCTGGCTCATGAAAGTGGGCCGATGGTTTATACCTTGCCCGCCCAGCGTTCCCATCTGATTAAAAAAGTAGAACGCTCGATCGATTCATTCCGGCAGGATGTGTTTTCTCCGGGTGAGGAAAGTTATTTCTTCGTGCTGGAAGAAACCATGACCGGCCAGATTCTGGGAACCGGCGCGATCAACGCGCTGGCCGGGTATCAGGAACCATTTTATGCACTGCGTAATGATATTCTGATCCATTCCTCCCGGGAGCTGAAAGTTCATAGCCGGATTCATGCGCTGACGCTGAATCACGATCTTAGTGATCATTCTCAGCTCTGTTCTTTCTATGTTATTCCGGCGCTGAAAAACAGCCTTTATCCGGCATTGATTACTTTAGGGCGACTGATGTTTATGTCGATCCATCCGGAGCGTTTCACTAACGACTGGTTGGCTGTGATTCCGGGCGTTGCCGATAAGAATGGCCGGGCGCCGTTCTGGGAACATGTCGGCCGGAAGTTTTTCCGCATGGATTACAATCAGGTGGAATACTACAACGGCACCCGGGATAAAACCTTCATTGCCGAACTGATGCCGCACCATCCGCTGTATGTCCCGTTAATTGATGAAGAAGCTCAGGCGGTCATGGGGCAGGTTCATCCGGATGCGGAACTGCAATGTGGCTTACTGAGCGAGCAGGGATTCGAGCCCGATAAATATGTTGAAATTTTCGATGCCGGGCCGATTCTGACCGCCAACCGTAACACCCTTGATATCTGGCAGAACCACAGACTGTGCCGGGTAAAATTGGTCGAGCGTCTACCTCAGGCGCAGAAATATCTGATTGGTGTCAGTACTGAAACGGATTTCCGGGCGGTGATGGCTGAAGCATGGCTGGAAGGCTCGACACTACTGCTCGAAGATGAAGCGCTTCTGGCACTGGGAATCGCTAACTCCGGCAGTATAGAAAGTGGCAGACAGGTTTGGTGTTTTCCGGTCAATGACAGCTATTTTTCGTTCAGTGATTATATTTCCGTTCAGTGACGGTCTTTCCGTTCAGTGACGATCTTTCCGTTCAGTGACTATAGTGAACACAAGTGATTCAGGGATATTGAAAAATGATGGTAATCCGTCCGGTTGCAAGGAGCGACCGAAATGCAATAACAGAACTGGCGACGAAAACGGGGGTTGGTTTTACCTCGTTACAAGATGATGAAAGCCAGTTGAATGATCGGATTGAGCGGATGTTGCGGACCTGGGATCAACAGGCTCCGCTTTCAGAGCAGGGTTATCTGTTTGTTCTGGAAGACAGCGACAGTGGCAAGGTGGTTGGGATCTGCGGAATTGAGGCTGCTATCGGGCTGAGTGAACCTTGGTACAACTACCGGGTCGGCACATTGGTTCATGCATCCAAGGAGCTGGATGTTTACACGCAGATGCCGACGCTGTTTTTAAGTAATGATCATACTGGTTACAGCGAGTTATGTACGCTGTTTCTCGATCCTCAATACCGTCACGGTAAAAACGGGCATCTGTTGTCGAAAAGCCGGTTGCTATTTATTGCAACATTTCAGGAACGTTTTGCCGATAAGTTGATCGCAGAAATGCGTGGCGTCTCCGATGAACATGGACATTCTCCATTCTGGGAAAACCTTGGTCGCCACTTTTTTGCCATCGATTTTGCTCATGCCGACTATCTGACCGGCGTCGGGCAGAAATCTTTTATCGCCGAGCTGATGCCGAAACATCCGCTCTATGTTGATTTTCTCAGTGATGAAGCCAGAGCCGTGATTGCTCAGGTTCATCCCAATACCATTCCGGCCCGGAAAATTCTGGAAAGCGAAGGCATGCGTTACGAAGGCTATGTCGATATTTTTGATGCCGGACCGACACTGGAAGCTTATGTCAATGATTTACGGGTGGTGCGTAAATCTCAGACCCGAACCGTCGAAATCACATCAGCAGAGCCGACAGGAGAGATTCACTGTCTGATCGGTAATGAAAGTTTTGCCGGTTACCGGGCTATTACCGGAACTCCGGAAATCACAGAATCCCATATTTTACTGACCAGAGAGCAGGCTCAGGCACTGCATGTGACCAGCGGTGATACGGTCCGTCTGGCACCACTTTTTGCACAGGAGAATCTTTCATGAATCAGCCCAGTCTTTATATTAATGGTGTTTGGTCTGTCGGTAGCGGACAGCTAATGGAAAAACGGAATCCGGCCACTAATACCGTGATCTGGTCTTCTTATGCAGCCGATGTCGGAGATGTGGTTCAGGCGGTCAGTGCGGCCCGGCAGGCTTTTCTGCCCTGGTCGCAAACATCGTTGGAGCAGCGGATTGCGTTGCTGCAACGTTTTGTTGAACAGCTGACGGCCCGTAAAGATGAGCTGGCAGAAGTGATTGCCAGTGAAACCGGAAAAATTCGTTGGGAAGCGCTGACTGAAGTTCAGGGAATGATTAACAAAGTTCAGGTTTCCATTCAGGCTTATCACGAACGGACCGGTGAAAAAGTGACGGACATTCCGGGTGGCAAAGCGGTACTTCGTCATCGCCCGCATGGTGTGCTGGCTGTTTTCGGGCCGTATAACTTCCCCGGACATTTACCGAACGGTCATATCGTTCCAGCCCTGCTGGCCGGGAACTGCGTAGTGTTCAAACCTAGTGAACTGGCTCCCCGGACTGCCCAGATGACGATAGAAATCTGGCACAGTGCCGGTCTGCCGTCAGGAGTAATTAATCTGGTGCAGGGAGAAAAAGATACTGGTATTTCTCTGGCCTCCAATCATGAAATCGACGGACTACTGTTTACCGGCAGTGCCAGTACCGGTTATAGCCTGCACCGTCAGATGGCCGGACAACCGGAAAAAATTCTGGCGCTGGAAATGGGTGGCAACAATGCCATGGTGATCGAATCCTACGCTGATCTGGATGCGGCGGTGAATCTGGTTATTCAGTCGGCGTTTATTTCTGCCGGCCAACGCTGTACCTGCGCCCGGCGTCTGCTGGTCAAACAGGGAGAACAAGGTGATCGCCTGATTGAACGATTAGTCGAAGTGACCCGGAAGATTCGCGTTGGTCGCTGGGATGACGATCCTGCACCTTTCATGGGAGCGGTAGTCTCAAATCAGGCCGCAGAATCATTACTCAAAGCTCAGCGCAATTTCTGTAAAGACGGTGCTGTTCCTTTGTTGGAGATGACCCGGCCCGATCCGAATACAGCGATAGTGACTCCGGGGATTCTGGATGTTTCAGGGGCACATTATCTTCCTGATGAAGAATTCTTTGGTCCGTTGTTGACGGTGAACCGCTATCAGACACTGGATGAAGCGATTGCTATGGCGAATCAGACTCGCTTTGGTTTGTCTGCCGGAATTGTCTCGACCAGCCGGGCCGATTACGAACAGTTTGCTGCCGCCGCTCGGGCCGGAATTGTCAACTGGAACCGCCCGTTGACCGGTGCTGCTGCAACTGCGCCGTTTGGTGGCATCGGTGCGTCAGGTAATCATCGTCCGAGTGCGTTTTACAGTGCCGATTTCTGCGCCTGGCCGATGGCTTCGATGGAAGCCGATCAACTGGAGATGCCGGAGACGGTTTCTCCGGGACTGGATTTTTCCACAGCAGGCTAGTGATGAGGGAGTATTAGAATGAGTGAAGGAAAACAACCACTGCTGTCAGCCTATGAAGTTAATTTCGATGGGCTGGTCGGGCTGACACACAACTATGCCGGATTGTCATTCGGCAACGTGGCCTCGACCAGTAACAAAAGCCTTGCGGCCAATCCGAAGCTGGCAGCGCTGCAAGGGTTGATGAAAATGAAAGCGCTGACGGATATGGGACTGAAACAGGGCGTCCTTCCACCGCAGGAACGGCCTTGTGTCAGTACACTGCGTCAGTTGGGATTCAGCGGCACCGATGCGCAGGTGATCACGCAGGCTGCCAGACAGGCACCGGAAATTCTGTCGGCGGTCAGTTCGGCTTCTTCAATGTGGGTTGCCAATGCTGCAACGGTTTCTCCGTCGGCTGATACGCAGGATCGGCGGGTTCACTTCACGGTGGCGAATCTGAATAATAAGTTTCACCGGGCGATTGAAGAGGAGACAACCGGTAACGCGCTCCGCAGTATCTTTGCCGATCCAAAACACTTTGCCCACCATGCTGCATTGCCGCAGCAAGCGGTGATGGGAGATGAAGGTGCTGCCAATCACAACCGCTTATGCCGGAGTTACGGTGATGCCGGTGTCGAAGTATTTGTCTATGGTCGTCAGGCCTATGGTGGCGGGGCAGAACCACAACGTTATCCGGCGCGTCAGACCCGGGAAGCCAGTGAAGCAATTGCCCGCCTGCATCAGTTGAACCCGGAGCAGACAGTGTTCGTCCAGCAGAACCCGGCTGTGATTGATCAGGGTGTATTCCACAATGATGTTATTTCAGTCAGTAACGGGCCGGTGCTTTTCTACCATCAGGAAGCATTTCTCAATACGTCAGCAGCTTTTGCGGAGATCAGCCGTAAGCTGTCTGCGACCGGATGTGAGTTTGTACCTATTGAAGTACCGGGTTCACAGGTATCAGTTGCTGACGCAGTTAACACTTATCTGTTTAACAGCCAGCTTTTAACCAAAGCGGATGGTAAGATGTTGATTGTCGTACCGCAGGAAGCCCGTGAGCATAACGGTGTATGGGATTATCTTTCTGCGTTAACGCAAAGCGGTGGTCCGATCGATGAAGTGCAGGTGTTCAATTTACGGGAAAGCATGCGTAATGGCGGAGGACCGGCCTGTCTGCGTTTACGGGTAGTGCTGAATGAAGCTGAGCTTCAGGCAGCAAACTCCCATGTATTGATGAATGACCATGTCTACCAGACATTGACGAGCTGGGTTGAAAAACATTACCGGGATCGCCTTTCTGAAAGTGATTTGGCCGATCCGCAGTTGCTGACGGAAAACTGGACTGCCCTGGATGAACTGACCCAGATTCTGCATTTAGGATCCATATACCCGTTCCAGCGTTAAGCGTGGTGGGGAAGGAGGAAAAATGAAGGATTTTCTTCAGACGACGTTACAGGGACAGACACCAGAAGCGACATCCGGTGACAATGCAAATTTAATCTGGCGATGGCTGACTGATGGCGTACTGCTGTTGGAGCCGAAGATCGCATCAGGAATAACCGGTGAAATCAAAAGTGTGCTGATGTCGGCCGGAGTGCATGGCAACGAAACAGCGCCGATCGAAATTTTATCACGTCATGTCAACCGACTGCTGGCCGGAGAAATGCCACTGGCTGTCCGGTTGCTGGTGGTGTTGGGAAACCCGAAAGCCATCCGGGCCGGAGTGCGTTATCAGACGATCGACCTGAACCGGTTGTTCAACGGTCATCACCGGGATTATCCGGTTTGTGATGAGACAACGCGGGCGGTTGAGCTGGAAAATATCGTTGAAGATTTTTTTGCCGATGTCGGGCAGGAACGGTTCCATTTTGATCTGCACACGGCGATTCGGGAGTCTTTCCATATTCGTTTCGGACTGCTACCGCAAAAGAGGCTGGCTTCCGATGATTTCCTTCAGGGACTAATCGGTATGGGACTGGAAGCCTTGGTGATCAATCCGATTCCCGGCGGGACATTCAGCTATTATACCCATGCGGTGATGCAGGTGCAGAGCTGCACTTTAGAACTGGGAAAAGCCCGGCCGTTCGGTGAGAATGATCTGACTCAGTTTGCGGCGGCGGATAAGGCTCTTGGATGCTTTATTCGCGGGGAAACTTTCTCTGCCGATATGCTGGCACCGATTAAGGTGTATCAGGTTGCACGTGAGTTGAAAAAGCTCTCAGACGATTTTCATTTTATCGATGTCAGTGACGATGCCAAGAATTTCACCAGCTTTGCTCAGGGAGCTTTGATCGCACAGGATGGTGATGTTACTTATCGGGTTGAACGTGCGAATGAATGGCTGATTTTCCCCAATGCCGGAGTAAAAAGTGGTCTGCGGGCCGGACTGATGCTGGCCGAAGCGGATCTGGATGCACTGATGTAGGTCAGGGGCAGAGAAACCGATATCACGGGTTTTGGAAACTGCTGCACTATTCAGAAAATATCATCAGATCGACGTACATTTAAAACAGCAACTCATAAAGCGGGCTGGATTTTCCACCCGCTTCTTATTTATGGTTATGTGCTCTGTTTACCGCTATTCGCTGTCTGAAGATTTAGGATGTTGTTCGGCCCAATCAAGTACGGCTTTCATCCGGTTGGCCTGATTCATGGGAAGTTTATGTTCATCGTGATCTTTCCAGATGATTTTGTCCGGATCAAACTGCCCTGTCTGTTTTCCAAACTCTGCAAATTTATACATCGACTCTATTGTGGGGTGGTAATGCCCTGAATGGGCGATAACTGTTTTCAGCTCATTCTGTTTGTTAAAGATGAGTTTCCCGGCACTGACAACATTTCCCCCCTGTTTGAACGAACTGTGTTGGGTTCTTTTCCGGACATTATCTTCAACCGTACTCATTTTGGGAGTCGCGTAAGTCTGTTGATTTTGTATGGAACTCAATGAATTACTTCTGACAAAAATGATAGCTTTCTTTGCTTTTCCCGGAGCGACGTTCGTGCCATCAAGATTAGTAATCTGTGGCAGATGACCATGGTTAAGTGTCACTTTTTGTGCAGATGCATCCTGCATATAGCGTACAGTTTTGTTCGAATTCGGATAAAAATGAGGTTCAGGTAGTTCTGAATGGTATCGGGCACCCAGTTTTAGATCGGCGTGTTTCATGGCAAAAGATTCTCTTCTGTCCAGATAGATCCGGGCTGCCGCATCAAAATGCTTGTCGATTAAAGCCTTTTGAGCCTCTGTCATCTTTTCGGTTTTGGCGGGAATGGGGTGTTCAAACTGGTTTTTTACCACCTCATATTTATCCTGATAAGACATGCTGGTTGACTCATCGGCTTTTCCTGTCAGCTCTGTGCGGCAAAGTAGAAAATTCTTTGCTGCTGTGAAAAATGGCGTTGTTGAATGGTTCGGAGTGTGATCGATTTGCACCGGCAGATGACGTCCCTGAACTGCGAGTTGTCCCTGAGGTTGAACTGGGTGTGGATCTCCTGCAGGGAGAGTTTTGGGCTGAAGGGCATTTGCTTGATTAATATTCAATGTATTTCTCTCTGACGATTAGACGTTTATTACGGATAAGTGACTGGCATATCTGCATTTGTCACTTTATGGCAGGTGGTGAGTGGCCGATATGGGTTTTGAGTTCCCGCTCCAATGTCTGGTAATATAATGAAAGTCGCAATCGATTACAGAATGTGATTTGAATCGGTATTTTTCAGGGTTTATGCGATAAATAACTGAGGTGCGTCACAGTTGATAATTTAGTTAATTGAACATAAATAGGACAAGAGTTAGTCTCAACAGTAACAGATATTGGATTGTTACCGCTTTTGCGGGCAAGACCTGACATGTTTTATTAGTGCATTATTATGCCATTAAAACAGTCAGGTTTTTTTATATATAAAATTTATTTCGTCGGGATTGTTACCACATGCAGGGCAAAACCCGGGAGTGTCCAGATTATTTTAAACTGGATGTCCCGGGTTTTTTTGTACCTGAAATGCAAGAAATTATCCTAGACTGAATTAACGTAGTTTTTATTTTTATCAATAGCAGTGTGAAGTGAAAGATAAATCATATGGCAGTGTGGTTTACCGATCTGAAATAGTATATCTATAAGGAAAAGACGATGGACAAGAAGAAACTGGTTGTACTTGTATCCCTATTATTAACTTCCGGAGCATACGCAAAAAGTCCGACGACCAATTGGGACTCCGACGTTGTTGAAAACTACCTCTCTGCAAACAAAGGCAGTGAAATTTCTAAAATTTCCGATGTGGAAAATGGCTCGCGCTGGTATGCCACTGTGAGACTGAAAGGAAACATGCAGCACTCATATGAAGAGCAGGGCAAACTTGACCGGGACAATGGTTACCTACAAGGAAACCTCAGATTACGTGGCAAAACGATGCTCACGGATGATATCGGTTTTATCGGTGATTTCTGGCTGAAAGTTCAGGAAAATTACAGAAAAACCGACGGTCAGACAACCAACGAATTCAATGGTGCGCTGGAAGATACGGTCAAATGGGAACAGTTCAGAACCGGTTTTGAATCAGATCGTTTTGGTGCGCTGATGCTGGCGAAGCATACGGCAACCTGGGGAATCTTTGTCACAGATATTGGTGTTCAGGGACTTTATGATACTCAGGGCGACGCCGGTGCGAAAAATTCCAACAAGATTATTTATAAACACCAACTGGATAATAATATATTTATTAATGCCAGTTACGATACCGAATCCGATATTGTTGGCATGGATTTAGGTTATCAGACTGCGGATATTTATGCTTATATGCCAGATTCATACGGTGTTTATTTCTCTGTTCATAACGGGCAACCGATGTTAGAAAACGGAGATGGTACTTATATTATCGGTAACGTAGATACGAGCAGTAATATTGAATCCGATACCGGACGCAACAGACATTCTGAAAGTTTGTATACCTATTCTGTAGAAGGTTATAAACAGTTTGGAATGAAACATAAAATCGCAGCCAATATGGCCTATTCTAAAAAAGCAGCAGGTGAATCTGCGGCAGATATTGAAGAAGCTGGCTTTGCGACTGAAGGTTTGGGGTGGTCGGCCACAGCAACTTATCAGATGTTCCCGGATAATTTCGTCGGTTTCTCGCCTATTGTGACCGTTTCACAAGATGAATTCGGTTCAACGCTGGCTCCGGAATTACAATACTTCATCAAACCGTACATGAGAGTGTGGGTTGCGCATGTGATGAATTCGAGTGGTCAGGATGTGACAAAACTGGAATTCCAGTTCGATTTCTAAGTTGCTTCCGGCTCACTGAATCCACTCTTTGGGTTAGTTAATATAGAACGTGATGTAAAGGATAAATTATGCAATTAAGCAAACTAAGGAAACGGGTATCCGGCGCTTTGGGAAACCGCTCCAGTCATCAGGACGGAAAGTCTGAGACGACTGCGGGAATCAACGCTGTTGCCAAAAAACACCTTCTCAACGTATTTTCGATCGCCGCTGTGACTTCTGCTTTATCTGTGTCCGGTTTTGTCGATGCGGCACAGGCACAGACCCATAATTCACAGCAGCCGAATGTCATCATGATTCTGCTTGATGATATTGGTTTCTCCGATTTGGGAGCGTTTGGTTCGGAAGTTAAAACGCCGAATATCGATGCGCTGGCGGCTTCTGGTCTGCGTTATAACCGCTTTGATACCAACGCTATCTGTGCTCCGACCCGGGCTTCGCTGATTACGGGACGGAATGCTCAGACTGTGCATATGGAAGATTTGCCACCGAAACATATGCCGGGAATCAAAGAAGCACCAGGACCTGATGCCAGTGTTCCTCTGGGATCCGGGCCGGCAAACAGCGGTGAGCTGCCAACCAATGCGCAAACCGTAGCTGAAGCCTTCCGTGCTGCCGGTTATGAGACATTTGCTTTGGGTAAATGGCATCTGGCTCCTGAATACAGCAAAGGAAATGAAGAACGGAACCATCAGTTCTGGCCGTTGAAAAAAGGTTTTGACTACTACTATGGCTTTATTAGTGGTCATACCGATCAGTGGCATCCGGACTTGATTGAAAACAACAAGGAAATTCCGACACCACAAATGCCGGGCTATCACCTGTCTGTTGATTTGACGGACCATGCGATTCATTTAATGGATCAAAATGATCCTCAGCCTAAGTTCTTATATTTTGCGATGGGTGCTGCGCATGCGCCGCTCCATGTGCCTAAATCCTATATCGAAGCTTATAAAGGCAAGTACGATATGGGTTGGGACAAACTACGCCAGCAGCGTTTCGAACGTCAGAAAAAAATGGGTATTATCCCGGCTGATACTAAACTGCCTGCGCGTGAGAAAGGCGATTTGGCCTGGGATTCTTTAGATGACCAGCATAAACGGGTGTTTGCTCGCTTTATGGAAACTTACGCCGGATTCCTGACTCATACGGATGAGCAGATTGGTCGTCTGGTGAAACACCTGAAAGAAACCGGTCAGTATGACAATACGCTGATTGTGTTCGCAACAGATAACGGTGCGGCTTCTGAAGGTTCCCAGAAAGGCGGTTTCTACCATGCTTATATGGATAAAACCACCGTTGCTGAAATGGATGCCAATCTGGATAAAGCCGGTGGTCCGGAAACTTATATGCTGTATCAGCGTCCATGGGCATGGGCCGGAGCAACACCATTCCGCCGTTATAAACTATGGCCTTTCGCCGGTGGAGTGAGAACACCGTTGATCGTATCCTGGCCTGGTCATATTAAAGATGAAGGTGCAATTCGTCATCAATATGTACAGTTGGTGGATTTAGCGCCAACCATGCTGGAAGCCGCAGGAACGAAGTTTGCAAAATCTGTCGATGGCGTTAAACAGATCCCGGTTGCCGGTAAATCTATTCTGCCGACATTTACCAACAAGCATGCCAAAACCCGTAATGTTCAGTACTTTGAATTGCGTGGTCAGCGAGCGATTACACAAGGTAAGTGGAAAGCAGTTGCAATGCATAAAATCGGAACCGATTTTGCTGATGATCAGTGGGAACTGTTCGATACTCAGGCTGATTTCTCCGAGTCAACCAATGTTGCTGACAAGTATCCGAAGAAACTGGCTGAGATGAAAAAGCTATGGTGGGAAGAAGCGAAAAAGTATAGTGATCCGGCATATATTAAGCCGTGGGATCTTCTGTACCACTTCAACCACATGGAAGATGCATTTCCCGATTAAACAATCACACATGATGTTGTGATGTTCATAAAGGCAGGTTACTGGGAAATTTGTTTCAGTAACCTGCGTTTTTAATTCTTCGGGAGTCTGGTGCAGAACTCATCCGGATGATGTCTAACCGTGTCTGCATCAGAAAATACCAAAACTCAGAATATAAAAAATATAAAATCCAATGTGTCGCAATCAGGAGAGCAGTAGATGAACCAGCGAGTAGAAAACTTCCAGTTGATGGCAAAACCGTCCGGATCCGTATGTAATATAGACTGTTCTTACTGCTTCTATCTGGAGAAAGAACATCTGTATCCAGAACGAAAAAGCCATTGGAAAATGGATGATGAAACCCTCGAAAACTATATCCGCCAGAATATTCAGTCTCAGCGTTCGGATGTGGTTGATATCGTGTGGCAGGGTGGAGAACCTACAATGCTGGGGATTGATTTCTACCGCAAAGCGATTGCATTGCAGAACCAGTATAAAGGCAACAAGCAAATTAATAATTATTTGCAGACCAATGGCATCAATATTAATGACGAATGGGCTGCTTTTCTGAAAGAGCACAACTTTCTGGTTGGTCTTTCCATTGACGGTGACCGTATCAGTAATGATGCGCACCGCCATACCCGGGCCGGGAAAAGCACTTTTGACGATGTGATGAAAGGACTGGATGCACTCAAAAAACATAAAGTGGAATTTAATACGCTCACGGTAGTCAATGCCGAAAACGTTAAAAGGCCGATGGATGTTTATAACTTCCTGAAAAGAATCGGCAGCCGCTATATGCAGTTTATTCCACTGGTTGAGCGTCGCGCAAATCAGCCCGATGAGAATGGCCTGACACTGATTCAGCCTGATTTTTCCGGTCAGAGTGAAGTGACCGAATGGTCAGCTCCGGCAAAAGAATACGGCCGGTTTTTAAATACTATATTTGACCACTGGATACAGAATGATATTGGCTCCGTCTTTGTGATGAATTTTGAGCAGACTCTGACCAAATTGACCGGGCAGGCTAGTGGTTGTGTTATCAATGAAACCTGTGGGCGGAATCTGGTGATCGAATCTAATGGCGATGTCTATTCCTGCGATCATTTTGTCTATCCCGAGCATAAACTGGGCAATATCAATGAACAGGAGATGCTGGATTTAGTCAACCTGCCACAGAATATTGAATTTGGGCAGCAGAAGCTGACCAACCTTAGTTCAGACTGCCGGAACTGTATCGTTAAACCGGTCTGTAATGGCGGCTGTCCAAAGCATCGTTTCCTGATTTCCAGCGATGGTAAACCCAATAAGAACTATTTCTGTGATGGTTACTTTATTCATCTAAGCCATGCGTTTCCCGTCATGCACAGAATATTAAAGTTACTGCATGAGAAAGCCTCTTACAGCAAAATGAAGAAATTGATTAAAAAAGAGTTTTATCAGGCCCGATAATCGTATGGTTCGGGTAGTCAGCTGTTGCTTCAGCGGCTATCTTAGTGAATATAGCCCAGAATGATGAACTGATTACATAAGATATAAATACGATGCCCAATCCTAGTAAATCTTCAGCAGTGCCGTGTTTGATTGAAACATGGCATCTCTCCGAATCCGATATTTATTACTGGCTCCTGAAGCAGAGCGGGGACGCCGATCTGAGCTTTGACCTGCTTCAGGATACGTTTCTGCGCGCCTTACAACAGGAAAAAAAGTTTTGTGATATCCATAACCAGCGCGCCTGGTTGTACCGGGTTGCCCATAATCTGCTAATGGATGAAAAGAGAAAATCCGGAAAGTTGCTGGTTTCTTCTGCGGATGAGAATGAAATCGCTTCCGTACATGAGGAACAACCTGCCGTTGACAGTCTGGCGCAGTGCCTGCCGAAAGCACTGGAAAAATTAAGTCCGCCGGACAGAGAAGTGATCCGGCAGTGCGATTTGAGAGGACAGACTCAACAAGCATTTGCTGCCGATAACGGGCTGACGCTGGTGGCAACCAAATCCCGGATACAGCGAGCCCGCAGAAAGCTCAAAGCCGTATTACAAAAGCAGTGCCATATCCGGTTCGACTCTCAGCAGCGTGTCTGCTGCTTCTACGCGGATGACGAGAATAATCACTAACACTGTTGTTGTGAGGAGCAAATCCGTACGTTTGACGACTCTCTGAAAAATATCCGCCACCTCATTGAAAAAAACTGCATCCTTCGCGCCCTTGGTTCGTCTTACTGATAAACACAGGATGCATGGCGTACATAAACCGTCATGAAGACTATTAATTGTCGTAAGAACGATTGTTATCACAAGGACAAGTGTTATCACAAGAACGATTCGTTGTTACGAAAACAATGAGGCGCACAGATGTTTGAGGTTTTTACCTATCTTGCCGACTGGATGACATACCGGTTATTCACGTTGCAAAGCGGGACAAAGTTAGCAGACGCAGTCCATTTTTTTATCGAAGATACCAGCAAAATCATGGTGCTGTTGGTCGTCATGATTTATGTCATTGCACTGTTCCGTGCGGCATTGAATGTCGAGAAGGTCCGCGATTATTTAGCCGGGAAAAGGCGGTTGTTCGGCTACTTCACCGGCAGCTTCTTTGGTGTGATCACTCCGTTTTGTTCCTGTTCCAGCATTCCTGTTTTTCTTGGTTTTACCTCTGCCGGAATTCCTCTGGGAATCACCATGGCATTTCTAATCACTTCACCACTGATTAATGAAGTCGCTATCTTACTTTTATTCAGTTTACTGGGCTGGAAATTTACCGTGATGTATATCGTCATCGGCATGCTGATCGGTGTATTCAGTGGCTGGTTTCTGGACCGTATCGGTGCCGAACGCTGGTTACAGCCATTTGTGGCGAAGGCTATGTCTAACGCAGCAAATAAGCCTAAAGCAAAAAATCAGCCGAATACAAAAGATAATTCGGATGTGGAGCAACATTCCCACCCGCTTCCCGACGATTCCATTGACAGTGGAATGACACTGGCGGAACGCCATGTGTTTGCAAAAACTGAGATGAAGGAAATTGTCGGCAGAGTCTGGAAATGGGTCTTGATTGGTGTCGGTATCGGTGCGGGTTTACACGGTTTTGTGCCTGATGGCTGGATTCAGGCACATCTAGGTGCAGGGCAGTGGTGGACTGTCCCTGCATCGGTTCTGATGGGAATTCCGCTCTACTCTAACGCGACGGGAGTCATTCCCATTATGGAAAGTTTACTGAAAAACGGCTTACCCATCGGGACGACTCTGGCATTTTGCATGAGTACGGTTGCTGCGAGTATGCCTGAGTTTGTAATGCTCAAACAGGTGATGCAGTGGCGGTTATTAGGGCTGCTGCTGGTACTGTTACTGACAGCATTTACCCTGATGGGATGGATATTTAACTTACCTTACTGGAATTTTTAGGAGAAGCAGATGAAAGTATTTAAAGTATTGGGTTCTGGCTGTGCCAATTGCGTGAACACTGCCCGGCTGATCGAGGAACTTGCACAAGAGCAGGGGGTTGATGTGACGGTTGAGAAAGTCACCGACTTAGAAACCATTATGCTCTATGGTGTGATGTCGACGCCCGGTGTGGTGATGGATGAACAGGTTGTCCATTCGGGAGGTGTGCCAAAGGCTGAAACCGTGCTTTCGTGGCTGAAGTGACTGAGACCTGAATGCTGGTTGGGTTCTATGTAGGGCTTTCACTTGGCGAAAACTGCAAATAGCCAGGCTTATTCTGGTAAACTCTGTCTTTAAATTCAGGTACTGTAGGAACTTCCGGAAATGAGTCAGGAACAGCCCAATAACCCACTTCACGGTCTGACGTTAGAAAAGATCCTTGTGCGTTTACAAGAACATTATGGTTGGGAAGGTTTAGATGCAGAAATTCAAATCAACTGTTTCTACAATAACCCATCGATTAAATCGTCATTAAAGTTTTTGCGCAGAACTCAATGGGCAAGAGAGAAGGTCGAAGCATTGTATATTGAAACGTTCTGCAAATAAGGAAATTTGCAGAACAAACGGATATGGCGTCAATAGTTAAATTAATTTTTAGAAAGATAACTATTTCACATGGCGCCGTTTCTGAGCATCGGATTCAGAGTAACAACCGTTTATCATCTGACACTGGTCATCATGGCTGAATAGGCCAAAATGTTGTCAGGAGGCATCATCATGCTGACCTTTGGTCAATAGCCGGTCACATCTGACAGACGAAGTATCGTTTTCATCAGTCCCGGTATCCACCGATCCTACCCGGTAAACCCACAGGCTCATCCACCCGATATGATAAATGATTCACTTTAATTTATATCCAAGTTCACACTTTTCACCTCGGACTGCTCTTGATAATGAAAGCAATATTAGTATCAACTCCTTGATTTTGTATAACTAAAAATAATTTTTGTACATCCGTTATCATTCAATGTTATTTTTAACGACCTGATTAGCTTCAGCCCCCTTTCTTATCGCGTTCAAATTTTGAATACACATAAACAAAATTGAATTCGATTTGAATAGGTAGTCTGCTTATTATCTAAGGGTGGAATTTAAGGTCTCTTGTTTGATATGGTCAACGACAACACAATAAGACTGTACAGATGAGGGTAATGTTGAGGATGCCGATTGCACCGCAAGGTGGAGTACCAATCCCTCATTATTGTAAAGCGCAACATCAAAATGGAAGAGAACATGAAGAACTCAATTAAACTGCTACTTGGCACATTATGTCTGAGCTCATCGATGGCATATGCTGCTTACCCGGAGAAGGACATTCAGGGGATTATTCAATGGTCTGCTGGTGGTGCAACCGATACGGTCATGCGTTCAGTCACACCAAAAGCTGAAGAAGTACTTGGCGGTGATTTCATCCTGACCAACCGTCCCGGCGGTGTTGGTGTGATTGCGACCAAATACGTCTATGCGAAAAAGAATGATGGTTACACGGTTCTCATGGGCGCAGAAAACCCACAGCTCTATAAAGTCATGGGATTAGCAAATATCGACTACAGCGATTTGGTGCCAATCAATGTACTGGCTCAGGCAGCATCGATCTTTGTGGTACGCAGCGATGCACCATACAACAACATCAAAGAATTTGTCGATTACGTGCAGGCACACCCGAGAGAAGTGAAAGTCGGTTCAACTGGCCCTGGCGGTCTTCCTTCCATCATGATGGCACTGCTCAACTCACAGGCAAAGCTTGATGTAAAAACGATTCCATATAATGGCGACGGCCCGGCAATCACAGCGCTTTTAGGTGGTGCGATTGATATGGAGCCAGCGACATTTAGTGCCGCAAAAGAGTACATCAAATCTGGCCAGCTAAAAGTGATCGGTTTGCTGGACAAAACAGCAAATGCTGATCTGCCGGACGTGAAACCAATTACTGCATACTACCCGGATCTCGCGCCTCAGCTCCCTTACAGCCCATTTTTTGGCGTGTTTGTGAAAGAAGGAACCCCTCAGGAAGCTATCGAAAAGCTGACTCACGCTTTCAATGTTGCAGCTGACTCAGCAGAATTCCGCAATATACTGAAACAGCGTGGACTCTCCGTGCTTAACCTGACCGGTGATGCTGCGAAGCAATACCTGAACCGTTTCCGTTCAGTTGCGTCATGGTTAGTGTATGAAAATGGTATTGCTAAACATTCTCCTGAAGAATTTGATATACCTCGTGCACAATAAATAAAAATAGTTATATCCAGAAAATAGTGGCAGATGTGTCTGCCACTATTTTATCTGGACTCTCGAATAAAAGGTGTAAAATATGCAGACCCAAGAATCTAAAGTACCTGGAGAAACCGTATTTGGTTTATTGATGGTCGGTGTAAGTATATTTTTATTATGGCAAGCCTATAAAATTTCAGGATTCAGCACATTAAGTTCGGCAGGGGTTTTCCCGATGAGTGCTGCATTTATCATGTTGGTTTTTTCTTGTGTTACCGTCGTTAATAATTATGGGAAAAATAAGACAAAATTCACTTTTTCAGCATTTAAAAAGCAAGTTATTCCCAATCTTGTTTCATTCATGATTGCGCTCGTTATTACTTATTCTGTTCTCTTAGAAAGTATTGGGTTTTTAATTACTTCGCTTGTGTTCTTGATCGTGTCTATATCTGTTCTGTATAAGAACGGTATGGTCAGAACGCTATTTATTTCTCTTTTATCTATCTTCGTGATATATGCGATATTTCGTCTGGCTTTTTCTGTTGTCTTACCGGAAGGAATTGTTCCTGAAGGAGAGATCTTAGCTTATATCGCTCACTGGTTTGCATAATTTAGGAAGTCATCATGCTCGACGTTATTCAAAATTTTGCGATATCCTGGGTTTCTCCTCAGCTGTTATTTTTAACTGCATTAGGCACGTTTTTAGGTGTTTATATCGGAGCGATTCCCGGGTTATCAGTCACTATGGCTGTATCTATTCTTATCTCATTTACTTTTTCGTGGGATATCAACAATGCGTTATGTCTGATGGTTGGTGTGTTTATGGGCGGAGTTTATGGCGGTTCTCGTACCGCGATCTTGCTCAATATCCCTGGCGCACCTTCCGCGATTGCGACAGCCCTTGATGGTTATCCTATGGCGCAGAAAGGCGAAGCTGGCCGGGCAATTGGACTATCAACCGTGATGTCGGTTATCGGTGGTTTTGTCGGCATCATTGTACTGGTTGTTGCAGCCCCGGTAGTCAGCCAGTTTGCCATTAAGTTTCAGCCGCGTGATTATCTGATGTTGGGTATGCTTGGCATTATGCTAATCAGTTCTTTATCTCAGGGGAGTTTTGCCAAAGGGATGTTCACCGGAGCTTTAGGAATTCTGGTTGGCACTGTTGGTCTGGATTCACTGACTGCTGAAGAGCGTTTTACTTTTGGTATTGTCGAATTATGGAATGGAATCAGCCCTGTTGCCGTAATGATCGGGATGTTTGGTGTCTCTGAAGCACTCAATCAACTCCATCATATGGATAAAGCATCAGTGAAGCAGAAGCTGACAAAAATCATCCCGGAGTGGGCCGATGTCCGGCGTTATCTTCCTTTGAGCTTACAGAGCTCTCTGCTTGGCGTGACGATCGGTGCTTTGCCCGGTACTGGCGGTGATATTGCAGCGCTGATGGCGTATGACCATGCGAAACGGACCACCAAAAATCCTGAAGTTCCTTTTGGTCAGGGTGCCAGAGAAGGATTAATCGCGCCCGAAGCGGCAAATAATGCGGCAGTCGGCGGGGCATATATTCCGATGCTGACTCTCGGTATTCCCGGTGATGCTGTGACAGCGGTATTTATTGGCGCGTTGTATATTCATGGCTTAAATCCCGGTCCTCTACTGCTGGTTGAGAACCCAACAATTTTCTGGTTTACCGTGGGCAATCTGGTGCTGGCTAATATTTTTGTTTTAATCTTCGGCCTGACGGGAATTCGTATTTTTACCAAGCTGGTGAGTTGTCCGAAAGGGATATTAATTCCTCTGATTATGATCTTGTCGATCGTGGGTTCGTATGCGATTACCAATTCGATTACGGATGTCTGGTGGGCGTTAGGTTTCGGTATCGTGGGTTACTTTTTCAAAGTCTATAATTACCCGGTTGCCCCGGTTATTCTTGGTGTGATACTGAGTGATCTGATGGATCAAAACTGGCGCCGGGCATTATTATCTGAAGATGATAATTTATATGCTGTAATTGCGAGCATCTTCACGAGTCCGATCTCAATCGTTCTATTTGTATCGATCACACTGATTTATCTGTCTAATACACCATTCTGGCCAAAAATTAAGTCATGTGTATTGAGAAAGAGCTATGCCTGATTTCCATCATTAAAATAGTCCTTGCAATCGTTCGAAATGAAACAGGTCAGGCCTGAATAAGCCTGACCTGTTTTGTTTTCTGTCCTTAATCCTTCTTCCATGAGGATAACCAGCTTCAACGGAATAACCCTTGATCGAGAACCAGACTGGCGGCTTCGAGTTTAAATTCTGCTGAAAAGGAGCAACGTTGTTTTGTCATAGAACTCTTTTTCTGTGATGGTGATTTTTCTATCTGAAATGGTGTCCGGGATTATTAAACCACTATAATTTGAACTAAATCCGCCAAGCGTTGGTAGTCCCTCTTGAACCGCTTGTTAACTGGCTGTCTCGAAGTGTATAAAGAACATTAGAAGATCGACATCATTCGCTTTTGACAACCTGTAATCTTCACCTACGATACTCGAAACAGCAGATTTCCAGAAACTTAGTGCACCGGAGTTTTCCAGAAGAACTCGAATTTGCCATTTACCAGGAAAAGCTTTAACGATTTGCGCCAAAATGTCCGTACCCACGCCCTGACCTTTGAACTTGCGAAGAACAAAAAATTGAGCAATGTCGTATAATGTTAAGTCACTAGGATATCGACGAATTAGTACAAACCCTGCAAGTTCATTATTCACCTTTATAAAATACGGAATATGGTCGTCTAGCTCCCAATAAGGGTTGAACTTTGAAACATCGTAGCCCCCAAACGTACCATCTTTATCCGGATTCCATTTCATATACTCTGACATGTCGTATACGTAATAGCAGAACAAATTTTCAAGCACGTGCCGTTCTTCTCGTTTTATTTTTACTAGCTGAACTTCCATTTCTCTCCTTGCCAGTTAACGCCCGCGTAATAGGCGCGAGCTAGCGAGCGTCCTAATTGACGCGTTTGTTAGCCTTCACTTTCGTAACGGCTAAGCCAATATTTTACATTTTTATCATTATAATCATACCATTGAGTACAAATGGCATATTCGTAACCATCACTAATAAAACCAAACTTCCATGTCCATCTATTTACCCCATCAGCTGATTTTACTAAATTGCTTTTATCTTCCTGTCGAGCCCCCACCGGAAGCCGAACTAACAAAGGGAAATTGATTCCAAACGTTTCCTTTGAATACGAAGCGTCACATAGCTCATGCAATTTAGATGGTGTAAGCTTTGAAGCTACCCGTGATATACGTTCTTGTATTTCTCTATTTGAAAAAAGACGACCATTTTGAGGCGTACGATCTTTAGCTGGTTCAAAACTAGCTCCGTGCTCCAGAATTAACCTGGCAATAACAGAATCAGGTGATTCAAAAGGTTCTGCCAACTTTGCTAGCTCACTATACGTTGAATCACTTATTTCAATATTTCTCATGTCAAATAATCCCTCTCGATCATAGCTGCATAAGTAATATTAGTACGGTATGTTATTGCTGCGGACTTTAGTGATGGCTAACGCCTCAAGAAGGGGCGCCGGTTATGGCGTCCCGCTGCTTGATTTGTTAGAAATGTTACCGCGATATTTAGTAAGAACGCCGTCTGTATACTGAAATATAACCCCTGGCTTTTCAGAGAGTATATCTAGGCGGCCTAGAGTCAACTTTAATGGCAGTTCAGTTTGAACCATATTTGAAGCTGAAACTTTTACTTTGAGATCGTGGGTTAAAGTCACAGACATTGGGATAACACCAGAAACGCCATCTTTAAAGGTAACATCTACGGCCAAATCAACATGGTTCTCTGTGTACCCATAAAGATCATTATCAAGATGTATCTTTTGACCGGGATTAATACTTTCTACCTTTATCTGGTGAGAAACCATATCAATACCATTATTGTTAAATACTAGATGGGGCTCAATTTTGACCCCCTGGGAAACTAGCGCTAAATTCCGAGCACTTTCTAAATATATGCTCACATTCTTTGCTTCAGTATCTCCTGAGTTAATTATCTGAAGGCCTAAAGGGAAGATTTCTGTCCATTCTGCCCTTTGTGATTTAACTTCAGGGGCAATTGTTATTTCATTTGTACCAGTTAAAGCAAAAACTACCTCTATCTTTGGCCCATCAGGTTTTATTGCAAACTCATAGATGGCGATTGCAGAAACGACGAAAGCTGCAACAGCGGCAAGTATTCCCACTGTCTTTTTTACTAGTGATTCATTTTCCTGATCATTCAAAGTGATATTCTTCCTGAGATTTCTAACGCCCGCGTAAAGCGCGCGAGGTACGAGCGTCGCCTTTGACGCGCTTGTTATGTGCAAAATTTCCAGTTCAACGACGTATTTACTTGGCTTGTTACCACTTAACTGACACACTTGGCCAGTATTCTATATAAGGCAATCATTATGAAACTTCTAGTTCGCAATTTAGAGCGAAAAACGACTGAACATGAAATCCGCGTTCTGTTCTCAACTTACGGTACGGTCACAGAATGTAACTTAGTATTAGACCAGGAAACGGGCCTGTCAAAAGGCTTCGCATTTATTGAAATGCCTGACGAGAAAGAAGCAAAAGCAGCTGTTGAAAACCTAAATCTATCAACTGTGGCCAAAAGCAAAATCAGAGTTAAGTTCGCTCAGAACTAACTATGAGCCAGTAAACCTTCACTAAGCGTTTCAAAGCCACCGCGTAGAGCAGGTGGCTTGTTACATTGTCGGGAACAGAAAGAGAATGGAGCGGGTGGGTTTAGCGCTGTTTGGCGGTTTCTCTGGCCTGAGAAGCCAGACGAATGTGAGCGTTGATCTCTCCGTAATTACCGTAGTCGCCTATCCGTTGCAGCACTTCGAAGAAAACACCGTTAATCTCGCGGGTATAGAAGTGCAGGAACTGACCGTCAGCATTCTCATCATAAAGTAGATTGAACTGCTTCAGGCGGGCAAGAAATGCTTCATCCAACTGGCAACGGGCTTCAAGGTCCCGGTAGTAGTTGTCCGGAATCTCTAATACATAGCTTTTATCAACCTGATCGGCTGCGGCAAAAATGTCATCACATGCAAACGCAATCTGTTGTACGCCTGCGCCGTTGGTATGTTTTAAGAAACGCTGTGAGGAAGCGTCACTCGCCATCGACATATTGATCGGGATGCGAACTTTATGGGTTGAATTGGAAGCAACCCGGCTCACGACCAAACCGTAGACATCAGGTAAATCCTGAGTGGGTGTAATATCAAAATCAAACAGAGAGCGATAATGGAAAGACGTGTGCAGATAATCTGCCGGAGCGACGGTCTGACCCAAATGGTCAATCGCTTTTAATCCCAGATTCCGTTGCGACGGCTGATCGGCATCAGGCTGAGCGAGTTTAGCAAAATCAATGTCATAAAATTTATAGTTGTCCTGATTTTCGACAAAGTAGATTAAGCTGTCACCAACCCCGCGAATCGCCGGAATATTGAGCTCTCCGGGGCCGGTCTGGTTCTGAAACTGGCTGCAACGGTAGTAATCCAGTTTACTGAGCAGTTCGCTGATACGATTGACGGCAAAGCCCAGTGCACATATTGAAGCGCCATGCTTTTCAAAGTGCTGATGAGCCTGACTTTCCGGCTCGCGGTTCAGTACGATATTGATATCGCCCTGACGCATCAGTGTAATGTCTTTTGACTTGTGGCGATGGGTTTCCTGAAAGCCGAGCGCCTGAAACAGATTGACGAACTGTTCACCGGCTTCGCCACCGGATGCCACTTCAACAAACTCAATGTTTTCAACACTGGGAACCTCTGTTTTCTCATCGCAAAGAGGCAGCTCTGATTGTTCTTCCAGCCATAATAGCGAACGCATTCCATCGACCGCTTTTTCATAGGGTGATGAAGCGCGGAACTCATCATTGAAAATCTCATGAGAAAGGTAGCCCTGAAATCCTTTTTCACGCAGGCAACGAGCAAAGTCGACGACCGGCAAGTCACCCTGACCGGGGAAACAGCGGAAATGACGGCTGAAGTAGAGCGAATCCATCTGCAAGCGAGGCGCGTCGGCGACCTGTACGAGTGATATTTTATCGAGTGGGATCTCGTCGCGCAGCAGATCAAGCGTATTGCCACGAACAAACATATGAAAGGTATCAAGGACAATACCAAGCTGATCGTGATCGGCCTGTTTTACGATTTCCCATGCCTGATTATAATCTTTCGTATGAATGCCCCAGGCGAGTGCTTCATAACTGATATGGAAGCCTTCTTTGTTTGCCAGTTCGGCTAATTCATAGAGATCATGCGCCGCCCGTGCCGGATCATTGATGGTGAAAGGAGAAACGTTCGAACAGACCATCAGATTTTTGGTGCCGAGTTCATGCATCAGCTCAAATTTCTTTTGCGCCCGGTAAAAGTTCTTGCTGCGCAGCGCATCCGGCATTGCTTCAAAGTCCCGGAATGGCTGAAGTGCAATGATTTCCAGATTGAGCGATTCAGCCAACTGGCGCACCTGAACCGGACTCATTGCCGATTGAGTGAGGTCATTCTCAAAAATCTCAATCCCATCGAAACCAGCCTGAGCTGCGGCGTTAAATTTATCTTCGAGCGTTCCTGAGATGCTGACTGTCGCAATAGAACGTTTCATATCTTTCCCCTAATTCATTTTTTTTATTTTCCGGTTTCGGCGAAGTAGCTGCGTACTACTTCAGGATCAACCTTCACTCCGGTGAAAAATTCAAATGCATCAATGCCTTGATACAAGAACAGTTCAAACCCGGTGATGAGTGTCAGTCCTGCGGCTTGCGCATCGGTGAGAAACTGAGTCATCACCGGCGTGTAAACCGCATCAAATGCCCAGCTTTGTGAACCTAATAATTCGGCAGGGAAGAGCGAACCCGGCATGGTATAGTGACCAATCGGTGTAGCATTGACTAAGCCATCGCACTGTCTGGCACAGGCATCGATATCCTGTTTTTCCACGATAGAGGCAGAAATACCCGCGCCAGTGAGTGCATGAAGCAGGGTGGTCTGGCTATCGGCTGATTCGTCGTAAAGGTAGATATGTTCTGCATCACAACGCGCCAGCCCGAAAGCGATCGCACGGCCGACGCCGCCGGTTCCTTTTAACAGCACTTTACCGGCACTTTTCCCTTCAAGGCCGGTTTGCAATGCCCGGGCGAATCCGGTGCAGTCAGTGTTGGTGCCTTTGATCTGATCTTCATTCAGCACAACGGTGTTCAATGCGCCCAGAGTCGGATCGGTGTGCTCTCTTTGTTCGATGAGATCCCACGCCCAGACTTTATACGGGAAAGTGACATTGACGCCCCGGTAACCCTGTTCTTTCAGCTCCGCCAGTTTGTCTTCCAAAGCCTGATGACCATCCAGCTCGATATCGAAATAATCATAGGTTGCGCCGAGGTTGTAATACTCGCCTAAGTATTCATGTAATTTTTTTGACTGACTTTTTTGAATACGTTGTCCTACCAGACCTAATTTCATTGTTCTACTCCTTATCAGGTTACGGTGTAACCCAATTTAAACTTGTTGTTTACCGGTTTGCTATTTTCTATGTTTGAAGTCGGGGTAATCAAGCTGCCCGTCTTTTATAAAAGCACCAGAAATTTTGAATCAACCAAACAAGAGATTATTCAAATTTAAGAACCCGATTTAACATAAAAAGAGAGGATGTAATCATGTAGTTACAAAACACACTCTCGTAAAAGGTCTCCAGATATGTTGAGACTCTTTTGCAATGATGACACAGGATGACCGGATTAAATTCTTATTTACCCAGATATTTTCATCCGCAGACAAGCCTATGATTACAATTCACTACATCTGTATTTGTACCGTTGTATTTACACAGCTGAGCTAATGATGTAAACAAAAAGTTATATCTCATGTGAGCTAATAGTAACCCTTCTAGGTGGAATTGCTATTTGATTCATTCAACCAAGCTATTCATTTTTGATATAGGCAGAAATGCATTAGCCGGAATGAAAAAAAGCCAGGTATGAGAAAACCTGGCCAAGAGTTGGGTGAAAGCAGTAATTAAAGGAACAGAATAATTTATTCGTTCAGCAACAGTTGTAAACCTGCGCCTGTGTTAGAGATCGGAGCCACATAGTTGCGGTGGACTTCAGTGACATTCCCCAGCAGGCAACCGCGCATCGCAATCCACATGTTGAGCTCTACGCCCTGTGCTCCGGCGATTTCAATCAAATCGTCGTTTGTATACCGGGTTAATGCGACTGGGTCATCGACCAGTTTATCCATACATTCCAGATCAAAGTCGGTGTTAATAAAACCGGCGCGTTGCCCATCCAGTTGGTGAGATAATCCGCCTGTGCCCAGCACCACCACTTTCTGATCACCGGCGAACGATTCAACCGCGCGGCCAATCGACTGACCAAACGCATAACAACGTGATGGTTTCGGCATCGGATGACGTTCGCAGTTAATACAGACCGGAATAACTTTAATGTGCTGATACTGTTTATCCGGGTACATCAGAGAAAGCGGCACCGTTAAACCATGATCGACTTTGATTTCCTGACAGATAGCCGGGTCGAAATCATCTTCAATCAGAGTATTGGCAATGTGCCAGGAAAGCTCGGTTTCACCGGTGACCGTAGGGATGGTTGCAATTCCCCAGCCTTCATCGGCATTTTCATACACAGGTGCACAGCCGAGTGCAAAGGTTGGTTTTTTATCCAGAAACATTTCCAGACCATGATCGTTATAAAAAATGATCGCAATGTCGGGCTGCTCTTTATTCATCCAGTCGCGGACAGGTGGATAACCGGCGAAGAAATCACGCCAGTAGTCGGTGTCTTCTAAGCCGCGATCCATTGCCATGCCGATAGCAGGAATATGAGAGGAGGTAATTCCGCCGATGATTTTAGCCATGATGTTTTCCCCGTCCCTGACTATCTAAATATGCCTGAAATTCTGCTGTCGTCTGACCGGTTTGCAATCCGCCCACATCCTGAACGTTCAATCCGAGTAAACCGGCAAATTTCGCCAGATAATAGATGCTGCCGCCTTCTTTGAGCATGCCAAGAATATCACGCTGTAAAACCGCCGCTTTTTGTGCCTCGCTCAAACCAAACTTATCGCAGTATGCAGCTTCGTTACGCTTAAACGCTTCGCGCCCCTCTGCACCGTTAAACGAGTAACACATTTTGTTCAGAGGATAACCCCTGACGGACATCTGCCCATCAAATTTTATCGTTGCCAAATCGATATCATCGCTCATGTTCAGCACTCCTCTGGCCAATATAACCGTAATGGATTGGTGACTAGCAACTGCTGTTGCTTGTCGGCATCGGTTGCGATCAGCGGAATCACATCCACCAGTTTTCCGTCGTCCGGCATATGAGATTTCATATTCGGATGCGGCCAGTCTGTGCCCCACAATACCCGGTCCGGGAATTGATCAACCAGCGCTCTGGCAAAAGGAACGACATCGGAATAATCCGGTGCCGTCTGGGTCAGACGTTCCGGACAACTGACTTTGACCCAGATTTTATCGTTATTTTCCATGAAGGAAATCAGACGCCGGAAACCTTCGCTTTCCACACCCTGAGTAACATCCGGACGGCCCATATGGTCAATCACAATGGTGATATTCAGGTCATTCAGAAATGGAATTAAGTCCTCAAGATCCTGTGGCTCAAAATAAACCACAATATGCCAGCCCAGCGGTTTGATTTTATTGGCGATATCGATAAATACTTCCCGGGGAGTGCTGTCGACCAGACGCTTCACAAAGTTAAACCGCACGGCGCGGATTCCCGCTTTATCCATGGTCTGAAGCTCTTCTGTTGTGATGCTCTGATCTACCACTGCAACCCCCCGAGCCAGCGGGCCAGCGGTTTGCAGGGCATCGATTAATGCCGAGTTATCTGTGCTGTGACAAGAAGCCTGAACAATCACATTGCGTTGAAAACCCAGCTTGTCACGTAAAGCAAACAACGACTCTTTCGGCGCATCACAAGGGGTATATTTACGTTTGGGATGATACGGAAAACGTTCTGCCGGGCCAAAAACGTGGCAATGTGCGTCTACTGCACCTTCAGGAACCCTGAACTCAGGTTTTGAAGGATTTGGGTGATAGGGTAAGTAGTCCTTATCCATGATATGGGTTACCTTGTCGTTATTGGTTAACTGTTTTACTGCTGTCGTTATTGTTATATTTGTTGGTATTGATGCGGAAATACTGCACCGTCAAACAGCTTACGTGCTGTGCGCAATATCGCCGCTGACATCACTTCACCTTGCTCCGGGAGGGTAAGAATCACCGTCATTTCACCGATCGGGTGCTCAACGGAAAGCGATTTACTCTCACCCGATGGTATTTCAGCCAGACCTTCAGAGACCGAACCGGGCAGCACCAGAGCGGTGGCAACACTGACGGCGCCGAGAACCCCGATAGAAGCATGACAACGGTGCGGAATAAAAGTCCGGGTTGTAATGGCTCCGCCCTGAGTCGGCTCAGTAATCATGGTCATTTTCGGCACTGACTTTTTCGTCACATCACCCAGGTTCATCTTCGGTCCGGCCTGAAGACGAATCGACTCCAGTTTGTGTCTGAGTGACTCATTGGCTTCAAGTTCTTCCCGCGATTCTCTGCCGGTAATGCCCATGTCTTTAGCCCGCATGATCACCACCGGCATACCGTTGTCGATTAGTGTTACGTCAACCCCATCGATACAGTCTTTGACTGAACCCGTGGGAAGTAAAGCGCCACAACTTGAACCGGCAATGTCATTGAACTGAACTGCGACCGGTGCTGATGTTCCGGGAACGCCGTCAATTTTCGCCGCGCCCTGATAAGTCACTTGCTTAGCGGGTGTTTGTACTCTGGCTATGGCAGTTTGTCCGGTATTCTGCATGAAGATACGCACTGAGGTTGTGCCTTCTGCGGCCTCAACCAAACCACGTTCGATAGCAAATGGTCCGATACCGGCTAGAATGTTGCCGCAGTTCTGCGCATCCGTCACAAGCGCCTGATCGACAAAAACCTGCAAGAAGAGATAGTCGACATCCGCATCATCGCGCTGGGAAGGTTTCACCACCGCAACTTTTGATGTCAGCGGATCCGCGCCGCCAATCCCGTCGATCTGCCGCGCATCCGGCGAGCCCATAATTGAGAGTAACAGCGCATCGCGTTGCTCCGGGTCAGCGGGAAGATCAGCCGCTAAAAAGTAGGCGCCTTTTGAAGTGCCGCCTCTCATCCACATGCAGGGAATGCCATCAGACATATTTCAGCCCTTTTGCTTTTAGGCGCGGACGCATGTCGTAAATATCCAGACCTAACTCACCATTGGCTAAACGGACACGTTTGGCTTCTTCACGTTCAATGCGCTCTTGTGACAGTTGCAGTACTTCTGCTGCCCGTTCACGCCGGACAACAACCACACCATCATCGTCGGCGACGATCACATCTCCCGGATGAATCAGTGCATCAGCGCAGACTAAAGGCAGATTCACATTGCCTAAAGTCTCTTTAATTGTCCCCTGTGAATAAATGTGCTTAGACCAGACCGGGAAGTTCATCTGCCGCAGATCCCGGGTGTCGCGCACACCGCCGTCGATGATTAATCCCACCACACCGCGTGCCTGAGCTGAAGTCGCCAACAAATCGCCAAAAAAGCCGTGATTTGCCGGAGAACTGGGGGCGAAAACTAACATATCGCCGGCCTGAGCCTGCTCAATTGCAACATGCATCATCCAGTTATCACCGGCAGCGCCACTGATAGTCAGGGCCGAACCCGCGACACACACATCCATCTGAATCGGGCGCATATAATCCGCCAGCAAGCCACAGCGACCCTGCGCTTCGTGAATCGTCGCCACGCCGCATTGTGCTAATCCGTCAATGACTGCTTGCGGTGCGCGTTCAATATTTTGAACAACAACAGTTTCGGTCATATTTTATACTCCACTATTCTTTGCGAGTTGTGCCTTCAGGCGGCTAAAAACATTGAGTGTGTTGTGCTCAAAAATGGCTTGTTTTTGCTCCGGGCTAAGCAACTGGTTTGCATCGATATAACGTTTGGTATCGTCAAAATAGTGACCGGTTTCCGGGTCAACACCGCGGACTGCCCCAATCATTTCTGAAGCAAACAGGATGTTCCGGGTCGGAATGACATCAAGCAGCAGATCGATCCCTTTCTGATGGTAAACACAGGTATCAAAGAAAATGTTATTCAGTACCCGCTCTTCCAGATCAAATCCCTGATCCTGAGCGAGTCCCCGGAAACGTCCCCAGTGGTAGGGCACTGCGCCTCCGCCATGAGGAATGATAATTTTCAGTTCCGGAAAATCTTTAAACACATCAGACATCATCAGTTGCTGGAACGCTGTAGTATCTGCGCCGAGATAATGTGATCCGGTCGTGTGGAAACATTCGTTACATGCCGCGCTGACATGCACCATGGCCGGAATATCGTATTCCACCATTTTTTCATAAATCGGATAAAACGAGCGATCTGATAAGGCGCTGCCATGCCAGTGACCGCCGCTCGGGTCCGGGTTAAGGTTGATCCCGATAAATCCCATTTCTTCAACAGTACGAATCATCTCAGGAACAGACTTGGCTGGATCAACTCCCGGAGACTGAGGTAACTGAGCCACAGGGACAAAATTATCCGGAAACAGGTCACACACACGGCGAATCAGGTCATTCTGATGCTCAGTCCAGTACTGGCTGGTGTGTTCGTTACCGATGTGATGACCCATCCAGCTTGCCCGTGGCGAAAAAATAGTTAAATCCGTACCGCGCTCTTGTTGTAAGCGAAGCTGGTTATTCATTATTGATTCACGAATGTCATCATCGCTAATGATGATCTGACCTTTTTCCCCGATAAAGGCGGGATCTTTCCGGACTTGTTCCTTCTGTTTATCCCGGTAAGCACCAACCTGAGGAGGCGTGGTTGTGTAATGGCCGTGGCAGTCAATTATCATGTTAAGATTCTCTTGTCATCCTGAGAATGAGGCCAAATTCTGCTTTAATTCAATACATTAACGACAGTCTTGGACACTCTTAATTCATTAGTTTTTATCATTGCTGTGATTTATGTTGCACATTTGTAAATAAATTTATATTCCAATGTGACAGCCACTACAGTATTTATCTAACCCACTGGTTTAGCTATTTCAATTTGAATCCGGGCCTATTAGATTTTTAGAATCCTGTAATCGAACAAGCTAAAAATCATGTCGGATAAAACGGTTCCAATTCCGAATCTGCGTCACTTACGTGTTTTTCTGGAAGTCGCGAAATGCCACAGTATCAGTCAGGCAGCACCGAAGGTTTTCCTTTCTCAGCCAGCGATTACCCAGGCATTAGCGAAACTGGAACGACAGCTCGATACCTCATTATTTGAAAGACAGAGCGATGGCATGTACATCAACGTGGAAGGGAAGGTGTATTTCAACCGGGTATCGCGTTGTATGGAGCATATAGAACAAGGGCTCAAAGAAGCGATACGCAAAAACCGGGATGAGGGCGGATGCGTCAGCAAAATCTTACCGCAGCTGACGACCACCCAGTTACGCGCTTTAATGGCTGTCAGTGATGTAGAAAATTTCACGGTTGCCAGCCGGAATATCGGCGTGTCTCAGTCTTCACTGCATCGTGCTGCCCGTGAACTCGAACACCTGATGGGCGTGACACTGTTTGAAAAAACCAATACCGGAATCAGTACCACCAAGGCGGCGAAATCGCTGAGTACCGCCGCAAAACTCGGATTTAACGAGATCACTCAGGCCTATTCTGAAATCAGTGCTTTGCAGTCCCGTGAGGTCGGGAAAATCATTGTCGGCAGTATGCCGCTGGCACGTACGTCTATCTTACCGCAGGCGATCAACCAGTTTACGGAACAGCACCCGAATGTGCAGCTGGATATCCTTGATGCGCCATACCACGATCTCTTAAATCACCTGCGCCACGGTGAGCTGGATTTCTTACTGGGTGCTTTACGTTTTCCGGCTCCTGCGGATGATATTTTGCAGGAGGAGCTGATCTCACCACCACTGACTGTCGTTGGCCGGCAAGGGCATCCGTTAGAGAATGAACCGAATATCACTCTGGCGTTACTGGCTCAGTATCCGTGGGTGGTTCCTCGGCGCGGCGCACCGACCCGTGATTTCTTTGACAGTCTGTTTACCGATCAGACTGTTGCCGATCAGGACAGCCCTTTTCCCACCAATGTGGTTGAAACGACTTCGCAAATATTGATACGTGAATTACTACTCGGCAGCGACCGTCTGACGCTGATCTCCAGCCACCAGATTGAACGCGAACGGTCCTTAGGCTTACTGCGTATTTTCCCTTATGAACTCAATCATACACGTCGTCCGATTGGGATTACGGTGCGTAAAAACTGGCAGCCCACACCGGCACAGCAATCATTTTTAACCCTGTTACGTCAGGCAGCGGATGCGTACAAATATTAGCAAAATCGTTCGCCATATTTTCATTTTTGAATACCTCTATTAGTTATTGAATTATTCAACCTGCTGCGAGGGTGTTAGAGTAATTCCACTCAACGCTCCTATGGCGCATACAACGACGCTATAGACCGATAAGAATTTACGAAAGCCAATTCAGGAGAAAAAGAATAATGAAGATATGTGTTGCTGGCGCTTCTGGTGCTTTTGGTACAAAACATCTGGATGCGCTTGGTGCCATTGATGATGTGCTCATTACCTCTATTGTCGGTGCTGACCTTGACTCACTTAAGGACATTGCCGCAGAAAGAAATATTCCTCATTACAGTACCGATCTGGCCGACGCCTTAGCCTGTGATGATGTTGATGCCGTTATTCTTGCTACGCCGACCCAGTTGCACGCGCAGCAAGCGATTCAGTGCCTGGAAGCCGGCAAACATGTCATGGTTGAAATTCCAATGGCCGATAATATTGAAGATGCGCGCAGACTGGTTGAAGTTCAGCAACGCACCGGTCTGGTGGCAATGGCCGGACACACCCGCCGTTTTAACCCGAGCCATCAATGGATTCACAACAAAGTTGTTGCGGGTGAATTAAAAATTCAGCAAATGGACGTACAAACCTATTTCTTCCGCCGGACCAATAAAAATGCGCTGGGTCAGCCCCGGACATGGACGGACCATCTGCTGTGGCATCATGCCTGTCATACTGTGGATCTGTTCCAGTACCAAACCGGTGAGACCGCATGTAAAGTTCAGGGAATGCAAGGGCCGGAACATCCGGAGCTTGGCATTGCGATGGACATGAGTATCGGGATGCAGGTTCCGGGCGGCGCACTCTGTACACTGTCGCTTTCGTTTAACAATGATGGTCCGCTGGGCACATTCTTCCGCTATATCTGTGACAACGGCACTTATATTGCGCGCTATGATGATCTGTTTGACGGATACGATAACAAGATTGACCTCAGTGATGTCGCCATTTCCGATAATGGCATTGAGTTGCAGGATCGTGAATTTATCTCCGCTATTTTGCAGGGACGCGAACCCAACAGCAGCGTTGCACAATGTTTACCTGCGATGGAAACGCTGTATCAAATCGAGCAGTGCTTTAACCGCTAGATGTTGCAACAAATCATTGTCTTAACAAAGTACGGGTCTTAACAAAGTACGGCTTTAACCAATAACGGATTGAGCCAATCCTATGGAGCGGAATAATGAACGATAGTCTGTTCGGTTCACCACGAATCGGTCTGGGTTGTATGAACCTATCTCATGCCTATGGCACATCTGTTTCGAAACAGGCGGGTATTGACGCGATTCATGCCGCTTTAGAAATGGGCTATCGCCATTTAGATACCGCGACACTTTACGGTAAAGGTGCCAATGAAGAACTGCTGAGTCAGGCGCTGCAAGGGAAGCGGGATTCCGTTTTCCTCGCCAGTAAATGCGGAATGTATATCGACCCGGCCAGCGGAAAGAAAAGGATCGATGGCAGACCGGAGAGTATCAAAGTGCAGTGTGAGCACAGTCTGCGCCGGCTCAATACCGACTATATTGATCTCTATTATCTGCATCGTCTTGATCCCGACACGCCCATCGAAGAAAGTGTCGCAGCGCTGGCCGGATTGGTTCAGGAAGGAAAAATCGGAGCCATCGGTTTGTCGGAGATCTCGGCTGCAACCCTTGCCAGAGCACAGGCGGTTCACCCGATTAAAGCCGTCCAGAGTGAATACTCGCTGTGGACCCGGAACCCTGAAATTGCAGTACTGGAAGCGTGTCGTCAGTCAGGAATTACGCTGGTGGCTTTCAGCCCGGTCGCCCGTGGGTTCTTAGCGAACGGTATTCATGATGTCACCACGCTGGAATCCACAGATATCCGCAATCATATGCCCCGTTTTCAGTCTCCTTATTTTGAGCAAAACCTCCGCTTGTTAAGCGAATATCACCAGATTGCCCAGCAGTGCCATATCACGCCAGCCCAACTGGCTCTCGCATGGTTACTGGCTCAGGGCGAGCATATCGTGCCCATTCCGGGGACGCGCTCAGTTGAACATATGCAAGAAAATTTAGATGCAAAGGATATTGTGTTAGATCCAGCGATCCTGAAGCAGCTTGATCAGCTCATCAATTATCATACCGTGTACGGCAGCCGCTATAACTCCGCCCAGCAGCAAGAGATTGATACAGAAGAGTTTATTTAGTTTTTAACATACTCAGTGAACAACTTTCCTGCCCGGACAAGAAACCATTCCACCTGCTGTTATTCGTTGCACAGCTCCAGTTCAGAACGTGGTTAATATCTGCGTGCCTCCGCTCTACGTGAATTGATTACTCGCATTTTGTATGTTGGATCGAGTCAGGGTCGGCACCTTTTTTAATCTGGAGTTCTGTGAATCAGTGTATTTTGGGGTGGAAGATAGGGTGGTAAAACGGTTTCGCCCCTGATGTCCTTCGTAAATAAGTAATATTTTCTCAATATTACTTATGTGATCCCCACACCAATTTATGCAATAGGAAAATATGTCACGCATAGTTACACGCCGTAAAATATTTATACATCAACAAGTTATTCCTTGTGCTACGGCTAACGCCTTGTTATGCTTCAATACACATAAGGTGTTGATTGCATAATCAAAGGATATGTGTGTAAATTATGCTGACAGAGTTAATCGGAAAGAATATTAAAAGATTTAGAGATGAACATAAGCTGTCTCAAAAAGAGCTTGCAGAGCAACTTAACATTGCAAGACCTGTAATATCAAATTGGGAAAACGGCAAAAATGAACCATCTTCGTCTCAGTTGCTCAAATTGTCGAAAATATTCAAAACTTCGGCTGATGAGTTAGTTGGAAACACTTCAATCAAGAAGAAAGTTATCGTTGCTGATACCTCTGCATTGATCAAAAGACCATCGATCATTGACGAGCTTGAAGAGTTCTTTGAAGAGGTCGTGATACCAGAAGTAGTAGTTTCAGAATTGAATAATCTGAAAGACAGAGGTAATCCTTCTACAAGACAAAAAGCTTGGTTGGCAATGAAATCAATTACTGAGAAGAAAGCAAAATTTTGTATAGAAAAAACCAACAAAACAGATGGGAACAATGATGAAAAGATCGCTGATGTAGCGATCAAGAGAGCCAAAGCTTGCCTTTACGATGATGTGTATTTGTTAAGTGATGATATCTATTTTCAGTTTTTGACTAGAGAGCCAAGAAATCTCACTGCAATTACCCCCTCTATGTACATAGAGAAGTTCCATACCACAGACAACGATTATGATGTTGTACGTTCAATTGAGTTCGGATTTTTAGTTAAAAGAAAGAAACTTCAACAAGCTATGGATTTTGATATGCAGGGTGTTGATGTCAACTTTCATAGTCCTGATAGTGGCTTAACACCACTGATTTGTGCTGTAAGAAATCGTGATATACCAATGATCAAACATCTCCTCACACTAAAAGACATCAATCTTGATGTAAGGGATGAGCACAAATACCGATTCTCAGCTATTCATCACGCCACACAGATAAAAAAAATGGAAGTGATAACTCTATTGGTAGAAAACGGAGCAGACATTGACTATGGGAGTGGAGGTAAGAATGCTGGCAATACACCACTAATGATTGCTGCGTGGAGTGGATTTCTACAAGCGGCAGATTACTTTTTATCTCACGATTCTTGTACAAACCAACAAGATAATAACGGTTATACACCTTTAATGAAGGCTTGCATTAAACACGATCTAAAAATGGTCGAAAAGCTAATTGACAGAACAGACTTGATGATTAGGTGTAGAAATAACAAAACTGCAATTGACTATTTAGATGCTAACAATCCGAAAAGTAGTGCGATATTTGAATTATTCAAAGGTAAGTTAAAATGATTGATCGAGCTTGCATCTCTCTTGGAGAGAAATGTAATTTAAAATGTGCTTACTGTCATTTTCATAATGAAGGTAATGGTAAATTAAGTGGGGTACCACAGGAATTTACTACTAATGAGTTAATAAGAATAGCTAATAATATAAATGACTATGCAATCACTAATAATCTAAATGTTTTCAAAATTGGGATAGTTGGCTCTGGTGAACCTATATTACAATATAGAAAAATTGTTAGTCTAATTGAACATGTAAAACAAAATAATCTTGAACGTTTAGCATTTTATACCATAACAAATGGAACGATGTTAACAGAAAAAATGTTGAATTTTTTCTTGGAACACAAATATTTGATAAAAATGTGCTTTTCATTAGATGGTTACGAAGAACTTCATAATCTAGGTCGAGAGAAATATAATATTGTTTTTAATGGAATTAAAAATTATGAGTCTAAATTCGGACATAAGCCACCTATAAACTGTACAGTGCATAGCCAAACTATTTTGAATAAAACTAAACTGCGAACTTATCTTGAAGATAACAACTTTAAAGATGTAACGTTCTCACGTCTTTTTGATTCTCACGATGAAAGTATGACAATATCAAAAGTTGAATATCAATCCTTACTTGAAGATTTTAAAGGAAGTCAGTTCGAAGTACGACAACTCGATGAAAATAATAAAAAGAAATATGATTGTACGATGTACGGCACGCTCTGTGGAGTAGGTCGAACCAATATATTCATTACTAAACGTGGTATCTATCCGTGTGGCAGGTTTTATGGAAATGAAGATTATAATTATGGAGTATTCGATATGAATCTAGAGAATCTAGAGTTGCAAATGAGCCAGATGAAGCCACTAGAGGACGGTGAATGCTACTACGATAAGTATGTTGAGGTTAAATGATGAAATTAGCTATCTATGGAGTGTCTAGAGCTGGTAAAGACTATCTTATCAAGAATGTAATAGCCTACTTGCAAGCAAATACTACCTTAACTGTGATTCATATTGAGGGGTCAAAGACATTGAATGCTCTTGCTCAGGATAAGTTCCAGAAAACCTTTAAAAGTCTAGATGAGTCTAGCAAAAATACTATACGAGAGAATTTTACTGAAATAGTTGATAAAAAAGATTCAGAATACGATCTCGTGCTCGTAGATGGTCATTATTCTTTTATCGATAGTGATTCTTATAACATCGTTTTCACAGAACAGGATGAAAATACTTACGACCACTTCTTCTATTTGGATACTCCATCAGAAATGATTGTAGAGTTTTCAAGAATAAGTAAAGGTGAAAAAAGAAACATAGATATTACTGTTGAACAAGTACGCAACTGGAAGAAGTTTGAAAAAATTGAATTAGAGAATATCTGCAATCATAATAATAAAGAGCTAGTCATCTTAGATGAAGATACTAAATCTAGCGTTCAATTTATTTCTTACTGGTTGGACTCATACTCATCAACTCTTTGCAATCAAGCCTCAGCTCTTGACTTTTATAATAGGCATCAAGAGTTACTAGAAAAGTCAACTCAGATAATCCTTATTGACTGTGATAAGACAGTTTCAATTAATGATGGAACTTATGATTTTTGTAGATATTTGGGAATAAGAAAAGAAGAGCTAAAGTCGGTATTTAGAAATGATAGGTATACTTCATACCAATTCTTTAAAGTATGGAATCTATACAGAAAGCAAAACCCTATTAAAGTGGAAGAATCTGCTATTCAAACTTTGCAAAAGATAAGTCTAAGCCAGGACGTATTCGACTATTTAGCGTGTCAGAAAGATTCTGTTGTTATCGGTGTAACGTCAGGTGTATTTGATATTTGGAGTTTAGTTAATGAAAAATATCAAGTTTTCGATGTTTTGCTAGGTAATACTTGTAAATCAGAAATTGAATACCTTGTAACTCCATTGTTCAAGAAAGCAATAGCGAAGCTACTAAGAGAAAAAGGTAAACACGTAGTAGCTATTGGTGATTCGATGATCGACATTCCAATGTTAGAAGCGGCAAATCAAGGGTATTTGATCGCTCACGAAAAATTAAACACAGCTGTGGAGTCTTACTTTACAGGAATGGGATGTACAAATATTGAGCAAATATTTGACGCTGGGGTTTCTTATAACCTTAAAAAATGTTGTGAATTATAAGAAGTATAATTATGTATATATTAAATGAAAGCTGCCAAATGCATTGTGTTGATCAACTGATTGAAATTTGTAAAAGTAGTTCAATGTCAATGGGCTACAAACTTCGAAATGCACACTATCAGTTAGGAGAGATTATCGCAGAGCCAATCTCACGGTCTTCAAACCAACAGCAAAACTATGCTGTACTGATTCTGATGCGAGCAGGTTTGTGCTTTGGTAATGGCATTGCAGACAAGCTTGAACAGCTTGGTAGTACTGTATCTATAATTTTTGTTAATGATGATAAGGTTTCCAAAGAAGATTTAGAATTTGTTAAAGGTAAAGAAATCATCATTGTTGATGCTGTTATAAATTCGGGGAAAAGCGTTTTTGGCCTGATTGAACAACTTCCAGATACTAACACTATAAAACTTGTTACAACGGTTATCCCAAGTTCTTCGACTGAATTACTTAAAAGCTACGATTTGTATACTGTACGAGTATCAAATAACAAGTATGAGGGAGCGAAGGTTCAGGTAATTTCTGGTGGTAAAGGACCTGATACAGGTGACAGATTGTTTAGTACATACAAATAAGAAAAAGTGTTTTGTTTCATTGCCGGTGTAAGTGAATAGTTATCGAATCTGTTTGCAGTGCCCATCCCGGGAACGCGCTCAGCTGAACATATGCAAGAAAATTTAGATGCAAAGGATATTGTGTTGGATCCAGCGATCCTGAAGCAGCTTGATCAGCTCATCAATTATCATACCGTGTACGGCAGCCGCTATAACTCCGCCCAGCAGCAAGAGATTGATACAGAAGAGTTTGTTTAGTTTTTAACATATTAAGTGAACTGAATAGCCACCGAGTCAGTAGACACTAGTTAGTCTTCTCTCATATTGCTTCTCATACTCTACAGGTGACAATTGATTATTGGAACCATGCCTGCGCTTCACGTTGTAGAACATCTCTATGTATTCAAAGATATCCATGCGAGCATCTCCCCGTGTGGAGTAGATTTTGCGTTTGATTCTTTCTCTTTTCAGTAGCTGGAAAAAGCTTTCTGCCACAGCATTATCGTGACAATTACCTCGACGGCTCATACTGGCTTCTAGTCCATGTTGCTTTAAGAACTTGTTCCAGTCGTGACTTGTATACTGGCTACCTTGATCGGAATGTACAAGTACCTTTTGGATTGGAGAACGTCGCCATATAGCCATTAAAAGCGCATCCAAAACCAACTCTTTAGTTATTCGACTTTTCATCGACCAGCCAATCACTCTTCTAGAAAAAAGATCAACAACAACGGCAAGATACAACCAACCTTCATGTGTTTTTATATAGGTAATATCGGTTACCCATGATTGATTTGGAGCCGTTGGATTGAACTCTCTGGCTAATTTGTTTGCCGAAATGACATGCTCAGTACCCGCTTTAGCTCTGGGTTTACGATATCCGCGTTGTGACTGTAAGCCTTCTCGCTTCATCAAGCGATACACTTGATTGATCCCACAGGATTCACCTTCATCTCGTAGGTCACTGTATATCTTTCGATAGCCATAAACCCCGCCTGATTCCAACCAAAACTGTTTGATAAGCCCGAGAAGATATTTACGCCGTTTCTCTTGTTTGCTGTCAGGGTGTTTTAACCAGGCATAATAACCACTGGGATGAACCCCAAGGATTTTACACATCCGTCGAACAGGCCAAATAGACTGATTGGCTTTGATGAAGGCGTACCTCAGTCGGACTGGCTTGCGAAGTACACCGCGGCTTTTTTTAGTATATCCCGCTCTTCGGTGACTCTTTGCAGTTCTTTTCGAAGCCTGCGAATTTCGGCACTTTCATCAGATTGAGCTTGGTGTTGGGAGGAGTCGGGACCGTAGCGCTTCACCCAAGCATAAAGGCTGTGGGTAGTCGTCCCTAAGCGGTTGGCAACATCAGCCACACTATGACCTTTTTCCGTGACCTGTTTTACCGCTTCAATTTTAAATTCTTCTGGATATCTTTTGCTGCTCATAAGCACCTCTCTGTTAGTCATTTTGTCTAACTAAAAGGTGTCTATCAAGTCGGTGGCTATTCAATTTGTCCAAAAATGCTTATGAATTACTCATCTTCATTGTGTTACAGGAACACAGTGACATTTACTATGACGATGAACATTTCTGAATACTCCCCAACATCGAAAAACCAGAAATCAAATGTTTTTCAATATTTAATAAAGAATCGTCTGAGCAAGAGTGAGCTAAGCACGACTTTTAGCGAGGAGCTGGTTCACTTTCCCTTTCGCGGTTTTACTAATGGTTTGCATCAACTGAAAGCTTGGCTTGATGATTCCTGATTGCTCTAAGTCCTCTATCATTTGAAGCCAGAGTTTAGCTGTCATTTGTGCATCTGCTAATGCGCGGTGAAAAACACCGTCGTTGTCGATGTGTTTGTAGCGAACAAGCTCACCTAGTTTGTGTGACGGTGCATCTTGAATCAGTCGCCTTGCCACCAGTAAGGAGCAAGCGAACTCTCCTGAATAACCACTGCTGATTCTCTCAAGTTCGGCGTCCAGAAATCGTTTATCGAACGAAGCGTTGTGAGCGATAAGGTTCTCACCGGCAATGAACTCACTAAACGATGCCATCACTTCATCGCAGCCTGGTGCTGTACGCAACATGTTATTGGTGATGCCGGTATAGTTTTCAATAAATGAGCTCACTCTGAAGCCTGGATTCATCAATTGCTGAAAACTATCGACAACCACACCATCAACTAATTTAACCGCACCAATTTCGATTGCGCGGTCACCAATGTTGGGAGAGAGGCCAGTGGTTTCAAAGTCGAGTACGACCACGGAATTTGCTTGAGGCATGAAGTTTTCCAACTAAACAGTAATGTGCAAAAGTATCATCGAAAGTGGTAGAAAAAGAAAGGCGATGACCGCCTCTCTGAAAACCAAAGCAGCCTAAACTAGCGAAGTGCCGGACACGGACATGGTTTCATACATCAATCGGTGAAGTGACAATACAGAAGGTGGAAGTACCGGAATAAAGTTGTTGTTTAAAACTAAGTTAACTCAGAGCCACGCTGTGTTGTGGCTCTTTTTGTGATAGAAAACGTTTCCGAATACGCTGGTTACACATAATTATCTGAGATGTGGATGAAAATATTATTGAAATCGACTGAGGTTGGGAGCACCAAATTCTCCAGAAATTAACCACAAATTAACCTAAACTTTTGATGAGTGCATACTATCTGTTGCCGGAAATAATGGTTAACCGTTGCTTGTTATCAGTAAATGACTTTTTACATAGTGTCCTAATAACGATCAACATTTCTATAATAGATATGTAAAATTAATGAATATTAATTTTTGACAATAAAATATTAAACTCGGCCATGATATGTTTTTTTGAATTTTTAAATTAATTTTATCATTGAAGTGGTCTGAGCAGTCAGGACGTTCATGACCTGTGTGATTATAAAATTATAATTTATTCTGGCATATATTAATCTATGTTTTAATTATTGAGAAATCACCTCAATATAATGGCTTAGATAAGATGTCGCTGCTATTTAGATGATGATATTATTTTTATTTAGAATCTCATGGGTTATGAGATCTTCATTAATAAAAAACACCTGAATATAATGGTTTTTAAGGTTGGTACTCTAATTTTAGCTATTTTGTTTTTTAATTATATTGTATTTTATTATATAAAATAGTTATTGTTTTTTAAGTATTGATATATTTTTTATATTTGTAGTTTGATTTTTTATTATTAAATAGAATGCAACTGGTCGGACTATTATAATTCATATGCAATCAGTATGATATATTCATTAAATTATTATTAATACTTTGTGTGCGTGTTTTAATAACCATGTCACTTGAATGCGTATTTTTTTTTGATATATTGCCTTTCAACAAACAAAGCTATTCTTCCTATTTCATAATACTTATAACAATAAAACATCTAATATATTTGAAGATAAAGACAGCCCATTCGTTAATAAATAAAAATCTAATATATAAATAATTTAAATTTTAATTTAACTGTCAATAAAGTTGGTGTGTTTATGATTAATAAGAAAGATCTTCTCTTGGGTTTAAGAGAGGACGGCCTGTCCGTCCTGCCATTATCTGCCGCACAACAAGGGCTGTGGTTTTCCCAACAGCTACATTCTCATGTCAAACCCACGGTATTTAAAATGGCCGAATATATGGAAATATTCGGTGACCTTGATATTCATTTTTTCGAAGTTGCAATTCGGCAAACTATTGATGAAGCAACTTCCTACCATTCTGTTTTTGTTGATACGGAACAAGGCCCACGGCAGTTATTAGACCGTCTTCCGGAATGGCAACTCCGTATATTCGATTTTAGTAATGAATCTGACCCTGAAGCAGTAGCAAATCAATGGATGCAAACGGATATGAGCGAAGCATTCGATTTATTACAGGGACCATTATTTTCGTTCGCATTAATTCGGCTAAATACGGACCGTTTTTATTTTTATCAGTGTGGACATCACATTATCACCGATGGGTACAGTGCGCATATTTTTGCCCGGCGCATGGCTGATATTTACACGTCTCTGACGACCGGGAGTGAGTTGCAAACCAGCGCGTTTGATCCCTTTGCCAATCTGATTGAATCGGAGTTGACATACAAACAGTCTTCCCAGTTTCAGCGTGATCGTGACTATTGGTTGTCCCGGCTGGAAAACCGTCCGGATCCTGTCAGTCTGGCTGGCCGGATGGCTGACTGCTCGGAAGTGATTTACCAGCGGATGTATTTGCCATCGCAGGCAAACGATGCTTTACGTCAGATGGCGACCGATTGTCAGGTTACATTAGCCCAGTTACTGACGGCGCTGATTAGTATTTACCTGCGAAGAATCTCCGGGCAGGACGATCTGCTAATGGGTTTCCCTGTAACTGGCCGGGCTGGCCGGACTTTACGTTATATTCCGGGCATGGTGACTAATGTCGTGCCGTTACGGCTTGAACTCACCGCAGAAATGACGCTGACCGAGTGTCTCAGTCAAGTGAAGCGACAGGTGCATGGTGCGGTGAAGCACCAGCGTTATCGTGGCGAAGATTTAAGAACCGATCTGAATTTGATTCCCGGTCAGGATCAGTTATATGCCACCATGATTAATATTATTCCGTCGAATCATGATATCTGTTTTGGCGATGCAAAAGCCTTTGTTCATAACCTGTTGGGCGGGCCGATCGAAGATTTGTCTATTTCCGTATTTGACCGGGGACCGGCGGATGGGCTGGAACTCAGTCTGGGCGCCAATTCGGCTTTATATGATGTTGTGACTCTGGAACAGCATCTGCAGCGGCTGAGTCATTTCCTGACTGAAGCCGTTAATTACTCACAGGCGACTGTCCGTGAGTATCCGTTACTCTCTGAAGCCGAGCGCCGGGAAGTCGTGGAAGACTTCAATGCGACCCGCAGAGATTATCCGGAACAGTTCTGTGTCCACTCACTATTTGAAGCACTGGCAATGCAGGATCCGGAGGCGCCGGCTGTTGTCTGTGACGGACAGAGTGATGAACAGAGCCTGAGTTACGGTGAGCTGAATGCCCGGGCAAACTGTCTGGCCCATGTATTACAGAATAATGGCGTCAGTGCCGGTGATCATGTTGTTGTCCATCTGGCGCGTTCAGCCATGCTGATTGTGGCAGAGCTTGCCATTCTGAAATGTGGCGCAGTTTATGTACCGGTTGATCCGGATGCTCCGGCTGAACGGCTGAACTTTGTGCTCAGTGACTGCGCCGCCCGGCTGATGCTGAGTGGTGAGAGTGAACCCCAGACCGGTGATGCGAATATCCGGATTATTGCGTTGACGGAAGCGTTGGTGACTCAAGGCTCGTTTGATACCCCTGACATTGCTGTCAATAGCGGATCGGCTGCCTATGTGATGTATACCTCTGGTTCCACCGGGCAGCCTAAAGGCGTTGTGGTGCCACACCGGGCAATTGTTCGTTTGGTGATCAATAACGGTTATCTTGATTTGTCCGCTCAGGACCGGGTTGCCTTTGCGGCCAACCCTGCTTTTGATGCAACCACACTGGAAGTCTGGGCGCCGCTGCTGAACGGTGGTGCTGTGGTGGTTGTCCGGAAAGAGTCCTTGCTGGATCCGGCATCTTTTGCCGATATTTTGATCCGCCAGCAGGTCAGTATACTGTGGCTGACGGTCGGTTTATTTAATCAGTATGCCGGAGATATCGGCCATGCACTGCAGGGGCTGCGCTATCTGATGGTTGGTGGTGATGTGCTTGATCCTGCGGTTATCCGGCGTGTACTGCAACACAATCCGCCGCAGCATCTGTTGAACGGATACGGGCCAACAGAAACAACGACTTTTGCCCTGACTTATGACATTAAGTCCGTGGATGACGAAGCACAAAGTATTCCGTTAGGCCGGCCGATTGGTAATACATCCGTTTATATTCTCGATGCGCAGGGACAACCCGTTCCCAAAGGTGTCAGCGGTGAAATCTATATCGGAGGCGACGGCGTCGCTCTGGGTTATCTCGGTCAACCGGCACTGACGGAAGAGCGTTTTCTGGCGGATCCATTCTCATCCGATCCGCAGGCGCGGATGTATAAAAGTGGTGACTTAGGTCGCTGGCGGGACGATGGTTGCGTTGAGTTTCTGGGCCGGAATGATTTTCAGGTCAAAATTCGCGGCTACCGGATTGAACTGGGCGAAATTGAAGCAGCATTGCAACGTTGTGACGGTATTCAGGATGTGCTTGTTCTGGCAACGGAAGGCGCAGCAAAAGACAAGCGTTTGGTGGCTTACTATACCCTGAATGCCGGAGCAGAAGTAACCGCAGAACACCTGAAAACGCAGTTGAATGAACAACTGCCGGTTTACATGGTTCCGGCCGCTTATATGGCACTGGATCAATTCCCGCTGACACCAAACGGTAAGGTTGACCGGAAAGCTCTGCCGAGCCCGGATGAAAGTGCATTTGCCCATCAGGTTTACGAAAAACCGCAGGGCAAAGCAGAGGAAACACTGGCGGAGATCTGGCTGACCTTACTGGGAGTTGAGCAGGTCGGCCGGCAGGATAACTTCTTTGAGCTGGGCGGACACTCGCTGCTTGCCGTGCAACTGATCGAACAACTCCGGCACAAAGATTACCATCTGTCGGTCAAAGAACTGTTTAATCAACCGACACTCAAAGCGCTGGGAGTGGTGCTTGCCGAAGGTTCGGCGCAGCAGAAGACCGACATTCCACCGAATCTCATCCCGCAAGCCTGTGACCGGATTACTCCGGAGATGTTGCCACTGGTCGAACTGACCCAGCAACAGATTGACCGTATCACGGCTCAGGTGTCCGGTGGCGCGGCAAATGTTCAGGATATTTATCCGCTGGCTCCGCTTCAGGAAGGAATGCTGTTCCACCACGTATTAGATCAGGACGGCGACCCTTATGTTACCCGGCTGATTCAGGCTTTTGCCGAACCGGCGCAGATGAAAGCTTTTACCGATGCATTTCAGGCGGTGATCCGTCGGCATGACATTCTGCGTACCTCGGTAGCCTGGGAAGGCCTGCCGACACCGGTTCAGGTGGTCTGGCGCGATGCGCCGCTATCGCTCACCACGCTGGAGATTGAGTCCGGTGATGTGGCGGCTGAGTTGCAACAGCGTTTTGATCCGGCACATACCCGGATGAATATCTCTCATGCACCGATGATTGAAGCGTATCAGGCGGCAGATCCGGCAAACGGGCGTTGGTTACTGTGTCTGTTAATGCACCATATGTGTAACGATCATACGACCTTAGAGCTGCTGCTTGAAGAAGTTCAGGCACATTTGCTGGGGCAGGCAGATCAGCTTGCCGAACCGTTGCCATTCCGTAATTTTGTTGCGCAGGCATGTCTGAATGTAGACCGTCAGGCGCAGGAAGATTATTTCCGGACGCAGCTTGCTGATATTGATGAACCGTCGGCACCATTCGGTCTGGCGGATGTTCAGGGAGACAGCCAGCAGATCCGTGAGCAGCATTTTGTGGTTGAAGATGAACTGACTCAGCGCTTGCGGGAACAGGCCCGGACTCTGGGAGTCAGTACGGCGAGTCTGTTCCATCTGGCATGGGGATTGGTTGTCCGGGCGACGACCGGGCGTGATGATGTGGTGTTCGGCACGGTATTATTCGGCCGAATGTCTGCCGGGGAAGGTGCTAACCGGATGTTAGGAATGTTCCTCAATACGCTGCCGCTGCGTTTGTCTTTAGGCGCAACAACTGTCGGCACGATGGTACAGCAAACACACCAGTTACTGGCCGAATTGCTTGATTATGAACACGCACCTCTGGCGCTGGCGCAACAGTGTAGCGGTCTGGCTTCTCAGACACCGCTGTTCAGCAGCCTGCTTAACTATCGTTATCAGGGCGGCAGCGAGCAGCTTGGGCTGGAAGCGTTGAAAATGGATATTGTCTTTACCGAAGAACGCACCAATTATCCGGTAACGCTGTGCGTCAATGATGATCCGGTTCATGGCTTCTCGCTCGATGTTCAGGTCGATCAGCGTATCGGTTGTGAACGGGTTGGTCTGATGATGCTGGAAGCTCTGAAACAGCTGACAGGCGCACTGGCATCGGCTCCGGAGACCGTTATCGAGTCGTTTGATCTGCTGCCGGATGCCGAACGTCAGCGGGTATTGCATGACTTTAACCGGACTGACAAAGACTTCCCCGATACGCTTTGTATTCACGAGTTATTTGAATCACGGGTTGAGCAGAGTGCTGATGCCGTTGCCGTGATCTGCGATAACCGGCAACTGACGTTCCGGGAGTTAAACGAAGAGGCGAACCGGCTGGCTCACTGGCTGACCGGACAGGGTGTGCGTCCTGACAGCCGGGTGGCGGTATCGCTGGAGCGTAGCTGTGATCTGGTGGTGGCACTGGTCGCGATTCTGAAATCGGGTGGTGCTTATGTACCGCTGGATCCGGGCTATCCCGAAGATCGTCTGACTTACATGATGGAAGATAGTAGACCGGTGGCACTGATTACCACGCAGACACTGTTGCCCCGCTTGGGCGATGTGCCGGCTGGTGTGACGGTGATCGATATGGAAGGCGCGCTGCGTCCGTGGGAAAACTGTGCGGCGCATAATCTTCCGGTAGCCGAACTGGGACTGACCAGCCGGGATATGGCTTATGTGATTTATACCTCAGGCTCAACGGGTAAACCGAAAGGGGTGATGAATGAGCACCGGGGTGTGGTCAACCGGCTACGCTGGATGAAAGATGATTACGGCTTTGGCCCGGACGATGTGGTATTACAGAAAACGCCGTTCAGCTTCGATGTCTCGGTATGGGAATTCTTCTGCCCGATCTGGGCCGGAGCAACGCTGGTGATGGCCAAACCGGAAGGACATAAAGATCCGGATTATTTACGGCGTCTGATCGAGATGCGTCAGGTTTCCATTCTGCACTTTGTACCGCCGATGTTACTGACGTTCCTGGAAAGTCTGCCCGAAGGTGCCTGTCCGAGTCTGCGGCTGATTTTCTGTAGTGGTGAAGCTCTGTCGGCTGCGGCGGTCAGAAAAACGTATGCCTGTCTGCCGCACGTTGAACTGCATAACCTGTATGGCCCGACAGAAGCTGCGGTGGATGTGACGGCCTGGCACTGTCCGCGAACACTGACGGGAGATCGTATCTCAATCGGTGCTCCGGTGGATAACACCCGGATGTATGTGCTGGATGAACAGGGTCATCCGGTGGCGATGGGTGTGAGTGGCGAGCTGTATATCGGTGGTGTGCAGGTGGCCCGTGGCTATCTGAATCGTCCGGAACTGACGGCGGAACGTTTCCTTGATGATCCGTTTGCACCGCAAGCGGGCGCGAGAATGTACCGGACCGGTGACGTTGGCCGCTGGCTGGCGGACGGGACGATTGAATATCAGGGCCGCAATGACGATCAGGTGAAAATTCGCGGATTCCGCATCGAATTAGGTGAGATTGCTTCTGCTCTGCAAAGCTGTCAGGGCATTCAGGAAGCCGTCGTCATTGCGCGCGGCACACAGGAAAAACATCTGGTGGCCTATTACGTCAGCGGTGACAATGAGATTGTGCTGGAAACACTGAAAGCCGAGCTGGGAGAACGGCTGCCGGAACATATGGTGCCTGCGGCCTATGTCGCGCTGGCGCAGATGCCACTGACGCCAAACGGTAAAGTGAACCGTAAAGTACTGCCGGCACCGGATGAGGCGGCCTTTATCCGGCGGGCTTATGAAGCACCGCAGGGTGACGCGGAAACAACGCTGGCAGAGATCTGGCAGACTTTACTGGGAATTTCCAGAGTCGGCCGCCATGATAATTTCTTTGAACTGGGCGGGCATTCACTGCTGGCGATCCGGCTGATCGAATCGCTGCGTCAGGAAGACTATCATCTCACGGTGAAAACCCTGTTCGATCAGCCATCACTGGCAGAACTGGCTGCCCAACTGGCGGATACGCCGGCAAAATCAGAGATGGTCATTCCGCCGAACCTGATCCCGGCAGACTGCAAAGCGATTACACCGGATATGCTGCCGCTGGTTGACTTAACTCAGGCACAGATCGACACCGTGGCTGAACAGGTAACCGGTGGTATGGCGAATATTCAGGATATTTACCCGCTGGCACCGCTTCAGGAAGGGATTCTGTTCCATCATATGCTGGAACAGGAAGGTGACCCTTATGTGAATCCGATGATTCTGGCCTTTGACAACAAAGACAGCGTGGATGCGTTTGTGACAGCCTTGCAGTCGGTGATCAATCGCCATGATATTCTGCGCACTGCCATGGTCTGGGACGGGCTGGAAGAGCCGGTTCAGGTGGTCTGGCGTGAAGCCCGTCTGCCGGTAGCGACACTGGAGATTGAATCCGATGATGTTATCGCAACACTACAGCAGCGTTTTGGCCCGGCACTGACCCGGCTGGATGTGTCTCAGGCGCCGTTAATGATGGCGTATCTGGTCAACGATCCGGCGCAGAACCGCTGGCTGTTGTGTCTGCTCAATCATCACCTGAACAGTGACCACACCACGCTTGAATTGCTGGTTGAAGAAGTCAGTGCTTATCTACAGGGGCAGTTTGATCAGCTTCCGACACCACTGCCATTCCGGAACTTCGTCGCTCAGACTCGTCTGGGAGCCGACAAAGAAACTCAGGCGGCATTTTTCCGCGAGCGGCTGGGCGATATTGATGAACCCTGTGCGCCGTTCGGTCTGCTGGAAGCGCAGAATGCCGGGCAGCAGATTCAGGAGCATCATCTGCCTCTGAATGAGACGCTGGCTGTTCATCTGCGTGAACAGGCCCGGAAACTGGGCGTCAGTACCGCCAGCCTGTTCCACCTTGCCTGGGGAATGGTGCTGCGGGCGACTACCGGGCGTGATGATATCGTGTTCGGCACTGTACTATTCGGTCGGATGGCTGCCGGAGATGGAGCTCACCGTGCGTTGGGCATGTTCCTCAATACACTGCCGATCCGCCTGTCTCTGGGCGATTTATCGGTCGGAGCTGCGGTGCAGCGTACCCATGAAAGTCTGGCTGAACTGCTGGAATACGAACATGCATCGTTGGTGCTGGCTCAGCAATGTAGCGGTATGTCGGCTCAGATGCCGTTATTCAGTAGTCTGCTTAACTACCGCTACGATGGTGGCAGTGAACAGCTGGAAGGCAGTAACATCCGGACTGAGATCGATGTGGTGTACCACCGCGAACAGACCAACTATCCGATCAGTGTTTCTGTTAACGATCATATCGGACAGGGATTCTCTCTCGATATTCTGGTCGATGAACGTCTGGATGGTGAACGTATTGCGCAAATGATGGCCGCAGCGGTTTCCCAACTGGTTGAAACACTGGCAGCGGCACCGGAGCATCCGGTCAGTCGTCTGACTGTGCTTTCGGCCGCGGAACGCCACCGGGTTCTGTATGAATTGAACGAAACCCGGATCGGGTTTCCTGTCGGAGACTGTATTCAGGAGTTATTTGAGCGTCAGGCTGATATTGCGCCAGAAGCGGTTGCCGTGGTCTTTGGCAATCAGCAACTGACCTATGGTCAACTGAATATACAGGCGAACCAACTGGCTCACTGGCTGATCGAGCAGGGTGTTCGCCCTGACAGCCGGGTGGCCGTGCTTCTGGAACGAAGCTGTGATTTGATTGTGTCGCTGCTGGCAATATTCAAAGCAGGCGGGGCTTATGTGCCGATGGATCCGAATTATCCGCAAGAGCGGCTGGCTTATATGCTGGAGGATAGCGCACCTGAACTTCTGATCACGACGGCAGAACTCTGTCAGCGCGTCGGGACACTGCCCGAACGCCTGTCTTTGATTGAGATAGGAAGTGAGGTTGTGCCGTGGCGGAATCACAGTCAGGAAAATATTGCAGCAGAAACGATCAATCTGACAGCCAGCAATCTCGCTTATATTATCTATACCTCGGGCTCAACCGGACAGCCGAAAGGCGTCATGATTGAACATCAGAATCTTGCTAATCTGGTGCACTGGCATAATCGGGCGTTTGACATCAAGCCGGGATCGTGTGTTTCAAGTGTTTCCGGGCTGGGATTCGATGCCACTGTCTGGGAAATCTGGCCACCGTTGTGCGTGGGCGCTTATCTGGTTCTGCCTGAGTCATCAGTTTCCCGCGATCCGGACCAGTTACTGGCGTGGTGGATGGCACAGCCGATTGAAGTCGGATTTTTATCGACACCAATCGCTGAACTGGCTTTTTCCCGTCATCTGCAACATCCGACGTTACGTGCGCTGTTGGTTGGCGGCGACCGGCTGAACCGTCATCCGTCACCGGACAGCACTTTCCGGCTGGTGAATAACTATGGCCCGACAGAGACAACGGTCGTGGCAACTTCGGGGGTCGTGCAGGCTGATGATGTGGCCTTGCATATCGGCCAGCCGATCGCAAATACCACGGTTTATATCCTTGACGGACAGGGACAGCCAGCACCGGCTGGTGTGACCGGCGAGCTTTATATCGGTGGTGCCGGTGTTGCCAGAGGATATCTGAACCGCCCGGATCTGACGGAAAGCCGTTTTCTGGCAGACCCGTTTGCCGGTCAGCCCGGTGCGCGCATGTACCGGACCGGAGATCTGGGACGCTGGCTTCCCGACGGTACGATTGAGTATCAGGGGCGTAACGATGATCAGGTCAAACTGCGGGGCTTTAGGATCGAGCTGGGTGAGATTGAATCCTGTATCCGGGGTTATAGCGGAATTGAAAATGTGGTCGTTCAGGCCCGGACCAACAGTGCCGGTCTGCAACAGCTGGTTGCTTACTATGTCGGCGCAGCCGGAGCTGAGACGCTTCGCGAACATGTCGCGGCACAGTTACCGGAATATATGGTGCCGGCAGCGTGGGTTGCTTTAGACAACATGCCGTTGACCGCCAACGGAAAACTGGACCGCAAAGCACTGCCGGAGCCGGATGAAAATGCTTTTGTGCGGCAGGCTTATGAAGCGCCGCAAGGGCAGGCCGAAATGATGCTGGCTGAAATCTGGCAGTCTCTGCTGGGAGTTGAGCAGGCCGGGCGTCATGACAATTTCTTCGAACTGGGCGGTCACTCGTTACTGGCAATTAAGCTGATCGAGCAGTTGCGTCAGCAAGGTTATCATCTGGCGGTGAAAACTCTGTTTGACCAGCCGACACTGGCTGCCTTGGCTGCTGAAATCTCCGGAGATACGACACAACATCACATCGATGTTCCGCCAAACCTGATTCCGGCCGGATGCGAGATGATTACGCCGGAAATGCTGCCATTGGTTGAACTGACGACAGCAGAGATCGATGTCATCACATCAACCGTGACAGGTGGCAGTGCCAATATTCAGGATATCTATCCGCTGGTGCCGTTGCAGGAAGGTATTCTGTTCCATCATCTGCTGGCACTGGATGGTGACCCGTATGTGAACCGGTTTATCCAGGTATTCCCGGATGAAGCAGCTATCGATACGTTCATTCGGGCGCTTCAGCCGGTGATCAACCGCCACGATATTCTGCGGACTGCCATTGTGTGGGAAGGGCTGGAAACACCGGTTCAGGTTGTCTGGCGGGAAGCGCCGATGTCTCTGCAAACACTGGATCTGGAGCCGAATGATGATATGACGGCAACGTTGCAGGCTTACTTCGAGCAGGACCATGCCCGGATGGATGTGCAGCGGGCGCCGATGATTGAGGCTTATAAAGTGGCCGATCCGGCGAATGACCGCTGGCTGGTCTGCTTCCTGTTCCACCATTTGTGTAATGACCATACAACGCTCGAACTGCTGGTTGAAGAAATCCATGCTCACCTGCGGGGCGAAGCGGATCGGCTACCGAAGCCGCTGCCGTTCCGGAATTTCGTTGCTCAGGCCTCTCTGGGTGTCGATAAAGATGCACAGGCAGCTTACTTTACGGAGCTACTGGGAGATATCGATGAACCTTGTGCGCCATATGGCCTGCTGGATGTTCAGAGTGAAGGACAGCAGATTCAGGAATTCCATGTTCCGCTGGACGACACGCTGGCACAAAGAATCCGGGAACAGGCCCGGAAGCAGAGTGTCAGTACCGCCAGCCTGTTCCATCTGGCGTGGGGCATGGTGCTGAGAGCAACTACCGGCCGGGATGATGTGGTATTCGGTACGGTACTCTTCGGCCGGATGGATGCCGGAGACGGTGCCGACCGGGTGTTGGGGATGTTCCTGAATACCTTACCGCTACGTTTATCGCTGGGTGATCTGTCGGTCAAAGCCGCAGTACAGCGGACACATGAAGGTCTTGCAGAACTGCTTGAATACGAACATGCGTCACTGGTCCTTGCGCAGCAATGCAGTGGTATTTCGGCACAGGTGCCGTTGTTCAGCAGTTTGCTGAACTATCGTTACGATGGCGGAAGCCGACAACTGGAAGACCGGGGTATTCCGGGAGATGCCGATATTATATACAGCCGGGAGCAAACGAACTATCCGATCAGTGTGTCGATCAATGACCATGTCGGACAGGGATTCTCTCTCGATATTCTGACCGATGAGCGACTGTGCGGTGAGCAAATCACTGCCATGATGACCGAAGCCGTCTCACAACTGATCAATGCATTAGTGGCTAAACCGGACTGTGCTATTGCCCGTGTGGGTGTGCTGCCAGAAAAACTGCGGCGCCAGGTGTTGTCGGATTTCAATGCGACCCGCAATGAAGCCCGGACTTATGCCTGTGTCCATCATCTGTTTGAAGCGCAGGCGCAGCAATATCCGGCGGCGGTGGCACTAATCAGTGATGAACGGCAACTGACTTATGGTGAACTCAACGCTCAGGCGAACCAGCTTGCCCATTATCTGTGCTCGCTGGGTGTCGGTCCGGAAAAACGGGTCGCACTCTGCTTCGACCGGGGACCGGCATTCATTGTTGCCATGCTGGCGACGCTGAAAGCGGGCGGCGCTTATGTACCGATGGATCCGGCTTATCCGGCAGAGCGTCTACAGTACATGCTGACCGATAGTATGCCGGATGTGGTACTGACTGATGGTGCTCTGGAAGCTGAAGTTTTCTTCGAAGCCGAACGCCTGTGTCCTCATGTGATTCGTATGGAGAACGAAGCGTACCGCTGGGCTGGATTACCAGAAAGCAATCTGCGTCCGGCGGGGCTGAGTCCGGATAATCTGGCCTATATCATTTATACCTCAGGTTCGACGGGTAAACCCAAAGGCGTGATGGTCGGGCATGACAACCTGACCAACCTGGTGCACTGGCATAACCAGCGTTTTGAAGTGCAAGCCGGAACCTGTGTCTCTGCCGTTGCCGGATTAGGCTTTGATGCCACGGTGTGGGAAATCTGGCCGCCGCTTTGTGTCGGTGCCCGTCTGACATTGCCGTCGCTGGCGATTTCGCGGGATCCGGACCAACTGCTGGCATGGTGGATACAGCAACCGATCGAAGTCGGGTTCCTGTCGACGCCGATTGCTGAGCTGGCATTTTCCCGGAAGCTGGAGCACCCAACCTTGCGGACGCTGCTGGTTGGCGGTGACCGGCTGAAACGTCATCCGGCACCGGATGCAACCTTCACGCTGGTAAATAACTACGGTCCGACAGAAACGACGGTTGTTGCGACTTCCGGCGCTATCCGGCACGACGATGAGATCTTGCATATTGGCGGACCGATTGCGAATACTGCCATTTATATTCTCGACAGTCACAGACAGCCGGTTCCGATCGGTGTAACGGGAGAGATCTACATCGGTGGTGCCGGGGTTGCCAGAGGTTATCTGAACCGCCCGGATCTGACCGAGGAATCCTTCCTTGACGATCCGTTTTCCGGTCAGGTTGGTGTCCGTATGTACCGTACCGGAGATCTGGGCTGCTGGCTGGCCGATGGCACAATTGAGTATCAGGGACGTAATGATGATCAGGTGAAAATTCGGGGTTTCCGGATTGAGCTGGGTGAAATTGAAACCTGTATCCGTTGCTGTGCCGGTGTTGATGATGCAGTGGTTCAGGCCCGCCAGAGTCGTACCGATGACAAACAGCTGGTGGCTTATTATATCGGACAGGCCGATCCGGAAGAGCTGCGTGAGTCCGTCTCCCGGCAGTTGCCGGACTATATGGTGCCGGTGGCATGGATCGCACTGGATGCGATGCCACTGACGGCAAATGGTAAGCTGGATCGCCGCGCTTTACCTGAACCGGCTGACGATGCTTTTGTCCGGCGTGCGTATGAAGCGCCGCAGGGAGAAGCGGAGACTGCGCTGGCTGAAATCTGGCAGTCGGTACTGGGAGTAGAACAGGTCGGGCGTTACGATAGTTTCTTCGAACTGGGAGGTCATTCACTGCTGGCCGTGAGGATGGTCAGTGAGGCACAAAAACGCGGGTTGACTTTCGATCTGGCGACATTGATGGCGACGCCGACCTTACATCTGCTGGCCGGGAAGGCTACTTCGGCACAGCCAGCCGCTGATCGGGTGCTTGCGTTCCGCGAGACAGGCAATCAGACACCGCTGTTTATCGTACCTGAATTCAGCGGAGAGCTGTTGTATGCCCCGGCTCTGACGGCATCGATTGATGAGAATATCCCGGTGTACGGACTGTCTGCTCCGGATCGGATGCAACCTTCACTGAAAACGTATCAGCAAATGGCGGCACGTTACGTGAAGATGATTCGCCGGACACAGCCACAAGGACCATATCGTTTATTCGGCTGGTCTTCCGGTGGTGTACTTGCTTATGAAGTCGCCGCGCAGTTGATCGGGCAGGATCAGACGGTTGAGTTTCTGGGAATGCTGGATAGCTGGGTTCCGGGCACCGTTGAGAAACCCGATCTGTCTGATGAGGAACTGACGAGTACGCTGGCTCGCGCTATCGTCCAGTATCTGGTTGCACATCTTCCGGAACAGGAGACTGCATTACCGGAACAGGGAGACTGGCAGGATTATTATCATATTGCCGATCAGCTGGCATGTCTTCCTCCCGGCTGGGATGAGCACTATTTCAGCCAGATGCTGATTCACCAGAAGGATTTCATCCGGATGGATTATCAGGCGCTGCCGCTGGCGGTTCACATTGATATGATTGCGGCACAGGATTCGCCGTCTGTTGCGCCTTATCTGGGCTGGGATCAGGTTTTACCGACCGATCAAATCAGGCTGGTTACGGTTCCCGGAGAGCATGAAGTTCTGGTCATGCATCCTTATGTGACGACTACCGGTGCTGCGATTTCTCAGGCAATTACCCTGCGTGCAGCATCAAAGCGGCAGGATGCTGTGTTACCGGCTGTCGGTAAGCATACTGATACCAAACCAGTTGAATTCAAACGATGAGGATGCGACATGTTTAAATCCATTTTAAGTCGTTTTAAATGGTCGATTTTATCGGCAACATTCCTGAGCGTCATTGGTGCGCTGGCAGGGATTCTGATGCTGAAAATCATGACCACTCAGGTCAGTTTGATTGGTGCCGGGAAATCTCCCGGCCCTCATGCTTTCCTGATTTTTGTCGGGGCTGTTTTCGTTGTGCTGCTGTTCAGTCTGACTTCCCGCTATCTGCTGGCAAAGCTCAGTGCGCGGATTGTCTATGAGTTCCGGGATGCGCTGGCAAAACGTCTGTTGTCGACGTCTTATGCAATGCTGGAAAAAATCGGCGGGCACCGGGTTATGGCTGCGATGAAAACCGATGTGACGAAGCTGTCGGACGGGTTACTGATCCTGCCCGGTTTCATGTATAGCCTGGTGAGTGTGCTGTTGTGTCTGGGATACATGATGTATACCTCCTGGCAGTTGTTTGTGGTGGTCTTTATTTTGATTTCCGCGATTATCATCATTGCAAAGTTCTTCCTGAAAATCGGTTTTCGTCACTACACGCTGCTGCGGGAATACGAAGATGAGATGTTCTCAGGATTAAGAACGCTGGTTGACGGGATTAAAGAGCTGAGTATCAATGCCAATCGGCGTCGTTTTACCTACAACCAGATTCTTGAACCTAACTTCAAGGCCATTCGCCAGCGAAGTATCAAGGTTTCGGTGATTTTTACTATGCTGGGCAGTATGGCTTCCACTCTGGTGTTTTTTGTGATTGGGGTGATTGTCTTCGGCAGCCGGGTTTATTTTCCCGATGTGCCGCTTGAAGTCGTGGTGACATTTGTTCTGACCATTCTGTATATGGTGAATCCGTTGCAGAGTGTGGTTGATTCGATCAACCGCTTCAGTGACTGTTCGGCGTCTTACCGCAAGATTGAAGAACTGGCGCTGGCTGATCTGGATGACTTTGAGCGTACCACCGAAGGTGAGAGCGAGTCGTCAGCAGCGTGTGATTCCTGGCAAACGCTGTCTGTTGAGAATCTTCAGTTTCAGTATCAGCCGGACAGTGATGATGAATATACATTCCACGTTGGTCCGGTTCATGCTGCATTCCGGCGTGGAGAAGCGATATTTCTCACTGGTGGTAACGGGAGCGGTAAATCGACATTTGCCAAACTGCTGGTCGGGTTGTATCAGCCGAGTCAGGGGACAATCCGGCTGGATGAGCAGGTGGTGTCAGACACGATTGAACTGCATGAATATCAACAGATGTTTTCAACCATCTTTTCTGACTTTCACTTGTTTGAGCATGTCCTGAACGAAGCCGGAGAACCGGAAAGTGATGCGGTGATTGAGAAGTACCTGCTGGATCTGGAGCTTGGCAGCAAAGTCACCTCAAAAGATGGCAAACTTTCTTCCGTTGCCATGTCTCAGGGGCAGAAAAAGCGTCTGGCGTTGCTGATGTCTTATATCGAGAATACGCCGGTCTGCCTGTACGATGAGTGGGCCGCTGATCAGGATCCCCGTTTCCGGGAAATCTTTTACACCCGGATTATCCCTGAGCTGAAACGTCAGAATAAACTGGTGATTGTGATTAGTCATGATGACCGTTATTTCCATCTGGCGGATCAGCTGATTCAGTTTGAAAACGGTAAGATTGTTGATCATTCCGTATCCGGGAAACCGGAAAACACACCGGGGCAAGGGATCGATCACCGCTGGATTACGGTGTCGATTTAGACTGGCAGGCCGGTCCTTAAGTAAATCTTAATATTTGCCCCTTAGACTCTTTCATCAGTTAGTAAGATGAAAATCTAAGGGGACGCAAATGAGCAGGTTACCGGCCTACACGAAATTACATCTGAAAAATGCTTTACGCCGATTTGATCGCGCCCGGAAGAAACGGATGTCTGTGTTTCTGAACGGGTTTCTGGGAATGATAAAAAACCGTACCATGCTTGATGATGCCTTACTTCCGACGAACAGGGTTCACCGTATAGTCATCGTACGCAATAACAGCCGGGTGGGAAATACGGTTTTTCTGATACCATTTATCCGTCAGGTCAGACAGACCTTTCCTCATGCCCATATCACTCTGGTGCTTAAATCTCCGCAACAGCGGGACATATTTGCCCATATAGGAGTCGGTAAATTTGTCTTCAGTCAGTTCTCTTTTAGCAGACTGCGGCAATGTTTCAGTACTTTATCGGTGTTAAGAAAGTCGTCATTCGACCTCTGTCTGATGCCATTTGGCTCGGCACAGGATTCGATCATCTGCGCTCTGATCCGGGCGAAAAATAAAGTCGCATTTACCAATCAACACTATAGTCAGGCTTTTACCCATACTTTTCCTGAGCAATCCACTCATTCACACATGGCTCTGAAATGTCTGTCGCTATTGCCGCAGATGATTCAGACACCAGCCCATAAAATTCGGCATCAGATGAGTTTCAGTCATCTGGAATTATCAGAAGGTCAGTCGGAACGACGGATGATTTGTCCTGATGAAGGGAGGTGTATTGCGTTTTTCCGGGGAGCGAGAGGTAACAAGTGGCTTTCCGATGAAGCATGGTTGGCGATACTGGATAAGTTTGAGCACAGTTCGGAGGAGAAAATCACCTGGGTTGAAATTATGGGACCTGAAATTGAAGCACCGCTGAAATCCGGCGCTCATATTTATAAAAATGCCAGCTTAAGAGAACTTGCCTGTTTTCTGAAATATACCGATGCTTTTATCAGTTGTGATACCGGGCCACTCCATCTGGCGGATGCAGCCGATGCGAAATGTATCGGGCTTTATACTCATACCAATCCTGAAGAATATGGTCTGCTGGGAGAACGCTGTGTTCATATCCGTGATATTACGGCGTTTGACGCCGCTAAAGTATTAAGACGGCTCTTTCATTCGCCGTCTGACAGTCTGGTTAAACCTTATCGGTTCATTCCATCACAAGTCCGGCCGCTTCAGGGCAATATCCGGATTACCACCAATGCGTTATCCGGCTGACCGAAATATGCAGGGCTGAATCGCCCCTGTTACTATTTATTCATCCGGCAGGCTGAAAACATATCCTTTTCCGGTTGATAGATGTGGGTTGAAACGTTGAGCGCACCAAGGATCGAATCAAACAGATTATCCTGCGAAAAGTGTTCCGTTTCAGCCTGCTCTCTCAGACAGGACTCATCAAGATGCTGCGCTGCTTTATATCCGTCGGACAACCACACTATAAACGGTACACGAGTCTGTTCATCGGGGGCGATCGAGTAGGGTAAACCATGAAGATAAATGCCATTCTCACCTAAAGATTCACCATGATCAGATAAATAGATCAGTGCAATGTTGTACTGTTCGGACAGCTGTTTTAAGCGGATTATGGTCTGGGCGATAACATAATCGGTGTAGCGGATGGTGTTATCGTAGGTATTGATCAACTGCTCAAGAGTACAGTTCTCAATATCGGCTCTCTGGCAGTCAGGCAGAAAATGAGCAAATTCTTTTGAATAACGCTCAAAATAGGTTGGTCCATGACTGCCCATCATGTGAAGAACAATAAAACGATTGCCCTGTAATGCTTCAATATCTTTATCGAAGTCATCGAGTAAAGCCATATCCATACATCCGGCAATACTACACAAAGGATATTCGGAACTTCGGATGAGTTCCTGATATTTGACATTTTTTGGGATTCCTTTGTTTGCCCCGTCATTTTCTTTCCAGAAGATATCAATCCCGGCTCTTTGTAATACATCTAACAGGTTATCCTGATGATAAGCCTGTTGTTCGTTATAGTTACTTCTGTTGAGTCTGGAAAACATGCAGGGAACGGAGACTGCGGTTGCAGTACCACAAGAATATACATGTTTATACGAGATAACATTCAGTGGATCGGTGAATGGCGTGGTTGGTCTCAGATAACCATTTGAATGGTAGTTGTGCGCTCTGGCGGTTTCACCCAGCATAAGCACGACTAACGATGGTTTTTCTCCGGGTGTCGCCGTCTGTTTTGCATCCAGTCCGATCTGGACATAAGGGAGCGGTGTATAAAAATAAGTCTGGTGTATATAGCTGGCAATACCGTTGACATAATATGTCGGAATAATAATTTTTTTGACATGACTATTATTTCGTCCGACAGATACATAATCCTGATAATATGCTGAAGCAATAATCAAAATCCCCAGTGCTGAAATAACAATTATACCTGTTTTTTTGGCTAAAAAAGGGAGTAATTTTTCAGTTTTTAGTGGCGTAATAATTAATAAAATAGTCGGTATGAGTCCCGAGACTATAAACCAGATAACTGAGCGGGCACTTAAATATGCCTCAGCTTCACCAACATTGGTTTCAACAAAATTCTCTATCATTTCCGAACTAAAAATAACACCGTAATTGTACGTGGCATAACAGACAACACTTGATGTCAGGATGAGTATAGAGAAGAATACTTTGGTTATCTTCGGCCATGAAAACAGGCTAAAAAGTATTGTTAAGGAAAAAATAAGAAAAAATGGAATAGAAATGATGAATCCGGTATCTACAGCGTCTAACCGGTTAAAAATTTCATGGAGTGACTTGTATAATGGCAGATTTAATACAAAAGCAAAATAAATAGCAAGTAAGAACGTGACAGAATGATAGGATAATTTTAATTCTTTGAAGAAGTTTTTTATTTTCATCGTACAACAGTATTTTAAATTGAAAATTCTAATTGAACAAAAGTTCAACGAAATATTATTTTATTTATTACTGTATATGTTGCGGATGAATACTTTGCCAAACGATGTAATCAACGATGTGATCTGGTTAACAAGAAAACATTATATATGATTTGTATTGCATAAATAGTAATCGTTTCATTGGATAGAACCAATGCTGAATCAGTACTGTATCTTTATCGGTTAATGTGATGATTCTTTATCCGGAAACAGGCGGTAATAACCGAAGGTATACAGGTAATAAAGGATAAGCTGAATACTCCAGACCCACCATATTGTCCACAGATTATGACTAAAGAAATGCGCGCCCCGCATGACCTGACCATAGCCCATAATCATGCCAAGACTAAGAGCACCAATAATCGCCCATGTTGCCATACGCCGGGATATTGGGTAGAGAAGAAAATAAAATGCCATCAGCCCGAATCCTCCGGAAGCATGTCCACCAGGGAAACAGCGCCCATCACCGGGAAATTCCGGGATACTGCCAAGTAGCGGGTATTCGTGTCCGCTACCGCCGTATCGGATCAGATCCCAGGGGCAGGAGTGATGGCTGAACGATTTTAATAAGCCGATGATTGCCGGCCCTGAAGCCATGATTAACGCGATAGCAATCCAGTGGAATTTTTTCTGAATAATGCCGAGTATCAGTGTTCCTGTTGCAATCGCAATTACAAAGTATTTGACGTAATGGTGATTGACCACCTCAAGCCAGTAATTTTCGGTGAGAGGAAAGCGGTTTATCTGCGGATCAAACCAGAGATCACTGAAATACAGGTCAAATGGACGATATCTTGAAAGCACAAAAAATACCGCAGCAAGAACAAACAGTATTCCGGCTTGTTGTAGGTAGAAGCGATGAGAAAACTGATACGGCATATGATTCACCTGAATGCATTCCTTATTTTCGGATCAGGTTATCTGATATTCTGTCATCTACATTAAGCGTAGCAGCTGTCAGCGGAGAAATATGTGAGTGCCAATATTTGTGAAGTAGCCGATGATTCAGGATTCCCATAAAGATACTTTCTCATGTGCAAACAAATTCAATCAGCAGGTTAAGATGGAAATCTTAGGAAAGACTTAAGAATCGGGATTTTTCAGGAAAGAAATCAGGGACAATTTTTCTGACATTCTCTAAAAAGGTATGAACTGCCTGAGAATAAATTCTCCCCCGTTTTCAATAGCCCTGAATTTTACTTGCTAACCTTCAATCACCCACAATTCCCATGGGGCGAATCGAATCGTTTCGTGTGTCATTCTTTCCTGTATTTCATGATGGTCTGTCGGGTAATTTGAGAACATGATTTTTCTGCCGGGTTCTTTGAACTGGGTTTGGGCCCATGAAGTACAACGATCGCTGAGGTTTGCAATGACCCATACCGATTGTTCCTGAGTGGCTCTTTGATAGGCAAAAATATCCGGGTGATCTGTCAGAAGTAGCTGAAACTCTCCGTCTCGGATCACCGGGTTCTCTTTTCTGTATTGCAGTAAAGTCCGATAGAAATTGAGTATTGAGTGTTGATCACTCTCTTGTATTGCGACATTAATTTCCGGGTAGTTGGGATTGGCAGCATACCAGGGTGAAGCTGTTGAAAAACCGGCATAAGGCTGGCTATTCCACTGCATCGGTGTTCGTCCGTTTTCCCGGCATTTGGCTCTGAGTGATGTGAGAATTTCTGTTTCGGCAATTCCCCGTTGCTTCCTTTCATGCCAGGTGTTGATGGTTTCAATATCAATGAAATCATCGATTGAATCATACGGGATATTCGTCATCCCGATTTCTTCCCCCTGATAAATGAAAGGCGTCCCCTGCATCAGATACAGTACTGCGGCCAGTGCTTTGGCTGACTGAGCCCGGTATTCTCTGTCATTGCCCCATCGGGACACCACTCTTGGCAGATCGTGGTTATTGGCAAACAGAGCATTCCAGCCACGGTTTCTGAGGCTGGTCTGCCATTTGAGATAGTTTTTTTTGAAGGCAAGCTTATCCAGTGGCGCCAGATCCCAGCGCTGTCCGCCTGCCTGTTTATCCAGTTGCATCGGTTCGAACTGGAAAACCATATTGAGCTCCTGCCGTTCGGGGGCGATAAATTTTAAAGCTTCTTCCGGCGTGGCTCCCCAGGTTTCACCAATGGTCATCACGGGCTGACCGGCGAAGGTTTTTCCCGCAAGTTCATGAATATAATCATGCATTTTCGGGCCATTCTGAGTGATGTTCTGAAATGGCTCTTTGCCGATTAAATCAATCACATCCAGACGAAATCCGGCAACACCCTGATCAATCCAGAACTGAACAATACCGTAGAGTGCATCTCTTACCTGAGGATTGCTCCAGTTGAGATCCGGTTGGCTTTTATCATGCAGATGAAGATAAAACTGATCGGTTTCCCGATGATATTCCCATGCTGAACCACCAAAATTGGATTGCAGATCGTTGGGCGGTAACCTGTTTCCGTAGTGATCCGTTGTTCCTTCTCCCCAGATATAGAAGTCCCGGAATTTCGCATCACGCCCGGTGAGCGCATTCTGAAACCATCGGTGTTGATCCGAAGTATGATTTAATACCAAATCAATAATGATCCCCATTTCTCTTTCTCCGGCTGCGGCGATTAGGTCAGACATATCCTGATTGGTGCCATAACGGGGATCGATTTCCAGATAATTGCTGCAATCATAGCCATTATCGACATCCGGTGATGTGCAGACCGGACATAACCAGATGGCATCGACATTCAGGCTCTTGATGTAATCCAGTTTTTGAATAATACCTTGTATATCGCCAATGCCATCGTCGTTGGTATCGTAAAAAGAACGGGGATAAATCTGGTATATGACCGCGTTTTTCCACCAATTTTTATCGTGAAACACCTTATCTCTCCTGTATACGAATAAAGACAGGCAGCAGATGCCTGTCTGTGAATAAAAAAGCTAATTAATTCAATGCAAACGTTCCGCTCTGGACATCCGGTCAGATTTTTGCGGAGATAAATATTAATTAGCCTGAGACAGACGTAATTTTCTCATTTCACGTTTTCTCAAAATATAGGTAAAGCCGCATGCGCTCCCGGCAGTGATCAGCATGCCGATCATGTAGAAGGAGACAGATTCAGGCCGAATGGAAATAATTCCGGGAATACCGGCAGCACCCATTGCCTGTGCTTTGACATGGAAAGCTGTGACATACATACAGCCAATTGCCGAAGCACAGATTGCCGCAATAAACGGATACTTATTCTTTAAGTTAACGCCGAACATAGCAGGTTCGGTAATACCCAACATGGCAGAAATACCGGCAGGAATTCCCATACCTGTCACTTTCTTATCGCGACTGAGCCACGAGAAAGTCAGACAGGATGCGCCCTGAGCAATATTTGACATCGCAGCAACCGGGAAAATAAACGATCCGCCGGTAGTCGCAATATTAGAGAGCAACTGAGTTTCGATCGCGATGAAGCTATGATGCATTCCTGTAATCACGAATGGCGCATAAATAAATCCGAAGACGCCACCGCCAATGATACCGGCAGTCTCGTATAACCAGTTGAGACCATCACCGATAAAAAAGCCGATATCCCGGGTGAGCGGACCAACGCATGAGAATGTGATGATTCCGGTGATAAATATACTGAGTAATGGTGTCAGTAAGTTATCCAGAATACTGGGAATCACTTTACGGAGATTGATCTCGGTTTTAGCCAGAATATAAGCAGAAACCAGAACCGGAAGTACCGAACCCTGATAACCGACTTTCTGAATATCAAAGCCCAGAATATGCCAGACCGGTATCTTATCGTTCAGACTGGCTCCGGCGAATCCCCAGCCATTAAGCAGATCCGGATGAACCATTAGCATTCCCAGTGCAGCTCCCAGATAAGCGTTGCCACCAAACCGGGATGTGGCAGAGAAGGCCAGCAGAACAGGCAGAAAAACAAAAGGTGCATTGGCAAATGTATTGATCAGTGACGCGAGTTGTTCGATTCCCGGATAAGCTTCAATGATTGACATGCCGTCAATAATCAGCCCCTTTGCCGTCAACAGGTTATAAACCCCCATCAGCAAGCCGCCTGCAACGATGGCAGGAATAATCGGCACAAAAATGTCCGACAGTGTTTTTACTGCCTGCTGGACTACATTCTGTTTCTTGACGCCAGCCTGAGAAACCTCTTTGGTCGACATCTCCCGGATATCTGTCAGTGCGGCCATTTCGGCATAAACAGTATTGACAATACCGGTGCCGAGAATGATTTGTAGCTGACCTGAAATTTCAAACTGGCCTTTGACTAAGTCAATCTTGTCAATTTCTTCAAAATCAACCAGAGAACGGTCATTAACGACGAGTCTCAGGCGGGTAGCACAGTGTGCCAGCGCGCTGATATTTTCTTTTCCTCCGAGGTAGCGGAGGAGCTGTTCTGCAACATTTCGGGTCATAGAAGCATCCTGTTTATTTGCTGTGGATTGCAATTCTATTAACCTTTTTATGATAAAAATTGCTGAATATTGACCAATACTAATACTATATTGACCTTGATGGATAACTGTGACAAAACTCAATATAGAATCATGATTAAGTCAGGCAAAGAAGTCACCGAACATGGCAAGAAAGACTTTCCGATTAAACTTTATGATCATTTTGATCAAAAATGTGTTTATCGTGTCGAAGCTCACTGGCATGACGAGTACGAGGTGATTTGGGTGACTCAGGGATGCCTGAAAGTGATTGTTGATGGTGAGAGCGTTTATCTGAAAGCCCATCAACTGATGATCGTCAATCCTCAGCAGTTGCATTCGATCGTGAATGAATCCAGAGAACCTTCTCATCATTATGCTGTGGTATGGGATAGTGCTCTGATTGCCAATAAAGTGAATGATCTGATTGAAGACAAGTACTTCAATGAATTTTTATTTTCTCAGCGTCGATTTAAAAATATAGTGATCGAATTATCTGCGTATGCAGCATGTCAGGTCTGCCTGGCTCATATCATCGAGTTATTTAAACATCAGCCCGAATGTTGGGAGCTGCATATCAAAATACGGATGCTTAACTTGTGGGCACTGTTTTTAGAAGGATCATTTCACGAGCTGGTCTCTGAGCACCGGGTCAAAACAAATTTGAGTATCGTCAAATCCATTATCTCTTTCATCCACTCTCACTATGAGCAGGAACTTGACCTTGACGAGATCGCCCGGGCAACCAACATCAGCAAAGAATACGCATGCAGAGCATTTAAGAAATCAACAGGACTGACGATTTTTCAGTATATTAATCAGACCCGAATCAGAAATGCCTGTTATTTACTCAGCACGACTGATCGGAAGATCAGCGATATTGCATTCAGCACCGGATTTAATAATCTGAGTTATTTTTCCAAGGTGTTCCGAGAAATCAAAGGGATGTCTCCGAAAGAAGTGCGGGGAGTTTGATTTCCCGGATTCGGGCAGTTGGTCTGAGCGTACCAAATCCAGCACAAGCTGACCTGAATGTATCCTCAGGAGTAGTGTGTACCTGTATTGTTGAGTTTGAACTGTTTCGGTGTGAGGCCGAATTCTTTTTTAAACAGGCGGATGAAATGTGAGATATTCTCATAACCCAGTTCATAAGCCGTATCCGTGACCGATAGCTGTTTGAGAAAGTGTCGGGCCTGATGAAGACGAATCTTCGTCGCGTATTCTTTCGGCGTATGACTGGTCACCAGTTTGAATTTCTGGCTGAAGTTAGGTAAAGACATGTTTACCTCTTCTGCGAGCTGTGAAATGGATAATGGGCCTTGGTTTGATTTCATCAGGCGAATGGCTTTAGTCACCGGATGACTGGCGTTATCCAGTAAGATTTTCTGACAACCCTGACGCTTGAGCAGCTCATAGACCAGCTCCTGACAGGTCAAATCGAGCAGGAAACCAATACTCTCTTTTTCATTGAGCAGCACATCCTGAACTCGGTGATGAAGTACCGACAGCCGCTGCTGCACAGATTCCAGATGGAAAGCGTGTGTGTCAAACCCCGGCGTGTCTTCAATCAGCAACTGTTCGCTGACTTTCGCTCGTACCTCTTCTATGAGTTCATCGCTGAACTCATAGACAAGTGCCTGGGTCGACTCAGACATCGACATATAGACATTGGAATGAGGCGGCAGTAGAACACATTGATCTTTCTGGTAACTGAACTGCTCGGACTGATTGATACTGACCTGCTTGGTGCCGCTGAGGATCGTGCACAATCGTGGCGACTCATAAGAACGGTATTCATCATGAAAATGCCTTGGCAGATCGTAGTAGAGGATATTGACGTGATTGGTCGCCAGACCAAATTCGGTCTCTGCGATGCGGGAAAAACAATTCAGTCTCTTCATGTAATCGGGCGATCTCTATACAGGCATCAGATAAACGGCTATCCACAGATGAATGATGCGATAAAGCTTTGGGATATTGCCGGGCGCCTATATTAATAAAAAACTCACTAAAAGATCTATACTCAAATACAGAATGGGCAACCCGACAGATATGATGTGGGTTGCCCGTATGCTTGAATGGTGACCGCAGAGCTGATATCAAGCTCAGATAATGACTGCGATTGGTATTACATGGCTGCTGTTAAAATCGCAACGATTTCTTCATGTGTGGCTTGCTGTGGATTCGTAAAACCACAGGCATCTTTCAGTGCGTTTTCGGCCAATACGTCGAAATCGGCTTCCTGAACACCGAGTTCCTGCAACCCTTTCGGGATGTTGACATCAGCCGACAACTGACAGATTGCAGCAATGGCTGCACTGGCAGCATCCGTGTCAGTCATCTCTTTCGTCTCAACGCCAAGCGCTACCGCAATATCTGCCAGACGGCCCGCAGCCACGGTGCTGTTGTACTTCTGAACGTGGGGCAGTAACACCGCGTTACATACGCCATGCGGCAAATCATAGAAGCCACCAAGCTGATGCGCAATCGCGTGGACATAACCGAGTGAGGCATTATTAAAAGCCATGCCCGCCATAAACTGCGCATAAGCCATGTTGTCACGTGCTTTGATATCATCACCGTGTGCGACCGCCTGACGTAAGTTACCCTGAATCATTTCAATCGCTTTTAATGCGACCGCATCCGTAATCGGTGTCGCTGCAATCGAGACATAAGCTTCAATCGCGTGAGTCAGTGCGTCCATACCGGTTGCGGCTGTCAGTGATGCAGGTTTGGCCAGCATCAGTTCCGGATCATTGACTGACATCATTGGCGTGACATGCTTGTCAACGATCGCCATTTTGATATGACGGACTTCGTCGGTAATAATGCAAAAACGGGTCATTTCCGATGCAGTACCCGCTGTTGTATTGACTGCAATCAGAGGCAACTGAGGCTTGGCTGACTGATCAATCCCTTCATAGTCTTTAATCTCTCCGCCGTTGGTCGCGAGCAAAGCGATACCTTTTGCACAGTCATGAGGTGAACCGCCACCCAGAGAAATCACACAGTCACACTGGTTTGCTTTGAGTATCGCCAGCCCGGCTTCCACATTACCTACGGTTGGATTCGGTTTGGTCTCATCAAAAACAACGGCCTGAACTTCTGAGTCCGCAAGCAATTTTGTTACTTTTGCCACCACACCGATTTGATTCAGGATTTTATCGGTGACAATCAAAGCATTCTTAAAACCATGAGCCGCGATTTCTTTCGCTGCATCAGACAAACAGCCCGGACCCATCAGGTTAGAAGAAGGGATATAAAACATATTAGACATCGCGTAACTCCTCGAAATACCTACGTATTTCATTTCGCTGAACAGTAATAATCAATGTCTGTAGGCTATCAAGAGGCCCGATCAGGAACTAACGCGTTTTTCAGTAAAATAGTTCAAATTTTCAAAACCAGAGGCAGACGATAGATCCAGATCAAGCGGAGGGGAGAAATTTCTAAGCTGCCTATACGGCAGTGAAGTCAGGAGTTTAGCCGGTGGGTGTATGTTGCAGTTTCTAAGCTGCCTATACGGCAGTGAAGGCCTGTACGTTGATGAATGTGATGATCTTCGTTTTCTAAGCTGCCTATACGGCAGTGAAGCCCAAGCTGTTTCCAGGCAATGAATACACCCTTTTCTAAGCTGCCTATACGGCAGTGAAGGGCATCGATGTGATCAGCTGGCCATGTCCCCGTTTCTAAGCTGCCTATACGGCAGTGAAGCTGTTGATTAAATTCCTGAACAGCCTTAACCATTTCTAAGCTGCCTATACGGCAGTGAAGTTTCAATTCTTCACCCATCGGTTGGCGGTGTATTTCTAAGCTGCCTATACGGCAGTGAAGGGTTCAATATATCTTTGCAGGCCGGATTATTAAAGAGCGGAGACGGAAATAATCCGAAAAACCCTATTTTTCAGGCTCCGAATATGGTCTATATAAATCAATAGGTTATATCAACGTGAAAAAATAGGGTTAAAACCAGCGTTTTACCCAGTCATTCTCCATAATTACCTTGAAATTTTGCAAGATTTCAGGTGGGTCAAATCGCCACAGAACAAAGAGTCTGGCATTGAACACCCCAGACAGAAACCTGATTCCCCGCTGAAAGTATATGGCATTCGCCTGCACGACTGAGCAAGTTTTTGCCCCTGAAATTATTGTGATAGACTCATTTTTTTTAAGGAGGTTCTTATGGCTAAGTCAGATAAATATCTCTCAATAATCATATTTTTAGTTGTCATTTCTGCATTCTCTGTAGTTAGTGGGTATCAGTACGTGGGCGATATTTTTGAGAAAGTGATAAATACAGTCGGGGTATTCTCAAACTATTTTGTCCTGATTGCATTATTTTCTGTTTATAAAGGGACTTCACTATTTAGCTATAAGCAGTTGTTTTTACTGGCATATATTACAGTTTTAATGACATTGATTTCTTATATCTATCCATATTTTAAGTATTCAGAACAAGATCCCACTGATCTAATGTCTACTTTTGGTTTTGACATAATCATCAATATTTTCATTTTTACTATTCTATTTAAGGAAGCTAGGCGTGAACGTAGCAAGTGTGATCTCTAATATAAGAAAAGGTGGCCCTGTATACACTGTTTATAAAATAGTGAAAGGGGTATTTGACGATAGATCTCATGCTGATGAGCTTTATTGTGAATTAATACCACTTCTTCATGATTATTTGATGCAAGGAAGAAGATTTAATGATCCTCAAATACAGCATATTGTTAATATTCTTAGAGAATTACCGGCAGATGGTGCAAGAAGACGAAATTTTGAAAAACGTTATTTGCAAGATGAATATGGATTGAGAGATTTACCTACGGACCCTCGTAAAATCCCTTATGGATTTTGGCATTGATCTTGAAAAACACCGGTATTTGCATTTTCTAATGCTGCCTATGCGGCAGTGAAGGTTGGTCGTTATTGCCTGAAGGCGATTTAATGTTTCTAAGCTGCCTATGCGGCAGTGAAGTTCAATATTACCATCCTGACAGAAGTTTATGATTTCTAAGCTGCCTATGCGGCAGTGAAGCTCCGCTGCTGCCGCCTGTTCCTCGGCAGTGATTTCTAAGCTGCCTATGCGGCAGTGAAGCTAATCGCCTTGGCCGCTGACAGGACGAATGATTTCTAAGCTGCCTATGCGGCAGTGAAGTGATTATGGTTTAGAGGGTTACGGTCTTTATTTTTCTAAGCTGCCTATGCGGCAGTGAAGGAGCGTTACGTGTTCGATGCCATCCGTCGCTTTTTCTAAGCTGCCTATACGGCAGTGAAGTCGGTTATCGATATCAGGTTTACTCCGGAGCCTTTCTAAGCTGCCTATACGGCAGTGAAGGGTTCAATATATCTTTGCAGACCGGATTATTAAAGAGCGGAGACGGAAATCACCCGAAAAACCCTATTTTTCAGGCTCCGAATATGGTCTATATAAATCAAACAGTTATATCCGGGGTGAAAAATAGGGTAAAAACAGGGTCAGAACCAGGGAACGGTTGTACTGCGGCTCAGGCCGTAACTGGAAAATGAACCGCTGACCGGTTTCTGGTTCAGTTCTCCCCGTTGAACAAATATCCGCATAACCTGTTTATTCGAGAGACTTTGCAGTTGCAGGTAAGGAAGTGCCAGACACTTTTGTTGTGAATCCGGGATCTTTGTCAGTGCTTCCTCTGGTGTTAGCCAACCCTTTGCTATGGAGCGTTTGCGCATATTATGCGGACTTTTTTGCTGAATCCGGGAAAACGTGCAATATCCATGAATGCAATCAGGCACTGCCTGTATAGGGCTCACACAGGTATAGTCCCGCAGACCTTTCAGCCAGTTTTCTGCCATCAATGTTTCAAGCTCGGTTTGCGTACCGTGCAAACGTAATACTGAACCAAGAGTTTTACCATAATGCGGGAAACTGACACCTATCTGGTTGGGACAAATTTGCATCATCACCCGGTGAAATTTAGCGAACAGGTGATTGATCAGTACCGGAGCACTCATCTCCGGGTCTGGCTCAACCTGTATATCGAGATAATAATCCATACTTACTCCCCGAATACACCACCGCGAATCAGCATCGCCATCATATAATGCTGCTCGTTTTCCTGTGGGATTTCATCTTTCAGCATCCATTGGTCGATGATGGTGTAAAAATCACTCTTCTCTTTTGGCTGGCGATAGGCCACACCCCGATTGGTGACGCTACCATATGGTTCGATAGCGATAGGACCGAACTCGTCTGCCTGTGAATACCAGGTGTCGATGGTGCGCAGTGCATTGCCGATTTTCTGGGAGTGCATCGCAGCCTGTCCGTCAAGCTGATACAGGTATTTGCTTTTTTTATCCCCGCTATTGAGGACCAGTTCCTGAGAAGGAAAAACGGTCTGACCTTCGCCGAGCTGAACATAAGCTTCTACCGATAACAATGTCGTTTTTTCACCCAGTAAACCCTGTTCAATCATCTGAGCCATCTGAGTGACAGACGGATTCTGTTGGTCAAAGTTCCGGAGTGAAAAGTCATGGGCATTAAATGTCCATTGTTGATCCTGACATTGGATGCGGATTTCAATCTGCTCGGCTCCGATCCGGTTACGCCACAGAAAACGCCCGTTGGTAAGGTTGGTGGCATAGCGATTTGCCAGTGTGCCGAAGCCATACTGGCTGACATAATCAGTGACTTTTTTCTGTAGTTTGGTTTGATAATCCGGGCTGTTACAGGTTGATGGCTGACCCAAGCCGCCAAGTACCCGCAGAGTGAACATCACTTTCAGGGTGTCGTTCTGAAATGGCAGTGCGGCATTATCGACGGTTTGCAGGTTGGCTTTTTCAACTTCAGCATCAAGCTTACTGGCTTTGGCTCCTTTGAGCCGGTTGGAAATCGTGCCGCGGACCGATTTTTCAATGACCGGAATCGGTTTCCACAGCTCTGCCTTATCCTTTTCCTGCCAGTTGCCGGAAAGCATTACGGCATCAGAACAGGCCAGTTTCGATTCAAAAGCTAAAACGGAAGGGGTGGTTAATTTTGTCATGTTGAGTTCCTTAAATTCCAAAATCGAGCTCTTTCCGGTCAGTGTCTTGTCCGGCAGAAATAGCGTTGATGGTCTGTTGACTGTGGCAAACATAGAAAGGGGATTCTTCCTGATAATGATATTGCCACATCAATTCTGATAGTGAGTCGAGTCGGCTTGGCGCGCCGATCCATTCCCCGATGCTGTGAATCGCTTCGACAAAGCTGACCGGGACATCTGGGTTACGCACATGGCTGACTTCACGGGGAGAATAAGGTTTGGCGAGCTGTTTGTAGCCGATCTGAATCGGGACCAGATAGCCTTCATGCTGATCAACCTGTTGCCATTTGACTTTATCTGGGTCTTCTTCCAGTGGTTCATCGGTGGCCGCATATTTGAAAGCAGAAAAACTGAGCCAGTTTTCCAGCATTTGATTGTCCTTGTTCTTCTGATTTTTTTCTGCCAGCAGCGCTGAACGATCAATCAAGGCAAAGCCGGGTAGTAACGGACGTAACAGTTTGCGGGGTGTGTCGCCGCTACTGAGAAAACAGCTTTGTATCCCGGTAATCCGGCCTCCGGCCAGTTTCTGTTGTATTGCCAGTTCCCGGATGAGTTCGCACTGTGCTTTTTGCCCGGCCTCATTGACGACATTGAAACCACTGGCCCGGATGATCAGTGAGACGCTCATATTCATTTTCCCCTCTTCGTTAATCGGGGCAGTTTTGCCTTCTTTGGTCAGCGGATTGCGGGTCTGGGCGAATGCATACGGTTCGTAGCGGGATTCCCGGTAAGCATGAAGCTGATGGTGATGGCAGATGATGGCAACATCACTCAGGGTAATTTTATGATTGTGTTGCAGTTTGAGTGAAAGCGCATGGACATAGCCGAGGAAATGGGTCACCGCCGGAAAACCATAAGTAAATCCGGAAATTGCATTGGCGCCACTCACTTGAATACGTTTGAGGATCAGATATTGTTCGCTCATTGTCCTGCCTCCTGCAAGGCTTCAAGAAATGCTTTCTTCCAGATCTCAACTTCCTCATTGCCCAGTACAAAACTTTCCTGATTGTGATAATTGAGGCTGTCTTTCAGCCACAGACCAAAATTTTGAGCAAGCTCTTGCTGCCACTGCTGGTCATGACGATCCCATTGCGGATGCTCCGGATCGAGCCAGCGGCGTTGTGCTAAGGGTAAATCGCTTGCCTGATCGCTCCAGCGGGCCGGGAGCTGTTGCCACTGACCCGCTTTGCTCAGGGCTTGATCGATCACTTCATCAACCTGTTGTCTGATATAGTTACGGATGCGTTGGTTGCTGTCGGTCTGCTGTTGATTGAGCCGAGTCAGAAAACGTCTTAGTTGACGAATCGTGTCGCGGGTCAGGTAACGTAACTCAGGATGAGTAAAGATATTGTCACTGGTGAGCGGTGGTTTCTGCCGGGTTTGCCAGACAGGCGGGCGGGCCGAAAACAGATAATTACGGCCACCACGGCCAGAGTTGAGTTGCGAGACATTCTGCGGTTTGGAGCCGCCGGCAATGGTCACGGCCAAATCAGGGTAGGCAACCAGCGGTGTGTTGTGTGGTTGCTGGTTTTTTCGTGCATCCCGGACCGCTTTCATCTCCTGACTGTAACGGCTGTGGTGAATGGCATCGTAAAAAGCCTGTGACAGAGAAGAAGAGTATAGCGGCACCAGCAAATGATACTGATTGTCACCGATCGGGAAATAGATCTGCTTGCCGAGCGTATGGCTACTGGGTGCCTGATCATGCAGAGCCTGTTTCAGTCCGTCAGTCCAGCGGGATAGTTGAGTTTCATCGGTGGTGAAAGGTTGCAGTGGTGTGGTGTTTTCCTGTTTCAGGTAGTCAAACAGAGAAGTGCCATGTTCATCGGTCAGTTGCAATAACCGGGCAACGTCAAGGGCCGCTGCATTTCCGACCACATCAACCGCCGGTTTTTTCAGTGCGCTGGTGTCGAGATAATGTGGATCGCTGCCCAGATTACTGGCGAGCAGGTTGCTGCCTTTGGCACCACTGTGGGTAAATTTGATGGCGTGGGTCGCCATACTGATCTGCGAGGCACGCTGGGCTGCGCTATCGAGCCAGTGAGAGATCTGAAAATCCTGTTGCAGCTTTTCCCGTTTGGCCGCGTATTCTGTTTCAACTTCTGCGGCGGTTGTCTCTGATACGGCATCCTGCCGGGCTTTTGCGTAGGTTTTATCGAGCGCTTCCTGCTTGGCAAGGTAGCGCTCATGGATGTAGCGTTCTATTTGCTGCGATAGCATTTGCCCTCCTTCAGGGTTATTTGAATATACTGTCAATGCACCATCTCCTTTCCTCTAAACACGCCAAACACCGGATGGTAATACCATGTTAAGCCCAGATTGCTTTCACTCTGTGCCGCAAGATTGATGGTGGCGTAAATCAGGCTGGTATCTCGCAGAGACGTTTCCTGACGGTCTGCAATTTCTGCAAGGACATTGGTTAATTCAGCATTGCCCCACACGCAAATACCGTTCGCCATAGGCGGTTCGGGCCAGTCCTGTAACAGGCCGCTGTTACGCCATTCTTTATGGCTGTGGTCAAACTGAAGCAACTGGGGCAGCTTCTCCGGATCGTCTTCATCCGGTATCAACACATAATCGACTACGGGCTGGCTGCGCCGAAATGGTGTGCGGCGCTGAAATTCACCAAACAGATGGGCATAGCGACTATTCCACCACGGTTTTACGGTATCTCTGAGTTCTAACAGCATTGCCAAATGTTCCAGTTCAATAAAACCGTTGGCCTGTTGAACGCTTTGGTCGATCAGTAACTGTCGTTCGGGTTCGGTGAAGCGCGGGATGGCATTGATGTGTTGCAGAATATCACCGAGACCTTGTTCTCGCAGATCATGAGAGGTTAACGTCAGGTAAGAAGACTCGGAACCATTCAATGCGTAGTGTTTACTGCTTTCATATCCCGGTCGGCTATAGGCAATTTTTTCTTGTTTCAGCGCTTTGAAATTATGTGTTAACAGTAAAATATTGGGTGTTGTCGGTATGATATGCCGGTGGCGTTGTACCCGGCCAGCCAGTTGGATCAGTGAACGGACGGAACTGGGCTCGATAACTGCCCAGTCATAATCGTGATCCCGGCCGACTTCCGCAACCGGAGATGCAAGTACAACAAAGATATGATGGGGTTCAGTAAACCGGGCCAGAAGCGACTGGATCAATGGCTGACTGAAAATATCCTGACAATTGCCGGCATTTCGCTGGAGTAGTTTATCGAGGGTTAACTCGATTTCTGAGCGGACTGCCAGTGGTTGTTGGCTATGATAGACACAGTAATGAATGCGGGTGTCTGCCGGTGGTGAATACATCATCAATTGCGCGGCAACGGCTATCAGCGGCTCGATGTTTGCCATGCGTACTATCCCGGTTGAGACGGTTTTACCCTTACAGTCCGGTTGTTGCGACTTTGTGTTGTGTTGTGGTGCGAGCTGAGTGATTCCCCGGTAAACGGTTCTGGCAAACTGCTCAGATGTGCTCATCCCAGCCTGAGAGGGTTCGATATTCAGCCAGTTTCCCCAGTGTAATGGCCGCTTATCTTTGCACAGTGCACTGGCTCGGTCTTCTGTAAATTTTTGGTGCCGGCTCAGAAAATCAGTATATGACGTCACATCGGTGGTGTACGGCATGAATTCATCAAACCACGCGCAGATGACCGGCTGAGGCTGTTGTGCTCCGGTTACCTGATTATATTGTGCGCGCCCGGCCTGATAGCTGGCAAACAAGTGAGTGAGTAGTGACGGTGGCAGTGTTGCGGACGAAAGTAATACGCGGGCACCGAGTAATCCGGCAAAATAGACCAGCCTTGCCAGAGCGGGATCATCGTCGAGCGAGAAATCGTCCGGTTCATCAATGATCAAATCACCAGTGAGCAGCCGTAGCATTGGGGCGATCTGCTGACCGCCGCTGATCCCTTCGGAAACCGGGATCAGATAGTCGATGGTACTGACACTCAATGGCGCACTGATGAAACGGTGAACACTGCTTTTCTGTTCCAGCCAGCGGTTGAGATAATGGTTATCGACTTCACCATCGTAACGGACATACTGATGCTCGGCAAAAATCTCTGCCGATTCGCTGCCGTTTGCATAAGCCTTTTCTTCCTCTGCTGAGTTTTTCTGGTAGTCGAACAGATCTTTCACTGCCTGTGAACCGATATGAATGGCCAAATCATCTTCTTGCAGATGCAGGCGTTGTTGCAATGCTTCACCGGTTTGCAGGGTCAGGGTTCTTAACCCCAGCGCAATACTGAAACGACAGCCGAGTTGTTCTTCTGACAGCGCGTACATGATCCGGGCATTCGCCAGTGTTTTTCCTTTTCCGGTTGAGGCCATATTGATACCGAAAAAACCTTGTTGCTGACTGCGTTCGGTGAGGCTGGTAGCCTGATCAAATGCTCTGTTTTGCCAGCGGAAACGGCTGTCCGGGCTGTGACGTCTCATTTCTTTGTGACGTGTGATACTGGGCATGACAGCCCGAAAGCGGGGAATTGTTCTGGTAATAATGTAGGCGTGGTGTGCAACGCCGATGCAATGCTCATCCAAACGCTGTTTCATCTCTCCGGTCTTACGATCCGTATTGGCAAATAGCTGATAATCGACATCCTGCCATTTGCTGTGAGCGACATCGGCGGAGTAGGTGTGATCGGCCAGCATCAGCGCCATACGCGCAATATGGAGAGGAAAAGGCTGATCAAGTGCTGCATATTCAGCCAGATTGGGTAGATTCAGTGCCCGGCGGGCAAGCTCCCGGGCTTTCATTCGCCAGGTATGGCTACGGATTGGTGTACCATCTGAGAAATTCAGTACCGCTTTAAAATCCTGCGGTTTAAATTGATCATAGCGATGATTGAGAGCATTCCAGTTAGCATCCAATCCCTGATTCAGCCAGTTATCGACATCGGTTAACGCTGATGATGCGGATTTTGTGCCATCAAAGGCGGAGGTCTGACGGTAATCTTTCGGCATTCGGTGATGGGAGAGAATCAGCCAGACAATGCATTGTGCTAACGGTGGCAGCTCAGTGAAACCATGCAGTTGCATTGGATCGTGTTCTTTACCTAACTCAATATCATCCTGAGCGGTCAACTGTGTCAGATGTTGCAGCCATTCTTGATCAGTGCGTCCGGCAACAAAGCGGATAAATAACTGACAGGAAAGCCATTCGTGACGATAGGGTTCGAACCCGTACCTTTTTTTCAGCTTCCTCTGGAACATGAAGCCAGCTTTACCAAAATCGTGAAACAGCCCGGCGATTGCTGCCATGAGTGCTGCCGTCTGAATACTGTGCATCGGGTTTTCATCCTGACTACGCAGAATGTCGCGTTGCGTGGTATTGGTCGGGACAGTGCCGTCAGGATTGAATTTTCTGCGGTTACCTACGATCCAAAGAAGATCTGTCTGATTTTTGCTGCGAATCCAGTAACAGGCAACCGCAGTGTTACGTCGGGCGTTCTTCTTTAACAGTTTGCGCAGTGTATTCAGTCCTTCCTGAGTGATTGGCGTTTGCCAGGTCCGGCGGCCTTTACGTTCGGCAAACTGGTCTAGTACCCGGCGGGTTTCTGGCAGTGCTTGTTTACTACATTGTGAGATCAGCAGAATATTCATCAGATTACACCGCTAGTTGAGTTGCGGTATCTTGTAGGGTATCAATCATCACATCAAGTGCTTGTACTGTGCGAAAACCATTCAGGCAGCGTTTATCACCGGCCTTTGCCAGTTCCCTCATTGCTGCCTGAGTGATGGAAGTTCCGGTCCCCAGCATTATTACAGTCGTATTGGCAATCGGGATATTCCAGTACAGACTCTCTTTGCCCTGATCGGTGACATATTCAACCCGGCCACCGTTAACCAGTACCCGGCAGTGCTGCAGATAATAGAGATTGGCGCGTTTGGAATGGAGAATCGTTTTCAGTTCGCTGGGAGAAAATTCACTGGCCAAGAGATGTCCTTATCAGTGGTCGGAGGAGGTATCTATCATAAGCAAATGTTTTTTATGCTATCAAGTGCTTTTTATGGGTTCTGGAAATCTGCCTGTGCGGCAGTGAAGCAACGGCCAATGGCGAAGTCAAAACCGAGGATTTTCTAAGCTGCCTATGCGGCAGTGAAGAAACTAAAGCCGATGGGAACCAATAACGAGATTTTCTAAGCTGCCTATGCGGCAGTGAAGGAACAACGCTGATGGAAGTTGAAAAAGTGGAATTTCTAAGCTGCCTATGCGGCAGTGAAGCCGGATCGCTGTCCATGTAGTCTGAGAGATTGTTTCTAAGCTGCCTATGCGGCAGTGAAGTTAATTCCGGGGATATGTCTACAGCGCAAACATTTCTAAGCTGCCTATGCGGCAGTGAAGGGTTCAATATATCTCTGTCAGCCAGATTATTAAAGAGCAGACGATGAAATCATAGTAAAAACCCTATTTTTTATCTGAATTATAACTAATTGATTTTTATAAATTATATTTTATCCCTAAAAATAGGGTTAAAAACAGATAAGTTACAGGGACAGACTGCGCAAAATTCCCGCCAACCTTCAATAACACTTGAAACCCAGATCATGATTTGTAGTGGCCTGAGCTGCTATCCTTTTCTGAGATATAAAGGACATCAGTGATTTGGCATACAGGAGGGTTCGGAATGATGGAATTCGGCTCCTTTGACGAAAAAACAGCTCAAGAGAAAACAGAACCGGAACCTTTGGCCGGTTTAACGCAACGGGAAGCGGCAGAAAGACTGGAGAAATATGGCCGGAATCGTCTTCCGGAACCTCCGATGGCCGGGCCGTTGCGGATCTTTTTGCGGCAGTTCTTAAGCCCGTTTATTTATATCCTGATGATTGCGGCCATTGTCTCTTTTATGCTTGGCGAAAATCCAAGTGGTATTTTTATTCTGGCTGTTCTTATCCTGAATGCTGTCATCGGCATGATTCAGGAGTATTCGGCCCAACGTTCTGCTGCTGCGCTGAGAAATATGGTCAAGGGTGTGACTCATGTCATCCGGGATGGCATCGGTCTTTCCATTGATGTTGAAGAACTTGTTCCCGGTGATCTGGTGATTCTGTCATCCGGAGATCGGGTTCCGGCGGATGTCCGTCTGGTCAGCAGTCATAATCTGGCGATCGACGAATCGATGCTGACCGGGGAATCTCTGGCGGTCAGTAAAAATGCAGGTGCTGAAGTTGAAGAAGATGCACTGTTGTCTGAACGGGTCAATCAGGGGTTTGCCAGTAGTATTATCACGCATGGCCGGGCACAGGCTATTGTCACTGCAACCGGGACAAGCACTGAAATCGGGAAAATTGCCACGCATGTGACGCAAGAACGCACCTCAGAACCACCTCTGATGATCCGGATTAAGAACTTTACCTATCAGGTCTCGGCAGGCATTTCTGTCGCTATTTTTATCTTAATTATTATCATGTTGCTCAAAGGCAGTTATAGCATCGAAGCCATTATTCTGATGACGATCGGTCTGGCGGTGTCGGTGATTCCGGAAGGGTTGCCTGTTGCGCTGACCGTTGCGCTGGCAATCGGTATGGAACGGATGGCGAAGTGTAGCGTGATCATCCGTAAACTGATTGCTGTCGAAGCGTTAGGCTCCTGTACTTTTATCTGCTCTGATAAAACCGGGACACTGACCGTCAATGAACTGACCATTCGCCGGATTGTATTACCGGACGGCCATGTTATTCAGGTTTCGGGAGAAGGCGTTGCTCCCGGAGGGGAAATTCATGGTGATACTGAATTACGCCATCTGCGTGAACTGTGTGTCGCCGGAGTACTCGCGAACGAAAGTCACCTGAACTATGCCAAGGGAGAATGGATCTCCGACGGTGACATCGTGGATATCGCTTTTCTGGTTCTGGCGAAAAAGCTCGGTATGTCGATTACGGAACTCAGACGTCAGCAGACACAGCTGGAACTGATCCCGTATGAACCGGAAAATGCTTACTGTGGTAGTGTGAACTTTGACGGAGATACTAAGTGGCTATATGCCAAAGGTAGTCCGGAGAAAATGCTGGAGATGTGTGACCAGATGGAAACTGTTCACGGTCCGGTGGATATCGAGCGCCACCTGATTGAAGAACAGTTTGAGTCTCTGGCCCGGCAGGGTTACCGGGTGATTGCTCTTGCTAAACGGGAAGTGGTGGAGAATCACCATCACAAAATGGAACAGATGAGCTTTTTAGGTATGGTTGCGATGATCGACCCGGTGCGCAAAGAAGCCTATGACGCAATTCGTCGTTGTCGTCTGGCAGGGATTGAAGTGGCGATGATTACGGGCGACCATCCGTCGACCGCAAAATCGATCGCGGTCGAGCTCGGCCTGTGCAAAGAACATGAACGGGTTGTGACCGGCACGATGATCCGTCAGGCGATGACGAAAGACCCGGAAGCCGCCGATGACCTGATTCGCCCAGCCAGAGTCTTTGCCCGCATTGAACCGCAGCAAAAAGAGCAGATTGTCGATAGTTTTATGCGGCAGAACCATTTTGTTGCTGTCACCGGCGATGGTGTCAATGATGCACCGGCAATGCGTCGGGCCAATACCGGAATTGCGATGGGCAAACGTGGTACTGATGTTGCTAAAGAGACGGCGGATCTGATCATTACCGATGATAATTTTGCCTCTATCGTCGCAGGAATTGAGCAGGGCCGGGTGGTGTATAACAATATACGCAAGGTGGTTGCGTTGCTTGTTGCGACTGGTTTTTCCGCTCTCTTGCTGTTTTTTATGACCGTTATTGCCGGGTTACCGATGCCGATGATCGCAGTACAGTTGTTATGGTTAAACTTAATTGCAAACGGATTGCAGGATGTGGCGCTGGCTTTTGAACCTAAAGAAGGGAATGAACTGGTCTGTAAACCGAGAAGTCCTGATGAGCCGGTTTTCGATAAAAGACTGGTCGAGGATATTCTGGTTTCCGGCATCGTGATGGGCGGGCTGGCATTCCTTCTCTACTATCTGGCACTTCAGTCAGGCGAGTCGATCACGATGGCAAGGAACCAAACGCTGATGCTGATGGTGCTTTTCGGTAATATCCGGGCACTGAGTAGCCGCTCTGAAACTCGTTCTATCTTCTCATTACCACTCAGAGACAACTGGTTTTTAACCTTTGCCGTTCCTATTGCTTTACTTGTCCATGTTTCGGCAATGTATACGCCATGGATCAGTGATGTACTGCAAATCCAGCCCATCTCATGGGAACAGTCAGTCCAGCTGGTGTTAATGGCGTTGATTCTGCTGGTGGTTGAAGAAACACATAAGTGGTATCAGCGCCGGCGGGCTAGATTCTAAAACGTGGTTCAGGTCAGTTCTACCTTTCACTATTTACCGGGTGAGTATCATCTCCACGCTCATGGACAGATAAAAAAGGGTAAAAAGAACAATTTGCGATAGGAATCGCATGCGTTAATTGATAGCCTAATTGATAACAATATTCAGTCAGCGTCAGGAAATCGCATGGACAACTTTACCTACTTCAACCCGACCAAAGTACACTTTGGCAAAGGACAAATTGCCACACTGAAAGAAGAAATTTCCCCCAATAGCCGTGTTCTGCTGACTTACGGTGGCGGCAGTATCAAAACCAACGGTGTCTATGAGCAGGTACTCGATGCACTCAAAGAGTGTGCTGTATTTGAATTTGGTGGTATTGAGCCGAATCCACATTACGAAACACTGATCAAAGCCGTTGCTGTTGCGAAACAGGAGCAGATCGATGTGATTCTGGCTGTCGGTGGTGGTTCGGTGATTGACGGCAGTAAATTTATTGCAGCCGCAGCATGTTATGAAGGCGATTCCTGGGACATTATTACCATCGGTGGCGGCTGTGTGCAGCGCGCCTTACCTCTGGGGTGTGTGCTTACTCTGCCTGCAACGGGTTCGGAGATGAACAGAAACAGTGTCGTTACCCGCGCTGCGACTCAGGATAAATTATCCTTTGGCTCCGATCTTGTTCGTCCGGTCTTCTCGATACTCGATCCGCAAACCACGTATACACTTCCGGCCCGGCAAATCGCCAATGGTGCGGTTGACAGCTTTGTCCACATCATGGAGCAGTACATGACGTATCCGGTCAACGCAAAAGTTTCTGACCGTTTTGCCGAAGGTCTGTTACTCACTCTGTTGGAAGATGGTCCGGCAGCGCTGGCGACACCTGATGATTATGATGTGCGCGCGAATCTGATGTGGACAGCGACTATGGCACTCAATGGCACACTGAAAAACGGCGTACCGACAGACTGGTCAACTCACGCCATTGGTCACGAGCTGACCGCGCTTTACGGCTTGGACCACGCCCAGACGCTGGCGATTGTGATGCCGGCTTTGTGGCGTTACAAAAAAGAGCAGAAAAAAGGCAAGCTGTTGCAGTATGCACATCGCGTACTCAATATTACCGAGGGTACAGAAGAACAGCAGATTGAGCTGGCGATTCAGAAAACGGAAGACTTTTTCAGCCAAATGGGCAATCCAACCCGGCTGTCTGATTATAACCTGACTGAAAAAGACATTCCGGCAGTGCAGGAAAAGCTCACCGAACACGGCCTGCTTGCCATTGGGGAACATAAAGATATTACGCCGCACGATGCCGCAGAGATATTAAGGTTGGCTTTGTAGTGTTTTACGGTTAGTGGGGCAGTTTTTTGTTCCCACTTTTGGCCAACCCCTTATCAATTGGTTTGGTTAGTTGTGATTCAGGGGCCGCTTTTACGGGCTTCCTGTTCACTCTTAAATGCTTGTAGCAGCCTTCTGTGACAATTCACATAATGATGGTCACTTTATTCTATTTGCTAACGCTGCCACTTTATTCAACCAAACTTTCCTATTATCACGATTAGAATTGATAACTGGGCCAAAATAAGTTGAAGAAGTATTTTTAATACCAGAGAAATCCAAAATGGAGTGCTTTAACTGTTTATATATGGCATTACCTTTGACATATTTATACCAAAAAGGAGGAGTATCAAGTGTAATAATTAGTTCAGAGGTACGCCCTTTCAATAACTTCTCTGGAATTGATTTACCATCAGCATATTTGAATGAAAAGCCAGGTAAAAATGCTCGATCAATAGCACCTTTAAATTTTGCTGGTATCGTTCCCCACCAAACAGGGCTGATAATGACAACATGTTCAGACCATTGAATCTTCTTTTGGAAATCCACTAGATCAGGCTCCAAGGCGATAATTTTATCATATCCTTCGTCTAAACTTATTGCGAAATTCAAGTCACCTATATTAATCTGTTCAACACTATGCTTGTCTGTCGCAACCGACGTATACTGTTCAGCTAAAGACTTACACAAACTAGTAGGTTTGGGGTTCGCATTGATAACTAACACTTTTTTCATAAACATACATATCCGAATTAGGTAGAAAGTGCAGTTTAAACTCTTACCTAAAGGTCAGAGTCAAGTCCTTGAACACACTTATCAATCGAAATTTGATAATTTTTAATACGCTGCTTTTGTAACTCTAGCTCTTTTATATTTTTTTCAATTTCTTCTTGCTTTTGAAGCAGAAATTTACTGACTGATTTCCAGTCAAAATCTTCTTGCTTACTTTTTAAAGCAACCATATCGGAAAGCGTAATCCCAAGAGTTTGAGCTTGTTTAATTATCTTTATCATGTTTATATTTTCTTGATTATAAACACGGTATTTCCCTGATCTAGAAACATTCAGTAATCCGAGAGACTCGTATAACCTGATTGCTCTTTGAGTCGCTCCAGATAATTTAGATGCTTCATTAATAAACATTTGGAGTCCTTATCCTGTAGATTAGTTTGGATGACTAATGCCTCGTTAAGGGGAGAGCAACGTCACCACTGAACCAATCCATTGTGCCGTATACACTAAAATCAATTCAAACAAAAAATGCCAAGCGTTGCGAATCTGTCGTTATTGCTTTTTCATGTTCACTCGATTTACACCTGACCGCCCGCGGCTATCTGATTGATTTTCTTATTACCAATACCGATCCCACGACCAACCAAAACGAACTGCGGGAGATTCTGCTGTTTCTCAATAACCTGATTACTTTTGATGAAATTAATCTGAGGAAAGAAGAAATGGAAGAAACTCAGACAGTCTCTTGATTGTTCACAGCAGAGGGATTTAAACCAAGTCTGTTTGACCACAGAACGAAAAAACCATTCAGGGACGAATGGTCAGGTTGTTCGGGGCGTTGTTGAAAACACATATCACAATTTTCTTCTATACTCAATCATATGCATCCTTTGTGTCTTTTATATAAGAAGGAGTATTGCCGACAGCTTTCATCAGTATCTATGTTTATTTGAACAGAATCTCAGCGTATTGAGTGATAGGGATATGGTATGTTTTCAGTCAGTGGATCTTCGCCGCGAATTTTGTTAGTGGATGACGATGTTGATCAAATTAACCTTTTATATCAGGTATTGAGATCGATTGGTCAGGTTTTCTTTGAACAAAATGGAATAGAAGCATTAAAGAAGTCCGTTAATATTCAACCTGATATCATTTTATTAGATATACAAATGCCTGGTATGAATGGTTACGAGGTATTGACCAAATTAAAAAGCCATCATGTGACGGCACTGACTCCTGTTATTTTTATCACTTCGCATGATTCAGTCGAAGATCAGCTCCATGGTTTAAGAAACGGAGCTGTTGATTTTATTTCTAAACCACTACAACCCCCCGTTGTTGCTGCGCGTGTCCGTACTCAACTTATGCTTCGCAACCGTGAACGACAGCTTGCCGATATCTATCGTCATGCTCAGGTGACTTTAGACTCAATTGGCGATGCAGTGATGACCACAGATAAAAACTGTTATATCACTTATATGAATCCGGCAGCAGAATTACTCACTGGAATGACCTTCAATGAGGCGCAGGGGAAAACGATTGAAGAGGTCATGCCGCTGAGAATCGGTGATGACGGACCTTCACATGTAAATCCGATCCGACTGGCGATTCAGGATAAGCGAGTGGTCGGTATGGCATTAAACTGTCAGATGAAGTGTCAGAATGGACAATGGATTTCTGTTGAAGATAGTGCCGCACCATTAATTTCTGAGTCTGGTGAAACCCTCGGTGGCGTGATTGTATTTGATGATATCAATGAGTCCCGGGCTATGGCACTGAAGATGTCTCACACTCTTCAGTATGATCAGCTTACTAGTTTGCCTAATCGTTTCTTGTTTATGGACCATCTCAGTAAAGAAATGGCAAAAGCCGAGCACAATAAGAAAAAACTGGGTCTTCTGTTACTCGATATTAATCGTTTCAAGCTTATTAATGAGGAGTTTGGTTTCGACTTTGGCGACACTCTCTTAAAAAAAATTGCTCAGCGAATTAAAAAACACCTTCGCAATAATGAAATGGTAAGCCGACACAATGCAGATGAATTCATGGTCTTAGTCCCGGAAATGAATCATCCGGGAGAGTTGTAAAATCTGGCTCTGTCCATGAGAGAAAATATTGCAGAGTTTGGCCAGTTACATCCTGAAATCAATGGCTTTTCTGTAAGTATCGGGCTAAGTGTATACCCTGAAGATGCCATTGACTCTCAGTCACTGGTACTCCATGCCGATGCAGCATTGCACAAAGCGAAAGTCGATTCATATCATGAAGGTATCTGTTTTTATTCAGAAGAAATGGAGTCCAAAAGTCTTTCCCGCCGTGCGCACTATGCTCAAATCAAAAATGCAATTAGTCACCAACGTGTCATAGCGCTTTATCAGCCGATGGTTAACCCATTTACCGGAGATGTAGAGGCGGTTGAAGCGCTAATGAGGATTCGGGATGAAGCAGGGAATACGATTCCGCCTGTCGAATTTATTTCACTTGCCGAAGAAACACGCTTAATCATTCCTCTGGGAGAGCAGATGATCCATCTGGCATTGGCTCAGTTGAAAGAATGGCATGAGAACGAGTTGTCGATCCGCCTGTGCCTGAATATTTCTCCGGTTCAGTTTCTCGATCCTCATTTTGTCCCCTTTCTTCTTAGTGCTATTGAACACTATGGTGTGAAGCCATCAATGATTGAATTAGAGGTCACTGAAAGTCTTATGTTGCAAAATTTACAACAGATCATCCGGGATATGATGCAGTTCAGACAGCTTGGTATTTCGATTTCGATTGATGACTTTGGTACCGGATATTCTTGTCTCAGTTATCTTAAAGAATTACCGGTGGATGTACTCAAAATCGACAAAGCATTTATAAATCAAATCTCGACTGAAAATCCAGATGAAGCTCTGGTACAGACGATTGCTCAGTTAGCCATCGGCATGAGTCTTCAGTCTGTTGCTGAAGGTGTCGAAAGCCGGTTTCAAGCTCAGCGATTAAAAGATATTGGCGTATCCTTGTTACAAGGCTATTACTTCTCTCGCCCGGTTCCTGCGAAAGATATTCAGAAGAATTATCCGCTATGAGAAATACGATTTTCAATAAAGTTTATTCATTGATCTGGTGGAGCCCACTTTTTTTAGGGATCCTTCTGACGACGTTGATTTCTATCGTGTTTCACTATCAGAATCAACATGATGACAAGCTTCATATCCAGTCACTGGCGAATAAATCTGAAGCGCTTATCGAAGCACATTTTCGCCGTTTCGAATATGGGCTCAGGGGAACACGTGGGGCGATAATTGCGGCTGGTGTGAATGATATTACACGGGATAAATTCGAGAGCTACATCAATAGCCGGGAGTTGCAGACAGAGTTTCCCGGTGCGCTGGGGTTTGGTTTTATCAGACGTGTTCCTATGATGGAAGAGGCCAGTTTTATTGAATCGGCAAGGCGTGACAGTGCTCCTGGCTTCTCAATCAGAACCTTAACACCTCATGATGGTGATCGCTTTATTATTCAATATATTTATCCGGTACAGCCCAACATACAGGCTGTAGGGCTGGATATCGGTTCTGAAGCCAATCGTCGTGCTGCTGCGCTGGCTGCCGCTCGTGAGAATAAACCTTATTTAACCGCGCCTATCACCCTCGTCCAGAAAAACAAAAAAACGCGGCGTGGACTGCTTATCCTGCTCCCGGTTTATGACAGTCAGGCCGAGTTGAATACACCGGAGCAGCGCGAGCAGCATGTATTAGGCTGGTCTTATGCACCTTTGGTCGTCGATGATGTTCTGTCGGATCTGAATAATGTCATGGATCAGGCTCAGCTTTTATTAAGTAATCGGCTTGAAGAACAACCATTTTTCAGAACCAGTGAAGGAAACGTTAAATACTACCCTCAAGACAGAATCACCCGCGAAATTTATGTTTTAGGGCAGTACTGGAAACTGGAAATCATCCCCAATGAGCTGGCATATCAATACCACCATTGGGATATCCGCCAGACCATTTTTATCGGATTGAGCTTAACGTTTTTAGTGGTATTTGTTCTGAACATATTACGTATGAAAGTTGATCGTGAGTCCGATATTTCGCAGGATATTCCCGGAGGTCTTCAGAGTATTTTTTTGTTTTTACATAGTGGATTAGTCAAACGGACCTGGCCAGTCATTATTACCGCTATGTTGTTGATATACTCTGCTGCTGTATGGGTTATCGTTGATCATGGACGTACAGAAGTAATCAACCAGATCAATCGTAGTGGTGATGCTGCGTTATCTGTTCTCGACCTTAAAGTGAAACAACTCAGCCGAGATGTACTTTTCCTTGCCAGTACATCTCCGGTCAGAATGTTAGCAGATATGCAGACTAAGGTTACTCCCAATGATCTGGACGATATAGCACAATGGCAAGAGAGACTTTACGATATTTTTCAGGCTTATATGCTGACCTCTCCGGATGTTTATCAGGTGAGATTGCTCACGGCTGAATCTGGCTGGTCGGAGCGGGTAAAAGTACAGCGTAATAATCAAGAACTGATAAAAGTTTATGGTAATAACCTTCAGGATAAAAGTCGCGAGCCTTACATACAGAAGAGTCTTCAGGTCGGTGAGTCTGGTGTTTATGTCTCAGACATTAATCTGAACCGCGAGTATGGCGTTGTCGAATATCCCGAACGTCCCATGTGGCGTATTGCGACTCCGGTTTTTTCTGATAACGGGCTTCCCTTCGGTATTGTGATCATTAATGTTGATGCGACTCACATGCTGCAATTGCTCACCGCGGCGACAAATCAGAATATCAGGTTGTTTATTACAAATACGGAGGATGAATATCTATATCATCCCAGTTCGCATCAGAGTTTTGCTTTTGATCGTGGCGGTTCTTTTCGCTGGGAGGATAGTTTTCAGTCGGGTGGCTGGTTTTCTTTTGGTGCAGAGAATATTCAAAGCTTAATTGGCGATCAGGGCACCGTTTGGGAAAAGCAATGGGTGTATCCGCTGAGTGATTCCCGGATATTAACCATTCATAGCACGATGCAACAAACGCCGTCGGTGATCGGTATATTCGGGCAAATTGTGATGGTTGGTATAACTATTGTTTCCCTGAGCATCATCGGTGCTGTAATCCAATACTGGTTATGGTTAAGTGAGTTAACCTCCCGAAAAAATGAATGGAATACCCAGATTCAGTCCTGGCAAGAACAAGAACTTGCCCGTTTCAAAGCGTTACTTGAATCTTCTCCCGAGGCGACATTAATTGTTGACTCAAATAGCTACATTAAAATGGTAAATGAGGAAGCCGAAAAAATATTTGGTTATGATCGTTGTGATCTGGAAAATCATACGATCGAACGGTTAATTCCGTACAACCTGAGAACGTTGCACGCCTCTCATGTCAGAACATTTCTCAAAAATCCGCACAAGCGTCGTATGGGGAAAAATTTGCCACTGTTTGCCGTTGATGCGCATGGTCGAGAGTTTCCGATAGAGGTCAGTTTAAATTCAGTTTCTATGGAGAATGAAGTTTTAGTATCAGTCGTTATTCGTGACATTACTGAACGTATAGACTTTGAACAAAAACTGAAAAATGCCTTGCACGAAGCTGAGCGTGCTACACAGGCAAAAAGTGCCTTTTTAGCGAATACCAGCCATGAAATCAGAACACCACTGAATGCAATTATTGGCATTACTCATCTTTTGTCCGATGAGGAACAATTGACTGAATCACAGCGTCGGCTGGTTGAAAAGATCAATTTATCGGGTAAATCTCTGCTTGGAATCGTCAATGATGTTCTTGACTTATCGAAAATCGAAGCAAACGAAATGTCTCTGGAGATGCTACCTCTGAATTTACGGGAATTTATAGACGAAATCGGTAATATTTTCTCGATTCAGGCCGAAGCTAAAAATATCAGTTTTACTTTGACGCTGGATCCTCAACTACCACAGTGGATAGAGGCCGACGCAGTCCGCCTGCGTCAGATTCTGATGAACTTGCTCAACAATGCATTGAAATTTACCAATCTGGGTAAAATTGAACTTCAGGCCGAAGTCATTGGTCAGCAAGAGCAGGAACTTGAAAGTATCCATACCCGAACGACTTTACGATTTGTAGTGACTGATACCGGTATTGGTATTTCCGAAGAGGTTCAGAATCACTTATTCCAACCGTTTTCTCAGGCCGATATCAGCACAACCCGATTATTTGGCGGAACAGGGCTGGGACTTTCTATAGTCAAAAACCTTGTTGATCTGATGTCAGGTAAAGTTGGCGTTGAAAGTAGCGAAGGCCATGGCAGTACCTTCTGGGTTGAAATTCCGTTTCTGGAGGTCTCAGAGCGGGAACTGGAAATTCAGGGGCAGTATAAGCAACAAACCTTATATGTGCTTATTGCGGAAGATGATCCTGAAGACTCGGAATATCTTCAGTCGATTACCCGTTCTTTAGGGTGGCGTACAGAAGTTGTCAATGATGGTACTGCTTTGGTTGAAACCATCGTCTCACGTCGAGATCAAGCTTTACGTCTGCCCGATGCCTTAATTGTGGATTGGCAAATGCCGAATATGGATGGACTGGCTGCGGTTGATAAGATTACTCAGACAATCGGACCGGATGAAGTGCCGGCCATATTGATGGTTTCAGCCTATGATCATCAACGGATTAAAGCATTTGATTCCAAAAATCTGATCAACGATTTTATGCAAAAACCTGTGAACGCGTCTTCGATGTTTAACTCGGTCAATGAAGTTGTAAGCCGCCATACAGGTATCGCTGATAAAGTTTTGCAGTCAACTTTCACGACTACGATTAAGGCCAAATGGTTACCGGGTGTTCATGTGCTGGTTGTGGATGACAATGCAATAAATCTTGAGGTTGCAGAACATATGCTGATGCAACAGGGTGCAATTCCTGAGATCGCTGACAATGCTAAAGATGCTCTCGAGAAACTGGAAAAATCACCAGATAAATACGATGCTGTACTGATGGATGTCCAAATGCCGGGAATGGACGGGTTAGATGCGACGCGCTACATCCGGCAGACACTACAGGAGACTTCATTGCCTGTTATTGCGTTGACGGCGGGGGCATTAGTTGAGGAACGTAACCGGGCATTCGCAGCCGGTATGAATGATTTTCTGACTAAGCCGATTAGCCCTTCAAAACTAATCAATGTATTACGCTCCCACATTACTCAGTACAGGGGCGTAGAAATTAATATTGAAGAAATTTTCTCTCGGACTTCTGATTCCGGGAACTGGCCCCAAATTGAAGGACTCGATAGCGAACGGTCAAAAGAGCTTTTGTCGGGAAATAAAGATTTGTTTTATACGACACTGAAACATCTGCTTGAAGATAACCGTAATCTCATCAATGACGATTTATCAACAGTTGATAATGCCGATATGGATGAGTTACGTTTTGCGCTCGCAGCTCAGATCCACAAGCTACGCAGCACTGCGGGTATGGTTGGTTCTGAAAAAATTTACGTGCTGGCATCAGATGCAGAAAACATACTACGTCAGCCAAATTCATCTGCCGGTCTGGTTTTGGGAGAACTCTCAGTAGAGTTACGGCGATTATCTGCTGCAAGTGAAGAAGCTCTGGCTGCCTGGGATGAAGCCACCCTGTCATCATTATCTCAAATGGCAGTGAAGTCAGATGAACAGGTTTCTCCTGAGACGCTTCAGCATTTATTAGAGCTACTCACAGATCAGGACTTGAGTGTACTTGAATTGGTCGAAGCCAACAGAGAAGGGTTATTTTCTGCTATGGGAAGTGCTGATTTTCAGGCTTTGGCTGACTCGTTAGAGCGATTGGATTTTAAACAGGCAACGGTATTGATTGAGAAACTAAGCGAAAAATCAGGAAAACCATCATGAATAAATCCACAGAAGGGGAATTACCTAATATTCTGATTATAGATGATGACAGTACAGTCGTGATGGCGCTGCATAAAGTGCTTTGTCATATCGGCAGAATTCGTTTTGCATCTGATGCCGCTCAGGCATTTCTGCTGATTGAAGAGACAAAGCCTGAGCTTATTTTACTTGATGTAGAATTACCGGATATGAATGGGCTGAATGTATGCAACAAACTCAAAGAGAACCCGGAAACCTGTGACATTCCGGTACTCTTTATCACCAGCCGAGTTGAGATCGGTTTCGAAGAAAAGGTATTTGACGCAGGCGCATCAGACTACATCGTTAAACCTTTGAAACCAAGGGTTGTGGCTGCGAGGGTTCAGACTCATCTGGCTTATCACCGGGCGATGCTCCAGCTAGATGAATTAGCACATACCGACAGTCTGTCCAGTTTAGCAAACCGACGAACTTTTGATGAACAACTGGAGCTGGAATTCAAACGGGCAAGGCGGCAGCAGGAACCTTTAACCATCATGATGATTGATATTGATGAGTTTAAAAAATTCAACGACTACTATGGTCATATCTCGGGGGATAAATGTATCCGGAGTATCGGACTAACGTTAAGTACAGTTGCTAAACGACCTACCGATTTGGCGGCACGATATGGTGGTGAAGAATTCAGTTTAATTCTGCCGGATACCGATGATCATGGTGCTATCATGGTTTTTACCGAGTTAATGAAAAAGATTGAAGTATTAGAAATTAATCATGCACCTGATGCTACACACCGTTTTATTACGGTTTCTGCCGGATATACAACGATGTGGCCGGAGCAGTGTGATTTCAACAGAATTACGGCAATAGACTTGGTACAGACTGCCGACGAAGCTCTTTATATATCAAAGGATAATGGACGTAATCAGGCGACATTTAAGCACCTTCCAATATTGTACTCTAATGCTTCCGGGCAGCAGCCAGGGTGAGCGCTCATAAACTATCTGAACATCAGACTGTGAATCATTTTTTAACCGGACAGGTGATGCCGGGATGATTCCTGAGACTCTACGTGATGAATGATTTCATCGAGGAGAGAAACTACCCGAGCTGAATGTTTCTCGATATCTTTATACAGATTTTCAGCCTGTTGCAGGTTTCCGTTCTCTTTGGCATGAATGATTTCCTGAATGGTGCGATGTAGTTCCATGTGGGGCTGATCAATTGCACTGGAAGCCGGAATATGGCTGAATTTCTGACGACCGGCGGATTCATACCAACAGCCAAAACGACATTCTTTATGGGAAACCGCTTCTTGTTGACTCATTTGAGTTAACCCGGCTAAGTAGCTGCGAATTTTGGTTTTCCACGCTAAATGAGACGTTTTTGCCTGTTTCAGTTTCTGCAAGTCCGAATCTCCGGCAAACGTGGCACATTCTGAACTCAGTATTTCAATATCTCTGGCAATCTGAGCTGCCAGTTTCGCCGTACGAAGAGAAGACTCGGCGGTTACCTCCGATAACTCATGGATATTGCTTACATTGGCATTGATTTCATCAGAAACATGGGCCTGCTGTTCTGAAGCTGTCGCGATATGTGTGTTCATATCGTGTATCTGGCTGACAGACTGTTCCATATCGCGGATGACTTCCCCCGTACTCTGAATATCGTCCACACTTTTCTGCGCCTGTTCCTGACTGGATTTAATGACAGTAACGGTTTCATTGACACTGTTTTTCAACATTGCGATTTTTTGTCTGATTTCTTCGGTTGAACCCTGTGTTTTCTGGGCCAGATCTCTGACTTCATTCGCTACGACGGCAAATCCCCGGCCCTGATCACCGGCACGAGCCGCTTCAATCGCCGCATTCAATGCCAGTAGGTTGGTTTGTTCTGAGATTCCCTGAATCACTTCCAGAATGGAGGCAATCGCAGTTGTTGCTTCATGAACCTGCATACTCAATGTTCCGGTCTGCTGAATCGACTCTGCCAGATGGAGCATCTGTTCAATGGCCAGTTGCAGTACTTCTCTGCCTGACTGTGCTTTATCATTAGCATGAGATGCAGCTTCCGCTGCCTGCACAATACTTTGCGCCACTTCGTGAACCGTGGCTGTCATTTCAGTCATCGCTGTAGAAATATGAATGATTTCTTCTTTCTGATCTTTCATCCCCTTATCGCTCATGACCGACTCTTTAGACAAATGCTCAGATTGCATGGCCATATGATTCACCGAGTCTGACATCTGCTCAAAGGTTGACTGTAATTTATCACAGAAGCGGTTGAAACCCTGCGTCAGCTGGTTTATTTCCTGAGGACCGCTCTGTTCTAATCTGGCTCCCAGCCCTTGCTGGCCTTCAACCATTTGATCGATTGCTGTAATGATCTGCTGAACCGGTTTGATCGAATGCCGGGTCATCCAGACCAGCCCTAAAGCAACTACCAATGCGCTCAGCAATCCATACAGCATCAACATTTTTACATCTGACCAAATGACTGCCTGCAATGGAGATATATCATGGCTTATCTCCACAATACCGATGATTCTGCCGGAATAATCTTTCAGCGGAAAAGCCCGGACAACCATACTATGTTCATGCAGACTCATGTTTATATTCAGGGTGTTACCGGAAAGTACCTGCTGATATTGTTCCTGTTTCAGAGAAAACACATCGCCTGACTGTGGTTGTATCACTGTTTTAAGTTCGCCGGAGTGATGAACACGAATGGTCAAATCAAGTAACTTATCACTTAACAGATCAGCAAAAGTATCCCGGTTCAAAGACATACCGAACTCAACACTACCGACATGTTGCCCTTCAAAGCTGACGGGTCTCACATAACGCAAGCCAATCCCCGCGACACCTTCTTCAATGCCGGCAACGGATTGATGTAATGTATTGACGTCAACGACGGTATGACGAAAAGACGACAAGTCGTCACCACTTTTTTCAGGCTTATGTACCCGGTAAAGAGAGTATGCCGGTGGAAGATGAAACTGAAACTGACGTACCCCTGCGGCCCGGATATCCGGCCATTGAGCATCAAATAACCGGGAAAGCGCATTTTTATCATGCAGGGCAACGGCTTGCTGTACCTCTGGTAACGCAGCTATCGTGTCTACAGCTAATTTGCTTTGAGCCAGCATTGAGTCGATCTGGGCGTTAAACTGTTGCTCTAATCCCACCATTTCTCCAGAAATGAAATCGTCAGATAGCTGCTGAGCCAGACGTATTGTTCCCCAGAGAAACAAAAAACAGATCAATATAATAGAAATAAAACCTGTAACGCTAAAACGGACAAGCAAACTGACATGTTTCATTACAGCAACTCCATACAAAACACCAATGAGCATTATTTGTCATTATTGTGTTAATTATAGATAATTCATTTTTAAGACTGGATTTTTCGGCTCACATGATGATTGAAATCAATATTCAGTCGGATTCATATTGAATTAAGTAGAACTACCTCGCAGAAATCATCAAATTAAATGTAATGGGATGTGAAATACGGAAGGACTCAGAATCCCGTATGCCGGAGGTTGATAACGTTTTTAACCGATTTCAAAAGACGTTGCGTTACCAAAAGAGCAGAGAAAAGACGAACTATTGCAGTATGCTCACCGCGTTCAATATTACCGGAATCTGAGTAGAAAGATATTTCGGCAGTGCAGGAGAAACTCACCGAACACGGCTTGCTTGCCATCGGGGAGCACAAATATATCACGCCGCACGATGCTGCAGAAATACTAAGGCTGGCTCTGGAGTATTTTACTGTTAGCGGGCTAGGGAAGTGGGGGCTTTTACCCATAGCATAATCGGCAGAGCAAAATTTTATATTATTGCAGAGAATCTGAAAGATTCGATTGAGAGACTAGTTTTTCATAGCTTTGTACAACACAATCTAAATTGACGAAGCGTTTATCTGCAATAGAAAATTTGCTTTGTTCACTATATGGAGAAACTAAATAAGTGGTCATGTTCGCTCTTTTGGCCGCAGTCAGATCAGTAAAGCTGTCTTCAATCACTAAACATTCAGTGACAGCAAGTTGTAATTTACCAGCCACCGTTAGATAGACATCCGGATGAGGTTTGCCATGCACTTCATCTTCAGCGCTACAGACAACACTGAATTTATTCCACAACTGGAGACGATCAAAAACTGCCTTGATCACCACATGGTTAGAAGATGTTGCCAACGCAATCTTTAATCCTTGGCTGGCAAAATAGTCCAGAGCTTCGTAAACCCCGGGCATCGCCTCACCTGTGGTGGAAATGAGATGGCACAACTGGGTCAGAATCATGGTTTGCAACTGCTGCGCTGAAACAGGCAGTGTATAGGCCTCACACCAAGTACGCGCTATTTCATCAATACGCTTCCCCATTGTCATCTGTTCGCAATCGTGAGGGGTTATTACAACACCGAAGCTGACGAGTGACTCCATTTGTGCTGTTTGCCACAAAGGTTCAGAATCAATGAGAACACCATCCATATCGAAAATAACTGCTTTTTTATACATACTTACCTCAAAAAATAAAAAGGTATAGCAACCAAAGTTATTGCTATACCTAAACCATGTTACGCAACGGTGATTCTACCTGAATCAGCAATATCAAAAAATTAACACTGACTTATTTCAGTGGTGATACTTCTAAGAAAGTTGCATCAGTGCGATCAAGTTGCGATTCGATTGGGTCGATGCGCAGTTTATAGTATTCATGGCGAATATAATAATTCGGGAAGTTACTGGATTCATAAGAAACGCCTTTGCTGTCGGACAATCCGCTCCGGCGATAGAATGTGGCGTCCTGAGCAAAAGTGCCTTTATGATTGTTGTATTCCATGTATAACGTGTAGTTACGATGGCGTAAGTAGTATCCGGGATGGGTTACGGATTCAAAAGATACACCGGTAGAATCATAAAGTCCGGGGACCGGCTTGAACTGGCTGGATGACAGTGGCGCGGGTGTTTCTTCCATCCAGACACCGTTGGCCCGATAGGTGAGCACTCTGTCCGGATAGGCGATCGGCTCAATCTGAATTGCGCCGGGTTTCGCCAGCCACCATCGTTGCTGATTACCGCCATTATCCTGCCATTGACCAACTTTTGCATCTTGCTCGGTACTGGCATTCAGACTTTCCAGTAAACGCTGACTATGATCATTTTCGATACTGAACAATGGTGAATTGTCTCGTTCTCTGGTGAGGTTCCAGAATTGATTCGGGCCGTCATAATCGGACCATAATATTGCATTGGCCCCATTTGCTGCTGAGCCACGGCTGATATCAAGCAACTTACCACTTTGCTGATGTACCAGTTTATAACGACCGTCTAATGAGTGTTTTAAGGTGAAATTCTGGGCCGCTGAATCGTCACAACTGTGTTGTACGATTTGCGTGCCATCACTGGTTGCTCCGTCGAGAGGTTGTAAACAACGGTGACTAAGGACATTTTTAACGACGTACTGGCCTTCTTCAATTCCGGGAGTTCCAACCCCTTCTTTGGTCGGAATTACCTTTTTGATATTGCCATTGTTGTCATAATACAGTTTATCCATTGCCACACTACGACGAAACTCACCACCATCCGGCAAGTCTGCGTTATGGTAGACTAAGTACCATTGATTTTTGTATTCGATGATCGATTGGTGGCTGGTTGGAGAACTCACATCATCGGCATTGAGAATCACGCCTTTATGGGTAAAAGGCCCCATGGGATGAGTCGCTGTTGAATACTCAATGCGTTCCGGCCATCCTGCGGCATAGGATAAGTAGTAGATTCCGTTCCGTTCGTGGAGATAGGGTGCTTCGGTAAAGTCTGGGACTTGATCGGTCCCGATGCTCTGAATTGAGCCATCGAGTTCGATCATATTGTCTTTCAGTTTAACTGCTTTGACGATCCCGTTATTTGTGGCGTTCCCCCAGTACAGATAAGCCTGTCCGTCATGATCAATAAAAACGGTCGGGTCAATATCCAGTGTTTCATCCGGGGTCATGTTATCGGAAATCAGCGCATGGCCCAGAGCATCATGAAAAGGGCCGGTTGGTGAATCACTGACAGCGACGCCGATACCAAACCATCCTTGTTTGTCATTATTGACGGGGACATACCAATAATATTTATCGCCGCGCTGAATCATTTGCCCTGCCCAGGCGTCAGCTGAAGCCCAGCTAAAGTCATCCAGCGACAGGACTTCGCCATGATCTTCCCAGGTTGTGAGATCACTGGAAGAAAATACATGCCAGTCATCCATTCTATAGTTGCGATCCGTTGGTGAGGCTTCGTCGTGACCGGTATAGATGTAAACTTTGTCGTTAAATACCGCCGCTGCCGGATCCGCAGTATAAATGTGTTTAATAATCGGGTTGTCCGCCCAACTGAATGGGGAACCGGTTAATAATATCAAACTCGCTAACGTTGGTAATGTGTATTTTATGTTCATTGTTATCTCTCTAGTTGTTGTAATTGCTTGCTTCACTATTGAATGAGAAATTGCCATTTATCTGAATTAACATTGATAAACAAATGCATTTTATTTCATATATCGATGGTTTGTGTCAGTATCGGAGCTGACAATTTGAAAGGGTGAAGTAATCCAAGTAATGAAAGTTATTTATTGATAGAAAGGTAGGAGTATAGGAGGCGGTTACCGATCCCACGGATGTTTGTCTACGCATCAAACCATTCAGCCAGTAATAATCCAGATGTAGATTAATCTTCACAATTCAGCAAACTATCGATAAATAGACTTTACGATCCACCACCGATCAGTAATATAACGCCATTGCCGATACCGGCTGATGTTTGAATGCCCCAGATGACCAATATGACAACCTTACTGACGCATAAAAATTACTTAAAAATTGCACTGCCTTTTATTGTTTCAACCGTGACCCAGCCGTTACTTGGTGCTGTGGATACAGCGGTTATTGGCCAGCTTGGTTCTGCGGCGCTGATTGGCGGGGTGGCGATTGGTACGGTGATCATGAATACACTGTACTGGCTGTTCGGTTTTTTCCGGGTCAGCACCACGGGTCAGAGTGCGATTGCTCTGGGCAAAAACTGTGAGCAATCCAAAGCCGTCAGTCTGCTTCATCCGTTTGTGCTGGCGGTCATTGTCGGGGGGATTTTTATTCTGAGTCAGAGCATTCTCTGGCAGGCTTCTGAGTGGATGATCCGGCCTGAGGCTGAAGTAGCAGCACAGGCAAAGCAGTATTTCCTGATTCTGATCTGGGGCGCACCTTTTGTATTGCTCAATTACACCGTGATTGGCTGGTTGATGGGGCAGGCGAAGGTGAAAGAAACCCTGCTGACACAGATCTTCGGCAATGTACTCAATATTGTTTTAGATATTCTGTTTGTAGCCGTTCTGGATATGGGGGTTGCCGGAGTAGCGATTGCGACACTGATAGCTCAGATCGCAACATTTGCAGTCGGCATCTGGCTGGTGCGTCAGGCCGCCGGTTTTTCATTTGCACCTTATCTTGCGCTGGCCCGAATGGGCAGAGAGGAACTGAAAACCATCATCTCCGCTAATACCGATCTGCTGTTGCGTACTGTCTGTCTGCTGGTGATGTTCAACAGCATGGCCCGGTTCGGGTCAGCTTTGGGAGCCGATACGTTAGCGACCAATGCTGTGGTAATGCAGATTACCTTTCTGATTAGTTATATGTTCGACGGGATTGCCAATGCTTCGAGTGTGTTCAGCGGGAAGTCTGTCGGAGAAAAATCACCGGCTCTGCTTGCGCAGGTGTTAAAAATGAATTTTCAGTGGACTCTGTTGTTTGTGGTGGCGCTGACGCTTGTGATTGCCGTGACGCATAGCCAGCTGGTCTTGCTGTTTACTCACATCCCGGCAGTGGTTCAGCAGTTTCACCAGATTAGTTTATGGCTGATCGCATTCCCGCTGGTGGCGGGATTCGGTCTGACGGTTTATGGCATTTTTACCGGCAGTGGAACCACCCGTCCGGTCAGAAACTCTACTTTTATGGCCTTGCTAGTCTTTCTGCTGACCATCTATCTCGCCTTGGATACGCTGGAAAATCAGGGACTCTGGCTGGCATTTACCCTATTTTATATCGGGCGGATTGCGTTTCTTTATCCGTATATCGGTGAAGTGCGTCAGCGCTGTTGTACATCATAGCGTCCCTGTATGATGAATCTGATGACGCGATAGATTTGTCATGTTGCGTGCTGTTGAAGCGGATCGGTTCTCCTGCCCGGAAAGAATCCCAGTACAATAAAAATGATTAGAGCATACATTGCGGACCAGCCAAGGCAGAAAAATACCAGCACACATAAGATCAGAGCAATTCCTGCCAGATAACGAGCCATGCCGTGTAGTAGTTTCCAGGCGGAAAGCATTGCCAGCAGATAGATAAAGACAAATACACTATTTGCCAGTTTGAGAAACAGGGATAAATCCAGCCGGGCAAATTCTCCGAGCAGGATCAACAGATAGATAACTGCCGCAATCAGTAGCGTCGCATTGGCCGGAATCCCTCTGGCTGAGAGCCGGGCAATCCGGCTCTGAGGCCGGGACTGTTTAGTCTGTGCCCAGAGCATGCGAGAGAAACTTTGCAGATACAGATTCAGGCTGGCGAAACAGGCGCAGAATCCAACTAGTGTTATCAGGGCTGAAACCTGCGTTCCGAACAGATGATCACTGAGCCAGGGAATTGAGGTGACATCAAACTCCGGCGTGCCGTAGGCACCAAACTTCAGGATAACGACCGAGCAGGCCCAGTAAGTGAGGCCGGCAATCAGGCAGCCAAGTAAAATGGCTAAAGGGAAATCCCGGCCCGGACGTTTGAACTCTTCACCCATATGGGCAAATGCTTCGATTCCGACAAAACACCAGAACATCACGCCGAGGGCTGAAGCCACAGGCCACAGGCTGGTACTTGTCAGTGGTGGCATCGTGAAGTCCTGCGGCGCAATCTGTCCCTTCCAAAGCAGCGCAGCCACGAGACTAAAAATACTCAGTGCGATCAGCGATTGCAGACGCCCGCTGGTTTTGGAGCCGGACAGATTCACCAGCACTAATAAACATAAGGTGATCGATTGTGCCCAGAGCGATGTATTCAGTGGTGATGGTAATAGCTGCTGTAAAAAGCCACCGGCCATAGTGATGGCCGCGGGAATACCGACCGGAATAACACTGATAAACAGCCAGGCAACGGATCTTTCCAGACGAGGATTAAATGCCATCCGGACGAAATAAGCCGTTCCGCCTGCATTGGGATAGCGTTTGCCCAGCCCGGCAAAAGTGAGTGCAATCGGACACACTGCGATAAACAGAAACAGCCATGCCCAAAGGGTCATTCTGTCGGCGATTCCGGCTGCAATCGCAGGAATCATAAATAATCCGGTTCCCATCAGGGTTGTGGAAAGCTGACCGATACCGGATATCAGGGTGATTTCTTTCTTAAGCTGTTGTGACACGGCAATATTTCTGAATAACGAATCATGTGGCAAGTTTATGGTGTTCTGTGTTCGTATGCACGTGGCAAAATGATATATTCATAAGTCAAAGTGACGGTTTGGGGGAATATCAGCCGTCACATTGGCGGTTATCGGGGTTATGACACAAGGGGTTATGACATAAATTGTGATAGGGTGATGAGCCAGAACATGGATAAATTTGATCAACATATTATTGAGATTCTCAGAACAAACGCCCGCACACCGGTGAGTGATATTGCCAAGGCTGTTAACTTGTCGCGTTCAGCGGTAACTGCCCGGATAAAAAAACTGGAACAGACTCAGGTGATTGTCGGTTACCGGGCGGAAATATCCGTCGGGACACCGGAAGATGAGCAGCCGATGATTTGTGCTTATCTGGCGCTGAAATTCGATACCTCATCCGGAACGCATCAGTGTGCGGACTATGCCCGCTCACTGGAAGATATTCAAGGTGTGCAGTGGTGCCATGGCATTAGTGGTGAAACCGATCTCATCCTCTATGTTGCGGTTCCGACGATGGCAAGACTCCGGGAAATCCGTGATACGATTCAGACTTACCCGCATCTGAGGCAGCTTGTGACACATACGGTGATTAATGAATTTTTCAACCATCTCACCCAGAAAGAAGGATAAATTCCATATGACATTTTCAGCCTGGCTATCACTGTTTGCCGTTTGTCTGCTAGGAGCGATGTCTCCGGGACCAAGTCTGGCGATGGTAACTAAACACAGTCTTGCCGGAGGCCGTCGGAATGGTATTGCAACGGCGTGGGCACATGCTGTAGGCATTGGTGCATACGCGTTCCTGACGGTTGTTGGGTTATCGATTGTATTACAGCAGGCGCAATGGCTTTTCCGTCTGATCAGCTTTGCCGGGGCCGGTTATCTGGCTTATCTGGGCTGGAAGGCGATCCGCTCGCAGGGCGGTGTCGCTGCCAATCTGGAAACCGGGACAAATGTTTCTGTCTGGCAGTCGGCGAAAGAAGGATTCTTAATTTCGATGCTGAATCCGAAAATTGCGCTGTTTTTTATCGCGTTATTCAGCCAGTTTATCACACTGGCTCATGACCGCTGGAGTCAGACAATCGTTGTTATTACACCTTTGGTTGTCGATGGGCTCTGGTACACCTTGCTGGCGCTGTTTCTTTCCAGCCCGGTGATTTTGAATCGACTCAAGAGAAAAGCGGTTCTGATTGACCGGCTTTCCGGAGTCGTTTTGATTGCACTAGCCTGTCGGGTGTTGACAACTATTTGATTTAAATCAATTTTTGCATGGAGTCATTATGACTCCATTGTGTCTTTATGAATAATGTGGTCGTGTTAAAATGACCCGAATGGAACAAAATTATTAATATAACTTATTGATAAATATAAGCACATTAAGTGGCACGGTTTATGCCATTTCAGCTCCGGATTAAAGTGGATTCATACCTGAGTTACTGAAGAAGTTATTTGGGTATATACAACAATAACTGGAGCGAGCCTATGTTTTGTATTCAATGTGAACAGACTATTCAAACCCCGGCAGGAAAAGGTTGTGCCTATGCACAGGGCATGTGTGGAAAAACTGCTGAGGTCTCTGATCTTCAGGATGTCTTGGTCTATTCACTTCAGGGTGTCTCTTTCTGGGCAAATCTTGGACGGCGTTGCGGAGTGATTGACCCGATCATTGATCAGTGGGCGCCGAAAGCTTTCTTCTCAACATTAACCAATGTGAATTTTGATCCGGACCGGATTGTTGAGCTGGCAATCGAATCGAATCAGTATCGTCGTTCACTGGCTGAACAGGTGCGTGCGGCGGCTGTATTGCATAATATTGAGATTCCGGCACCTTATGCTGCCGCAGAAAACGATTTGCCGGAAAGCCGTGATGCGCTGCTGGCTCTTGCTCCGGATGCTGCCGTGAACCGCGGACATTCCTCGCTTCATGAAGATATTATTGGTTTAAGACTCCTGTGTCTGTACGGCTTGAAAGGTGCTGCGGCTTATCTGGAACATGCCCGGGTTCTCGGTCAGACTGATGCAGAAATGTACGCGCAATATCATAAGATTATGTCCTGGCTGGGCAGCGATCCGGAAGAAGCCAAACCTCTGCTGGATACGGCAATGGAAATTGGTCTGATGAATTTTAAGATCATGGAAATGCTGGATAAAGGAGAAACCGATACCTTTGGTCATCCTGAGCCGACTACAGTCAACGTCAAACCGGTACAAGGCAAATGTATTTTGGTTTCCGGCCATGATCTGCACGATCTGGAAAAAATTCTTCAGCAGACCGAAGGGAAAGGCATCAATGTCTATACCAACGGTGAAATGTTACCTGCCCATGCATATCCTGAACTGAAAAAATATCCGCATCTGGTCGGTAACTACGGAAGTGCCTGGCAGAATCAGCAGAAAGAATTTGCGAACTTCCCCGGTGCGATTGTGATGACTTCTAACTGTCTGCTCAATCCGAATATCGGTCAGTACGCCGATCGGATTTTTACCCGCAGTATCGTCGGCTGGCCGGGTGTTCAGCATATCGAAGGGGATGACTTCAGCCCGGTGATTGAGTGTGCACTGGCTCAGGAAGGATTCCGCCATGACGAAATCGAACATTTCATTACCATTGGATTTGGCCGTAATGCTTTGATGCAGGCTGCTCCGGCGGTGATTGATCAGATCAAACAGGGCAATATCAAACATTTCTTCCTGGTTGGCGGATGTGACGGGGACAAAGCGGAAAGAAGCTATTACACCGAGTTTACCGAGAAAGCACCTCAGGATAGTGTGATTCTGACTCTGGCCTGCGGAAAGTATCGCTTCAACAAAAATGACTTTGGTGACATCAACGGTATTCCTCGTTTGCTGGATGTCGGTCAGTGTAACGACGCTTATTCAGCTATCCAGCTGGCACTGGCGCTGGCGGGTGAATTTGATTGTGGTGTGAATGACTTGCCACTGACACTGGTGCTGTCATGGTTTGAACAGAAGGCTATTGTGATTCTGCTGACACTGTTGGCTTTAGGTGTGAAAGGAATTTATACCGGGCCGTCGGCTCCGGCATTCCTGACGCCGAACCTGATGGAGATTCTGCAACGCGAATTTGATATGCGTAGCATTACCACGGTCGAAAATGATCTGAATACAATTCTTGCAGCGTAATTATAGATATGCTCGTGCATGCATATTTTATGCTTCTCCCGGTTTACCGGGAGGAGCATTTGTCGTTTCCCATGATTCGAAAAGAACAGTCATTCAAGAGAGTATAAAACATGATCGCAGAGGACTTTGATACGCCGGTAGCCTTAGTTTGTACCGAGAAGTGGCATGAAACGCCGGATACTGTCAGTTTTGTATTGGCCTGCCCGGAAAATGCACGCCGTTTTCAGTTTAAACCCGGCCAGTTTGCCAGTCTGGGGTTTGAGATTAACGGAAAAGTGGAATATCGCGCCTATTCGATCAGTACACTGCCTGATCAGACGATGATGAAGTTTACGGTCAAACGGGTCGAAGGCGGAAAAGTATCAAACCATGTGGTAGACAGCCTGAATTCAGGTGACATTGTTCAGTTGCTGAAACCTCAGGGCGCATTTAACAATGTGGATTGTACCCACCGGGGTCGTGTGGCACTGATCAGTGCCGGATGTGGGATCACGCCGGTAATGTCGATGACGGCAGACTGGTTGTCCCGTGGTGATGTCGATATTGTGTTTATCCATATTGCCCGAGATGTACTTAATACTATCTATTATGAAGAACTGCTGCATCTGAATGCGGTTCACCCGTCGTTTCATCTGAAGCTACTGCTCAAGCAGGCCGGGGACAGCAGCCATACCCAAGGACGGCTGGATCAGAACTACCTGCTGCAACTGTGTCCGGATATTCTGGAACGAACAGTTTACCTGTGTGGGCCGGAAGGTTTTATGCAGGATGTGACAACTTACCTTGAGCAGATTGGATTTCAGATGGACGACTGCTATCAGGAGAAGTTCAGCGCCGAAGCGATGGGAATGGAGACTTTCTCTCCGGTATCCGATAGCAGTAACTCACCTGTCACGGTTGATGTCCCCGGATTTGGTGTTTCAGTCGAAGCGCAGAAAGGGGAGTTGTTGCTGGATGCGCTGGAATCTGCCGGTGTGCCTGTGATAGCTGCTTGTCGCAGTGGGATTTGCGGCTCATGTAAATGCCGGGTTGAACAGGGACAGATTGAGTTTTCCAGCCAGGAAACCCTGAGTGAAGAAGAGATTCGGTCAGGTTATGTTCTGTCCTGTTCGAGTCGTATCCGCTCGGATCTGAAAGTTTCCCTGTGAGGAAAAGTCATGCCATCCCGATAGTGGTCAGAATGTAAATGACAGAGCCAGCGTAAATATGTTGCTGTCGTTATCAATGGGAGCGGTCTGTACCTGAGTAAAGTGACCGGTCAATGGTATCTTCGGAGTACGGACATATTCCCATTCAGCATTCAGCACCAGCCGTGGTGTGATCGGATAACGAATGCCGGCCAGATAAGTCTGGTTGGCATGTCCGCGCAGTTGCCCGTATTGAACATAAGGCGACCAGCTCCCGATATCTCTGGATATGCCAAGATACCAGTCGGCAAAAAGCCCGGATTCATAGAGGGTTTCAAAGGAAATATTATAGCCGTGATACAGATAGTTAAATCCGGCAGAAAGCATATCCAGATCATAGTGATAGACTGTATTGCCGTTCTGTTTCTGATCGGAGTTGACGGACAGATAAGACAGGTGTAGCTGATGATCGTCCTGAAATAGATCGACGGTCAGACCGTAAGCACTGTCACTATCAAGTGTGAACGGTTCTCCGTAGAACTGGTAATCATTTTTTTCCGGTGCAGCAACATAGGGAGAAACTTTGAGTTGTAACTGATCTGTCAGCCAGTGTTCCCATTCGTATGCTGCGCCGTTGTAGTGAGTAATGCCGACAAAACTGTCATAAATATCGTGGGGCGGACGAATCCAGGGATAGGCTGCTGAAACATAATAATATTCCGACAGCAGAAAAATCGGGATTCTGAGACGGCCAAGCTTCAGCGTTGAACTGCCCTGAGTGTAAGCGAGGTAAGCCCATTCGAGTTCCGGGTCTGAATAATCGTCCTGTGGGCGTTTAACAACCTGAACTGAACTGCGGAACTGTTCATTGATAACCCAGTCGAGCTGAAGTCCGAGTGTGCTGTCGCAGTTTTCACAGGTTTCATCATGAATATCCCGGTAGGAAAATACCGGAACGCTGTTGTCAGAACGACTGAGACTGAATGTGCCGAATCCACTGACACGAATGGCATCATTGAAGCTGTACTGTGCGCAGGCTCCGAAAGTGATCATCCATAATGAAATAATTATTATCCAATGCTTCATAGAGATTCCTCGTCACCCAAACGATAAAGAATGCGTACCTGATCTGAAATCCAGTCCTGAGGAATGTAAGCAATGCCGTTCGGATGTTCGTTCAGCCACTGGCTGACGGTATTCATATCCTCATTGTGTAATTCATAAGGGGGGATAAACTTGCCGGAGAAACTTTGTCTGGCCCGGATTGCCTGCATCTGTGTCGGAGACTTCCCCAGCAGACGATGGTAGAAATGCGCTCTGATGGCAGAACCGGAAGGAAGATCGGCTAACTGAACGTTGCTGCCGCCGATATGAGTCAATCGTCCCCGGTAGAGCATCTTGACCTGAATGTCGGTTAACTCCGGGAGCGCATTGGCCCCGGTAACAATTGCGAACTGATCTGCAATACAGGACGTACTGAACAATGAAATACAGAGAAACCACCAAACACCGACAATACGCAAATATAGTTCTCCATGGCAGTGAAATTAAGTTCGGGCAAGTCATTACATAGCGTCTATATTTAAACAGTAGGTCAGCCTCGCAAAGTTTCAAGGAAGAAATCATGTCGATACTCAGATGTTTATCGATAAAAACCCGACTCATTGTTCTATGTATCGTACCGGCCATGATAATTAGCTGGGGTGCGTATCAATGGTTCATGCAGGTGGAAGACCGGATGAGCGGATATGCCAATACGACATTCCGGATTTCGATGCTGGAGAAAATTTCTACATTATCTGATCAACTTTACCAGCTTTTGAATATCAGACAGGAAATGGGATCGATTGAGCCTCATCAGTTATCTCTGTTTCATCAAACTTCCGACACATTGCGAACCGGATTAAAACAGGGACCGGAGGACGTTCTGGCTTCTGTCGACCGGCAGGTTATCGTCTCCAATCTGGATGAATTGTCAGAACTGACGGATCGGTTGTCCGGCATTCAGAATGAAGTGCTGATTGCTCAGTCTCTGTGGGGGTTTGATTTAGTCTATGAAATGCTGGTTGCCCTACAGAAACAGTCAGGCCATCTGGCTCCCACCAATATTTACCAGATGGAAGCGACTTTTGATCAGTTAAGCTGGTTTTTGTACTGGATTGAGCGGGAAGCCTGGCTGATGCAGGAAATCCGGATGAATCAGCATGTCGATTCTTTTCTGAGGCAGGAATACTTTGAGATTATTGCCAGACAGCAGACCTATCTGGAATATTTTGTCAATTTCGGTGCCAGCGATACTCAGTTGAATCAGATCACCAAGTTTTTATCGCAGCAGGAATTTCAGCACGCCAGTATGCTGAGAGAAAAAGTGCTTCACGATCGGATCGAGCCTCAGTTACTGGATGAATACATCAATAATCTGGAACGCAAGCAGGATGCATTGCATCATCTCTTTCTCGGATATGCAGAGACGCTGTCACAGAAGATTCAGACACGGGTCACTCAGGACGAACAGTTTATCCACACGGCGATTATTTTTGTGGCTCTGACATTATGCGGTCTGATTCTGCTCAGTATTAGTACGTCATATCGTATTTCTTCAAAACTGAGCCGGATTCTACATGCCATGGCACAGATTAATGAGAAGTCACTGCAATGTCGTGTCGAAAAAATTCCGGTTGACGGTAATGATGAATTTTCTCGTTTTGCTCTTGGCATGAACGATATTATGCAGAATCTGACCGAGCATAAAGCACGTCTGGTTCAGGCAAAAGAGGAGGCTGTCTCTGCCAACCGCGCCAAGAGTGCTTTTCTCGCCAATATGTCTCATGAGATCCGGACGCCGCTAAACGGGATTATCGGCTTAACGGAAATGCTGACCATGAACGGCCTGACCGCAGCACAAAAAGAAGTGATTGCGGATATCGAAGTCTCTTCACAAACGCTACTGATATTGATCAACGATATTTTAGACCTGTCTAAAATTGAGTCCGGCAGACTGACGATTTCTCCACACAATTTCAACATTAAAGAGCTGGTTTATGATGCCGTCAACATGTTGAACTCCAAAGCTGTAGCACAGTTCAATGAGCTGCAAATCTCACTGGATCCGAAATTACCGACGCAGATCGTTGCCGATGAATTTCGCCTCAGACAGATTCTGATGAACTTTCTGTCCAATGCGGTGAAATTTACACAGGAAGGTAAGATTCGAACGGAAGTTATTTTTCAGGAATCGGAACCGATGCTGATCTGCCGGGTAAAAGATACCGGGATTGGCATCGATATGGAGAAAGTGGATAAGATCTTTGAACCGTTCAGTCAGGAGGATGACAGCATCACACGTCGTTATGGCGGAACCGGACTGGGACTGCCAATCTGTAAACAGTTACTGGAGCTGATGGATGGTTCTCTTACTGTTGAGTCGACCAAGGGGAAAGGAAGCTGTTTCGAGTTCAGAATTCCGGTCAAGCTTCCTGCTGAGCAACCGAAACCGGAGCATCTGTCATTTCATGCGATGCTGATTTCTAACAGTTCGGTCTACAGTGCTCAAATCCGGCAGGAGTGTAACCGGTTGGGCGGCGAGCTGATCAGAATCGAATCGCTGGATGAGATTGGTCAGAGTCTGGATGAATCGCTGGATATTATTCTCTACTGTCCCTGTCTGACCCGCAACGCCAGTAATGATATTGAAAAACTACGGCAGCTTTTCCCGTCGGTAAAAATCATCACTTGCCAGCATCACTTGTTCTTAAACCGGGCACTGGTGAGTCTGGCCGATGCCAATATCACCCTGCCGTTTCTCGGTGCGCGGCTGGAATCGGCATTCCGGGAAATGCAACCGGCGGCGAGTCTGGCGACGACCCGGGCAAAAAGCAAAGTGGCAGGCCCACGTCCCGGTAAACGGATTCTGGTGGTTGAAGATAATCTGATGAACCAGAAAATCGCCAGTTTCTTTCTGGATAAGGCTGATTTTGACTATACCGTTGTTAATAATGGTCAGGAGGCATTAGACGTCATCACTCAGGGCGGACAATATACCGCGGTGCTGATGGATTGCATGATGCCGGTGATGGATGGTTTCACCGCGACCCGGAAAATCCGCCACTGGGAAATTGAGAATCAATGCGGGCACGTTCCTATTATCGCCCTGACAGCCAGTGTTCTGGACGAAGACATTACCAAATGCTACGAAGCAGGCATGGATGCATACCTGCCTAAACCTTACAAAGCTGAACAGTTGCTGGAAGTGTTTAATTCCCTTCAGGTTTCATCGTAGTGGGTTCTCTGAGTGGTAACCTCGCCTAACGGGTATTGATATCGGTACGGTTTTTCAGTTCGTTGAGTGGGATCCAGAAAACCCGGACACCGGCCTGATTAAACATATCCTGACTCACCTGAATTTTATCACTCCAGCGAGAGAGAAAATCTTCATTCTGTTCCGGACAATATACTGTTGTGATACCGGTCTGAATGATTTTTGCTGCACAATTGGGGCATGGAAAGTGGGTGACATAAATATCGCACCCGTCCAGATCCCGTTTGGCAAAGAGGATTGCATTTTCTTCGGCGTGCAGAGTTTTGAGATATTTCATATCCCGGTCATCGACATCGACGCTATCAGAGATTCCATGAGGATATCCATTGAATCCGACAGAGATGATGCGATTTTGTTTGGCAATTACGGCACCGACCTGAGTCGAAGGATCTTTACTCCAGGACGAGACCAGTTCGGCCATTTGGTAGAAGCGGTGTACCCATTTTGACATCATTGGCTGACAACCTCATGTGGTTTGTGTCTGTAACAGTGGTATAGAAGTTTATATTGAATTGGACGCGGAGAAAACATGGGTGTTATTTATGATTTGTTTTGTAAGAGATCTCTTACAAAATCTGTGAGCGATTGCTGCTTCTCTGTCAGTATTATACTGTTATTATTTTTTAACTGATTGATTTAAATTGATTTGTTTGTTTTGTGAACTTCATCGTTCTCTATTATTTTCGGGATGATTGTTTGCACAAAAAAGGAATTCGCGTATTCTGAACTTGTCGGTAGGATGCTGACACGGAACAGGAAAGGCCCAGGGACTGGTCATCTTCAGGAAGAAGATTCGATGATTCAGGATGATTCATCGGCATGGATCGCAAAGGGACACACGCCAAGACGGCGATGTAATGGAATGAGCTGAAGGATTCAGCAGACTATCAGGGAATAGATGCAGGGAGCACCTTTAGTAGCCGGATTGCTGCGAGCAGAACAGAAACCCCACCAGGCATAGCTTGGTGGGGTTTTCTATTTGCATTCCGGTTTGCTGTGTGTAGGATAAGCTGCGTTTTCTGTGAATAGATGAAGGTTGAGCATATGCATGCTGAAGTCACTTGGGTTGATGGGTTGAAATTTGTGGGTCACTCGGCGTCAGGCCATTCGGTCGTTATGGATGGGAGTGGCGGAAAAACAGCACCGAGTCCGATGGAAATGGTTCTGATGGCTGCCGGAGGATGCAGTTCTGTCGATGTTGTGGATGGCCTGAAATCGGCCGGACAGCGTGTAACAGACTGCCGGACTAAACTGACCACTGAACGTCGTGAGACGGCTCCACGGCTATTTACTCAAATTCATATTCATTTTCAGGTTTCCGGTGATGCATTGGATCCGGCCATTGTTGCGAAAGTAACGGCTGACTCGCTGGAAAAATACTGTTCTGTCTGCCTGATGCTCGGTAAGGGGATAGAGATGAGTCACAGCTGGGAAATCGTTGCGGATGATGTGGCAGATGCATCCTAAAGCGAATTGATTCAATTCGTTAAGTACATTTGCTAATCTGGTTTGTTAAGCTATTTTTTAAGAAAGTCCGCTGATGAAAAAAAACAGATCGGCCTGGCGGCTTCATCCGCAGTTTGCCGTAAAGCAGGCTCCTTCAGATGTGTTCATGAACTTTGAAGCGTTTGTTTCCAATACCGAAACGCGGGTTCATAGTCATCCCTGGGGACAGGTACAGTTGATCTCCGGAGGCATTCTGGAAATGGAAGCAGAAGATACCCGTTTTCTGGCGCCTCCTCAACTGGCGATCTGGGTTCCCGCCGGGGTTGTACACCGTAGCTATAATCGTAGGCCGATCGAGTATTGTTCGTTGAATATCGATCAGTCTCTGACGGCTGCGTTTCCTGAAAAGACCAGTCTGATAAAAATCACTCCGATTGTTCAGGCCATTATTGAAGACTTTCGCCAGCGTCAGGTGAGTGTCGCACAGTGTCAGGCTGATCACCGCCTGATAGAAGTGTTGCTGGACCAGCTTTCGGCTCAGGAAACAGAACTTCACTTCTTACCATCATCCACACATAAATATCTGGCTCCGGTGCTGGCTGCGGTTGAAGACAATCCGGCAGATGATACCAGCCTGAAACTTTGGGCTGAACGGGTTCATACCACAGAACGGACACTGGCGCGCTGCTGTCAGAGCGAACTGGGTATGAGTTTTACCGAGTGGCGGATGCGGGTTCGTTACCTTCACTCCATGGAACTGTTACGCCATGGGCGATCCGTCAAAGAGGTAGCGTATACGCTTGGCTATCGTCAGGCTAGCCCTTTTATTAATATGTTTAAAAAGTACGCAGGTGTGACACCTGAGCAGTACAAACACCGCTTTCCAGCTCTTGACGAACGATAAAGTCTAATCCGCCGGTAATGGCTGCCACCTGTGCGTCGTTACATTGTTGCCGGGTGATTCGCGGACTATTTGGGAAAACTTCTGTCGTGGTGTGATAGCGGCAGTTGGTGATGCCGCCACACAACCCCAAAGCTTTCATTGCGTAAAGAATGACACCATCCTGTACTGCCGGTGAGCCAATGATTTTTCCGTTACTGTCACTCGGCGCAATATGAGTGACCTGACGAACGGATTGAATGACGGCTTTCTGAAATGGTAGCTGGGGGTTTTCGGTGTGACCGACGGTGTAAAATCCATCCGGAATGCTGCCCGGAACATATTCAAGACCTTCTCTTGCTGCCAGAGCCGGACGGAATTCTGATTCATCTTCAATGGTTGTTTCGTGTAAATCAAAATGCGCCAGAATGTGTGCCCGGGTCATATAAGATGAAAGGAGTTGGATTAGGTGAGAAGCTTCTTCACAACGGCTGAGGGTATAGAATGACCGGTTTGGATCGATGGCACAGGGATTCCAGCGGTTACGGGTTTCATAACCCCAGGGACTGACACAGGGAATCGACAGGATATTGAAATGTTCCAGATAACTGTCAGCTTCGTCTTCGAGAAATTGCAATGCACCGATGACGCCACTGGTTTCGTAACCGTGAACACCACCGGTAATTAAAATCACAGGGCGCTCAGGCCGCCAGTTCTGGTTTCTCAGATAATACAATGGATAACGATCCGGATTAAAAGAGAGCATGCCGTAAATAGAGACACGAAATCGGTCTTTGAGGGCGGTAATACGTTTGACCACATCATCCTCATAGCTGCGACGGATCCTGGCTTTATTTTTCCATTCCAGTCGTTCCGCTTCTCCCCACGCTTTACCGGGCGTGCCAATCGGATAGAATTTTTCTGTGATCATGTCAATTTCAGCCTTCTGAGTCGTTGTTTTATTGGGTGTACTTATCTGAGATCACCTAGGTATATGTTCAAGGGTATATTCAAGCTTAAGATCAGAATGTAAATGCTGCAAATCGGCTGATTAAGGTTTGTTGTTGTACCCGGTTTATGTGCTTGTCTTACAAAGTGAATCAGGTCATGATAAATTTTGCGTTTTTATCTGATGAGAGAATCTGTCATGGCCGGAGCAAGTTTATTAACTCTTCTTGATGATATTGCGACGCTACTGGATGATATTGCGGTAATGTCTAAGGTGGCGGCGAAGAAAACGGCTGGGGTTCTGGGCGATGATCTTGCACTGAATGCCCAGCAGGTATCCGGTGTGGCGGCAGAGCGGGAAATTCCGGTTGTCTGGGCTGTAGCAAAAGGCTCGTTACGCAATAAAGTGATTCTGGTACCAATTGCCTGGGGATTGAGTCAGGTGGCACCCTGGCTGATTATGCCATTACTGTTGATCGGTGGTTTGTATCTCTGCTTTGAAGGTGCGGAAAAGGTAATTGAGAAATGTAGTCATGCGCCTCATCACGCCGGGGATGATGAACATGAGGCTGCCGATGAATCTCTTTCTCTGGAGGCGTATGAGAAACGCAAAGTTGCCGGAGCGATCCGGACGGATTTTATTCTGTCGGCAGAGATTATTGTCATTGCTCTGGGAACGGTGCAGGGACAGTCCGCCCTTGATCAGATTCTGGTGATGAGTTTTGTTGCCGTGTTAATGACCGCCGGGGTTTATGGTCTGGTCGCCGGAATCGTCAAACTCGATGACCTCGGCTTCTATCTTGAGCGGCGTTCCCGGAATCAGGGGATTTTGTCGGTGCTCGGTAAAATGCTGATTCACGCTGCGCCCCGGTTTATGAAACTGCTGACCGTGGTTGGAACACTGGCAATGTTTCTCGTTGGTGGCAGCATTATTGCCCATCAGGTGACGTTCCTCCATCACGGAATTGAATCACTCGTTCATTTGCTGCCTGATATGTACATGATGCAGTCGCTGGGCTTGATTGTTGCTCAGAGTATAGCCGGGCTGGTGGCAGGTCTGATTTTAGCCGTCGTGTGGACATGGGGAAAACGGCTGTTTAGCCGTTCCCAAACTGCCGAATAAGATCAGTCTGCTATTTTAGGAAGCTACCTGCGTGTTTCATGCAATGTAACGTGCTTTCCCGGAATTTTTTGCCAGATAGAGGTTCTCATCGGCTACTTTCAGCAGCGGCGTCAGATCATCGACCATCAGTTGAGAAGATGCCGCGATACCGGCGCTGAGTGTTAATACATCAGAATAGGAAACATTGTTCTTGATGTTAATTTCTCTGACACTGTTGAGTATCCGGTCTGCCACATAAATTCCACCTTTAATATCGGTATCCGGCAGAATGACCAGATATTCTTCACCACCATACCGGATAGCAATATCGGTTGGCCGGAATAGCTGTTGGGCAATTTCAAGTGCGACTTTTTCAAGAACCACATCACCGAAAAGATGACCGTATGAATCGTTTAAGATTTTGAAATCATCAACATCAAGCATAATCACTGCCAGCGGTTGTTGTTCCCGGATACACTGGCGTAAGATTGACGGCACCTCTTCAGACAGGTATGTCCGGTTATACAGGCCGGTCAGTTGATCCCGGAAAGTCAGTTTTTCCATCAGCTCAAACTGAAGTTTATAACGAATATGGTGTTTAATCCGGTACAGTAATGTCGTCGCATTGACCGGCTTGCGGATAAAATCGTCCCCCCTGACTTCCCAGCACAGGTTCTGTATTTCATCTTCCATTGATGCGGTGACAAAGATAACCGGAATCAGGGCTGTGAGCGGGTTATCCCTGAGTGCCTGACAGACTTCAAGGCCATTCATCCCCGGCATTTCCATATCCAGAACCACAAGATCCGGCTGATGTTCCAGACAGTAGTCAATGGCTTCTTCCCCGGTTGCCACACAGTCACATGGAATATATTGTTCGATCAGAGAACAGAGTAATACTCTGCACCCGGGTTCATCATCGACTACGAGTACCTGGCACTCGGAAAGTGATTTATGCTTTGTTTCCACATGCTCCCCTTATCCTGTATTGCCATTAAGGCAGATATCACTCTTTATCCGCAGAGTCACTGGAAGTCCGGTCAGACACTGCGGTGTGTGTTATCAGTGATGTATCCCCTTTCAGGGTAACTATAGTCTAGTTTTGATAACGTGTACTCATGCGGTATCAGTATTTTTATTGAGATTATTCACAGGGATGAGAGAGAGAAGTAGATTTATAGGGCAACCGTGTCTACATTTTATTCAAAGCATAATAAATGCTGCTTTCGGGATCACTACCCTTCGCAGTAAATGATAAAAGTCACGTCTTTGTTTCATGAGTATGAAAGGCTGGGGATTTGTTTCGTGAATTTGCGAAAGAAGGACTTTTCATGCTGAAATTGGCACAATACTGGCGTGTTGTCAGTTTTTTCTCTCTCTTGGTGGTGGCAGGGATTTCTGTCATTTTTTTACTCAGCCGATACCAGCACACCCAGGTTGTTGCAAATGTGGAAGACGCTTCCCATGGCGATCTGAAGGCTGGTGTCCGGGTCGCTGAACGCATTATTTCTGATGTCAGCGGTGAGCAGCAGCGGCTGGTACGTTTTCTGTATGGCACACCTCCGGTTAGCGGTTTAGTCCGTGCTTCTGAGCATGGTGGTACCGATCCGCTTGACGGAACTGAATTTCCTCAATGGCAGCAGCGGCTGCAGACCATCTTTATCTCGATGATGCAACAGTATAATTTTGTCACCCGAATGAGAGTGATTCTGGCCGACGGGCAGGAAATCATTACTGTTACTAAAAAGGGTGGGCAGGTTCAGCTGGCTACCGCAGAAGACTCAATGAATCAGTCGAATCAGGATTATTTTCGGGAAATCAGTCAACTGGCTCAGGGTGATATGTACTTTTCTGAGATCGGTTTAAGCCGGGAAGCCGGTCATATTCGTTTGCCCTATCAGCCGGTTATCCGGGTCGGCATGCCGATCTATCACGCTGACGAACAGCACCAGTATGGACAGCTTGTGGTTGATTTTGATGCTCAACAACTGGTACAGAGCGTGACTTCCGCATTAAGAAAGCGTTTGATTCCTATACTGACGACTGAATCCGGCAGTTTTATTTATCACGCGGATCAGATCCGCCAGTTTGGGCGTGAACTGCACTCTTCTCATAGCTGGGAACATGATTATCAGAAAGATTCTCCTTTAGGTGATATTTATCCGGATGTGTATTGGTATACCGATACACAAACAGGAGATCGTTATCTGGTCACCTCTGAGTCGGTTCCATTGGGAATTCCCAGTCATCAGTTTCGTATCCACTCCAGCAGGATTGTTATTCATATGCTTCTCTCGGAGCAATTCCATCATGCCGAATTGTTGGAGAGAGATAATTTTAGCCGGGCAACCATTGCAGGCGCGACCATCTCGGTTCTTGTCCTGATTGCAATTGCTGCATTTACCTTCCGTATCCGGATGCGGCTGGGGTATCTGGAAGAGCAAAACCGGGCAATTATCAGTGGTTCTGTCGATGCAGTGATTGGGCTGGACATGGCCGGACGTTTTTCTATCTGGAATGAAGCTGCAGAAAAGTTATTCGGTTATCCGGCCAGTAAAGTTCTGGGAACGAAAGCCAGCCAACTGACATTGTTTGAAGATTTTGATTATCTGCAATTCTGGCTGCGGATGAAAGCCGACTTGCAACCGATGACAGAAGAACTTCAGGCAGTGACGAAGACCGGAATGCTGATCCCGGTTTCGGTGAGCTTTTCGCCTATCGTGATGGATAAAGGTTACGCCGTCGGTATCGCCTGTATGGTCCGGGATATCGGGCAGTATAAAGCTTATCAGGCAGAGTTGCTGAAGCTGATTCAGGGGTTGGAAGAGCGGGTCACAGAAAGAAGCCGGGTTCTGACGCAAGAATATAAGCAAGAAGTTGAGGCTCTGAAACAGCAGCAGAAAACCGTCACTTATCTGGGGAATGAGATGAAGCTCCGGCTTGATGATGTTCAGGAAACGTTAGGTTTATGTCATCAAGAGGCTTCGACACCACGCCAGCAACGCTTGCTGGATAAGCTCGGACAATATTCGCAAACACTAACTCAGTTTGTACATGATCTGCTGTGTTTATCCGCGAGCGAAGCATCTGAGCCAGAGGAGATACTGATGGAAAGCTCTGCCAGTAAAATACAGGTCGGCAGCAACGGGACAACTGAAAATATCCCTCAGCAAGATAGCGGGGAACCGCCGGAGCTGATTTGCTGGAACCGGAGTGGGGCGCTTAGTCGGATGATGAATAATGAGGCACTTCTGGAGCAGATTACCCAGATGTATCTGGAAAGCGCACAAGAGAAGCAGGAGTTACTGCAACACTATGTTCACAAGCATGATCAGGAAGCGGTACGCAGACAGAGCCATGCGATGAAAGGGCTGGCAGCTGATATTGGGGCAGAGATTGTCGCAGAGTATCTTGGCGAGATTGAGCAGGGCGCGCTGAATACCGATCATGCTGATTTGCTGGCCTTATATGAGCGTTTTAGTGATGCTTATAAGCAGTTGCTTTCAGAAATGACAGGCTACGTTCATGGTCAGACTGCTGATCATTCTTCATCGTAAGGAGTGCTTATGAAAGGTCTGCTTTCGGGGAGTATGCCATTCGGGAAGAAAATCCGGCTGAGCTATAGCCTGCATCTGGTCATGTTGCTGACAATCAGCCTACTGATTATTTATACCTTACATAAAGAGCAACAGACTGCCGAATGGGTGGAACAGGCAAATCACACCATTGCCGGGGCAAATCAGGTGATGATGTTGATTATTGATCAGGAAACCGGGCTGCGGGGTTATATGCTCTCCGGCGATGATGATTTTCTGGAACCTTATTACAATGCCGGTCAACGCTGGCGTAATCAGATCCATCAACTGAAAATTCTGTCCCGGAATACGCCGTTACAGCTCAGTAAACTGGAACGGATTGAAGCGCTTTATCACCAGTGGACACATCAGGTTGCCGGACATCAGCTCCAGATGATGGACGAGCAGCTTCCTCCACTTAAGCGGTTTAAGCATATCCGGGAGCATATGTCTCAGAAACAGGGAAAAAAGCTGGTGGATGAAATGCGTCAGGTCAAAGACGATTTTATCCGGGCAGAAGAACAGTTATTAGAAAAGCGCCTGCGACAGGCAGCTCTGTGGGAGCAGATTACTTATATCACGGCCATTGTGCTGCCGCTGATCGTGTTTTTAGTTATGGGGTTGTATTCATTACGGCTCTCCAGAGATATTTCGAAAAAGATTCAGCAGTTACTGGATGCAACCCGGCATATCCGTAATGGCGATTATAACTATCATGTTCTGATTCATCCGGGGGATGAATTTTCCACGCTGGCTGATGGATTCAATCAGATGAGTCATACCATTCAACTGGAGATTCAGGAGCGGGAACGGGCAAATCAGGCCAAAGGTGAATTTCTGGCTAACATGTCACACGAAATCAGAACACCAATGAATGGTATTCTGGGGATGCTGACATTGCTTGAAAGATCTTCTCTGGGGCAGGATGAAAAGCATAAGCTGGCGATTATCCGCAGTTGCTCCGATATTTTACTCAGTGTAATCAATGATATTCTTGATCTGTCGAAAATTGAGTCAGGTGAAGTTTATCTTGATGAGGCACCTTTTGAATTGCCTCAGGTGATTCAGAATGTTGTGGATTTGATGCAGAGCAAAGCGTCAGAGAAAGGGTTAAACCTGACATTGTATCTGGACGAGCAACTGCCGCTTGCCTGCCGGGGTGACAGTACCCGCATCCGGCAGATTTTGCTGAATCTTTTAAGTAATGCGATTAAATTCAGTGAGCGGGGCTCTGTGGATGTTATCGTCGGTGGTGAATTCACCGACTTGGATCGTTATGCGCTGAATGTCCGCGTCCGGGATCAGGGGATTGGTATTTCGGCTACCGATCAGAAAAAACTGTTTCAGCCTTTCTCTCAGGCAGATGCATCGATCTCCCGGCGTTTTGGCGGAACCGGATTGGGGCTGGCAATCTGTTATCGGCTGGTGAGTGCGATGCAGGGACATATTTCGGTAACCAGTGAACCGGGAACCGGCGCTGAATTTCAGTTCACTATACCGCTTCCGGTTGTTGAAGCCGATAGCGTAACACCGGACTATGAAGCGCACCGGATCGCAGATAAAAAGTCAGCGAACCGTATACCGCTTTCAATTCTGCTGGTTGAAGATAATGAAGTGAATCGTCTGGTCGCTGAGGCATTCCTTCAGCAACTGGGTTACGAAGCAGAGCACGTTACGAATGGTGCAGAAGCTGTCGAAGCCGCTCTGAAATCTTCCTATGATATTATCTTTATGGATATGCAGATGCCGGTCATGGATGGGATTGAAGCGACTAAAATTATTAAGGATCAGTTGGGTGATCGGGTTGAAGTGATAGGGATGACCGCTAATGTGATGGCACAGGACCGACAAAGTTGTCTGGATGCCGGGATGAGTATGGTGCTGACCAAACCATTAGACTTAGGTAAACTATCCGATGCGATCGATGATGTTATTTCCAGACAACAACCTGAGTCGACACAGCCCGATAATGGAGATTCCATCACATTGGCAGAGTCCTGACGGACTTTGCCAATGTAGAGCGTGATTCAGCCTTGGCCTGAATCAGTGATCGGATGTCACCTGCCATGCAATGGTTTCACCGGCCCGGATCGGAACGACGGTTTCGGAACCAAACGGCATAACTTCGGGAACCTGCCAGGGTTCTTTGACCAGCGTAATGGTTTCAGTGTTGCGGGGCAGACCATAGAAGTCTGGTCCGTGATGACTGGCAAATCCTTCCAGAAACTCCAGTTTACCTGCCTGCTCAAAAACTTCGGCATACAGTTCGATGGCTGCATGAGCTGTATAAGATCCGGCACAGCCACAGGCATTTTCTTTGTTTCCTTTGGCATGAGGAGCGGAATCGGTTCCGAGGAAGAATTTGGGATTTCCGGATGTCGCTGCCTGAATCAGTGCCTGCTGGTGGGTATTACGCTTCAGAATCGGCAGACAGTAATAGTGCGGTTTAATGCCGCCAACCAGCATATGATTACGGTTATACAATAAGTGGTGTGCTGTGATTGTCGCAGCAACATTTGCTCCGGCCTGAGTCACGAACTCGACCGCATCTGCGGTAGTAATATGTTCCACCACGATTTTGAGCTCAGGGAAATCCTGAACGATAGGGGCGAGAACCTGTTTCAGAAACGTGGCTTCCCGGTCAAAAATATCCACATCGTTCGTGGTGACTTCGCCGTGGATTAACAGCAACATACCGACATCCTGCATGGCTTTCAGCACCGGGTAGATATTTTTGACGGAAGTAACGCCGGAATCGGAATTGGTTGTGGCTCCGGCTGGATAGAGCTTGGCCGCAACAACCAGCCCGGATGACTTGGCCTGCTTAATCTCTTCGGGACTGGTTTTGTCCGTCAGATAAAGAGACATCAGCGGAGAGAAACCCGCACGTGGCTGAGCATCCATAATTCTTTGCCGGTAAGCCTGAGCCATTGCCGTTGTCGTGGTTGGTGGAACGGTATTGGGCATGATGAGTGCACGGCCATTATAGCGACTGATATCACGCACTGTGTCTTCCAGAACTTCTCCATCACGGAGGTGTACATGCCAGTCGTCGGGGCGGGTCAACGTAAGTGTTGTCATGAAACATTTCCACCTTTGTCTCTGATGTTAAATGTCAGTCCACCACTGATCGGATCGGTGAACATGACGCGAATGCGTGTGAATCATAGAAGAAAAAGTAATGGATTTCACCCATTAATTCCGGGCCGTTCCGAAAAATGCAGTCGTCACTGCCGGTTGATTGATTTATCATGATACGTCTGAAAATAACAACCATAGATAAAAAGCCAAAGGAAGGACAATGACGTCAGCAACAATTGCTCAGATTAATATTTACCCGGTTAAATCGGTTGGTGGTATTTCAGTTTCACAGAGTTGGGCTGATACAGAAGGACTGGCATTTGACCGGCGGTTCATGCTGGCGTTTACCGATGGTGGCATGGTCACCGCAAGAAAGTTTCCTCAGATGGTGAAAGTCCGTTCGGCAGTGATGCCCGACGGACTGGTATTTCAGGCACAGGATTGTGAACCGCTGCGAATTCGTTATCAGGACTTCAGTATGGAAGAAGTCTCGACCACGGTCTGGAAAGACACATTTGCAGCTTATACGACAACGAATGAGGCCAATGACTGGTTCAGTCACATTATTGGCCGGCCGGTGAAGTTGCTGTTTACCGGGGAACATTCGCACCGCTACCGGGAGTCGGTCGGTAATACGGTCGGTTTTGCCGACGGCTATCCGTTGCTGGTGATTAGTCAGGGTTCTTTGGATGAACTCAACCGGCGCAGCCCCGAACACCATTTGATGGAGCAGTTTCGGACCAATCTTGTTGTCTCTGGCACCGAACCCTTCGCAGAAGATAGCTGGAAGCGTATTCGGATAGGTGAAGCAGAATTTGAAATCGTGAAGCCGTGCAGCCGTTGTATTCTGACGACGGTCGATGTGAAAACCGGTCAGTTGAAACCGACCAAAGAGCCGTTGAAAACACTGTCTCAGTTTCGGAGCGATGCCTCTGGCGACACATTCTTCGGGCAGAATCTGGCGGTCCGCAAAGCAGGAATGATTCAGGCTGGTGATGTGGTTGAGGTCCTTGAATACAAAGAAAAAGAGCACTATCCGGATAATCAGCCGAAGCGGCAGACCATGACTTGTGTTGAGCGGGAAGAGATCGCCCGGGACTTTGTTACTTTCTGGCTGGAGCCACAACACGGCCAGATTCCGGTCTATCAGCCGGGGCAGCATTTACCGATCGAATTGATCGTGGACGGAGAAGAGGTTGCCCGGCATTATACGCTTTCCTCCAGCCCTTCCCGTCCCGGCAGGCTGGCAATTTCTGTCAAGCGGATGAGTGGTGGTCAGGTTTCGAACTGGCTGCTGGATAATTTTCAGATTGGTGATGTACTTCAGGCACTGGATCCGAACGGTCAGTTTCATCTGCAATCCGATTCAAGTCATCATCCGTTGCTCCTGCTTTCAGCCGGGAGTGGCGTGACACCCATGCTCTCGATGCTGCGTTATCTGGCGGATCACCAGCAGGTCAATGATGTGGTGTTTTATCACCAGTGCCGTTCAGTGGATGACATTCCATGCCGGGAAGAGTTAGAGCAACTGAACAGCCAGTATTCCGGGCTCAAAGTGATCATTTCTCTGACTCAGCCACCGATAGACTGGTTTGGGCTGAAAGGCCGGTTTTCTTTGTCGCATTTGCGCCAAGTGAAAGATGTTGAACGACGCCAGGTCTTTGTCTGTGGCCCGGATGGTTTCATGCAAAAGGCCAGAAATCTGCTGATGAAAGCCGGATTACCTGCAAATTATTACCATCAGGAAGCCTTTGGAGCGCAGAAGGTTGCTGAACGTCCACATCAGACGGTAACACTGACGATTAACGGGCAGACAATTACCGGAAATAATCAGCAAACTTTGCTGGAACAGGCTGAAGATCAGGGCATTGCTATCAGTAATAGCTGCCGGGCCGGATTATGCGGTTCTTGTCGGGTAAAAGTGACACAAGGGCAGGTTTCCCAGCCCGATGTTCCGGCATTAGGTGACAAAGACCGGCAAGCCGGGATGGCGCTGGCGTGTTGCTGCGTTCCGGATACGGATCTTGAAGTAAGTTACTAACTAAGGTGAATGACTGGCAGCCCGATCGTACAGCTTCCTGTTAGCGATTCAGGATGTCAGACCAAGCAGACTTTGGCGCAGCTGTTGAAAATGCGCCAGTTGACCATCAAAAAGCTGGTCGGCGATCTGGGCTGCTTTCGCGCCGGACTGCATTTTTTTCTGCGCTTCCCGTAGGAGCAGAGTCAGATGTATCTCCGGCGGTATGCCGTCAACCGGTGCCGGATGTTGTGTCTGCCACTGTTGCAGTAGTCGGGTGAAGCTGTTTTCACGGAGTTCGGGACGAAAGCGCAGCACTTCATCGGTGAGTACCCCAAGCAGGTGAGGGTAGACGGCTGTCTGACGAGTACATTGTTGCAGGCGTTCCAACAGAGCCTGACATAATGTTCCCGGCTCGACATAACCGGCCTGTTGCGGGAAATCGTAGTTCAGGCGGGCTGAAAATTCGATGCGTGTCAGTTGAGTTCCCGGAAATATCGTTAGTGCATGAAGACACTGAAAAGGAATCCAGATGGCTTGTCCTGCCTCTGCTGCATATTCATATTTGCCCAGTTTGAATAAAACCATCCCTTGTCTGACGAGCAGAAAGACATGTTTCAGTGATCTTTTCCGGGACGTCATTTGCAGATAATCTGTTGTGACTGACTCAGCCTGAATAGCGTAATGCATGGATATTCTCTCTTGCTTAAACGCGCATAGGTTAACTTGTCCGTCATAAAAAGCCAAATGGACTAAACTATATTCAACCTATTGTATTTGTGGCTCCGGATGATTCCTGTTTAAACTGCACGAATGATTTTCATCACCGAACCCGAATAATTCTCCATTGTTACTTCTTCTGGTCAGACCAGTTTCTTTGTTTTCTAACAATAGCTGCGATCAGGGGAAAGTCCGCGTAGAATGAGCCAGTTTTTTTCGAATATAGTATTACAATGACATCAATAACAGACCCCTATGCAGAAATTCGCCCTTATGAAGATGCGGAAATTCCTGCCGCTATTCATCGTTTGATTCAGGATGATGAATTTATTCACGCGATCGTTCAGCACCGGTTTAAACACCATGCTGAATGGTTACAGACACTGATCAGCCCATGGGTAAAAATTTATCTGAAGCTGAAATGGCGGAAACTGACTTCTGTTGAAGCAATCCAGCTTGAAGTGAAAAAGTATCTGGAACAAACATTAGCAACTACCAGTGGTGGTGTAACCTATTCCGGTCTGGATAAGCTGGATAAAAATCAGGCTTATCTGTTTGTTTCAAACCATCGTGATATCGCGATGGATCCTGCTCTGGTCAATTATGGTCTGCATATCACCGGACATCAGACGGTCAGAATTGCGATTGGTGATAACCTGTTGCGCAAGCCTTGTGCTACTGAGCTGATGAAGCTCAATAAAAGCTTCATTGTTAAGCGTTCGGCTAAAGGCCCGCGGGAAATGATGAAAGCGCTGGCGACACTGTCCGGTTATATCAAAAACTCGCTGGACACCGGTCACTCTATCTGGATAGCCCAACGTGAAGGGAGAGCTAAAGATGGGAATGATTTTACCGATCCGGCGATTCTGAAAATGTTCCATGTCGAAGGCCGCCAGCAAAAGATCGATTTTGCAACTTATGCAAAATCGCTGAAAATTGTGCCGGTTGCAATCGCTTACGAAAATGATCCCTGTGATATCGCAAAAGCCAGAGAGCTTTATGAGAAAGCAACACTGGGCACATATGAGAAAAGTGAATTTGAAGATATTGAGAGTATCATTCAGGGTATTGTCGGAGAGAAAGGCCGTATTCACGTTGCATTCGGAGATGTGATTGAACAGGATTTCGAGACGCCTGAAGCGCTGGCCGACGAAATTGACCGACAGATTCATCAGCACTATAAGCTATTTCCGATTAACCAGCTTGCCGCCGGTTGTGAAGGCGATGAGGTGACACAAACGATACGGGATTTACTTCAGGAAAAACTCGCTTGTCTGCCGGAGGGTGCACATGAGTATCTGCTGGCCAGTTATGCAAATCCGGTGAAAAACAAACCATAGCGACTGAAAATGTTCTGATGTAGCAAGATGTGACTCATCTTGCTACAGCTCCTCCCAGTGTGAGATTCTTCGGCCATTTCTGAATAGCATTTCCGCCCAGATAAATATTTCCCTGCACCGTCATGGTTTCCGGAAATTCATGAATTCCTGAACCGCCGATATACAGATTTCCTTCAACAATCAGACCTTCGGGCAGCTCGGTTAAAGGCGTCCGGATAACACTCAGATCACCTTTGACTCTTAATCTGGCCGGTAATTTTTCCAGAGGTGTATCGGTAAAATTCAGATAGCCACCAGCCCGGATGCCACGGGGCCAGTTTTTAATCTGGGAGCCGAGCAGATTTGCATAGCCTTTAATGATGGTTCCGGGAGGTACAGTTTCCAGCTGACAGTTTGTTGCAATCAGCCCTCCCTGAATATTGATGCCGCGCGGAAGTGCGCGCATAGGAGTTCGTGAGATGTCCAGATCCCGTTTGACGACGAGCCCCGATGGTAACTCACTAAAGGGTTTACCACTGAGATCCAGATTTCCGTAATTATCCAGATAATTCAGGAGCTGATAGTGATTCAGCGCCTTCGCTGAAGCCGTCTGCGAAACGCAAATCAGTAAGCTAATGAATAAGATCAGAAATGAACGCACCGGATACCTGAAAACTAAACCGTTGATAAAGGCAGTATGGCGGATTGCCCGGTGGCTTGCAATCCTGAAAGGTGCTGCCGGAGGATGAGCATCGAGATAATGATTTATTGTAGTACGGGATGCCGGATGGGATAAAAGTGAAAAGTTGACGATACACTTAAGGTATTTTTAGATTCGGAAATATAACAACAGAGCCATATTTAACCCTGACTCTGTTGTTAGAAGATGTCGTTATGCTGAATATTTATCCCCGAACCAGAGAGCGGGATTTGAGTTCGAAAATGAGTTTTTCGGCACTGACTTCAAACTGAAAACGGGCATGAAGCTCTTGTGCGTCTTCATTTATTGGCGTTGCCTCGTATTTCACATTGGCGCTGACCTGTTTTGCCAGTGCAATATATTTATCCAGTTCTGCCTGAAGTGCGGCAGCACCATTTGCCAGTACGGTGACTTCGGCTACATCATCACCTTCTTTGATGATGTAGCCAATTTCTCCGAATGTTCCACAGGCTTCGCAGATTTCGTTTTCTGTATTGTCATTTGTGTTCATAAAATTACCCCGTTTGTCAGGAACTGATAATCAAGTGATCTCGTGAGATAGAATGCACTCAGTCACCTGGTATATACCCGAATGGTCTCATGAGATTCTGAATTACATGCTGAGACGACTTGGGTATATATCTGGATATTATCGTTAATTTTAGCCTGAGTTGGGTATAAATAGCCAGTGAGCTATCCTATTGATTAGTAGCACGTTAATTTTGTGCAACTGTATTATGTCATCATGCTTATGAATATTTATATGTGACTTGGTTCTCATAATCGTCAGGAGCCATGCCAAGAGGGTAACAGAATTTATGAGATGTCATTGTTCCTATGAATGGATTTGAGATGATGTGTTGTATATTTAGGTGTGGTGATGCAATCACGCCTGAATGAACCCATGACACGATCTCAGCCAGTTTACCAGAGCGGAAAGAATCAGGCGGTGAGGATTCTGGTTTGATCATCTTTGCGGCTTGATGGCAGGACTGATGTCATGGTGTTTATATGTTTTTGATTGAACCACGGGAGACATGGAGGTGGCCTGTATTGTCACGATATAAGTGTCACGGTATAAGCAATTTATCAGCCTCCCATATTTTTCAAATTTATCATGATGGTGAAGTACTCTTACCTTGAAATGAAGTGATTGAAGGGAAGGTGGAGACTCGCCTGATTTTAAGAGAGTCACATTATGCCCAAGCGTAGCAGAGAAGAAACAGAAGTTACTATTCAGACAATTTTAGATGCCGTAGTCGATCAGGTTCTGAATCTTGGCTATGACCGTATGTCATATACGACACTTAGCCAGCAGACCGGAATTTCCCGTACGGGAATCAGTCATCACTTCCCGAAAAAAACAGATTTTGCTGCCGCCCTGAATGGGCAAATATTCCTTCTGTTCACATCTTATCTGGAGCTGGAAAACGGTGTGGGTGCGTTCCGTAAAAGCTGGATTAATGCATTGGAGCATAACCAGTTTGTTGCGATTCTACGGTTTCTCTTCCACCATATTGTTTCGGCTGAACGCGCTACAGAAGTGTCTCGTCAGGGATTAGAACGGATGTACCAACTGATTGAAGAAAAACTGGGTACAGACGCAGACAAAGAGCTGGAATGGCTGCTCGGAAAATCATTGGTGGCCATGAGTAATCATGAAATTCTTGAGGCTGAAGCAGTTTAGTGAATGGAAGTCAGGGCTGCATGTGCAGCCCTGACGGTCGGTATTATGCACTTATAACAACAGATGGCTTCATGTTAATGAAAGAAATCAACCTGAGTTTTCAGATGATTTGCCAGATCTTGCAGAGATGAAGCACTCTCAGCTGTCTTGGCATTGGTTTGTTGTCCTTGTTGATTCAACTGGCTGATTTGTGAAGCACTTTGTGCAACATCTTCGGATACCTGTGCCTGCTGTTCCGCTGTCGTTGCAATCGTTTCGGCCTGAGATGCGATGGAATGGATCTGATCAGCGATAGTTTCAAGTGACGCACCGGCTTCCTGAGATTTGCTGAGCATATCGTCAGCATAATGCTGACTATGCTGCATCAACTGGACAGCATTCTGGGTTGAATCCCGGAGTTTATCGATAATGGTGACAACATCCTGCACTGATGTCTGTGTCCGGTGAGCCAGAGTCCGGACTTCATCGGCGACCACGGCAAAGCCGCGTCCCTGTTCTCCGGCCCGGGCCGCTTCAATCGCGGCATTCAGTGCCAGCAGATTGGTTTGTTCAGCAATGGCATCGATCATTTCAGTCACGGACTGAATGCTTTCGCTGTCGGTTCTGACCTGAACAATTGCCTGAGAGGACTGTACCAATTGATCATTAAGCTGGGCAACGTCTACACAGACACTTTCAACCAGACTCAGACCTGACTGTGTGTTCTGATTGGCTTCCCGGACGTTATCTGCAATAGCCTCAACCTGCATTGCGACATCCTTGGCGGAGGTCGCCATCTCTTCAATTGCAGTGACAACCTGATCGACCTGCTCATGCTGGCGTTCAGACTGGGTTAGTCCCGTATTGGCATCGCTCAGTACGCTGGCAGACTGATGCTGAACCTGATCGCTGGTTGAACGGATGTTTCCCACCAGATGATTCAACTTAGCCAGCATAGCTGCAACACTGTTGGACAGGCGGACCATTTCATTGCGGGTTTCCTTCGTGCCGGATTCAACCTTCAGGCTGATTTCCCCTTGTCCCAACCGTTCCATAATATCGCTTAAATTGATCAAAGGCTTGATGGTGTAGTTCAGAAACAGGGCAATCACAACAAATGTGGCACCGCCAACCAGAGATGAAATCAGCACAATCAGTTTTAACAGTTCCTGACTTTCCTGAGTGATTTCATCAATGTAGGTTCCTCCAAGCAATTTCCATTTCCAGCCCGGTACTTCTGTATAAACGAGATATCGTTCACGGGCGTTGTCATCACTTTGTTGGCGGTAGCGGATCAAACCATCATTATTCTGGAAAATATCGTGAAAGACTGAGTTTCCGGCAGCATCTTTTTCTTCAAGAATGGAGTCTGCCTGACTATTTTCGCCACCAAGCAGGTATTTCCCCTGGGAACTTTTATGATCATCGACAACCATCGTGGTTCCGGTTTTCCCCCACGTTACGCTATTCAGATTGCGTAATAGTGTCGCGGTAGCTTCTTCAACTGGTACACCGATAAATGAAATGGCAACCACCTGCTGACGGTTATTTTTGATCGGATTGTAGTAGGTGAGGTAGCGGGTTCCGAATAGTTTCACCTGATCGTAATAAGGCTCTCCACGGCTCAGCTGATCATATCCCGGATGAGACAGGCCCAGCATTGTACCAACAGCTCTTTCACCCTGTGCATTTTTCAGAGATGTAGAAACCCGTAGCCAGTCATTGCCTGAGGGTAGGAACAATGTTGCGACAGCTCCCGTATCCCGAGTGAACTGATCGACGATTTCAGTTGAGCCGATCAGGCTCTGTCCGTTGATTGTGACATCTGCAACCGCATTTCCCCGGAAATCAACGGACTGGTTATGCCACGTCAATCCTTTCAGATAACTGTGCTGAAAGGTCGATTCCAGTGTTTTGCCAGTTTCGAGATAAGTAAAAAATTGCTGTGATATAGATTTGGCGATGCCCTCCACTTTTGAGTGGTGCTCTGTGAGTGTTGAGTTCAAAAGAATACCCGCAGCATTTCTGTAAACGAGTAATGCAATTGCTGAAAAAGAAATCATTAAGCAAAGGAGCATAATCACCCGAAGCTGGGTGTTGATACTCTTATTTTTATAGTAACGAAACATAGGCGTCCTATCGTTGAAAGGGATGAACTAACGTCTACTGAGTGTCATTTTCTGGTTATGTAACTTATAGAGTGCTCAATATTGCGTGATTCACTTGGGCGGAACATTGATATGGATTAATAATTATTGTCGTTTGACTGAAATAAAGATGATTCTGCATGATCGCATGATATCGCAGCCTGTTCGTGCATGATTGATCGTTTTATAGACTTGATGCATCAAGAGCACGGGAAGAGAGCAGAAGAATACAGAAAAGTAGGAAGAAGAACAGATTCAGCGCACAGGCGCTGAATCCATTATGAAGCGTAGGTTCTGGTCTGACGTTTTCGGGTTGTAAAATAGATTAGCAAACCGGGAATATAAAGTGTGGTCGACAGCAACAGGGATTCTATTCCGGCAGCATAGATTAGCCACAATCCGTAAATACTGGCACCGATGCCAGTCAGCTTAATCGCAAGTGAGGCTTGAGTCTGATAAGCGAGTTTGACCAGGTAGGCAGCCACCAGAAAGTAAGGGATCAGAATCATTGACGTTGAGATGAGAACCAGCGTGTTATAGCTTTTTCCGGTCCACAGGATCAGCACCAGACACAGTTGTACCGTGATACTGGTCATCAACAGGGAAGCCTGTGAAGTGCCGTGACGGTTTTTGACCCGGAAAACCTGTGGAAATGCGCCGTATTCGGCAGCTGTACACGGAACCTCGGCAGAATAGAGAATCCAGCTCAGATAAGATGCCAGTACGGAGATAATCAGTCCGCAGCTCATGATGACTTTTCCGGGCATACCGGTCATGTGTGCCATCAGGCCAGACATCGATGGATTCGGCAGTGCCGCAACATCGGGCCGGACCATGATTCCCAGAGAAAGGAGTGTGATGGCAACGTACAGCACCAGCGCAAAAATCACTCCGAGACAGGTTGCTTTACCAATGTCATGCCGTTTTCTGGCCCGGACGGAAAGAATAATTGCTCCTTCAATACCGGTGAAAACCCACAAAGTAATAAGCATGGTATTTTTGACCTGCTCCATGAAAGGTGTCGGTAAAGATTGGGTAGTCCGGTTCGTCGCAAATATCTGAGGATCAAAGTACCAGTAAGCCAGAGCAATAAACAGTAACAGAGGCAGGCTTTTTGCCAGTGTTCCCAGCAGATTGATTAACGCTGCTTGTTTGACGCCCCGCAGAACCAGCGCATGTACCAGCCATAGAATCACAGATTCACCAACGAAGGCTGCCAGCGTGTTGCCGTCACCAAACCATATCTGCTCCGGCGAATCGGTAAATGCGCCGATAGCAGCGAAGGCCACCACCAGATACCCGACCACACCAATCGTTGCACACAACCAATATCCCCAGGCAGACAGAAAACCAAACAGATCGCCAAATCCAGCCCGGGCGTATGTGTAAATACCACCATCCATTTCCGGAACCAGCCGGGAAAGATGAAGGAAACAACCGGCTAAAAGTAAGATGCCGACACCAGTGATCAACCAACCGGTGATGATGGCATCGACGCCGGCAACCTCCGCCATATTCTGCGGTAAACTGAAAATACCTGCCCCGACCATGGAGCTGAACACCAGCGCGGTGAGAGCTCCCAGTCCGATTTTTCCGTTGTCTGTCATATTTGCCTGCTACTTCAGGTGCTGACTGAGTTCGGCAATATGTTCCGCACCGATACCACAGCAGCCGCCAATCAGCGAAGCTCCCTGACTGCGCCACTTCTCAGCCCATGCGACATAAGCCGGTGGTGTCAGATCAGCTCTGACTTCATCAATCTCTTCATTGGCTGCGGCATCTTTTTTCTGCGGAGCAAACGCATTGGCATAAGCTCCGAGCCGGATGTCATCTTTACCCAGTTCTGCCAGCGTAGTGCGGGCAACGTGGAGTGCATCTTCGATGGTTTCCGGCTGACAGCAGTTGAACAGAATAGCCTGAACATTTTGTTCGGCCATTGCCTGAACCGCTTCTTTTACAGTTTCTCCTGAACGGATAGACGGTTGCGAAACGGGCTCTGAATCTTCCAGTGTGAAAGAAACCCAGACCGGTTTCGGCTGGTCGGTAAAGCGATCAATCGCGCTTTTAATTGCCGTGGCTTCAGCAATCAGGCTTTGTGTTTCGATCAGCCAGAGATCAACCGAAGGTGCAAGTCCCTGAATGAGCGGGGCTGCAATTTCATCGACCTGATCCGCCTGATATAAATCCGGGCGGTAAGAGCCGAACAGGGGCGGAAGAGAACCGGCCACCTGAGCACCGGTCTGAGTTGCTTCAACAGCCTGACGGGCCATTTCTCCGGCCTTGTGTGCCAAAGGCAGCGCTTCATTTTTAAAGCGTGTCTCACCGATATGGAATGGGACCAGCGCGTAGCTGTTGGTGGTAATCACTTCTGAGCCGTTACGAATAAATAACTCATGTGCCTGACGGACAATTTCCGGAGTTTCAATCAAGGCAAGGGCAGACCATTCGGGTTGACGGAAAGGTGCGCCGAGACGTTCCAGTTCCCGGCTCATGCCGCCGTCGAGGATGGTGATTTGATTTTCTGACATGGGATACCTCTGTTCTGATTGATAATTAGGACAAATCGAAATACACGTCTGGCAGTGTAGATGTCCGTGGCAGTTTATCGCAATCGGTCCGGGATGCAATAGGCACGGTTTATTTTCCTGCTCCGGTTATTTTCCTGTTTTGGTACAGAGGAGATGAATCGCAAAAAGGTGATATATATCAAGAGATCAGTTTTGCCATATTTCACCCATAGCATATAGTTTCTTAGAGATACTTATCAATTGTTCAGGGAGAGGTATGGCTGCAGCAGAAAGGGAAGTATCATTCGACAAGAGTGAGCTCATCATTACCAAAACAGATTTGCAGGGGAAAATTACTTATGCAAATCGGACATTCATGCGAGTTGCCAATTATGCAGAAGCCGGGCTTCTCGGTCAGAACCACAGTATCATTCGTCATCCTACTATGCCCCGGGGCGTTTTCTACGGTTTATGGCATTCTCTGAAGTCGGGAGAAGAGTTCTTTGGCTTTGTGAAGAACTATACATCGGATAAAAATTACTATTGGGTGTTTGCCAATGTCACCCCGGATCGGTTTAACGGTAACACTCTCGGTTACTACTCAGTACGCCGGGTTGCTCCGAAGGGCGCGGTTCAGGTCATTGAAGGCATCTATCAGAAAATGCGTGAGCTGGAGCAGAGTACAGAACGGCAACGTGCGCCGGAAGCATCCTGGACATGGCTGACTGAGCAGGTTGATAAGGATTATCAGGTGAGTTACGAAGAGTACATTATCGACCTCTACCAGAAACATCGTTCAGATTAAAAGGAGTGTATGATGGATAGTACCAGTCAGGTCAGCAGAAATATTCTGTTTCTGCGCCAGAAATTTCTGATCATCTGTTCGGTATTTGTGCTGGTTATATTCGGGCTGTCGGTCGCCAATATTTATGATCACGGATTCAATTTTTTCAATACCGTCTTACCTTTGTTTACCATCGTTTTTGCCAGCTACGCCTACTGGGATCATCTTCAGCCGCTGGCGGTGCTGGAACGGATCCGCGGAGCGCTGGAAGAAGCCAGAAAGGGGAATGTCCATATCCGGATTACCAATACCAAAGGACTGGGAGAAATCGGTCATGTGGCATGGGCACTGAACGACTTTCTGGATATTGTCGAAACCAATTTTAAAGAGTTGTCGAACAGCTTTCAGCGCACCAGTAAAGGAGAGTTCCACCGTCGGGGGCTGGTCGACGGACTTCCCGGTGAGTTTGCCGAAACGATGCGTAATATTAATGAAGCGATCGATTCGATGCAGAAGGCGCATGTTTTCTCGCGGCAGAATCGCTTAAAAAGTGAATTACACCATCTGAATACTTCAAATCTGATTGTCAATCTGCGTAATAATCAGCAAGAGCTGGTGACGCTGTCGCATAAGATGGATGATGTGCTTGGCATTGCCACAGAAAGCCGTGACGGAGCCGAGCAGAGCCGGGAAGTGGTCCGGGAAATTCGTCAGGCACTGGATGATGTCAATGTCCGGATGTCCAGTATGGAAGAAACGGCTCAGATTCTGGGCAAAGAGAGTGTACGGATTGCGGATACGATCAAGGTGATTACCGATATTGCCGAGCAGACCAACCTGCTGGCGCTGAACGCTGCAATTGAGGCAGCCCGCGCCGGTGATGTCGGACGCGGTTTTGCCGTGGTTGCTGACGAAGTCCGCTCGCTGGCGGATCGCACCCGAACGTCAACGGCAGATATCAGTGACATTATCAATTCACTGACCGGCCCGATTGAAGAAATGGTCTCGCAGACACTGGAAGTAGGAAAACAGATGAAAGGTGTCGGTGATGAAGTGGTGAATTTCCATACCAACTTTGATCGGGTTGCCAATGCATCACAACAGACGATTTCTCTGATGAATCAGGCGAAGGACTTTTCTTTCGCTTCTCTGATCAAACTGGATCATGTGATTTACATGCAAAATGGTTACATTGCGCTGGAAAGTCAGGGTGAAGGCAATGAAGCGGAAGCGGCCCGGGTTGACCATCATAACTGTCGGCTGGGCAAATGGTATTATGAAGGTGAAGGCTATACATCCTTTAACCATCTGCCATCTTATCGTCGTCTGGAAAGCTATCACAAAATTGTTCATCAGAATATCCATCAGGCCATGGAGCTGGTGAATCAGGACTGGCTCGCAGATGATGGTGTGCTGAAAAATCTGGTGAGTGTGGTCGGCGACGCTGAAAAAGCCAGTAACCATGTGATTACCTGTATTACTGACATGGTTGCGGAGAAACATGGAAAATAGTTGTCCGTGTTTTTCACCGGATAAAGAAAAGCCCTGACGGGCTTTTCTGCTACTAAATAAAGTAAACTGTATCTGCCTCAGATAATTCTCTTGCGCAGTTTGCTTGACCGTTGGTCAACAACTATCCTATAAATTCAGATAGATACTACATCAATTAAGCATCGTGAGCGCCAATGGATAAATCAGGATCGTCATGTAAACAATGTCTAGAATCCGTAGATCTTGGGTTTGATTTTTCTATGGCATTTCAGCCAATCATCCAATGTTCTTCTAAAACTATTTTTGGCTATGAAGCATTAGTTCGAGGCCTTAATAATGAATCTGCATATTCTGTTATCTCACAGATGAATAACGATAACCGATATCGCTTTGACCAATTATGTCGGGTCAAAGCGATTGCTCTGGCGTCGAGACTGAACATTCAAACAATGGTTAGTATTAATTTTCTACCGAATGCTGTTTATCGCCCTGACCGCTGCATCAGAACAACCTTAGCAGCAGCCAGAGAATATAATTTTCCAATTCATCAAATCATGTTTGAATTTACTGAGGTTGAGAAAGTCAATGATAATCAACATATTAAAAATATTGTTGAATATTATAGAAACCTAGGATTCAAAACTGCTATTGATGATTTTGGTTCAGGATACTCAGGCCTGAATCTGCTCGCTGATTTTCAAACTGACATTGCGAAGTTAGATATGGAGTTGATTCGTAACATAGATAAAGATCCGGTACGCCAAATCATCGTTAAAAACATTATCACTATGTTCAGAGAACTAAAAATAACGCCTCTCGCTGAAGGCATCGAAACGAGAGAAGAGATGTGTTGTTTACGAGATATTGGCATAGATTTGATGCAGGGCTATTTCTTCGCTAAGCCAGGTTTTGAATCGCTACCTGAAGTTGATTTCAGCATTTTGTAAAACAGTTATATAACAAAACTTAAAACTGGACGACACTGTGTACCGCCATTTGAGTGAAAGTTATAATCAAGTTGAACTTTGGGCTCTAAAGGAAAATAAAAATGGAAGTTGAGTATTTTGTCAATCGTCCAATTACGACTGAACAGTTCGTTGAACTGTTAAATCAGACAACACTTGGAGCAAGACGCCCGACGGATAATCACGAATATATCAGCGGGATGCTGACACATGCTGATTTGCTTGTTTCAGCTTGGATTGGCGAGCGACTTGTCGGTATTGCTCGTTCAGTGACAGATTTTCATTACTGCTGTTACTTATCTGATCTGGCAGTATCAGAGCAGATTCAGTCAAAAGGAATTGGCAAAGAATTGATCCGACAGACTTTTGCTAGTCTAAAGAAAGGTTGTAATCTGATTTTGCTATCAGCACCACAAGCAACTGAATATTATCCAAAAATTGGTTTTAAGCAGCATAACAGTGCATGGTTGATGTCTGGTGAAGAAGAGATGTTGTAACATTGGTATCTTGCTTATAACAAGAAACTTCAATGGATGAATGTAACGTATGGCACGAGGTGGTTTAGAACGGGAATCCTATCATTCGTTAGACGATTTATCCTGAATTTGAGTTTTCCAGTGATTTATTAAAAGGTGTATACTTTTGAGCATATTGTATGAGCGAGTTAGTCAAATATGTTCACTGAATCCAAATGGGGAATGAAACCGAATATTCCTCTCGCAAAACAGTTAGCTAAAAGAGATGTACCGGCGTTAGTTTATGATGCCGTTAACTTAGAAGGGGTGGCGATGACACTCCCTGAAGTTCAGACTATTTTGGACGGAATCACGGTGGGTGGACATCGTATCAGCGATCAAAATATGGCGATGAATCAAGCTAAAACCTGGATGCGAATTTTTGAGTTAGTCGATTCAGGTGAGTTCTTTTTTAATAAAGAAACCGCTCTGTTATTACACAATATTGCAGGTGAAGAGGAAGCTTTAGAGTGGGGGAAATTTCGTTCAGGTTATGTATCAATTACCGGATCGGAGTACGAACCTCCGGCACCACAAGAACTGGATGAAAAGTGGGATGAAGTCCAGTCTTTAGTTGAGTCATATGAAGATATCTATGATCGGGCAATTACTGCATTTCTACAAATGGCGAGAGTTCAGTTTTTCTGGGATGTAAATAAACGAACCGGTCGTTTTATGATGAATGGAATTCTGCTTTCCTGTGGTTTCCCAATTATTAATGTTCCGGCTAAGCGTCAGCAAGAATTTAACACCTTAATGTTAGATTTTTATGCAAGTAATGACATGGAACCAATGAACAAGTTTTTGCGTAGTTGTATAGACGAAAGAATAATTAAGAACTTCCAACTCGACTTAAAAATCGGCGGCTCAACGGGACAGAAACAGAGTAGTTGAGGTTGTAATATCAGTGTTTATGCACCATTGAATTAGGTGTTATACCGCAGTCAATCAATCCAAGCGTTTCATTGCCTTATGATAAGTATCGCTTCGTTCACGTTTTCCTACAGCTAAAACGGTAACTACGATGATGTCGTCTTCGACTTTGTAAACTAAGCGATAACCTGATTGGCGGAGTTTGATTTTGTACATGTTGTCAGCTCCGGATAACTTTGAAGCTGGCACATGAGGGTTAGTTAATCTCTCTGCTAATTTTTTCTTAAATTGCTCCTGTAAAGTAGAACCGAGTTTCTTCCATTCTTTAAGGGCAGATTTTTTAAAATTTAGCTTATAAATCATCAAGGTTTACCGAAATACTTTCTTCTGATTCGCGTTCTCTTGCGATATTTAGTAGTTCTAGATCTTCAAGCTTATCCATCATCATTTCATAAGTTTCAGCAGGAACACAATAAAAAGCTGGTTCATTACGGTTAAGAACAGCGACAGGTTGACCATAGGCACTGGCCGCAACTTTCATTGGATTAGCTTTTAATTCAGTAATGCTTGCAGCAACATCAGCTAGGATTCTAGTGGTCATTTTAATGGTCCTTTAAATGGTCTTTTATGAGGTCATTTTAGCTGGGATGGAGCGGTATAACAAGTCGCAGCAACTGACCTCATACTGTTTTTCGAGAAAGACAAAAGAAAATTTATGTCTACCTGCCAACAGAATGACTCATAAAAATAAGGAGAGAAATCATTCTCTCCTATGGACAGTTTTCTATATTTCTCCAACACCATCTCTACGCAAATTAATTTCATCCAGCGTGAGCAAGTTATTGAGATAAAGCAATATTTCCCGTAGCTCATTTTCATCTGCATCAGTATTGGTGATCAGTAAATGAGTAAGATATTCACGGGCGGTCAGGTGTAGACCAAGATTAAGGGGTTTGGACATCGTTTCCTCCTGATTAGCGGGTTTGCGTCTGTGGTTTTAACGGTGTTCCAATCCCGGCACCGAATTCTGTCGGTGCCAGTGCAGAGTAAGTGGTGTCTGGTTTGCTGGCGAGTGACAGCGCCGTAAAGCGCGAGTGGTCTGGTGAAATCTCATACTTTTCTAATACTTGTGAAGCAGTTGTTTTGCGAGTGAGGTCACTGGTTGATTTTGGTGGCGTATTTGATGTTGTGGAAGACCATAAGAAAATGTCCTGCGGTGGTTAATCCGCTTCTTTCTACAATCCGTGAGCTATTTGCTGAAGAAGAAGTCACGAGCGCGTCCGTGATCTTAGTGAGTACGAGTGCTAGAACGAATACCGTCGTTTTATATGAATACCATGTCGTTATCAGACTATCAGTGTCTAGATCTCTTTTTATACTGGTTGATGAAGATCACATTAAGGAAGGAAAACACGGATGTTATTAAAGAACCTTACTTCAGTATTAGTACTGTTATATGCCATTAGTTCACCTGCTCATGCAAAAGTTAATCTCGATTTTTCAAATGAATATAATACTCAATCGATTCACGCTCAGGGTGATATGTTTTTTATAGATCAAGTTAACAAACTAACAAAAGGCGATGTTAATATTACATTACATACTGGCGGCTCTTTAGGATTTAAATCTATTGACCATTTTTATGCCGTCTCAGACAATGCAGTCCCTCTGGCTGATACTCTGGCAGGTAGTATGGCTGGTATAGATCCTTTGTTCTTACTATCTTCTCTACCTTTTTTAGTTACCAATGAAGACCAGGCAGAGCTGCTATACCATATTGCAAAGCCTTATTACCAAGAGGTATTTGAGAAGAGCAATGAAATATTGTTGTACGCTTCTCCCTGGCCTGCAAGTGGTATTTGGTCCACGGCACCGGTCGATAGTTCATCCGCACTGAATGGGTTAAAAATTCGCACATATGACAAAAATGGGACATTGACATTTAGGAATGCCAAAGCCGCACCCGTTAATTTGTCTTGGGCGGATGTTGTACCTCAGCTTTCCACAGGTGGTATAAATGCCGTTCTCACTTCAGCGGATGCAGGGGCAAGTGCACGTTTTTGGGAGCATCTCAATTCTTACAGTGCCATTCAATATGCGATTCCTTTAAATATGGTTCACATGAATAAAGATGAATTTGATGCCCTTAGTAAAGAAGATCAGGATGCATTATTGTCTGCAGCTAAAATAACCGACGAACACAACTGGAAAACCGTTCGTAGCCGGGTTAAGGATAATTATGCGCAGCTTGAGTCAAATAAAGTAACCATACTTCAGAAATTACCGGACAGTTTTTTGTCGTATTTACAAGAAGCAGCTAAACCAACTTTAAGCTCATGGCTTGATGAAACAGGGGAGCGGGGACAGTCCATTATCGAGGAATTTAATCGACGTAAAGAATAGGAGAATGTAATGAACTTATTAATTCGTACATCTCAATGGATAAATAAAATTTCTCTTGGTATTGCTGCATTTCTGATTATTTATATTTTATGTCATATCCTACTGGAGATTGTTTTACGCTTGTTTGGTATGTCGACATATGTATTGGATGAATTTGTTGGTTATGCGGTTGCCACGATGACTTTTCTTGCTCTGGGTTACAGTCTAGAGCAAGGTTCTCTAATTCGTGTGAACGCGATCATAGATCGTATTCCGGAACGTAAACGTTGGTTGTTGGATTTTGTTACATCAGCCATTGCCGCGGTTTTCTTTAGTTGGGTAGGTTTTATTTGGTGGACGACGGTATCACGAAATTTTATTAGAGGCACCACTAGCCAATCACTTGCAGCTACCCCTCTTTGGATTCCACAAGGGCTTGTCTTAATCGGTATCTTTGTTCTTTGTCTCACTCTAATAGCACGATCAATCTCTCTGTTTATGTATCACAAACCCAATAGCTATGGAGAACGTTAATATGGATATACTCTTTACGTCTTTAGGTGTGATAGCTATTTTATTTGTTGTTTTAGGTTCAGGTCTTTGGGTTTTTGCAGGATTGGCCATTGTTGCGTTTTCATCATTGGTTGTTTTTGCCGGTATGCCTATAGAACGAGTTGGGTTAATTCTAAGTCGAATTTTGTTTCGGGCAGGCAATTCCTGGGAACTATCTGCAATTCCGTTGTTTATATTTATGGGAGAACTGATTTTCCGCTCTGACATCTCGAATCGCTTGTTTAAAGGACTGGAACCATGGACTCGTATTATTCCCGGAGGAATTTTACACACAAATGTTGTGGGCTGTGCATTGTTCGCTGCGGTAAGTGGTTCAAGTTCGGCAACAACGGCAACGATTGGTAAAATTACAACTTCAGAGCTGAAACAACGTGGCTATGATCGCCAACTGTCGATTGGTTCTTTGGCTGGGGCTGGTAGTTTGGGGCTGTTGATACCACCGTCAATCGTCATGATTGTTTATGGTATTCAGGCTGAAGTTTCTATTAGCAAGTTATTTATGGCTGGCATTTTACCGGGGTTTTTAATTGCTTTTCTGTACTCCGGATACTTGATGATATGTGCTTCTATTCGGCCTCATCTGGCACCTAAAGAAACAACTTGTGATATTACTATTTATCAAAGCTTAGGTTATCTATTCCCTATATTCCTATTAATCGTTGTTGTACTTGGCGCAATTTATTCTGGCATCGCTACACCGTCTGAAGCTGCGGCTGTAGGTGTGTTTGCAACGTTGTTACTGTTATTAATAGAAAAACAATTAGATAAAAACGTCATTGTGTCCTCACTGATAGCGACCATTCAGAGTTCCACAATGGTGTGCAGTATTATGGTGAGTGCCGCGATGCTTTCAACAGCAATGGGATACTTACATTTACCGTCAGAACTAGCAAGTTGGATTGCAGAAAAGCAGTTTACTCCGGCAATGTTACTGATTGCATTGGCTTTGTTTTATATCGTGTTAGGCCTGTTTTTAGATGGAATATCTATTACGGTTATGAGCTTACCGATTACGCTTCCGATCGTTATTCAGGCTGGCTTTGATCCTTTATGGTTTGGTGTCTTTTTAGTGATTATGGTGGAGCTGGGGCAAATTACTCCGCCCGTAGGTTTTAATTTATTTGTTTTACAGGGACTCACTGGTGAAAAAATAGGTCAGGTTGCGAAAGCTTCATTTCCGTTCTTTCTGTTAATGTGCATGGCAGCACTAATTATCTGTATAGCGCCAGAGATCGCTTTATGGCTACCAAACCTGGCTTAATGTGAAACCCGAAGCTGCTAACTTAAAAATTACTGTGTAGCGGTCAAGAAAGAAGAGAAACAGAAAGAGAAACAGAGAAAGAGAAACAGAAACAGGACACGCACCTCAGGAGTGGGTTTGTTCAGAGGAGAAACAGGACACGCACCTTAGGAGTAGATTCGTTCAGAGGTTGAAGTCGTTCTGTTTTTTCTAAGCTAGCTCTTGAGGTGAGCTATTTTTTTGCTCGATTTTATGTCGGGTTATTAAATGATTAAGAGCAGTTTTGCGGGCCGATAAAGATGAATCATCGGTTTGAATGGATGACGAATGTCAGAAAGTGAATTGATATTGAACAGTATTGTTCAGGAAATATGAATCCCGAGGATTCTCTGCTTTTTGAGCTGTTGTTTCGCGAGATTAAGCCGTTTAGCTGAGCCAATCCAGAGCCTGGGTTTCTTTTCCAGCTCGGTGCAGAGTTTGAGGCATTCCTGCTGAGGTAGGGACAACCGCATGAGAATATTGGGCAGGCGTTGGTTAATATAGCCCCGTTTATCTTCCCTGATTTGCCGCCCGACCCAGTCGACCAATTCGATATAATCCATCAGCCGGAAAGGAATGCCTTGGGGTTTATCCTGATGTTCGTAGCCGATGAAATTCACTAAACCGTGGGTTTCGGTTTTTCCTTGCTCCAGTGAGGTCAGTCGGGCTTTAATCGAAGTGTACTCAGACTGCTCGGGTGTGTCAGCCATGTTCGCCCTGACCGGATTGAGGTCAACATAGGCCATTGCTGCTAACAGGGCCTTCTCATCGAGTAAAGCCTGAGATTTAAACCGTCCTTCCCAGAATCGCCCTTTGCACTGGTCTTCTTTGTTAGCGCGGACGGCAATCTCGTAATTGAGCTCTTGCATAAAACAACTGAGGGAATACAGGCGGTGACGCCAGGTATCAATGAGTTCGGTGCAGGAATCACGTTCAGCTTGAGAAATCAGCTGGCCGGCGAGAAGACGCTGAATGAGCCGGGGGAGTTGATGCTCTTGTCCCCATCGTTCAATGACCTCATGGTCAGAAAGAGAGATAGCTTTCTTTTTATCGATATAGACGACCATATGGTAATGGTTACTCATCACTGCATGAGAGCAGATTCCAATACAGTAAATAGAAGCTAATGTGAATATACGCGATTCCACCCAGTCACGGCGATGCTCATAGGATTTACCACTATAACTATCGTAACCACATAAAAATGAGCGGCGGACACAGCGGGAGACGATGTGATAGTAGGGCGTGACCTCGGGGCAAATCAGTTGTGAGCGGGCAGTTGTCATGGATACTCTCGGGATGATGAAACGTGCGTCTTATCGTGGTGGACTGAGGCGAGATAGGAAACCGATTCAACAGCTTATTCCGAGTGAGTTCAACTTTGTTGGTCATCAATGGTCAGACTGATTGCATGATGATGAGAGATTGATTAGGGCGGGTGTCCTTATTTTAGTTCTATAGGTTTTGGATGCGTTTCTCTTATCATTTGTTGATCTATTGTGATTCATGGTCGACTATGTATTTAGTTTTGTATGAAGAGTTAGATAGACACGGTCTGTAATTGTCACTTTTTTCATATGGTTTTGTGAGATAAAACAAATTGATATGGGCCTGAATTCGGTGTTTTCTGCCAGACTTATGCAGACAGTATCTGATTAAAAGATACTGTTATGTGTCCGAGAACTATGGCGATCGATTCAAAATACTAGTTTCGTAATGGTGATAGCGATACTGGTAATTTAAAACTCACCCAAATAGAGAATATAGAGAGCATGAGTAAAGGTACAGTTAAGTGGTTCAATGACGATAAAGGATTCGGATTTATTACACCTGATGATGGCAGCAAAGATTTGTTTGTTCATCACTCAGAAATACAGGCTAGCGGTCGTAAATCACTTAGGGATGGTCAGAAAGTTGAATATGTAGTGGGGCAAGGTCAAAAAGGTCCTTGTGCTACTAACGTTAAGCCACTTTAAGAGGTTTGGTCTACAGCCACGCACATAACAAATTGCTGCACCGGACCCACCTTCGTTCCGCATTTTTTGTGGCTCGCTACGATCACTTTATCACAAAAAATGCTCTGCTTCGGTGGCCCGATGAGCAAGGCGTTAGCTTTCAGGTGGTAATTTCTACATATGATAGCAAAGATAATAAAAGTAGCGGATGAAGAAGGGTTGCCAACATACCTCGAAATCGAAGGTAAAGTATATGAGGCTATGGATTGTATCGGGTATCAAAAGGCTGTGACTGAGGGTGAGATTATTGATGTTGAGCTTTCAGTTGGGATTGATGATGAAGATGAAACTTTTGAGCAGATATTTGATGGCAATCCAGATTGTATAGAAGAATTGTCTTGTACTGGCGGATGGAGTTACAAAGCCTATGGATTCATAAAGTCCGTTGATCCGGTTGTTGTTTCGTGCGGTAGCGTTCAAATAAATGAGCCATTTGAGATAAGCGATGAAAGTTTAATAGGTGAATATATCGCTTTTAATATAGTTAGGTTAGATGTGTGGGCTGTGTGAAATGAAAGCTAACAGGGCGTTCCAATTGACCTCGTACTGTCACGAATTTTGGTTCCCCAAATTATCGCCAGTAGTCGGCAATTGGACTACACGTTATACGGTACCACCCGAGTATGCGCTGTCGCCCCAACGGACATCAACTGATTGATTATTCAAAGGCCCTAAGCGGAAGTTCGTAAATTATGTGAAAGCTTACAAAGACCCTAGATACTTCCTTGAACGCCTTTTTGAATTTCAGTACAAGATAACAAAGAGAATATAACAATGAAGTTTGAACTGCCTGAAGAGCATGGTTTATCAGATCTTGCGTTGGAACACTTGGTTTTTAAAGAAGATGAACAGTATTCGCTCAGTGATGCGCAATTTGCAGCATTAGAAGCAGGTGTAGGGCGTGGAGAAAGTGTTTTAACAGTATCGCCAACATCAACCGGGAAGACGCAAATTGCACTTTGGGGTTTGGCTAATGGGGTTGAAACGGGGTGCTTTACTGTATATTTGGTAACTCATAGGGCTCTGGCAAAACAAAAGTTTGAAGATTTTAAGTCTCTCTTACTACCTACTTTACTGGAAGGTGATAAATCGTCACTTGTTATAGCTACAGGGGACTATGTGGAGGATGCCGAAGGAAATCTGCCTAGAGACCCCTTAAGTTCACGAGTATTAGTGGCAACTTACGAAAAATATCTAGCCTTACTTTCTGCATCTGGTATTCCAACAGATATGAGAAACACTGTAGTTGTTTGCGATGAAATTCAATTATTAGGCGACTTACACAGGGGGCAAAGCGTTGAGGTATTGCTCACGCTACTTAAAAACGCGGGATGGAAGCAATTTGTAGGGTTATCTGCTGTTTTGGAAGAAAAAGACTCTGCTATGTTAGCCAACTGGTTAGATGTATCGCTAGTAGTGTCACATACAAGAGAAAAACACCTAAGTTACGAGTGTTGGAACTCCAATGGAATGGGGGTCTGTAATACAGCCAACCCGGATGAAATAATTGAGAACATTCCGCTACCGGTAGGGGCTGATTTATCACCACTATCGGCGGTTGCTACGTTACTCAAAGAACCTTCCCCGCCTGTCCCCATAATAGTTTTTTGTATGAAAAAACAGGATACATATGATTTAGCGAAGTCATTTGTAGATAATTACTTGAATCCACCTCAAGGACAACTTTCATTAGCATTTGAAGATCTTCCTGAAACATCTGCAAACCAATTTCTTTCACAAGTTATCGAACACCACGTAGGTTCTCATAGTGCTGATTTAACCGATGAAGAGAGAGAAGTTGTAGAACGTCGCTTAATAGAAAATAAGTTAGATGTTGTTTTTGCTACGTCAACATTAGCAGCAGGTGTTAATTTTCCACTCGGTGCAGCTGTTTTTGCGGACTGGAAACGGTGGAACGCTAATATGCGCCAATATGTTCCTATAGACCAAGCAGAGTTTCACAATATGTCCGGCCGTGTTGGTAGGATGGGGTTTGAGCATGAAGTGGGTCGAGTGATATTTTTTTCCCGAAGCCCGGGGGATACTTTTGCCGCTAGACAGTATTTGAATTTAGGGAAGCTACTTTCTTTAGAAAGCAGAATTACACCATCAAGATTTGAGCAATTATCCTTACAATTAATTGCTTCTGGGCTTTGCACCTCTAGAGATAGTTTAATCCACTTAATCTGCTCTACGTTAAGCGGATTAAGGGAGCAAGATAACAATAACGCAAACTTTTCTACTTGGCCTGAAACTCTGAAAATTGGGGTTAGTTCGTTGTACCAAAAAGGACTTTTGCTTGAAACATCTGGCGGCAATTTAATTGTGACCCCTCTTGGAAAAGCAATAGCATTCAGTGGATTATTGCCTGACACTGGTATTAATTTATTAAACTATTGCATTCAAAAAGTTCAAGTTCTCACTACTTGCTTATCTAATGATGAGCAAAGTAGGGATGATGATAAATTTGCGTTTTTAATTGCATCTTCTTGTTTTGCCAGCCCGGAATTTAAGGCTTTTAATGGTCAGCAGCCTACTCGGTTTTTACCGTGGCCTTTGGGAAAGCAAGCCATCATTGATCCTTCTGCTCATGTTGGTGATTTATATGAGAGTATGTGGCAGGCCGATGTGTCCCCAACAAATGGTGCAAAGTTAACACTAGACTGGATTTCTGGTACAGAATTGAGAGCCTTAGAAGGCAGTTTGCCTAGTTTAACCGCCGGAATGCTAAACGAAATGTTTAGGAATTTAGTCTGGGCTATGCAAGGGCTTTCATCAATTATAATGTCAGCAACAGATTCTAGAGTACCCGTTCTTAACAGACCGCTAGCTCTTAGGAATGACGAACAACTTTTAAACCAATTACGTCAATTACCAAGGGCAATTCGCCGATTAAGTTACAGAATTAGCGAAGGGTTGCCTGACGATATTCTTTGGATGACATCTTTATCTAAAATTGAAAATGTACAAAATTTTAGATTAAGTCGTATAGAAATACTTGCCTTACGAAATCTTGGCTATCATTCGCCTGAGCAATTAATGCTTGGAACGCCAGAAGCCGATCTAGCTCGTTTAACGGCATTTCAAAAAGTAAAGCCAACCCCACATAATAAGGCGAATTGGTTGCGAGATGCGTGTCGTGATTGGAAGGTAAGCCAAAGACAAAAGGCATCCGAAAGACAAATTGAAAGAGCAAGCCGGTATTCATTAAATCAGCTATTTCATAATTATTATGACAAAAGGGGCGGTGAGTTTGAGGTTGCGTTCGAAGAGTTGTTAACAACTCTTGGCATTCAGTTTGAAAAGCTGGACGACAAAACCAAGACTGGTGCGCCTGATTACCTCTTGAAATTACTTAATTCTCCAGAAATTGTTTTGGAATTGAAGTCAAAACAAGGCGATAAAATGAATAGCCACCGAGTCAGTAGACACTAGTTAGTCTTCTCTCATATTGCTTCTCATACTCTACAGGTGACAATTGATTATTGGAACCATGCCTGCGCTTCACGTTGTAGAACATCTCTATGTATTCAAAGATATCCATGCGAGCATCTCCCCGTGTGGAGTAGATTTTGCGTTTGATTCTTTCTCTTTTCAGTAGCTGGAAAAAGCTTTCTGCCACAGCATTATCGTGACAATTACCTCGACGGCTCATACTGGCTTCTAGTCCATGTTGCTTTAAGAACTTGTTCCAGTCGTGACTTGTATACTGGCTACCTTGATCGGAATGTACAAGTACCTTTTGGATTGGAGAACGTCGCCATATAGCCATTAAAAGCGCATCCAAAACCAACTCTTTAGTTATTCGACTTTTCATCGACCAGCCAATCACTCTTCTAGAAAAAAGATCAACAACAACGGCAAGATACAACCAACCTTCATGTGTTTTTATATAGGTAATATCGGTTACCCATGATTGATTTGGAGCCGTTGGATTGAACTCTCTGGCTAATTTGTTTGCCGAAATGACATGCTCAGTACCTGCTTTAGCTCTGGGTTTACGATATCCGCGTTGTGACTGTAAGCCTTCTCGCTTCATCAAGCGATACACTTGATTGATCCCACAGGATTCACCTTCATCTCGTAGGTCACTGTATATCTTTCGATAGCCATAAACCCCGCCTGATTCCAACCAAAACTGTTTGATAAGCCCGAGAAGATATTTACGCCGTTTCTCTTGTTTGCTGTCAGGGTGTTTTAACCAGGCATAATAACCACTGGGATGAACCCCAAGGATTTTACACATCCGTCGAACAGGCCAAATAGACTGATTGGCTTTGATGAAGGCGTACCTCAGTCGGACTGGCTTGCGAAGTACACCGCGGCTTTTTTTAGTATATCCCGCTCTTCGGTGACTCTTTGCAGTTCTTTTCGAAGCCTGCGAATTTCGGCACTTTCATCAGATTGAGCTTGGTGTTGGGAGGAGTCGGGACCGTAGCGCTTCACCCAAGCATAAAGGCTGTGGGTAGTCGTCCCTAAGCGGTTGGCAACATCAGCCACACTATGACCTTTTTCCGTGACCTGTTTTACCGCTTCAATTTTAAATTCTTCTGGATATCTTTTGCTGCTCATAAGCACCTCTCTGTTAGTCATTTTGTCTAACTAAAAGGTGTCTATCAAGTCGGTGGCTATTCAAACTGGTTGATTATAATAGCTCGACCGAGGTTTTGGCTGCTTCTGAAATTCACGGTTACGGGCATACCTTTTGCTCTACATTATGTCACCCAGGCGTAGATCCTAGTGTACCGTCGGTAATTATTGCTTGTGGACGACTAAGTGTTGTAGAAAGCCATGATTTAGGTGAAGCACTGCTTCGTGTGGGAATGGGGGTTTTAACGCAAGAACAGTTGTGGCAATGGTTAACCACACCCGGTCAGGCGTTAACTGATGATATTCCATTCAGGGATTATAGTAATTAGTGTAGTGGTCAATAAAATCCGGATACATTTTTAGCGAGACTGTTTATTATTCTGTGTCACGCCCACTTTTATAAATCCAGGTATGGGGTGAGTCGGCCTTCAAAGTGGATACTGAGCTGAGACAGCGTCAGATTCCAGTTTTGCACGCAGGTGGATTTTCCTTGTATGAATACCACATTTCTCCAGCTCGTCCCCTCAATCCACACAAACACCATACGATTGAGGGGACAAGCAAGATCCCGCTTTTAGTGAACTTTCGTTAAATCAACCAGTGGTTTTTTAACCTGCTTGACGGGCGTGTTGCCCTGAATGTCGGCCACGGTTGCCAGTGCCTGATTCACTTCTTTGATATTGCGCAGCACTGTGTAAGTGACGTCAAAATGTCTGGAAGCGCCGGGTTCGATTTTTGGTACCAGTCCCAGTGGGTGTTGATACTTGGTGTTGTAGGCGTAGCTGGTTCCCGGTTCGATACCAGTGACATAACCCTGTTGCAGCGTGTCGGTGTTTTTCCAGATGGTCAGTACCGGTAGTTGTTTGATGTTATAGCCGACGGAAACGCCCTGATTACCGGCTTGGTTATGTAGGACGGCGAGCGTATTGCCCTGTTTGTCTCCGATCGGTTTCAGGTTATAAACCATCTCATCATATCCCTTGGTCGGGCCGAGATAAGTTTGCCAGTCTTGCAGACCTTTTTTCGCGTAATCGTTAAACGGTGAAATTTCGCTGGCTGCGGCGGTAATTTTTGCGCCTTTTTCCAGTATCGGACGACCAAAATTGGAGTGATAAATGATTTGATACTCGTCTTCGTAATCGGCTTTGTTGGTTAACGTGTCATGGACGGCAAACTGATTGCTGCCGGGAGTGACTGAAAACGAAGTAAGCGTGACCAGTTCTGCTTTTTTAAAGGTTCTTTCAGAGACTTCACCTTGAACCGTAATGGTATAAGGTTCCTTATCATCAATGGTGATTTTGACTGTTGAAGCCGGGGTATTCTGAAGACGGCCATGCAGACTGAGCAGTTGCCCGTTATCATCGACACCCGGGTGTCCGGTCCATTCATAACCACAGCGAACCATCATCTCATTGAAACCATCCAGCCAGCCCAGACCGTTGCGGCTTTCCAGATCGATAAAGGCCGGATTGACGATTTCTTTGACCGGAGAATCCCAGCCGAGAATCCGTTTCCCGTCTCTTTTGACATTAAATATTCCCATGCCACGGGTCGGAACTAAGGTAATTTCCAGCTCTCCGTTATTGATGATCAGTGTTTCGACTCCGGCTTGCTTACCACCGTGTAACTGACGTTTTTCGATAGAGAACGGTTGTTGAATACCCAGATCTTTATTGGTGACTTTCCACGCACCGACATCAATATTGGTTGTGGCATCGGTCAGCACGAATTCTGCGGCATTAACCAGACCGGGGGCAGCGATGATGAGGGCGGCGACGAGTGGTTTAATCTTCATGACGTTTGATCCTTGGTTATTGGTTTCATTGTTATTGTGTTGAACTACAGCTTATTGTTACTGAGTTATGGTTTACTGAATCGATTCAGCTAATAACATACAAACTCAGAATTCAGGATCAAATGCAAATCAGTGAAGGTGTGACCAAATTCTTATGTTTGACAGAATGCTGACCAATTTCTGATTGATGAATCACGTTCAGCAATTGAGGAATAATTGTGCGGTTTGGGGGAAAGAGAGTGAGTCGGTTTGCAGTATCAGGGGACTGATTGTCCCCTGATTTTCGGTGTGATTATGCTTTACGTCTGATTGCCAGTAGTCCGAATAAGGAAACCAGCAACATACCGCCGACAGAACCACCCATTTCCAGTTCCAGTACGGCTGGATCGTGGTCTGAAGCACGATATTGATCGTGGTATCTGGGCAGATCACCTTTATATTTGTTTGTGTAGTCAAACAGCGGTGATTCAGCCGCGTTGATATGCCAGTCTGTTGCATCGACAACATACGTTTTCAGGCTCGGGCTAATCAGAATATGGTCTAAAGAACCAACCTCATCATTGTACGAGTAGCTCCAGTTGTCCGGATGGATCATATTCAGAGCACTGAGATAACCATATCCGTGCGTGATGTCGGCACCCTGATCACCAAACTGAGTTTCTCCGTTGATGACGGTGTTTCTTGCCGCATGGATGGTTTTTCCGTATTTCTCCGGTGTGTAGTCGGTCAGAACCAACAGTGGATCTTCTTTACCATAGGCATTCAGATCGCCGAGGATAACCTGATGTCCGGGGATCTCTTTTAACGCTTCTCCCAAAGCTACGGCAGCAGCGACCCGGAAGTTTTCACATGATCCCTGGAAATCCGCATCCTGCTGGCCTTGTCCGCCATCTGCAACAGCGGCAGCATCTTCCCAGCAGGTTGAGCCTTTGGATTTAAAGTGGTTCACAGCAACAGTAAGCTCTTGCTCTTTTCCTGAGTTGGCGCGGACTTTAAAGGTCGGTGCCAGTGTTTCCCGCTGGTAGTTCTTACCGTCTTCAATCATATTGCCGTCTTTATCAAACACTTCCGGTGCCTGCTGGGATGGCATGTGAATAACACGTGGCGTTGCCAGTGTGACAGCCTGACTACGATAGATGATGCCGGTGGTAATTGCATCGGTGCCAACGGTATCACGGGCATCGATTTCACCATCCTGATTGCTATCGATGGCAACATAGTGGTAGCGGTTTTCCGGTTCGGCAATATTCAGGTTGAGCTGTTCAACCAACTGATGAATCGCGCCGCCATCACCGAAGCCGTTATTTTCAATTTCCATCAGACCAATAATGTCGGCATCCAGTTTCAGGATGGCACGTACAATTTTTTCCTGCTGGATTTCAAACTCAGCGTCACTTTTGGCACCACGATTACTTCCATAAGGATTTGCATCGCCACCAAACGGTGAATTGAAATAGTTCAGCACGTTAAAGGTCGCAATACGCAGGTTACCTTGCTGTAATTGTGGTGCTGACTGGCGGGGTGAGTTGTGAACAAAGTTATCCTGAGTCAGAGTGTTGGTCATAATCAGACGATAATCACCGTAACTGTAGGTCAGAACACCTTCGGCACCGCTGAGAGTGTCATTGACCCGGATATAATCTTCGGTAGAACCATCCTGATCAATGTCGCTGCGGCCGAATTGAGGATAGTAAGGGATGGCACCATTATCTGCGACTTGGTCCGACTCAATAAACAGACGGTGCTGTGCGTTTTCTTCACTTTGCTGTCTGGCCTGTTCGGAACCTGCGGCAAAATTCTGGTTCGGCTGGGTATTCAGGCGGCCCTGAGCCAGTACCATATTGTTGCGTCTGGCGTCATAGTCGTAACTGAATGTCCGGGTGACCCGCATATCCAGATTCTGTGGCAGATTGACCAGCATGCCTTCGTAGCGTTCCAGCGTCTGGGCAAAATTGTCATCAGACTCGAGAGGGACAATGTCGGTTGCCTGTGGCGCAGCCTGCTCTCCGAGCTTAACCCATTGACGGTTGTCGGCCAGCAGTTCGGTCAGATTATAATATTCACTGACTTTTCCTTTGGCACAGACGACATCTCCGGGCTGTAAGTCAGAAGCTGACTGACCAGTATAAATAAAGAGACCTTCAGATGTATTGTCGTTGTAGTCATTCTCCAGCGCCTGAAGGTAGAATCCTTTGGTCAGCCCGGTTGTGACTGCGCTGACGACACCCTGAACCGCGTATTCGCCGTCGGTTGTATTGGCTGAGCCGCTGAGAAGCGGAGAACGGCTGCCTTCGCCCTGAATTTCCTGAATCGGTGTAAAGGATTCACCTTCACAGGTAAATGTTGAAACCGTACTGTCCAGAGAACCGAGCCCGTCAATATTATTGGCCGCAGCGGTTGTCCATTGCGCAGCAATATAGGTGGATGACGGCGTGAGGCTGTCAGCCAGCCGGGATAAGGTCACATCTTTGGCAAAATAACTGCCGCCCATTGCACCGATCACGTCATGTTCGGAACCGTTTAACAGCAGAGCAATCGGATCGTTACCGTTAAAGTTCACGACGGTATTGTCGGTTTCATTGCTCAGGGCCAGAATTTCACTACTGGCCTGACTATTGGCAATCACAAATACGCCGTGAGCCGGAATTGTCCGCCCATCAAGAGGAAGCTGGTTTTCCCACGCTCCGCTGCCGTTGGTTGATTTTGCCAGAGCATAGCCGTCCAGAGAAACCGATGCATCTCCGGTATTGGCAATCTCGATAGCTTTGTTTAATCCTGAGCCTTCAACATATTGTGAAAGAATAATATCGGCATGTGCCGATAGTGAAAGTGTGCTTCCGATGACTATCGAAAGATATGATAACGAAGATTTTAATTTCATTTTGTGACCACCTGACGTTGCCTTCCATTGTCATATGAGATTTATAAAACAGATTGATAAATGGTCAGAACCGGCAATGATTTATCGGAACTGACGATTACTTATCAAACCGATAGCTAATTTATTAAACAGATAACTATTTATTTAACAGATAGCTATTTATTTATCAGATAACTATTCCGTGGCTTAGTTTTACTTTTTAATATGAAACTAAAAATACATTTCAATGAATTTGAGATTTATGTCGCATAACTAGCATCAATAAGTTGATATTAGTCACGTTTTATATGCAACAAAAAATGCTTTCTATCGGAGGGAATCAAGAAAGAGATGTCATGGTGTTGATGATTTCACTGGTAGTGGAAACCCGTAACCTTTGTTGTGCTCTATAGCTGCTTCAATATTATCGACGGCATAATCCAGAGCAATCTGAGGGTCTTCGCCGTCCAGTATGGCGTTGATTGCTTTTTTGTAACTGGAGGAAATCACCGCATAGGCAGGAGTTTCCGGTCTGACTTTGGCAAAACGGGCCGAGAATTCGTAGAAAATACGCCATTTCCCATTCGGGGCAAAATCCTGAGTCAACGAAGTAGCAGCAGGAAGTGTCGGAATAGCATTTGCTGAAATCGAGACAGTGGCTATTTCTTTGGTGGAAACCATATGGGTCAGGAAAGCTTTTGCTCCTTCGGGATACGGGCAGTCTGTTGTGACTGCCCATTGCCAGGAACCACCACCGATGACTGGGCCATGACCAAAATCCGGCACGGGCAGAATCGCGAGATCATCACCTAATACCCGCTCGAATTCTCCGACAGCCCAGGAACCATGATACTGAATCGCAACTCTGCCGGTGAGCAGCCCTTTATCATCGGCTGGATGACGCTCAATGTAGTGATTCGTAACCAGTGAATAGAGCCAGTGACCGAATTCAATTGCTTTGGGTGAGTTGAGAATACCGTTGACTTCAACATAGTTATTACGGTTGATGAGATCGGCTCCCCAGGACAGCATCATTGGCGATAAAGCATACGGAAGCCATTCAGTCATGTCGTTACTCCGGATATCGAATGGATATTGATAGGTTCTGGTGGCTTTGATTTTATCCAGAACTTCCATGAATTCGTCTTTGCTCCATGGATGTGTCAGGGTTGGTGTGCGAACCCCAATTTTTTTGAGCAGCGACTTGCGGGTAAACAGTGCCAGAGCAGCGTCAAATTGTCCGACAGAATAGGTTTTTCCCTGATAGGTTCCCTTGCCTGATGAATTCAATGCGTCGAGAATTCGGGCATCGATCAGGCCGTCCAGCGGACGCAGAAACTGATTCCAGGCAAAGTTGGGCACCAGTGGTTGATCGAGGTCGATGACGCAAGGGAGTTGTTCTGCTTTTGCTGCCGCAGTGATGAGTTGGGTATAGGAGGCTTCCGGGATGTTCTCCTGAACAATTTTCCATCGATGCTGCGATTGATTGAACCGCTCAACAGCCATTGCAGAAGCCTTCATTTCCCGAATATTGGCTAAATGGCGCCACATTGTGATCTCTGTCGGGGCTGCCACGGACACCGCAGAACATCCCCATAATAGGATGGCACTGTATAATCTGTATTTAGACCCTCTGCTGGCGTATTGCATACCATTTCCCATTTTCTCTGCTTCCTTATGGCTGATCCCGGTTAAACAGCATACTTGCACACCAGGCTAGTACGAGTATGGAAAGTTGTTGACGTAAGCGCTGTAATAATTTTTATAACGGTGTGTGAGCTGCTCAAATGTGAGTGGGCGGTCAAAATAGAATCCCTGAACTAAATCGCAGTGATATTCGATGAGCTGTTCATACTGTTCTTGTGTTTCAACACCTTCAGCTACTACCGTCATACCGCTGAATTTGCCGATACCAATGATCATTTTAACCAGCATATTGCTTTGCTGATTGTTCAGCATCCGGTCGATAAAACAGCGATCAATCTTAATTTCTGTTAACGGCAGGTTATTGATATAACTCAGAGAAGAATAACCTGTGCCAAAGTCGTCCAGTGAGATTCCGAATCCGTGTACCCGAAGCTGATTCAGAATCGGTATCGCAGTTTCCAGTTTGTTAATTAAGATATTTTCGGTAATTTCCAGCGTAATGCGATGAGTATGAATCCCGATCTCACTACATATTTCCGCCAGTTGTTCCGGGAAGTGGGGTGTCACTAACTGAGTGGGTGATACATTGACCGATAGCTGTACGGCATTATGACCGTTGGGAGATAAGCGGTAAATTTCCTCACAGGCGCGGCGGAAAACGAATAAGCCAATATCATGGATGAGCCCGGTTTCTTCTGCTGTTTCAATGAATTTTGCCGGCGGAACATTGCCCAGACGTGGATTATTCCAGCGTATCAATGCTTCAACGCTTACCAGCCGGTGTCTGTTGGCTTCTATCTGGGGTTGGTAACAGACGCTGAATTCCTGATTAATCAGTGCCCGTTGCAGCTCATGATGAATGTTCAGATCGAGTTGCACCTGCTCATTAATATGTTGATCGTAAAATAGAATCTGTCCCTTTTTGATTGCTTTGGAATGGTAAAGAACGATGTCGGCTTTGCGAATCAGCGCAGCCGGATCATCACTATCATCCGGATACATACTGATACCGATACTACAGCCCACGGATAAAATTTTTCCGCCGATTACAAATTGTTCATCAAACAGGCGGCGGATGATTTCAGCTTTTTCTCTGGCTTCATCGGTACCTTGTAAATCCGCACAGCAGAAAATGAACTCGTCACCGCCAAAACGGGCCACGAGATCTGTTTCTTCCAGTACGGATTCGAACTGGCGGCTGATTGAACACAGAAGCTGATCTCCCGTCGCATGTCCGTGTAGATCATTGATATGTTTGAAATCATCCAGATCGACAAACATAATGGCGGCGTGGGTGCCGTGTTTCTTTGATAAGTTGATACTTTCCTGAATTTTTTTCTGGAGGGACAGACGATTTGGTAATCCTGTCAGGGCATCATGTAGCGCCATGAATTCCATTTTATCTTTGCTGTTTTCCAGTTCATTTACATCGTCAACGATACGTTGCTGAAAAGTATTGAACCGGCGGGCGATCAGGTGGCTGACATACAGGGAAACAACGATCAGCAAAAGGATGGAGACGATACCGAGAGTACTCAGTTTAGCCAGACTCTGCTTTTTATACTGTGAGAGCTGATGTGCCTGTGAGCTGAGGTATTTCTCGTAGACCTGAGAGTAAAATCCGGTTCCGACAATCCAGTCCCAGCCTTTGATTTCAGTGACATAACTGACTTGTTCCAGCGAAATTTTTCCATCGACCGTCAGTGGTTTCTGATAGCGGATATAACCGCCACCGTTACGAACCTGTGCCAGAATCTGCTGTCGTAACGAGTCATCAATTTTTTTTCCGACAGTAAGTTCCGGGCCTAAAAAGTCATTGTAGTGATGGGCAAGTAATGTGCCTTGTTTGTCGATGATAAAGAAGTATCCGCCTTCTCCGTACTCATATTCAGAGATCCACTCAAGAATTTCTTTTTTCAGAGCATTCTCAAAAGCAGTCACATATTCACCGGTACCGATGTACCAGTGATAAGGTTCAAATGTTTTGGCAAAACCGATTTTCTGAAAGTCCTGCTGGTTTGACTGACCCGGTTTTTGAAACCACCACTGGTAGAATCCTTCCTGTGAATGTTCAAACTTTTTGATGAAGTTGCGGATAAAGTAAGTTCCCCGGCTATCCTGAAGATCAAGGATCGACGTCCCTTCAAGCTCTGGTCTTAAGCCGTTCATCACACTGATACCCTGCTGGGTAAAGATGAAAAAGTAGCCTCGTTCGTTGAAGAAGTGGAGAGGGCGCAGGGCATCGGTAATCAGATGGACTATTTCCGCTTTAGGTTTTCCCTGGTTGCTATTGTAGATGTAGTGCGCAACATGATAGGCCTCATAGACTCGCTGTTTAGCGTGATCTTTTAGCTTTGCTTCTGATAAAAAACGCTCAGTCCGGACTTTTCTGATGACATAACGAACCTGTTCGCGAATTTTTTCACGCTGCGTGTTGAGAAGTTCTGCCCGCAAATTTTCAATGCTGTACTGAGCCATCGATTGGTTGTCTTCAATCGCAATGATATTAACGGCGATTGCAAATAGGGTGACAACGATAACTGGGGCATAACGAATAATATGTAATAGTTTTTTATTATCGAGTTTTAGCATTAATGTCAGTGTTTACAACATGGACTTCATTTTGAGTATAGAACAGGGATAAAACGGTCCGGTGCGGGACACTAAGGATGTGAGATGATTTCATCCTTACGGAACCGGTTTTGTTTCTTTTTTGAGTGATCTATCAACAAAAAAGCCTGCAACATTGCAGGCTTCTGAAAAATATGAGAGGTGTGACTGACCCGGTCAGAATCCCCGCATCTGAATGCGACGCAGGAACTCAGTCATAATCCGGTCATAGAGTAAGTCTCCCAGAAAAGCATCTTCGACATGATGATCAATACTGGGGTTATCATTGACCTCAATCACATAGACCTGACCATCTATTTCTTTTAAATCAACTCCATACAGGCCACTGCCGATGAGGTTCGCGGCCTTCAGGGCTGTATCAATCACATTTTTGGGAACCTGTTTCAGATCCAGGGTTTCGAAACTACCGGAAGTTGTCCGGCCGTTATTATGGTGATGATAAATTTGCCAGTGGCCACGGCTCATCATGTATTTACAGGCGAAAATGGCTTGTCGGTTGAGTATGCCGATACGCCAGTCGAAGTCGGTTGGCATAAATGCCTGAGCCAAAATCAGTGCACTTTTCTCAAACAGGGAAGCTGCTTCTTTATTGAGCTCATCAATATTACTGACTTTGATAACGCCACGCGAAAATGCACCATCGGGAATTTTCAATACCATCGGAAATGACAGTTCTGCTAACAGTTTCTCCTGCCAGCCGGGATCAAAGCTTTGCACGATAACACTTTTAGGGGCCGGGATGTGGTTACGTTGCAGCAGCTCGGTCAGAAATACCTTATTGGTACATTTCATAATGGACTCAGAATCATCCATGACCACCAGCCCCATTTTTTCCGCTGTTTTCGCAAAACGATAAGTTTCGTTGCTGATATTGGTGGTTGCCCGGATAAACAGGCCATCAAATTCTCCCAGGCGGGAGAGATGCTCTGCCGTGATGGTTTCCAGATTCATTCCCAAACGCTGAGCGGCTTTCTGAAAGCGTTTCAGTGCGGCTTTATCTGAAGGGGGCATTTTCTCTTCCGGATCAACCATCATCGCGAGGTCATAGCGGGAAGCTTTATTCTGTTTTGGGCTTTTCCAGACCTTTCTTGAGAATTTTTCCAGTGATTCGATGAAAAAATCCTGTTCGGGGTCGGTCAGATCCTGAAACGGAAATGGTCGAATGGCTTTGATATGCCATTGGTGATTATGTTTGGACAGTTCAATATGAATCACCGGGATCATAAACTGCTCAAACAGATGGCGGGCCAGTTTCTCCAGCCCTTTCTGCGGTGTACGGCCAAAATAAATTTTGCACTGAAGTTGGTGTTCTGAAGGACACAGTTTATTCAGTTTCAGCAGATTTGAAGAATGCAGAAAAGGCTGATGAATGTCATTAATCGCCATCACCCGGGGAATGACTCTGTGTCCTCTTGCTTCGGCCATGAGGGAGCAGTAGTAACCGCTGGTCATATAATCATAACTGCGGCATAAGTTGACGACCTGAATGGATTTATGGGTCGGTTTCCAGTTCGTGTCGAGATAGTTTTGGACACTGATGACCTGATCGGAAGGAAAATACTGGTGCCAGTCATCAGTATGATCGGTCACAATGAAAAGATTTGCCATGTGCTATATTTCCGGTTGCATGATATCAAGTCTCTTGTAGAGATCTGCGTATCGACATAATATTGCATCGCAATCCTTTTAACCTTTTGAGGTATCGTATGAACATCCGTCATGCGACCCACACTGATCTTTCTGCGCTAAATGCACTAGAGCAACAGCTTTTTTCCGGAGACAGGATTTCACCGCGTCAAATGCGGCGTTTCCTGAAATCGGAGCACGCCGCCATTTTTGTGGCTGAATCCGGTACTGCTGAATCCGCGGTTACCGAATCCGGAACACAACTGGCTGGCTATGCTTTACTTCTGTTTCACCAAGGTACACAGCTATCAAGGTTATATTCGATTGCCGTAAACCCCGACTTCAGAGGACGTGGCATTGCCCGGCAACTTATGGAGCAATGTGAGCGTGCAGCTCTTGATCAAGGTGCCTGTACATTACGGCTAGAAGTGCGTGATGACAATAGGGCAGCATTAAAATTATATGAAAAAATGGGCTATAAACGGCTCAGAATTCTGGTCCATTATTACGATGACCAATGTGACGGTATCCGGATGCAGAAACGGCTTGATCCGCATGAGCCACGGCTGGAAATTCCGATTCCGTTATATGTACAAACCACACCGTTTACCTGTGGTGCTGCTTGCCTTTTAATGAGCTTCGCCCGTTTTCAGCCGGATACCGAGTTAAGTCGTACACATGAATTGCAGCTATGGCGTGAAGCGACCACAATTTATATGACTTCCGGGCACGGTGGCTGTAGCGGACACGGACTGGCTCTGGCTGCTGCCCGGCGGGGGTTCAATGTCGAACTGTGGAGCCGTTCTCCGACAGTACCGTTTATTGATGGTGTCAGAGATCCGAATAAGAAGTCAGTGATTGAACTGGTGCATCAGGACTTTTGCCAACAGCTTGCAGAAAAACAGAATGTCACGGTCATTGACTCGCCACCGACCCAAGCCCAGTTTGAAACATGGCTAGAGCAGGGCGCATGTGTCTTGCTGTTGATCAGCACCTATCGCTTTACCGGCAATAAAGAACCACACTGGATTTTACTCAGCGGCATGAGCGAACACTTTTTCTTTATCCACGATCCTCATGTTGATGATGAGTCTGACGTCGTTACTGCGCCCTACATCCCGGTCGGTAAAGCCGTACTGAGCCAGATTATCGGCTATGGCAAACAGAAACAGACTTCTTGTGTGGTGATTCGGGGTTAGTGGTTTGGGGAGATTGATAAACTGGTGCGCATAACATACATGCCAATGAAAAATGATATGTTAACCGAATATTTTCTTTTATTTATTCCACAAGGATCAGGAGAAGAAATGAATATCAGAGACGTTTGCTCAGATGATGCGGCTGCGATTGCAGAGATCTACAACCATTATATCGACAATACGGTGATTACCTTTGAAGAGGAGCCGGTAGCAGCAGATGTGATTGCGCAACGCATCCGTAAGATTCAACAGGCGGGTTTGCCCTGGCTGGTGGCGGAATCGGAAGATGGCGTTGTACTTGGCTATGCTTATGCATCACTGTGGAAGGAAAGAAGTGCTTATCGCTTTACGGTAGAAAGTTCCGTTTATCTGGCGAAGGATACCCGAGGGAAAGGTGTGGGAAGTACACTTTACCGGAGTTTACTGACATGGCTGCAACAGCGGGGGATTCGTCATGTGATGGGTGTGGTTGCTTTACCAAATGAGCGAAGTGTCGGGTTACACGAGAAGCTGGGATTTATGAAAGTCGGGGAGTTTAAGGAGATTGGCTTTAAATTCAACCGGCCGGTTTCTGTCGGCTACTGGCAGCTTGAACTGAATATCGCCTAACACGAACGTCCATGACGTGTCAGGTCAATGAGATTTTTATGTTTCGCTTCCATTATGCGCACTTTTTATATTCAACGGCAGAAGATTCTTGCATACCAAGTTCCTGAGCCTGACGAACCAGACGTTCTCTTTCTGTTTCTACGGTTTCGGTTTGTGCGGATGAGCGAAACGTTTCGATTTCAAGTTCTGCTGGTACGAAGACATGGTGTTTATTGAACATTTCTTAATCTCTCTTGTTGTGTTGATTATGAAAGAAGATGCTGCCTGAGCTCAGGCAGCATCTGAAGAAAGCACAAATTATAATCACAAATGTGTTAATAATCGACCATTATTTGCGATCTAATTTTGTATTTTCAGACATCGTAAGTCGTGGAGGCTGTATCACCGCCGGTTCCGGTCCAGTTGGTGTGGAAGAATTCTCCACGTGGACGGTCGATGCGCTCATAAGTGTGTGCACCGAAGTAATCCCGCTGAGCCTGAAGCAGGTTCGCTGGCAGACGCGCTGTTGTGTAGCCGTCAAGGAATGTCAGTGCCGACGTGGTACAAGGCATCGGAATTCCGGTTTCCAGAGATTTCGCAGCAACTTTACGCCATGCAGCAAGACACTGATCCAGAATACCTTTGAAATAAGGATCTGAACCCAGGAATGCCAGTTCAGGATTGGCGTCATATGCGTCTCTGATATTGCCAAGGAAAGCTGAACGGATAATACAGCCGCCTCTCCACATGAGTGCCACATTTCCGTAGTTGAGTTCCCAGCCGTTTTCATCAGAAGCTTCGCGCATCAGCATAAAGCCTTGTGCGTAAGAGATGATTTTTGAAGCCAGCAATGCCTGACGTAGCGCATCAACCCATTCCTGTTTGTCACCATCAACCTTCGCGATGCTTTTTCCGAACAGAGCTTCGGCAGCAACACGCTGATCTTTCAGTGCTGATACACAACGGGCAAAGACAGATTCACTGATCAGTGTCAGTGGAATGCCCAGATCCAGCGCATTAATACCGGTCCATTTACCGGTGCCTTTCTGGCCTGCTGTATCAAGAATCTTTTCAACCAGCGGGCTACCGTCTTCATCTTTGTAACCCAGGATTTCTGCCGTGATTTCAATCAGATAGCTATCCAGCTCAGTTTTGTTCCAGTCGCTGAAAGTCTGTTGCATTTCTTCATGGCTCAGACCCAGACCGTCTTTCATGAACTGATAAGCTTCACTGATTAGCTGCATGTCACCATATTCGATGCCGTTGTGAACCATTTTCACGAAGTGACCTGCACCATCGTTACCAACCCAGTCACAGCAGGGTTCACCAGCGTCAGTTTTGGCAGAAATTGCCTGGAAGATAGGCTTCACCGCAGCCCAGGCTTCCGGAGCTCCACCCGGCATGATTGACGGTCCGAAACGAGCGCCCTCTTCACCGCCTGATACACCAGTTCCGATAAAGTGAATCCCTTTTTCTTTCAGGGCAGCAACACGGCGGTTTGTATCCGGATAGTTGGTATTTCCGCCATCGATGATAATGTCACCGGCATCCAGCAGAGGAACCAGTTGATCAATAAATGCATCAACAACTGAACCGGCACGGACCATCAGCATAACTTTGCGTGGTTTCTCCAGTTTTTCAACCAGATCTTCCATGGAGTAAGCACCGATAATGTTGGTTCCTTTTGCTGGCCCTTCCAGAAATTCATCAACTTTGGATGTGGTCCGGTTATGGGCAACCACTTTAAAACCATGGTCGTTCATGTTGAGAATCAGGTTTTGTCCCATGACCGCAAGGCCAATAACACCTATATCGCCTTTCATTGAATTTATCTCCTCACGCAATCTTTGCTGCTGCGTCTTTATCTAAATACCACTCAGTCTCTCCCTGAGATGACTGAACTTTAGCTGCAGGGTATGGCAATGCTTCTGCAGCAGTGGTGTGAATTTCGTGGACGATGTCCGCTTTGCCTGCGCCCAGTACCAGGTAACTGATTCGTTTGGCTGCCTGAAGCACTTTGGCACTTTTTGAAACCCGTAACTGTCCTGATTCAGGATGAGATGCGACAAGCGCCAGTGCTGGTTCCTGATAATTTGTTGCGCCAGGGAAAAGAGAAGCTGTATGTCCATCGGCACCCACACCCAGTAAAATCCAGTCAAACACTGGTGTACCGTCCTGAGCCGGGATCAGATCTGACATCTCCTGAGCAAAACGTTCTGCTTCAGATGCTGGATCGTTCTCACCCAGAATCCGGTGGATATTTTCTGCCGGGATCTGAATCTGACTGAACAGAAGTGCGTTTGCTTCGCCGTAGTTGCTCTCTGCATCATCCGGAGCAACACAACGTTCATCACCCCACCAGAAATGCAGGTTCTGCCACTGGATTGAGGTTGCATAAGGTGCAGAAGCCAGCAGCTTGAACAACATTTTAGGCGTACTTCCGCCTGACAGGGAAATATGAACCGGACGGCCCAGCTCACTATAAGTTTTTAAGTCATCTGCAAGAGAGTGAACGACTTCATCGGCAGTTTGAAAAATTTTGTGGTTAATCATAATTCGCAATAGTCCGTATTCGTTAAATTTTTACAGGGGAATCGCCATTCTCTGCCGTCTTTTTGCAGCAGTTCGTCCGATTCTTTAGGGCCCCAGGTTCCACAGGCGTATCCATACAGAGAAGTAGGATCTTGTTTATAGTCCAGAATAGGCTGAACAAATTTCCAGCATGCTTCAACCGCGTCTGTGCGGGCAAACAGAGTTGCATCTCCGTTTAAGGCATCCAACAACAAACGTTCATAAGCAGTCAACATTTGCGTTTCTTCCAGCGAAGCATAGCGGAATTCCATTGATGCTTCTTTCGCCCGGAAGCCGGCTCCCGGTTCTTTCAGACCGAAGCACATCAGAATGCCTTCATCAGGCTGAATCCGGATGACAAGTTTATTTTCCGGCGCATTCAGGCCGAAGACCGGATGCGGAGTCCGTTTGAAATGAATGACCACTTCGGTCACCCGGGTCGGAAGTCTCTTTCCGCTGCGCACATAGAAAGGCACACCATTCCAGCGCCAGTTATTGATAAACATCTTCAGCGCAACATAGGTTTCGGTGCGTGAATCTTCCGCAACGCCATGTTCATCACGATATCCCGGCAGGAATTGCCCCCGGACTTCAGATTCGGTGTACTGTCCGAGTACCAGATTCTGCCGCAGGTCAGTATCGCTGAGCGGTTGCAGACTTTGCAGTGCTTTATTGACTTCGTTACGGATTGAGTCAGCGTTGATCGCAGCCGGTGGTTCCATGGCTACCATAGCCAATACCTGAAGCAGGTGGTTCTGGAACATATCCCGGACAGCTCCGGAGCCATCGTAGTAACCTCCGCGCTCTTCAACACCGAGGAATTCTGCGCCGGTAATTTCAACGTAATCAATGAAATTCCGGTTCCAGAGTGGTTCGAACATTCCGTTAGCAAAGCGGAAAACCAGCAGGTTCTGTACGGTTTCTTTACCCAGATAGTGGTCGATCCGGTAGATCTGGTGTTCCTGGAAATGACGGTGAATTTCAACATCCAGATCCTGAGCGGACTGGAGATCATAACCGAATGGTTTCTCAATAATCAGACGTTTCCAGCCCTGACTTTCTTCATTCAGGCCGTGAGCTGCCAGGCAGCCGGGGATAACACCATACAGGCTTGGCGGAGTTGCCAGATAGAACAGCGTATTACGTTGTTCAAACTGATATTGTTCAGCCAGTCCTTCCAGCCGTTCAGCCAATTTGTGATAGTCATTGACGTCCGAAGTATCAATTGCCTGATAGTGAAGATGCTGACAGAAGGACTCAAGCGTTTCAGGGACGGTTTTCTCCAGTTCCTGAAGAGTTTTTTTCAATCTTTCCCGGTAGGAATCATCACTATATTCCGTTCGACTCACACCTAAAATTGCAAATGATTCTGGAAGCTGATTGTTTGCATATAGATGATATAAGGCAGGAATAAGCTTGCGGTAAGTGAGATCGCCGGAAGCACCAAAAATTACGATGCTGCTGTTTTCAGGTATTACCATCATCTTTCCCTTAAAAACGAGGTATTTAGCATGTGCTAACGGTAGCAGCACAATACCAAAATAGAAAATCGGCCCTTTCTATAACAATGATAGGTGTTACCGATATCCATGACACCGATCATGAAAGAGCGAAAAAAACGGACCTCTATTCTCTACGACAATTTGATTTACATCAACCAAAAGTGTCGATTTGATCAACTTATTTGGGCATAAGAAAGACCGGATTGTTTTAGCTCGCTTTTTTTGGGATTACATCTCATGGGTCATTGTTCTGAGATATTGTTTTACCTGTTTAATATGTATGTTTTTATCAATCGGAGTTATCTGTGACTCTTCCAGAAACTCCTGTGCATAACGCAAGTACAGTTCGTTTTCCAGAAATAGCAGATAAATACGGGGATCCAGATGACCGGTGACAGCCATCTCTGTCATGTGTTGGATGACTTCTGAAAGGGTATTCACTTTCTTATACGGACGGTCTCTGGATGTCAGGGATTCAAAGACATCGGCAATAGCCATAACTCTGGCCTGAACGGAAAGTTCTTCAGCTTTTAAGCCTCGGGGGAAACCCTGACCGTCCATGCGTTCATGGTGGCTTCCGGCGATATCCGGAATATTTTTCAAATGTTCAGGGTAGGGAAGTTTGTTCAGCAGCATGATGGTCTGAACAATATGATCATTAAGAATGAAACGCTCTTCTTCGGTGAGTGTGCCGTGACGGACAGAGAGGTTGTGCAGTTCTCCCCGGTTGTATAATAACGGTCCGGGTTTGAGTGAAAAATCCTCTTGCCACATATCCTGAGGATAGTTTCCTTCTTCCCAGGAAATGCAGTGAGCGGCCTTATCATCCAGTAATTTTTCCATCACGGGGAGTGCGGCCGCTTTTCCGGCTCGTTGTTTTTCAAGCAGGGAAACACCTGATTGGTCATCCAGCGTTCGCTTCCAGCTACGTTGTGCAATGCGGTGTAGTGTTTCTATTTTTTCATTGGTCATCGGTTCGCTGCCGGTATTGCAGTGGGCAACAAATGCGAATTCTTCATCCAGTGTCCGGTGAGTTTCTTCCAGTTCTGCCAGCAGAACCGTTTGATCTTTGCCCTCAGTTAATCCCTTCCAGTAATCAGTTTCTGCCTGAAGTTTCAATAGCTCAAAGCGCATGCGGATCTCATGGATGCGATCATAAACGGTTTCTAGTTTCGTGGTTTTGTCAAAGATGTACTCCGGCGTGGTAATTTTCCCGCAGTCATGTAACCAGGCCGCAATATTTAACTCTTCCCATTGTGAATCCGTCATTTTGAAATACGGGTAATAACGGGTATCAGCAGTTGCGGCTTCTGTCAGCCATTGCACCAGCGTTGGAACCCGTTGGAAATGCCCTTTGGTATGAGGTGATTTGGTATCGATGGCGGAAGCGATCAGCTCGATAAAAGCGTAGAACATCTCTTTTTGCTGTTGCAACGTATCGATATTGTCTTTTGCAATTTGAGCGAAGCCCAGTAATTCGCGCAAGAAAGCGTGCTTGTCGGTCTGTTCCTGAGTAATAGGACGCTCGTAGCCCAGGTTCAGAATACCGATGAGCTGACGGTGCCGGTTGAGAAGAGGAAACAGATAAATGTCCGAGTTAAAGAGTTGATCCCGGTATTTTTTAGTGACGTTATCCTGTTTACTGATGTGAACGAGCTCTCCTTTCTGAAGCTGTGATTTTAACCAGGGGGTTTCATTGAGTAGTTCATTGATGTCGATTCTGAAAGGAATGATCGCGTGGTTTGCCAGCGTTGTGAAAGACTCTTTTTCAGCCGAATACATATAGAGAATAATCGTTTCTGCCCGGGTGATTTGGTAACTTTGCTGAGTGATCGTTTTGGCCAGTGTATTGAAATCATGATTACTGGCGGTATTGCGCAATAATTTGAGCAGGTCATGCAGTGTATGCTCCATGAGCTGCAATGACTGGGATAGATTTGTGACTTCTTTGATCATCGATTTGGGATAACGTGTTTTTCTGAATTCAAACCGGGTGATATTGTCTGAAAGCTGGACGAGTGTTTTAAGTGGTTTTGCCAGCCTTGAGGCAACGACGGCGACAATGAGAAAGCAGACAATCAACAGAATGATTGCAGTTTTTACCTGTTGATTGCGCATCGATAGCAGATTCGACAGCAGGTCATCATGGGGCATTGCTTCAGCCAGCATCAGAGTTACATAGGGATTCAATGTGACGGGAGTCAGCGTTAAAGACCAGTCTCTTTCCCCGTCATTGACGGCTTCATAGATCACCTGACTACTCGTACGGTTGAGAATTGGAGCAAATAATGAGTTGTTCAGTTTGTTCCGGTTTTGGGCTGGCGTGTCTGTTACCGATATATTCGCATTATGTTGTGCCAACACATTGTATTGCTGATCAAAAAGAATCAGCTTTGTATGGTCGGAAAAACCAATGCCATTGATTTGTCTGGAAAGTGAGTCCAGTGTGAAATCTGCTCCCACAACTTTATGTCCATCAGGAGATCTTCGTGACAGTGTGACTCCATGTGTTTTCAGAAAATAGAAAAAGTATGGTTCGGTCAGCCGGATCTTCCCATCAAACTGGGCGGAAACAAACCAGGGACGTACACGGGGATCGAACTGGTTATCAAGAGACTGGTGGTGACTGATTTGCTGAAATTGTTCGTCAAGAAAGAAAATGTCATTCTGGCCGTTAGGTTGCGTCTGCTGGGCATAAAGAACCGCATTTGGCGGAGCATCGAAACGTCTTTTCTCCTGTACATCCAGAAGAGGACGCATAATTGTGAAGTCGCCGTTGTCATCGGCAAAATAGAGGGCAACTAAATTGGTATTTTTCTGAAACACCAAAGCGATGGATGCCAGCCAGCGCTTATCATCTATCGGTGAGTGTTCTTTTTCGACGAATGTACTGAATGCCAGAAAATCCAGTGTGGTTAATATCGGCCCGATACTTTGTTTATATTCAGTCTCGATTTTGCGGCTATTTTCATAACTTAATTGTTTCGCTGTCTCAGTAAGTAGTGCCTGAGCATGGTTGTAACTAATCAGAATTAACACGGCACCAACAATCGAAGTTAAAATCAGAAATAAACTGCCAATATGAATGCTAAGAGAGTAGCGACGTAATTTCATAAATTTGTCCGTAAATCGAGCCTTACTCAGAAAGAAGTATCCGTTACTTGGCTATAAGTATTGTCGAATGTGGGCAGGTTGCAAAAAAACCGTTGAAATTGATGATAGTAAGTCACAAAGTGCGTTGATATACCCCAATGCATCTCAAAATGCAGTTTCAGCGAGAATCATTGGCACAGAGGCAAGGCAGAGATTTGAGTCATAGCTATTCTATGGCGAAAATCTCTATATAGTTTTACCGGGAGAGGAGCAGGAGATTTTATGAATATTGTTGTTGATACGCACACGCACACTTATGCGAGCGGTCATGCTTATAGCACTTTGCTTGAGAATGTCAGTATCGCCAAAACAAACGGGTTGGAAATATTATGTACCACTGATCATGCCGAGCGAATGCCCGGAGCGCCGCACCCCTGGTTTTTTGCCAATCAGAAAGTAATACCAAGATTTTTAGAGGGAGTTGCGATTATCCGGGGCGTAGAGGCAAATATCCTGACCGTTCAGGGGGAGATTGATGTTCAGCCGCATGTGCTTTCACAACTGGACTGGGTTATCGGTAGTTTTCATGAGCCGGTATTTGTGCCTGCTGATAAAAGGACACACACTCAGGCTCTGATAAATGTGATCGAACGTGGTGAAGTGGATGCTTTGGGGCACTTGGGGAATCCAAGATTTGACTTTGATTTTGAGCCAGTGATTCAGTGTGCGGCGGAAAACCACGTTGCTATTGAGATCAACAACAGTACATTACTGGGCCATAGCCGGGTTGGTAGTATTGAACGATGCTACGAAATCGGGCGAATTGCGAAACTGTATGGTGCGCCGATCACGACCGGAAGTGATGCCCACTTTTGTCATGCAGTGGGTGAGTTGAGTCTGGTCCGGGAACTGCTTGAGACACTTGAAATTCCTACAGAACAGGTTATCACACACAGCAGCCGTCAGTTTTTACAGTTTTTAGAATTACGGGGTCATAAAGCTATTGCCGATTTCAGTTCAATGTAATCTATATATACCCAAGTTACCTCAAGTGGTGACCTGAAGGGCAATTGTTCTGTAAGGGAGTTTTTCTTGAGGTTGTTTGGGTATATTTATACAGTCAGAAAACAACAATTAAGGAAGCAATCCAATGTTAAAAAAAGTTACAACGGCACTAATGGTTATATGTTTTTCTTCAGTTTTAGCTCATGCTGATGGACTCAAGTCATCAATGAAGCAGATGAAGAAGGCTTTCAGAGATGCTGCTGAATCTTCTAATGTCGAAGAAATGAAAGGCGCTATGACCCGGCTTGATCAAATTGTGGGTAGCCTCGATCAGGGGGAATATGATGGTGATCAGGCAGCAGTATACAAGGAAGGAATCCAGAAACTCTCTGTGGCAATTGCTCAGGTTGAATCTCAACTTGATCAGGGCAATTTACAAGGCGCCAAAGATGAACTGAAAAAGGTTGATGGGCTGAGATCTGAGTATCACCATAAAGTGAAAGATTAATTATCTCAGGAACATGTTAGCTCCGGTGACCGCTTAAAGACAATCATCGGAGCTATTTGGCTGCCTGAAGATATCCATGTACTTTTAGAGAGGGTTATAAACTTCTTTAAATGTGGGGATATAGAAATAATTAATAATGATGGCATTGCCTGATTCATCATATTCTGGTGGATATCTGAGGGTCAGAAAAGGCTTCATGATTTATATTTTGTATATGGCAGTAAATTACTTTGCCCGGTAAATTGATTATTCATGTTTCAGTTACTGTCTGACAAGGCCTCTGCGGATGAATCACATCAAAGTCGAAGTTTGTGTTGATAATATTGAGTCAGTAAAAAATGCGGTGAACGCAGGAGCTGACAGAATTGAGTTATGTAGTTCACTCCAGTTGGGTGGTATTACTCCGACGGCTGGTTTGATTCGTTTTGCAGTCAGGAATGCACCGATCCCGGTTTACGCCATGATTCGTCCCCGAAGCGGGGATTTTTTGTTTTCGAATGACGAAGTTGCATTGGTCAATGACGAGATTCAGTTTCTACATGATATGGGAGTTGACGGCATTGTTATCGGTGCGTTGATGCAGGATGCAACAATCAATCTACAGGCTGTCAGACAGTGGGTCGGCAGTGCGAAGGGAATGGAAGTGACATTTCACCGTGCATTTGACTGGGTTGAAGATCCCTCATCATCTTTGGAACAGTTAATTGACTTGGGTTGTCATCGGGTACTGACCTCCGGACTTCAGGCAACAGCTGTTGCCGGTATTGCGTGTCTGCATAATTTGGTACAGCAGGCGGGTAACCGTATTATTGTAATGCCGGGATGTGGTGTGAATCCGGCCAATGCCAGACAGATCATTGAGTCCACCGGCGCGACAGAAATTCATTTATCAGGAAAAAAGTCCAGACCAAGCCAGATGAAGCGGGTATGTGCCGCGGTGATGGGAAAGGATTCTGCACACGATCATGCTATTGATGTTGCTGATGAGCCGACGATTCGTGCGGTTATTGAACGGCTGGCAATTGATCGGCTGTAGAAAGGCAGGCTGGCGAAAGCCTGTAGAGCAGACCGTACACCGATAAATATTTCCGGTGACGGTCTACGATCAAAGCATTTTCATTTTCCGGTATCTATTATCGGAATGTACTACTCAACTGACCGATGGAAATCGCCTGTTCATCTGTTTGAGTTGCATACTTACTGACTTGAGTAACCAGTTCGTAGTTTTCTACCGCATGTCGCCGGGCATCATTCATATTCTGAGTCATGTCGGCAATGACGGTTCCTTGCTCTTCCATTGCCGCAGCAATCTGCGCTGATTTCTCTTCCAGAACAGATATCTGTTCTTTGACCGAACTCATGACCTGTTGCACGGTTTGTGATTCAAGATTGCACTGGGCGGCCATTTCCTGATTCTGTAGCATTGTTTTTTGCCAGTCAGCCATTGATATCTGCAAATCGACGACTGACTGCTGGATGCTCTGAGTCGCATTCTGAGTTCTGCCGGCAAGGCTGCGGACTTCATCCGCGACCACAGCAAATCCTCTGCCCTGTTCACCAGCTCTTGCTGCTTCTATGGCCGCGTTGAGCGCCAGCAAGTTGGTCTGATCCGCGACTCCCTGAATTTCTGCCATCACTTCAGAAATATTGTTGGCATCTTCTGTAAGTTTCAACAACGTTTCGGCGGCTTCACCGATTTCCTGATGTAACTTGTCGAGAGATTGGCCGTTCGTATGAAGTGTATGTACGGCATGGTTACATTCATCTTTCACTTGCTGAACGTGATCATGGGCGGATATCAGGTTGACATTGACATCATTGATTGTCTGAGTCACTTGAGTGGCCGCAGTTGCCAGTTGGGTCAGCTCGCCTGTTTCAGCTTCAATACTATTGAGTGAATGCCGGCTGAGATTTTTCATCTCTTTGGATAAAGCCATTAAATGATCACCATTATCAGCACTTCTGCCGAGTATCGTTTTTATTTTTGCATTCTGAAATGCAACGTCGTAACTGAGTTTACCAATGAGTCCGCGACCACCGAAAACAAGGCGCGAAGGGCTATTCATGACCGACTCCCGACGTTTGAGATATTTCGGTAGGTTGATAAGTTCATCATAATACAGATAAATATATGTCAGCAGACAGAGACATAACACCGCTGCGGAAAAAATACCGGAAAGAAGGAATGTTCCGATAATCAATCCCAGTCCGAAAATGACCGAGAACAGTGATTTAATAGCGCTGTTTTCCCGAACTGATCGTTCTGATTTTCCCTGATTGATTCGTGAATAAAGCGCTTCAGCCGCTTTGATATCTTCACGCTGGGGGCTGCGCCTTACAGACTGATAGCCGACTATTTTATCACCTTCATACAGCGGGGTGACAAAGGCATTGACCCAATAAAACCGGCCGTCTTTGCAGCGGTTTTTTACCATGCCATGCCAGCTATGCCCCTGCTGAAGGCGAGTCCACATGTCTTTAAACGCAGCTTTTGGCATATCCGGATGGCGAACCATGTTATGAGGCTGACCCACAAGTTCTTCAGCACTAAAGCCTGACACTTTGCAAAATTCATCATTCGCATAAGTAATGTAACTATCCAAATCAGTTGTTGAGACTAATAATTCATCAGGTCCGAAAGTGACCTCACTTTCGTGATGTCTGGGTTGATTCATTGTTATTTCCTTTTTGAGACGACTTATTTTTATTATCTAGGGAGTGATACTTCATTTTCGTTGTATATAAATGGAGAATCATATACCCGGTAACTTCAAGACAGTGGCAGACCCTTATACAAATATCTTTGCTAAGGCTGAAACTGTATCTTGAGGTCATTTAGGTATAGTAATCAATGCTGGTTTAGTGAGTGGTCTAATGATCTCAGGAAATTGTCTGTTATTGGATTAGTCTCATATATTTCTTGTGTCAATGGTTACAGTGGGTTTGACTGGTGAGACACCGATGAGACCTTAAATAATATGCTGTATATTTGACATTATGATGCATAAGATCGACAGCACAAGTTACCTTTCTTTGAAGGTATTTGAGAGAGCTTAAAAAACTTAACTTAAGATAGCCTTAAGAGAAGAAAATGATTATTTAAAAAGGCTGAGGACGCTGAATGGCTGGCCGTATCTGTAAATGAATTTCACATCAATAATAGTAGTTTTTAGGGAACCGGCATTGGAAAATATATGCCCGGTAAGCATTGTTGAAAGGACGGATTGCTGAAAGGACGGATTGCTGAAAGGACGGATTGCTGAAAGGACGGATTATTGAAAGGACTGACACTGTGAAATATCAGGTGCCTGTCCTTACTATTCTTGCCTGTTGCTGTTCGTCTGAAGTATCACTGCGATAAAAACTGATGAACGATTTTGCCGATAATCTCAGGAGATTCCTGATGGGATGCGTGAGCCGTCAATGGGATATTGGCAAAAGATGAGCCTTTGATTTGCTGTTTTAACTCAAGCGCTTCTTGCATCAGGAATAAGAAGTCATTGTCTCCTCGCATGATAAGCGTTGGACAGGTTATTCTTCCTACAGACTGGCCCGGATAGCCATTTTCTGTCATGTCTAGCCAGACTGTTCTGACCGCTTCTACCAGTTTCGGAATATCTGGGTGAGGGTTGGTTGTGTTATATTTTTCAACATCCTGAGAAAAGCGCTGTGTCCAGAATTCAGCAGTGACACTTTGCAGGATTTTTGTGACCTGACTGTCAGCGACTAAGTGCCACTGAGCTCCCAATGTGATCAGCTTTTCAACTTGCCCCGGATGACTTGCAGCCAGACGATAACCGACGATACCGCCATCACTAAACCCAAAGATGGAATAGTGATCGATCTCCAGATACTTCAATATAGTTTCGACATCTTGCTGATACTGTGCATAGCTCAGAGGTAAGTCGCCAAGCGTCGATTTACCATGTCCTCTGAAATCAATGCTGACTATGAAATGGTCTGGTGACAGAAACTCATGCACTCCGTGAAACTCATCCATTGATCCCAGACCTCCGTGTAACAACAGGAGTGGTTTACCTGCAGTATTACCTGATAGTTCGTAATATATTTCTGCACTATCTGTGCTGATTCTACCGTTTTTTGTGCTCATCTTTTTCTCGCTGACTTTCTGGAAATGTCTCTGAATGTTATATATGAATAAAAATAGATTTCATACGTAGAATAGAATAACCCAGCCTGGTGTCAGTTTTTGTCAATAGTGAAACTTGAGTGGGATATGCAGTGATCATTCCCGTCAGGATTGGATGCCAGTCATTTTCTCAGATTATTTATAAAGTTATCGCACCTCCGCTATCGGAGGCGCTTTTGATTGCAGGGGAAAACTACCTGAGAATGGATCTTATGTGCTCAGAGTTTAGAACCGTTGGAAGCAATCACATCTTTATACCAGAAGAAGGACTTTTTACGTGAACGTTGCAGCGTCCCTGTATTGTCATCATGTTTATCCACATAAATAAAGCCGTAACGTTTTTTCATTTCTCCGGTTGTAAACGAGACCAGATCAATACATCCCCATGGTGTATATCCCATTAGATCTACACCATCGACATGAATTGCTTTCGCCATTTCCTGAATGTGGGCACGCAGATAATCGATCCGGTAGTCATCGTTGATTTCACCGTTTTCTTCAACTTTGTCAACGGCACCAAACCCATTTTCGACGATAAATAGTGGCTTCTCATAGCGTTCATAGAGTGTTGTCAGGCTATAACGCAGACCAACCGGATCAATTTGCCATCCCCAGTCACTTGCTTTCAGGTATGGATTGCGGACAGACTGTTTACGGCTGCCGTCAACCAGTTCTTCCTGATTGCTTTGTGTTGCCTGAGAATTCACTGTGCTTGACATGTAGTAGCTAAAACCAATGTAGTCGACAGCCCCAGCGCGTAGAATTGCTTCGTCTTCTTCTGCCATTTCAATGGCGTATCCCTTGTTTTCCCAGTCTTTACGGGCGTAATTCGGGTAGTGGCCTTTCACCATGACATCGGCAAAGATAAAACGGTCCCGCATTGCGATCTCTGCCAGCATGACATCATCCGGATGAGAGGAATATGGGTAAAACGGCACCATCGCAACCATACAGCCAATCTTCAGATCCGGATTCAGCTGGTGCGCTTTGGCAACCACTTTGGCACTGGCGACAAACTGATGATGAGCAGCCTGATACATGGCTTCTTCCGGTTTTTCTTTCTGGGTAAATTTTACGCCGGAGCATGTCCAGCCGAAGATATCCAGTGCGACGTTTTTCTGGTTATTGATTTCATTGAACGTCATCCAGTATTTTACTTTATGCTGATAGCGTTCAATCACTGTCATCGCATATTTAACAAACAGATCAATGACTTTCCGGCTCATCCAGCCATCATATTTCCGGGCGAGGTGATAGGGCATTTCGAAATGGCTGAGTGTAATGACCGGTTCAATACCGTATTTAAGCAGTTCATCGAACATATTATCGTAGAACTGTAATCCGGCTTCACAGGGTGTTTCCTCTTCTCCGGTCGGAAAAATCCGCGTCCAGGCGATACTGGTTCTGAAACATTTGAATCCCATTTCAGCAAAGAGTTTGATGTCTTTTTTATAGCGTCCGTGAAAATCGATGGCTTCATGATTGGGATAAAATTCATCAGGGAGAATACCGTCAGTAATTTTGCGCTGTTTTCCGTAAGCACCAGCGGTGACGACATCAATAATACTCATCCCTTTACCATCGCTGTCCCAGCCACCTTCAAGCTGGTGAGCGGCAACCGCACCACCCCATAAAAAATTCTCCGGAAATTTTGGGTTCATTATGTTCCTCCGATGTGATAGCGACGTGCTGTAAGGGTATAAACGTTCTGATAGTAACGTCCGTATGAAATGATGAGCAATGCATCGGCAGGTAAAGCGTGTTGCTTATCTCATTATATCGTTTTCATCCTTCTATTGTTTTCCTCTGGTGTCTGGTTACTTCGTTTTCTCTAAAGCCACAATAAAGATGATTTGTGAATTTAATTCAATAATGATTTTCCCCTGTGAGGGATAATTGCTTTTCTCCACATGGATTAAACTTATACCTAAGTAATGTCAATGGTATCCAAATCTCGGCCTTGTCTCTGTGCCCTGTGATTCTCGCTGAAACAGTATCGTGAGGTTATTTGGGTATAAATAACGTGTTTTTTACACTGTAAATACTGTAATCGTTTGAAATCACCGACTAGGGTAATTCAATAAATATCAAGGAAATAGCTATGTCCTCTGCATTCTACGAACACATCCAACATCAGATCGAATCGACTAAAGAAGAAGGGCTGTATAAATCGGAGCGGGTAATTACATCGGCTCAGCAGGCGGCAGTGCATATCAATACCGGAGATGAAGTCCTGAACTTCTGTGCCAATAACTATCTTGGTCTGGCTGATCATCCTGAACTGATTAAAGCGGCAAAAGCGGGTATGGATAGCCACGGTTTTGGGATGGCGTCTGTTCGTTTTATCTGTGGAACGCAGGACATTCATAAAACGCTGGAACAGAAGCTGTCAGACTTTCTGGGGAAAGAAGACACAATTTTGTATACCTCTTGTTTTGATGCCAATGGCGGATTGTTCGAAACGCTGCTGGATAAAGAAGATGCCATCATTTCTGATGCGCTTAACCATGCATCAATTATCGATGGTGTCCGTCTGTGTAAAGCGATGCGTTTCCGTTACAGCAATAACAATATGGCTGAACTGGAGCAACAACTGATTGCCGCAGATCAGGCCGGAGCCCGGCATAAAATGATTGTGACCGATGGTGTGTTTTCTATGGACGGTGTGGTTGCTAACCTGCCTGCTATTTGTGATTTGGCAGAAAAATATGATGCGCTGGTCATGGTCGATGACTCTCATGCGGTTGGTTTTATGGGTGAAAATGGACGGGGAACTCATGAATATCATCATGTTATGGATCGCGTTGATATTATTACCGGAACTTTGGGGAAAGCAATGGGCGGAGCTTCCGGCGGTTATACAGCCGGGAAGAAAGAAGTTATCGACTGGTTGCGCCAGCGTTCCAGACCTTATCTGTTTTCGAACTCGGTTGCTCCGGCAATTGTTGCCGCATCTATCCGGGTATTGGATCTTCTGGCCGAAAGTGGTGAATTAAGAGCTCGTTTGTGGGAAAACGCTGCTCATTTCCGTCTACGCATGACAGAAGCCGGTTTCACGCTAGCCGGCGCAGATCATGCCATTATTCCAATTATGCTGGGCGATGCCAAAGCTGCTGCCGAATTTGCTGAACGGGCTCTGGCTCATGGGATCTACGTGGTTGGATTCTCTTATCCGGTCGTGCCGAAAGGGCAGGCCAGAATCCGGACGCAAATGTCCGCGGCTCATTCAAAACAGCAACTCGATAAAGCAATCGACGTATTTATTCAGGTTGGTCGCGAGATGGGTATTATCAACGGTTAAAGTGAATGGTGCTCTGAGATGTTTTGCAGCTTAGAGCACACCACATGAGAGTTCAAAATGATCGTTACTTCAAACAAAGATGATTGTTACTTTAAGATGGTTGCTACAGAGGCGGTCTTATGAAAATTAAAGCATTATCAAAGCTGAAACCCGAGCAGGGGATCTGGATGACTTCGGTGGATATGCCGGAACTGGGTCACAATGATTTGCTGATTAAAATTAAGAAGACCGCCATCTGCGGTACAGATGTACATATTTATAACTGGGATGAGTGGTCGCAGAAAACCATTCCGGTACCGATGGTTGTCGGACATGAATATGTCGGGCAAGTCGTCGGTATCGGGCAGGAAGTCCGTGGCTTTTCTATCGGAGACCGGGTTTCCGGTGAAGGGCATATTACCTGCGGGCATTGTCGTAACTGTCGTGGCGGACGGACACATCTGTGCCGGAATACGATTGGTGTCGGGGTGAACCGGACCGGCGCATTTGCCGAATATCTGGTGATTCCTGCATACAATGCATTTAAAATCCCGGATGAAATCTCCGATGATCTGGCGGCGATTTTCGATCCGTTCGGAAACGCAGTTCATACCGCGCTTTCATTTGATATGGTCGGGGAAGATGTACTGATCACTGGTGCCGGTCCGATCGGGATCATGGCCGCCGCCGTTGCCAGACATGTCGGTGCCCGTCATGTGGTTATCACCGACGTTAATCCTTATCGTCTGCAACTGGCTGAAAAAATGGGTGTGACCCGGACGGTTAATGTTGCCGAAGAAAACCTGAATGATGTCATGGCTGAACTCGGTATGACCGAAGGATTCGATGTCGGACTGGAAATGTCCGGTGTTCCGGTTGCATTCCGCACCATGCTGGAAGCCATGAACCACGGGGGACGAATCGCTCTGCTGGGAATTCCACCTTCTGACATGGGTATCGACTGGACTCAGGTAATTTTCAAAGGCTTGGTTATCAAAGGTATTTATGGCCGGGAAATGTTCGAAACCTGGTACAAGATGGCAAGCTTGATCCAATCCGGTCTCGATCTGACCCCAATCATCACGCATCATTACAAGATTGATGATTTCCAGAAAGGCTTCGACGTCATGCGTAGCGGGGCTTCCGGGAAAGTTATCCTCGACTGGCAGTAAGATTGAGAGCGCTCTGAAAGGGGCGCTTTGTGTATGTGTTACTACTGGGTGTATAAACAGTAAAGTGGAAGATAAAGCCCAATTTAGCCCCAAAAAAAGCCCCAATTTAGCCCCAAAATGAAGATTCCCCTTCAATGAATATTCCGAAAAAGCCCCAAGAAGCTTTGTTAGCACTAACATACTTTTGCCCCTAAGTTTGTTAGCGCATTTACTCAGTGGTAGAACGTGCTACTGAAGTCACAGTACTTTAGCAGCATCGAAGCTGTGGTAGGAACCTCCCAGAACCGAGCATATACGGTGTTCTCAATCAGTAACGTTCGCTAGCACCGGACAAGCTAATGAATAGTTAAAACTTGAGTTGTACAATACAATAACAGCCCCGACATTTTTAATCTAGAAACAGTATAGAGAACTGAAACTTAACCCAATAAAAGCTCGATAAGAACAGATGCGAAAATGAAAATGGATAATTTCTCATGAAAGATATAAAAATAGATATCACAAAAACGTTTGACGCTAGGCCACTATATAACGGGAAATCTCTTCCCCAATATGGTGAAGCTGAGCTATTTATTGGAGATATGGAATGCTCAAAAATTATATCTGGAATGAGCATTTTTCTTCTGAACATTGTCAATCAGAGTACTAATGAACGTTTTATTTCAGAGCTTTGTTTTATTTCTCCCCCTGAACAAGCAAATATTTACAGTTTTGATTCCATTTTTGATAGCGTTTTAAACGCATTTAAAGATCTTTATGGAACGCCACCAACAGCACGGAATATTGAATTTTTAAAGAAAATATTACAAGTACATCATGTAAAAGATATGAGTATTGAATCCGTTGTAGAAGTCGCAAAAAAGGCCCGCGAAAAATCTGTCATTTTGCTACCGCTATGTTGCAAGTACAAAAGCAGTCATACAACGAAAACAAATCGAGGAAAAAGACTATTATCTGGTAGCTATGAATCCAATTGGGTTAATAATCTAGTTGAGTTATCTGAAGGACTGATTTATGAAGCTAAAAAAAATAAAAATTTCATAGTATTAACAGATAGAGAACTTCCACCTATTCAAGCAGAAAACCAAGAAAAAATAGTCACAGTAGATGGATTGTATCCAGTTTGGATGGGGGATTACTCTAAAGGAGAAATGGGAGCCAGCGACCTCCAACCTAAAATAATGAAATGGTCAGCTTTATGCTTGCAGGGGAAAGTTGAAAAAGCTTTATTTGAATTAGAAAACAGTGATTTGAATTCATCTATAATAAAACAAATTAAAATTCAGCTGCTACATAAAGGTGACAGATTAGGGCAAGCCTCCGACATAATAAGAGAAATGTCAGACCGTAATTCGATTGTGTCTCCTGAAGCATCAATAAATTATTCCCGCATTGCCCTACAAGCAGGGGAAAGAGAGTTGGCAGCTAGGCTAATTGATGGGCAGATAAATAAACTATTTACACAACAAGAGTTAGAACTTGTGCTTTTAGTCAGTACAGATTTAAAAAGATATGATTTTGCCAAAGAAGCATATCATCGATTACAAGGCCTTTTCGAAACCTCTGCTGTTTTAAAAGAAAATAAATGCCTTCGTTTACTAGAATTAGTGTCAGATGAAAACCCAGAGGATTTAAACAGTCGCATATTTGGTTTTGACGAAGTCGAGTTACTAACAATAAGAACTACAGATCTTGTTGAAGAATCTAATGAGCTAATTCAAACAAGTCAGAATCAAGAGAAGTTTTCACTAATCTACATCACCAATGCCATAAAAGCAGCTAAATCTAAAGACTATATGGCGTCTCTAAAATTATCTATAAAAGTTAACTCATCCTCTTTATACAAACTCCATTCAGTCTATAAAATCATCTATTGTCTAGAGCAACTAATCCTTTTAGGATTCGACATATCTAAAAACGAAAAACTAATCAAGGTAACTCTAAATGAAATAATAGAGTACGTAGCTGTTAATCCAGACTTAACACACTTAAGAACAAAGCTTTTCTCATTAGTATCTATTGCAAATTTTGGTAAATATGGATTACCAGCCTTAGCCTCTTTAGCTTTAAAGTTGGCTAGTCGTGGACTTAGAATAAATAAAGTTAGAAATGCAGAAAAAGAAAGTGTATCGAATGAACAAGTTACAGATTTTATCAGGAAAGTTTTCGATTGGCTAGATAAGGAAAGCGTAATTGAACTGGGAGTCTCTTCCTTGCCGGAGCGACTAATTCCTGAAGATGTTGATGGTCACCTCGTTTCACTTAAAAATCTCCTAAACTATGGAGTTCAAGATGGACGTGAAGATCTGGATATTACGGAACAATTAGCATATGTAATTAGCCTTTTAGCACCACACGCTGATAAGTTAATAGCCGAAGATTTATTCGCATTGAAACTACTTGCAAACCATTTCTGGTCACAGAACAATCCTCAGCTAGCTAGGAATTTAGCTGAACAGATCATAGATGTTTCTCTTAATGATGCTACAAGGAAGTTAATTGCTTGGAGTTGTTACTCAGATATCTACTTACGCCAAGCAAAGCCTTTAGATGCATTGATTGCATGTTGTTGTTGTTTTTCTATCGATGAGGCAATTGAACCTAAACACGCCTTTGAGATTATATTTTTGTTAGCAAAAATTACTCGTGACTTACACCTATCGGATATTTCCCTACAAATTACTGCTAACGCTTCACAATTAGTCGACAATTACGATATAGGAATTCAAGCAGGTTTAAGGCTTCAAAACTTAAATGCCGGAATTAAACTGCTCGAAATAACATCATGGAAAAGTCAAGAAGCGTCTTCTTTGATTGATGAGTTAACTTCTCTTTCAAAGCAAGTAATAGAAAAAGGTGAAGAAATTCTTCCCACGGCAATCCTTCTTTACCAAGCTGTAGAAAAAGCTAAACACGATGGCTTAAAACTACAAAAAGACACTATTGAAGTGCTCAAAGAAATTAGTAACAGGTTGCCGATAAGCACCCTAGAAAAAATTAGGGTTATGAGTAGTCTCACACCAGAAATTCACGACATTTTTTCGCTTAACGACAGTATACAGATTGGCGATTTTTCACAAGATCGGCCTGAAGATTTAAAGATGGTTAAGCTCTTGGCTAGGAGAAACTTAAGTCATGATTCTTCAAACTATGACAAAAAAGATTTGTTTAACTTACTGGAATTATTGAGTGATAGTGCAACTAATTCAAAAGCACCACAAAATGAATCAGATAGATATGAGCTATTTGATTATGCCACAAGCCTTTCCTCACAAGGGTTTACTGTTCTTCAAATTGCCTTAAACCAAAATGGTGATTTGCGAGGGACGATAATTAAAAATGGGATTTTTGAGTCTCTAGTGGAAACAAAAGCTTTTAAAGAGAACCTATTAACTTGGCAAAAGTCATACCCTCATAAATACGGAGATATTCGAGAGCAAGAAGGCAATAATGTATTTTATGAAACTATGTCAGAACTGGAAATATCCATTCCTAACACTGAACGCTTAATCGTCTGTGCTGAACCAAATTTACAACAAATACCATTAAATATTTTGCAAATAAACAGAGATTTTTTGGGACAAAAAACTTCATGTTGTTATGTTCCGTCTATAAGTTGGCTTAAACAATTAACTGAACGGAATAAAGTGAAGAGAAATAAAAGGTCTGCGTGGATTTCAATTTCTCAAGATAGTTTAGGCACGTTGGAAATAGCCCATAGTCGCTTAACACCTGTGTTTGAGGAGTATCAATTTGAGGTTTCAACTGAGAGTAAAATACCTTTTCATTGTTCAAACTCTCAATTAGCCGTTATAACTGCTCATGGAGGAATAGCAAGCGACAATGGCTATTTTAAAAAAATCGCAGATGAACAAGAATTTTACTTTAGTCCTGCAACTCTTGCGTCAAGCATAAAAAACTGTGGAGTTATTGTTTTGTTTGTTTGTAGTGGCGGGAAGTTAGATCAATCTCCCTATTCTGAAACAACTTTTGGGTTACCCAAGTTACTCCTAGAGAATAGTTGTGAAACAGTTATCGCTTCACCTTGGCCACTAGACTCATTCTTTATACATAGATGGCTTGAAGCATTTATAAATGAATGGGACTCTGGATCTTGTGCTCTAGACGCATGTTTCTATGCCAACAAAACTATAATGGAAGAAAATAGTTATTTTGCTGGTAGAGGGTTAGCAATGACGTTATTTGGAAATCCTTTAATCACCAAATAATAAAAATTAACGGTAGTGTTCAGGAATCTATGTCATTTCAGTAAAATATAGAAAACAGGAATGACATATGACTGAATAGCCACCGACTTGATAGACACCTTTTAGTTAGACAAAATGACTAACAGAGAGGTGCTTATGAGCAGCAAAAGATATCCAGAAGAATTTAAAATTGAAGCGGTAAAACAGGTCACGGAAAAAGGTCATAGTGTGGCTGATGTTGCCAACCGCTTAGGGACGACTACCCACAGCCTTTATGCTTGGGTGAAGCGCTACGGTCCCGACTCCTCCCAACACCAAGCTCAATCTGATGAAAGTGCCGAAATTCGCAGGCTTCGAAAAGAACTGCAAAGAGTCACCGAAGAGCGGGATATACTAAAAAAAGCCGCGGTGTACTTCGCAAGCCAGTCCGACTGAGGTACGCCTTCATCAAAGCCAATCAGTCTATTTGGCCTGTTCGACGGATGTGTAAAATCCTTGGGGTTCATCCCAGTGGTTATTATGCCTGGTTAAAACACCCTGACAGCAAACAAGAGAAACGGCGTAAATATCTTCTCGGGCTTATCAAACAGTTTTGGTTGGAATCAGGCGGGGTTTATGGCTATCGAAAGATATACAGTGACCTACGAGATGAAGGTGAATCCTGTGGGATCAATCAAGTGTATCGCTTGATGAAGCGAGAAGGCTTACAGTCACAACGCGGATATCGTAAACCCAGAGCTAAAGCGGGTACTGAGCATGTCATTTCGGCAAACAAATTAGCCAGAGAGTTCAATCCAACGGCTCCAAATCAATCATGGGTAACCGATATTACCTATATAAAAACACATGAAGGTTGGTTGTATCTTGCCGTTGTTGTTGATCTTTTTTCTAGAAGAGTGATTGGCTGGTCGATGAAAAGTCGAATAACTAAAGAGTTGGTTTTGGATGCGCTTTTAATGGCTATATGGCGACGTTCTCCAATCCAAAAGGTACTTGTACATTCCGATCAAGGTAGCCAGTATACAAGTCACGACTGGAACAAGTTCTTAAAGCAACATGGACTAGAAGCCAGTATGAGCCGTCGAGGTAATTGTCACGATAATGCTGTGGCAGAAAGCTTTTTCCAGCTACTGAAAAGAGAAAGAATCAAACGCAAAATCTACTCCACACGGGGAGATGCTCGCATGGATATCTTTGAATACATAGAGATGTTCTACAACGTGAAGCGCAGGCATGGTTCCAATAATCAATTGTCACCTGTAGAGTATGAGAAGCAATATGAGAGAAGACTAACTAGTGTCTACTGACTCGGTGGCTATTCAATCCAAGGGACACATTCTATTCTCGCATTGCGAAGCAATTTTAATAATGTGTTATATAAATATACCCGAAATACAAGTTGCTTGGATTATGCACTGGTTCCTAATGGGCATGTTAATGATGTACAGATCTGTGCAATACAAAATAATCAGGTGACGGCGCCATTGGAAAGATACGGGGCCGATCATGCGATCATGATGCTGCGAATACGCCACCAGTAATGATTTTCAGTGGGTAATATGTGATTCACATGAAATAACCCTCCAGCATTTAATTCATCTATCAATAACATCTAGTTTTTCAACTTAGAGCATTTATTTACTTTATTGTCGTCGCCGATGAAGTACGTAACCTGTTGTTATGGACAGTAATGGAGAATTTTTTGAAATCGATCAGGTGATCACGGCAATCGATACCAATACGGAAGATCTCATTCTCATTGGCTGGGATTGGTTGATAATGTGGTTTAACAACGTGACATCGTATGGTGTTTTTTGTATGTTACTGATATCAATCTGTTCTGTATCAGACACTCTCAACATGAATACCATCAATACTTTTGCGATAAAAACAACGTTGCTAATTTTTTTGCTTTTAACTATCGGCTGTAGTTCAACTCCGGATAGCGTACCGCTATCGGATGCAAATTATTGTTTGAATACCTCTCATGTTAAGACTGAAACGTTAACCGAATACCTTAAGCCATACCGTGAGAAGATGAAGCATCAGACGGGAACATATGTGTTGGAGCAGGGTGCTGAAGCAATGATGTCTCGTGCATGGCTGGCTGAAAGAGCAGAAAAATCGATTGATATTCAATATTTTATTTTCTCAGTAGATAACATTGGCTTAATCGCAACTGATTATCTTGTCCGGGCTGCTGAACGTGGTGTTAAAGTCAGAGTGTTGGTCGATGATATTATGGTGCAGGCTAAAGGTGATGAATTACTGATGTTAGCTGCTCATGATAATATTGATATTAAGATATATAACCCTAATGCGAATATCGGCAAAAACATCATTGATAAATTTGCCACGGTTGTGTTTAATTTTCATAAATTGAATCAAAGAATGCACAATAAGGTTTTTATTGTTGACAACCAGCTTGCAATTACCGGTGGGCGGAATATAGCCGATGAATATTTTGGTTTCGACCACACCTATAATTTTCGTGACCGGGATGTTTTTCTAGCAGGGAAAGTGGTCTCAGACATCACTTCTTCATTTAAAGAGTTCTGGCAAAGTGATCTGAGTGTCCCTGTAGAAGAATTACTTGAGGATAATCCTTACGATCATAACCCGGAGTTCACAAGATTACATTCATATGCCTGTGACCCTCAAAACTTTAATCAGGAAATACGGGCTGAAATTGAAAAAGTGCCGGAAACGTTTGAACACCTTGCTCAGGAAGGGAGCTTTTTGTGGCTGGATAAGGTTGAGTATGTTTCCGATAAGCCCGGGAAAAATGACGGCCAACACTTTTTAGGTGGTGGCGGTATGACACAGGATAAGTTAGTCGAATTAGCCGATGCTGCTCAGAAATCTATCACTATTCAGACACCTTATCTGGTTACAACGGCATCTGACCGGGCATTTTTAAAATCTTTGGTGGATAGAGGTGTTGAAATTAATATATTGACCAACAGCCTTGCATCTAATGACAATCTTGAAGCTTTCAGTGGTTACCAGAGAGACAGGAATGCGTTATTAAGCACTGGGGTTAATATCTATGAATTCAAACCCGATGCAAAAATACGACATCGTGTGATGACGGATCATATGTTTAAGAAATTGCCCATTGTTCCTATTTTTGGCTTACATGCGAAGACAATGACGGTAGACGATAAAATTACAGTAATCGGTTCTTATAACTTTGACCCACGCAGTAAAAACCTGAATACCGAATGTATTACCGTCATTTATTCACCTCAGATAACCCAACAAGTTAAAGCAAATATCCTTCTGGAAATGGAGCCAGACAATGCCTGGCGAATCAGTGAGGACTTTAACCCTGATCATACTGTGAATTTATCTAAGCGTTTTGGCGTTAAAATCCGGCGAATTGTCCCTAAAAACATTTTGTAGTAGAAGTTCATTCTCAAAGAGTGTTATTCCGAAACGAATAACACTCTTTGACTTACACTGATGTCAAAGGATTTATCTGAACGTGTCTTGCTTTTTGATGCTGGTTATTTGCTTAGGATTCTAAGCTGTGTATACCCAGTATCAATAAATATATTCAAGAAAAGTATGGATTTCACATAATATTTATTTATATAGTGAATTATATTCTTATTAATTTTAATAACAATATTAAATAATATATCTATTTGTATTTTAATTGGTTTTTGTTTTATTTCTCACGGCTAATTTTAAATATAAATATTTTTTGAAAAAACAGTTTTTATGAAATATAAATAATTCTACAAATGACAATATAGTGATTTTTAATATGAAAAGTATTAGTATTATTTGTAAGTGGTTATTCTGTTTATCTTCGGTGCTTCTCGGTTTGCAGATGAATTCTGCCTATGCAGTGATTATGAAACCTATATTTAAGGCTGGCTTACCTCAGGATAGTCTGAGATTTGATCAACTGTATTATATTCAGCCGCATAATACCTACCAGCATGGGGATTCTCTCATCGGCTGGCTTGATGCCGGGTATCGTTCTGTGGAGCTGGATGTGATTGACCGGGGAAATTGGGAGAATAACGCCAAAGGTCCTTCTGTAAGCCATGATATGAATCCGGGCAATGTCAACTGTAGTGCTCCTGATAATGATCGTCTGGGAGATTGTCTGGATGATATCGTTAATTGGATGAACGTACATACGGATGATTTGCCATTAGTTATTTTCGTCGATATGAAATCAAGCTGGGATCCGCTAAATGCATGGAAGTCTGATGAAGTTGTGCTGTTAGATCAGTTTATTTCTAATTATCTGACTAACAAATTAGGCAGTCGTTTTTTCACTTATCAGGATTTACTGGCACATTTAGGTACTAATTATTCACCGGACTATCGGGCCCGGTTGAAAGCAGTAGGCTGGCCGAATGTAGCATCGATGAAAGGGAAAGCGATTATTGTGCTGACAGGCGGACATGTCGGTGATGTTAATGACCGTATGGAAACGGCAATGACATTAATGGGTTCTACTCAGAGTACTTTTCTGTGTCCTGATATTGATGCAGCAGATCCCAATGAGTTCTCCGGAGCGATCGATTCGATTTCAGATGAACACTCGAAACGTTTCTTCTGTGGCAATGTTGCTGCGGGTGATCACTACCAAATCACAGCCAATCGGGCGAATGAGTATAAGCAGTTGATGCATTTATGGAGTACTGCCGGAGATTTTAAAAACACCGATTATGCGGCGACCTGGATTGCTTTGGCTCATGGTGTATCTGCTATTGGCTGGGATATTGACAACGTTGCGCAAACACCGGACTGGACCAAAGGTAAACAGCCGCAGATACTGTTGGTTGGTGAAAGAAGAAGTTTACCCGGTTACTTTAAAATTCATCCGAAAATAGCCGTTGATCAGGATCAGTGTCTGGCTGTAGAAGGCTCCCGATATAATAATGGTAGCGATCTTCGTCAGGAACTCTGTACGGATCAGGATAACCAACAGTTTGTTTATACGGCTGAGGGGCAGTTAAGACCGAAAGGAAATAATAAGTATTGTGTGGATTTTAATACGGGTTCTGCCGATGCCGGTGATAAAATGCATCTGTGGGATTGCGATGGTGGAAACTCTGAAAAGTGGGCGGTTTCCTCGTCAGGTCAGTTCCTGAATAGGGATAAAAACTATGCCTACTGTATGGATGTTTCCGATGGTTCCACTGCTTCGGGTAATCAGTGGCAGATCTGGCCATGCAATAGCCAGAACGATAATCAGATTTTTTATCTTGAGCCGGTTGCTGACTGGGGACAGAGTTCTTTCTAACGGTAATTACTTGATTTGCATAGCAGGTCAGCCATAAAACTTTAGTCAATCAAAAGTGCCCTGGGTGGGGCGCTTTTTGTTTTTTTATTCAGGGAATAAAAGTTGATTCTCTGCGCCGGATTGAATAGGCTTTTGTGTAACTGCTTCTGTTATATGAGAACTTTCTTATGCCGCATATCCGAGCTAAAGCTGTCTGCCTGTTCCGACGTGATCACCGAATTTTGTTAGCGGAAGGATACGATCCGATCAAAGATGAGAAATATGTGATTCCGGTTGGTGGCGGGATTGAATTCGGTGAGAAGTCAACCGATGCCGCCCGGAGAGAAACCTTCGAAGAAATTGGTGCGGAAATCGGTAATCTGCGATTACTGGGAATCAGTGAAAATATTTTTACGTTCAGCGGAACTGCCGGCCACGAAATTGTTTTTGTCTATGAAGCCGAATTAAAAGATGAGTCTTTTTATCAGCAGGATGAAATCCCCGGAATCGAGGTCAATGGGGAACGATTTATTGTCCGCTGGTTTGATGAAGATGATCTCCTTAATGGTAATATCCCGTTTTATCCTGATGGTATTACCGACATGTTATAGTGGAACACAACATGGAAAATCATAAAGTACGCTGGGGGATTGCCGGACTGGGAAACATCGCCCATCGCTTTGCTGCGGATTTGACGCATTATGTGCAAAATGGTGAGTTGTATGCCGTGGCAGCAAGAGATTTACCACGTGCGGCTCAATTTGCCGGAGAATACGCCTGTCCGCATTATTACGACTCATATCAGGCACTGGCTGCTGACCCGAATGTTGATGCGGTGTATATCGCCACACTTCATCCGTTTCATCGTCATATGACCGAGTTGTTTCTCCGTCACGGCAAACATGTACTGGTTGAAAAGCCTGCTTTTACCAACCTTCGGGACTGGGATGAAATGACTTCACTTGCCAGACAGCAGGGGGTTTTGTTAGTGGAAGCAATGAAGTCGGTTGCGTTTCCTGCGTATCAGGTGTTGCGGCAGTTTATCCAACAGAATCAGGTTACGATCCATTCGGTTGAAGCGGCTTTCGGTGGCCGACATGGGTTTGATTCCCGGCTGCGTATCTTCGATCCGGATTTATCCGGCGGAGCAACGCTGGATGTTGGCGTATACGCATTATGGTTATACGCGGATCTATGTCAGTTAACCCAGACACCACTGCACAAACCTGCGGTGAAATATATTCAGGATTACGCTGAGTCCAAAGTGGATGATCATGTCGAATTCCATTTTACCGGAGCTCTCGAAGGAAAGATTGCCGCCTCGATTAGTCGGGATCTACAACGGGAAGCCACTATTCTGGGGCCGGAACTTGAGATTGTGATTCATGATAAGTGGTGGAATCCGAAAACGATCGATATTGTTTATCAGGGGAAAACCTCTCAAATCACCACACCTGCGGGAGGCGGGGGATTTGAGTATGAGACTGAACACGTTTCGGCGCTGATTCTGGATGGCAAACGATGCTCTGATGTGTTGCGTGCTGAAACCAGCCGTCAGGTGATTGCCATGATGGAAACTGCGCTGACAGAAAATGGCTTTGGTCATCTGGTTTATCCTGCTTAGTTCCTTTATTTTGTTCGCGGACTCTTGGCATGTCCGGCTGCCCTGGACTGATTCCGGCTAATCCTGATCGGGTTTTGCCGGATGTTCCTTCTTCCACTTTCTTTCTACCTACCTGAGACTGTACTTTCTAACTGAGACTGTAGCGTAACGAGTCTGAATCATCTGCTAATATTAAAGGGTCTGGCTATTTCTTAAGCCACTGAGTGAAACAGCAATCTTTTAAAGGTTCGGACTATGAATAAACTCGCTTTTTATTTCTCTCGACCCTGTTTGATTCTCTTGTCATTGATGTTCGCCGGTTGTGCGACGCAGCCGAAGCTGATTACAGCGATCCGCCATCATGACGTCCAAAAGGTAGAACTGATGTTACAGAAAGGTTCGGATCCGAATGTCTCTGATAAAAACAATTATCAGCGGACACCGCTTTATTATGCTGCGGAAGGTGGATACAACGATCTGGTAACCAAGCTGATCGCGGCCGGAGCTGATGTTGATCAGGCCTCCAGTGATGGCTGGACACCGTTGCTGGCAGCAGCAAGATATGACGGTGATATGGAAACTATACAGCTATTGGTTGATTCTGGCGCTAATCTGGGACAGACCAACAATTATGGCTGGAATGCTTTATTACTGGCTATCTGGAGCAATAAACCCAATGTTGTGACCGTGTTACTGGATTACGGTTTATCACCGGATCACCGTAACGGTGAAGATCAGGATGCCTACGATATTGCCCGTATGCAAAAGAATCTGGTTACTCCGGAGATGATTCAGAAATACCGGGATGAGTATCTGCAAAAACAGATGATTGCTGAAACCGAGCAAAAGCTTGAAGTCGCAGAAAATCGTGATGCTGAGCTTGGTTTATCGCTAAAAAGAGACAAATACCTGATTGCCTATTCGGATGCTTTGAAGAACGAAAATTATCTGGAAGCAGTTTTCTATGCCAGATTACTGGAAGGGCTGAATATTGAAATGGAAGATGACTTTTATTATTCTTGGGGCGAAACCCTGCTGAAACTCAATAAGCCTGAAGAAGCAAAAGTTAAATTGAATGAGTATCTCAAACGGGCCGGTTCTCAGGGGGAATATTATACCCAAGCGCTCCGCCTGATACTTCAGACGGAAAAATGAGTTTTCCGGGATTCTGATAAACAGACAAACAAACAGCGCCGGTGAAGCTGGCGCTGTTTGTTTATCGGGAAATAAACGTCTGGGAGATTAAACTGCAATAGCTTCCAGTTGACCTTTGGCCGTTGCAATTCCCTGAGCTGCGGGTTCATCACCCATATTCAGTGCTTCAGCATAAGCAAATTCAACATCAGTAATGCCGATAAAGCCCAGAATTGTTTTCAGGTATGGGGTAACGTTGTCGGTTGCCCCACCCAAATGAATGCCACCGCGTGTTGTGATTACTATAACTTTCTTGTTTTCAATCAGGCCCTGAACGCCAGCTTCGGTGTACTGGAATGTGACACCGGCACGGGCAATCAGATCGAACCAGTTTTTCAACTGAGTCGGAATGGTGAAGTTGTACATCGGGGCTGCAATAACAATGGTATCGGCAGCTTTGATTTCAGCAATCAGCTGGTCGGAAAGATTGACAATGGCTTGTTGTTCTTCACTCAGGCCTTCAGCAGAACGCAGAGCTGTGGCAACCGAGAAATCGAGTACAGGCAGTGGATTGGCAGCCAGATCACGGAGAGTTATCTCTGCACCATTGAATTTTTCCAGGTACGCATCAAGCAGTTTGCCTGACTGAGAATATTCACCAAGAATACTGGATTTCAGAGCGAGAACATGAGACATAAAATAATTCCTTGTGTAATTGAATCGCGTTGACGGGGGCTATTCTAGTGATGTGAAAAAGATAGATAAGTAGGAAACTTTGCAGAACCTATTCGAAAAAATTGAACTGATATTGTGATGGTATTTGATGTTTATCAGAGAATTTACTGAATTTTATGATATGAGATTCATAATTAAGTGTTCTTATTGTGGTGATTGTCATTCCTATACTACGCTTTTTTTATGGGTTTAAGCCCATCTATATGAGAAGTCAATATTCTGATCTTGTCAGTGATCAAGCCGTTTACATGAGACGTTGATGGAAACAGGAATGATGTGAAAATAAGGAGGCTGACATGTTCCCTTGGTTACAATCAAATTTCCATTTCCCGTTGAGCGGGGATGTTAACCAGAAAGTAGAGCCGGATTTCTTCACATTCATCGATACAGAAAGTGGTGACAGCGAACTTGAGCGGGAAATATTCAGTAAAGTGGGTTCATACGGAACACAGCTTAGCCTGCTTACCAAAGTTGTCCTTTCTCTCGCAAAAATGGGTGAATTAACAGAATTAGACGAAGAGTCTCAGGAAAATTATGAGAATGCTCTGGACGCACTCGAACAGCAGCAAAAGAGAATCGATGAGATTAAACAGGCGAAAAAACAGCGAATTAAAGAAAAAGCTACCGATATTCTGGATAAGCTGCAAGCCAGCGATTCTGATGAATTTGATCAGCTGTTGAGAAAGTATGGTTACAACCGCACCAAGAACTGATTGATATTCTTGGTATCACAGCCCCTAAGTCTCCGTTTGCAGTAACCGGTAAATATGTACGGCGAGATAGGTGATCTCTTCGTCAGATATTTCCTGCTGATAGGTTTCTCTGATGTATGTACGGATTTTTTGTGCACAACTGATAGCCTTGGGGTATTTGCGCTGAAAGTGCTCAAATAATGAGTCTTCATCGTCCGGTAGCATTTTCCCGGAGAAAAAGCGGGCGACGAAGAACTTCACATGAGTGATAAACCGGGTGTAGTGAATGTCGTCTGTTGCAATGTCGTTGCCGATCGTATAGCGGACGATATTGATAATTTTTCCGACCAGATGGGCATATTTTGCGCCGTCGGTTTCGTTACTGTCACTGCTTTGTGCATTGATCAGGTGGAAAGCTACATTGGCCGCTTCCTGCTCTGGCAGGAGAACTCCAAGATGTTCTTCCAGTAAGGCAAGAGCGAATTCACCGATTTCGAACTCAGTCCGGTAAAATGTTTTGATTTCCCAGAGAACCCGGTTGGTCAGGGTAATGTCGTTTTGAAACCGTTCAACGGCAAAGTGCAGATGATCGGTCAAAGCAAAATAAATGGTGTGATTCAGTGATTGCCCTATCTTTTGCTCGGCATGTGAGACGATCTCCTGCGTCAGTTCAAAATAGCGTGCAGGAATGGAATCAATGCTATCGAGCATTTGTCTGATATAAAGGTTATCGACCGGCATAAATACCTGACTGACATCATCGTACCGGATGCGTGTCCCCGGTTTTTTGCCGTAGCCAATGCCTTTTCCCAGTACGATCATCGGTTGACCGTTTTGCTCGACCAATACGACACTCGAATTGAGAGTCTTTGTGATTGTCAGCACTGATTCCACCTGTTTATCAATAGCCAAATCCCTCACTAATCTACTACAGAGATGCGCCGTTGGTTTTTATAATATCCTGATACCAGTAAAACGAGTCTTTCCTGATCCGTTCCAGTGTGCCGTGGCCTTCATCATCCTGATCAACGTAAATGAATCCATAGCGTTTTGACATCTGAGAAGTACCGGCACTGACCAGATCGATTGGTCCCCAACTGGTGTAGCCAATTAAATCAACACCCAGTGCAACCGCAGCCTTCATCTGCTCGAAATGTGCTTTGAAGTAATCGATACGATATGGGTCATGGATTTTTCCGTCAACTACTTCATCTTTGGCACCCATCCCATTTTCAACAATCATTAATGGTTTTTTGTAACGGTCGTAAAGTTCGAGTAATGACACTTTCAGACCGACCGGATCAATCTGCCATCCCCAGTCTGTTGAAGGCAAGTAGGGGTTTTTCACGCCTAAAATGGTGTTACCAGCAGCCATTTCCATTCCGTCACTGGCCGATTCCGTCAGCGACATATAGTAACTGAACGAAATGAAATCGACGGTGTGAGCCTTCAGAATATCCAGATCGTGCGGCTGCATTTCAATGTGGATACTTTCTTTTTGCCACTGTTTCTGAACCAGCGCTGGATATTCCCCGAATACCTGAACATCTGAATAGAAAAGATTCATCAGATTTTTTATCAGTGTCTTCTCAACATCCTGCGGATGGCAGGTGTGAGGATAGGTTGTCAGTTTGGTCAGCATACAACCAACCTGACTGCCGGGAATAATGTCGTGGCAGTCGCGAGTGACCAGCGCAGACGCAACAAACTGATGGTGTAATGCCTGATAGATCGTTTGCTGTTGATTTTCCGGACAACGATCGGGAATGATACCGGCGGTTGTAAAAGGGTGGCGGAAAATACTGTCGATTTCATTGAAGGTCAGCCAGTATTTCACATAAGGTTTGAACCGTTCAAAACAGACCCGGCTGAAACGGACAAAATGATCGATCACTGTTCGTTCCACCCAGCCATTGTACTTGAGTGATAATGCCAGCGGCATTTCATAGTGAGACAACGTCACGATGGGTTCAATGTGATGTTTTTTTAATTCTTCAAAGACCCGGATGTAGAATTGTACACCTTCTTCATTGGCTTCCTGCTCTTCTCCGGTCGGAAACAGCCGGGACCAGGCAATTGAAATCCGCAGAGCTTTAAATCCCATTTCTGCAAAGAGTGCGATATCTTCTGCATAGCGATGGTAAAAATCAATGCCCCGGCGCTTGGGATAGTGTGTATCACTAGGGTCTTGCATGGCCTGTTCAACCGACGCCGATGTAATTGCCGCGTGGGCGGCATAGTCTTTGACGTCAACATCTTTTTTATACACGGCAACATCGGCCACAGAAAGGCCTTTACCTCCCTGATTCCAGGCTCCTTCCACCTGATTAGCGGCCAGTGCGCCTCCCCAGAGAAAGTTTTCCGGAAATACATGTTCATTGTTCATATGCCAACTCCTCTATCATCATAATAATATCCTGCTGTCTGACCTGCTGGTTGTTCTCAATCGACTGGATCTGATACTGATGGGCATTCGCGATAATACACACCACCACCGTATCAAAGCCTTGTTCAGCGATTGCTTCCCGCTCAAATATAACCAGCGGCTGTCCTGCGTAAACTTGATCACCGGTATTTACCTGTGCTTTGAAGTGTTTACCTTCAAGTTTCACCGTATCAATCCCGATGTGGAACATCAGTTCGAGGCCGTTCTCGGCCACCATACTGATTGCATGCCCGGTGTTATAGACACTGACAATTTCACCACTGACGGGGGCATACAAGACATTATCATCCGGAATCACGGCGATTCCGTCACCGATCAGTTTGGCGGAGAAAACATCATCATTAACGGATTCAAGCGGAATGATTTTTCCTGAAACCGGGGCATGCACCGGGAAGGATTTATGTTCCCCATTGTCTCTTGGTGTGATGGTCTGTGTAGCCGACGGTGATTGTTGTTCACGCCATAAAATGAGCACAGCAATAAATGCGGTAAAGAATGAAACCGGAATTGCAATCAGTGCGTAGACCAGATTCATCGGGTTTTCGGGAGAGGCGAACATCGTAATACTGGCTAAGCCGGGACCAACCAACGCAAAACTCTCGATAGCACAAAGACCGATAAATGCGCCTCCGACCGCGCCACCAAGCATTACACTGTATAGTACCGGCTTATGGAGCAGGGTTACGCCGTAAATTGCGGGTTCTGTGATGCCGAACAGGGCTGAAATACCAGCTGATATTGCGGTTGAACGCAGTCCGATATCTTTGGTTTTCAGTGCAACGGCAAAGCTGGCGCCGGATTCAGCAATATTATGCGCCAGTGATGCCGGTAAATAGAGGACTTCTTTTCCGAACTGGGTCATCGCATTTACCGCATAGGGAATCATGGCTTTGTGCATTCCGGTTGCAATCATAAACGGCAGAATCGCCGCCAGTAGTCCCAAAGCGACAAAACCTAACTGATTAAAAATAGTTAGTATCACGGCAGACATACCAATTCCCAGGTTATATCCCAACGGACCGAGAACCAGTAATGTGACCGGTACGGTGACAGTCAGACAGACCAGCGGAACAAAGAATACCCGGACAGATTTCGGAGCGTAACGGGTAATCCAGTGCTCCATCCGGGAGTAAAACAGCACCGTCAGAATGGCAGGGAAGACCTGATAAGCATAGGGAATATTTTTCAGTGAGAGCTCAAAGACAACGGCTCCATCGGCAAGAATCTTAGTCATTCCCGGAATGAGTAACGCGCCGACGGCGGAAACGGCAACTAAGACATTGACTCTGAGTTTATTGGCGGTTGTAATTGCGACTAAGATCGGCAGGAAATAGAGTGGAGCGCTACCGATCGCATCAAAAATGACATGAACCGTTGAGCCTTTTTCCAGCCAGCCCAGCGTGATTAAAAGCAGAAGTAGTGATTTTAATATCCCGCCGCCGGCAACTGCCGGGATCAATGGCTGAAATATTCCGATGATAAAATCGATCAACCGGGCCGACCAGCGTTGCTGAGCTGGTTCATCTCTGCTTTCCGGCAGTTCCCCAATCAATACGCTTAATGCATTGTAAACTTCGATCACCTCATTCCCGATAATGATCTGACACTGTCCGGTCCGCCGTAGTCCAATGACTCCGGGGATTTTTTCTATCTGTGAATAATCGGGTTTCTGATTATCGACTAAGGTGAATCTGAGCCGGGTTGAACAATGGGTCAGAAAGGAAATGTTTTCTTTCCCTCCAATATATTGAAGGATATCCTCAGCAATTGTTTGATAGTCCATCGCATACCACCTGTGATCTCTTTAAAAACAAAAAGACCCAGAGTGCTGAGCTTATTTATAAACTCAGCACTCTGGGTCCTGCCTGCTTTACCAGTTACATGCCCGTAAGCAAATTGTATCTACGTCTGTTTTAGCTCAGTCAATGCAATGACTCAATAAGGAGCAGTGCAAATTGTCGGGTAGGTCATAGGTTTTTTGATAAGCAGGTAGGTGTGATGAATGATAAGGAGAGACGAATGTCTCTCCTTAAGTTTACTGATGACTGGGGAGGCATCAGTTGAGGGGAACGTGGCTTATTGCTTGTCCTTCGTTACTGAAAGCACCCAAACCGAGATGATGGCAACAGCGATAAATCCGGACAGAATAATCACCGGCATGGCGCTGTAGCCCAGAATATGCCAGATGATGGATTCTAGTGTACTCATGGTCTATTCCTTCTTTTGATCATTGCCAGCCTTCGACACCTTTCATGTCCGGCAGTTTATGAGCGATCCCTTTATGGCAGTCCACACAGGTTTTTTCTCCGGATGCCAGAGCAGTCGAGTGTTGCCGGGCGCTGATCGAACTTTGTTCAGAAAAGTCCATGTATTCGAACTGGTGACAGTTCCGGCATTCGAGCGAATCGTTTTTCTGAAGTCGTGCCCACTCCCGTTCGGCCAGATGTGCCCTTCGGGCCTGAAACTTTTCAGGCGTATCGATCGTTCCCATAAAGTGGAACAACAGCTCTTTCGATGCCTGTACTTTCCGGACGATTTTATCGGTCCATGCGTGCGGAACATGACAATCTGAACAGATTGCCCGTACGCCGGAACGGTTTGAATAATGGATCGTGTCCTGAATCTCTGCCACGATTGGCGCGTGGCATCCGGCACAGAACTCTTCAGTGTTAGTCGCCTCCATGCCTGTATTGAATGCACCCCAGAAGAGCAATCCACCGATGAACCCCATGAACAGAACAACGCCGACGGCTGCTTTACTTGGAGAAGCCAGTCGCTGCCAAAAGGCTTTTAGTAGTTTCATAATTAACCTCATTTCCGGCCCTGGCACTAACGGAGAGAATCCACACGTTTAAACTCATTTTCGACGAGTGCTTCTGCACTGGCCTGAGGAACGTGACACTGGAGACAGAAATAACGCCGTGGCGAAACATCAGCCAGTACTGCATCTTCCCGGTTGACGAAATGGGTGACGCTGATTTTAGTCGCTTTCATTTCTTCTGCGTTTTTCCAGCTATGGCAGGACAGGCATTTGTTGGCGTTCAGTGACACCTCATAGTTACGAATACTGTGTGGAATCAGTGGTGGCTGATAAATATAGTCACTACCGAGTACCTGCTCTTTCGGGTACTTTTTCATTTCATCCGCCGGACGGGTATCTTCAATTTCGGTGATGCCTCTCAGAGACTCTAAACCTCCGATACCGCCGGGGTTGTCAAATTTTGCATAGACGATCCCACTGAGTAAGAGACCGGCTGCAACTAGGGTGATTATTTTTTTGCTCATCATTATTCTCCGACATAAACTGCTGCTGGCTTTTGCATCTGCTCGCTGTGTTCTCATACCGCTTTGGTGATTTTGACCGGACATTTTTTGAAATCTGTCTGTTTGGATAGCGGATCTGTCGCATCGAGAATCAACTTGTTCACCAGAATGCGTGCGTCAAAAAATGGGACAAACACCAGTCCCTGAGGTGGTTTGTTGCGGCCTCTGGTCTCAACTCTGGCTCTGATTTCTCCGCGTTTGTTGGCAATCACGACTTCATCGCCGCGGCGTAATCCACGAGCTTTCGCATCTGCCGGATGGATAAAGCAGAGTGCATCCGGAACGGCTTTGTAAAGTTCAGGAACCCGACGGGTCATAGTGCCGGTGTGCCAGTGCTCAAGAACCCGGCCACTACACAGCCACATATCAAACTCTTTATCCGGCATTTCCGGTGGCGCTTCGTAAGGTGCAGAAATAATCAGCGCCTTGCCATCCGGTTTGCCATAGAAATCCCAGTCAGTGCCTGGTTTGGCATAAGGGTCTGAACCTTCTTTAAAGCGCCACAGGGTTTCTTTACCGTTCACCACCGGCCATCTCAGGCCACGGACCTGATGATAGGTGTCATAGGGTGCCAGATCGTGACCGTGTCCCCGGCCAAAGCTGGCATATTCTTCGAATAAACCTTTCTGGACGTAGAAACCGAAGTGGTGTGCATCATCGTTGAGTTCTTTAGCTTCGGAGAGCGGGAACTGATCGACCTGCCCATTTTTGAACAGGACTTCAAACAACGTTTTTCCGCGGTACTCCGGCATTTTTGCCAGTAGTTCTTCCGGCCAGACTTCTTCCATTTTGAAGCGTTTGGAAAACTCCATCACCTGCCAGGAATCAGATTTGGCATCGCCAACCGGCGTGACTTGCTGATACCAGGCCTGAGTCCGTCTTTCTGCATTTCCGTAAGCCCCTTCTTTTTCAACCCACATCGCTGTCGGCAGAATCAGATCAGCGGCTTGTGCGGACACTGTCGGATAAGGGTCGGAGACCACAATGAAATTCTCCGGATTACGGAAACCGGGCAGGCGCTCGGTATTCAGGTTCGGTCCGGCCTGCATGTTGTTGTTACATTGCAGCCAGTAGGCATTCAGTTTGCCGTCTTTGAGCATACGATCCTGAAGCACGGCATGAAAACCGGGTTTAGGCGGAATCGTTCCTTCCGGCAGTTTCCAGATTTTTTCTGCAATGGCTCGGTGTTTCGGGTTGGCAACCACCATATCCGCAGGCAGACGATGGGCAAATGTACCGACTTCACGGGCGGTTCCGCAGGCCGATGGCTGACCGGTCAGGGAGAAGGGACTGTTACCGGGAGTGGCTATTTTCCCGGTCAGAAGATGTAGATTATAGATGAGACTGTTCATCCACACGCCCCGGGTATGCTGGTTCATTCCCATAGTCCAGAGTGACATAATTTTCACATTTGGATCGGCGTACTGCTTCGCAAGGATGAGGAGTTTTTCAGCCGGAACTCCGGAAAGTTCCTCAGTCTTTTCCAGAGTGTATGGGGCAACCGAGGCTTTGTATGCTTCAAAGTCAATCGGTGTCATCTTACCTGAGTTCGGATTTTTGGCTTTTTTCTGGATCGGATTATCGTCACGCAGACCATAGCCGATATCTGTGGTGGCTTGCATGAAGTGGGTGTGTTTCTTCACGAAATCCCAGTTCACCGCATCGTTTTGGATAATGTAGTTGGCAATAAAGTTGGCAATTGCCAGATCGGTTTGCGGATGGAAAATATAACCGTGGTCTGCCAGCTCGAAGCAGCGGTGCTGATAAGTTGAGAGGACGTTTACTTTTACATGAGGGAAACTCAGCCGACGGTCAGTGACCCGGGTCCACAATACCGGGTGCATTTCTGCCATGTTCGAACCCCACAGGACAAACACATCGGCATTTTCAAAATCATCATAACAACCCATCGGTTCATCAATCCCGAAGGTCCGCATGAATCCACCGACAGCAGACGCCATACAGTGACGGGCGTTTGGATCGATGTTATTGGAACGGAAACCGGCTTTCATCAGTTTTACGGCAGCGTAACCTTCCATCACAGTCCACTGGCCTGAGCCAAACATCCCGACTGAAGTTGGTCCGCGTTTTTTCAAAGCCGCTTTCCACTTCTCGGCCATGACATCAAAAGCGGTGTCCCAGGAGACCGGCGTGAATTCTCCGTCTTTGTGAAATTGCCCGTCTTTCATTCTGAGTAACGGTTGAGTCAGACGATCCTGACCGTACATGATTTTTGACAGGAAATATCCCTTGATACAGTTGAGACCTTTATTGACCGGAGCCAGCGGATCACCCTGAGTCGCAACAATCCGATCATCCTGAGTGCCGACCAGTACCGAACAGCCTGTACCACAGAAGCGACACGGGGCTTTATCCCAGTGAATTTTGCTTTGATCTGAACTTGCAATCAGATTGGTTGCCGATGTCGGCAGTGTTACTCCGGCAACGGCGGCTGCCGAGGCTGCTGCATTGGCCTTTAAAAATGCTCTTCTTGTAATGCTCATACATCGCCCTCAGTCTCATGAATGGAAACGCCCGTGTCTGTTTCGTCGGCATCTTCCGAATCAATTTGGTGGTAAACCAATGCCACACCCAAGACGCCATGCATCTGGTGAATGACATCAATGGTGTCAGTAATAAATCCCTGATGGGTGCTTTCCAGCACGACCACCAGCTTTCCTTCTTCGCTCTCCCCGTAGATTTCAGCTCCGGGAAGTACGGTAATCTGTGGCTTAATCGTTGGCAGTGCATCCGGGACGGCATGCACAACCAGACTTGAAATATGGACCTCGTTACATTGCATCCTGAATGACATCCTGTGTTTGGTGGCAGACGGTGATCGCCTGAGTCGGGCACCCGGCAACACAGGCACCACATCCGTTACATAATTCCGGATTGATTTGCGGCTGGGCGACTTTACCCGGCTGAAGCCGGAACTGAATCGCAGCCGGTTCACAGCTGTCATGGCAACTTCTGCACTCAACATTTTGTTGTGCCAGACACTTGGCACTGACAGTGGCTTTGGCATTCCAGGGAGAGGCGGTTTCCGGGAGAAATAACTTCTCCGGGCAGGCTGCTGCACATTGATAGCAAAACGTACATTCTCCGGTGTGGAAGTCGACCTGAGGAAAGCCACCGTCACCATGAACAATAATCTGAGTTTCACAGGCATCAATACACTGACTGCAACGGACGCAGTGTTCGAAAAATGCGGTTAAATCCTGAATCCAGGGCAAGGCAGGTGGTTGCTCCTGTGGTGTCGTCCGATGAAATAAATGTCGTCTTGTCCGATCGATCACTCGTACCACCCATTAATGCTCAGCATTGATTCACAGCAAGCTGGAAATATTCGGAAATTATTATTTCCATCAATTGTAGGTGTCGGGCTGCGGACTGAAATACTACCAAGGGGGTAAATGGGGGGGAATCTTGTTTTAGATCAACTAGTCATTCACGGGAGTTGTGAGTTGCTTCATGTTCTGGGTGTAACTAATCCTTATTTATAAGTTTATTATTTGTGGCGTATGGACGATATAGAGAAAGACATTATCCGGGCGCTGTTGGGCTAATTCGTTATATTTATCCGAAATGATGTATTCTTAATAAATAGCAATTACAACTTTGTTGAACATGATCAAATAGATACGACACGGAGGAAGTCAGGTTGGTCAATCACGCGGAAAAATCAGTTACCGGAGCAGGATCAGTTACCGGAACCATAGCAAAAGCCATGTTGCTTATCCTGCTGCTTTCTGTGGTGACGACCAGCATTGCTATTGTGACATTAGCCTGGTCGCTGAATGATGCTGAGGCGGTGAATGTTTCGGGCTCGATGCGGATGCAAAGTTACCGTCTGGCTTATGATATTCAGAGTCATTCAGGACAGTACGTGCAACATATTGAAAATTTTGAAGCATCGATTCATGCACCATCGATGTCGGCGTTACGCAGTCGGTTTGTTCCGGAAGAAATTCAGCATAGTTACCAACAGATTATTTTACGCTGGCAAACGCTGAAAGCGATTCTTCAGTCCGATCATGCTGAAGAATATCTGAATCAGGTCGCAAGTTTTGTCGCACAGATTGATCATTTCGTCTTTCTTCTGCAACGTTACTCTGAACGGAAACTGATCGATCTGGCCTGGGTTGGTGCTCTCGGATTAGGCGGTATTCTGCTGATTTCGGTTTATGTGGTGCGCTTTATCCGCAGGGAAGTCGTGAAGCCATTGAAAGCGTTGCTGGTTGCAAGTCGCCGGATTCAGAACCGCAATTTCGACGTCGTGCTGAGTTCCGGCAGTCAGAGTGAAATGGGAATTCTGACCCGGACATTCAATCATATGGCTCAGGATTTGGGGAAACTCTACCGGGGATTAGAACAGGCTGTTGATGAAAAAACCCGAAAACTTCAGTATGCGAATCACTCTTTGAAGGTGCTTTATGATTCTTCACAGGAGCTGACGGCTTCCAGAATCACCCGAGAAAATTTTCAGGCGATTTTAAAACATATCAAAAGTATTGACGGAATCAAAGCTGTCCGCCTGGAAGTCGGAGGGGAAGATGAAATCAGCTGGACGCTTCAGGAAGGCAGTATCGGACAAGAAAACCTGCACATGTTGCCAATGGAGCTTGATCAGCAGCACCTTGGTTGCTTATATCTGGAATATACCTTGCCCAGTCCGGATCAGACGCTGGTGGAAAATTTCTCTCAGATACTTGCCCGGGCTGTTTTTTTCAATCGCTCTCAGCGACAGGCCGAGCAACTGCTGTTGATGGAAGAACGGGCGACAATTGCCCGTGAGCTACATGATTCGTTGGCTCAGTCACTCTCTTATCTGAAGATTCAGGTTGTCCTGTTAAAGAGAACTTTGGCCCAATGTATTTTAAAACAAAATATTGAGCAGCAGGCGACGGCTCAGGTTGAGGCTGTCATTACCGATATCGATAATGCCCTGAGCAGTGCTTATACACAGTTGCGGGAACTTCTGACTACTTTTCGTCTTACAATTAAAGAAGGTAATTTTGCACAGGCGCTGGAAGGTATGGTACAGCAACTGGGAGAACACACAGAAGTCACTATTTCTCTGGAGAACGTCCTTTCGTCTCTGGCTCTGGATGCGCATCAGCAGGTTCACCTGTTGCAGCTGATCCGGGAGGCAACACTCAATGCGATCAAACATGCTCAGGCCAGCAGAATCGAAATTCTTTGCCGTGAAAATGAGACACAGATTGTTGTGACTGTCAGTGATGATGGTATTGGTTTTAACCGTCAGGAAGCTGAGCTGAACCATTACGGCATGACAATTATGCGGGAGCGGGCGTCCCGATTGGGTGGAGAATTGTCGGTCGAATCTACACCAGACGCCGGTTGTACGGTGACTCTGGTTTATCAAAAAACACAGGAACTATCATAAGCAATGTATAAAGTAATCTTGGTTGATGATCACCCGCTGATGCGTAAAGGGATCGCGCAATTATTAAGTTTTGAGGAAGAATTCGAGGTAATTGGCGAAGCCGGTAACGGAACTGAGGCGGTGGCTTTGGCACATGAGCTTGAACCAGATTTGATTCTGCTGGATCTGAATATGAAAGGGATGTCCGGACTAGACACCCTCAAAGCGCTCAGAGCCGATGAGTCTCAGGCAATCATTGTGATTCTGACTGTCTCTGACAGTGCCGCGGATATTGAAGCGCTGGTCAAAGCTGGTGCCGATGGTTATTTACTGAAAGACACCGAGCCGGATGAACTGGTAGAACTGATGAAGGAAGCTGTCCGGGGGAATAAAGTCTACAGTGATTTTGTGGTCAGGCATCTGCGGGAGAATAAGGATCAGGTCAATCGGTTTGATATGCTGACAGAGCGTGAGCTTCAGATTCTGGGAGAAGTTGCGAAAGGGTTTCGTAATAAGCAGATTGCTGATCGTCTTTTTATTTCGGAGTCGACAGTTAAGGTTCATATGAAAAGTTTGCTGAGAAAACTCTGTGTTCCTTCCCGAACGGCAGCGACGGTTCTGTTTCTGGAGAGATACGGTGAACTGAAATAGATTCTCCGGAGGAATGTCACCTCCCTAAGTGGAGGTGACAGAAGGTACATCCTGAAGAACCGAATTTATACACAGGTTAAAGTTTTTCGTTTAACTCACTGACGGAACGGGAAATGTTCTCTGCTCCCCGATAAATTTCATCGATGACAGTTGCGACCTGGGATATTTTATTCATACCTTCTCCGGCAATCTGATTTACTTCAGACATGGCTGAAGTTGCAGACAGCATCAGTTGATGGGTTTCATGCACGACATTGGCTATTTCTTCCGTCGATTGTGCTGTCCGGGAAGCCAGTTTACGAACTTCATCGGCAACGACGGCAAAGCCGCGTCCCTGTTCTCCGGCACGAGCGGCCTCAATTGCTGCATTGAGGGCGAGAAGGTTGGTTTGTTCAGCAATTCCGCGAATGGTATCGACAATCTCTTCGATACTTTTCGATTTATCATTCAGAGACTGGATTTTCTCTGAAGTTTCCTGAACCTGATGAGTAATTCTTTTCGATACTTCGACAGCCTCATCAAGCTGGTCTGCACCCTGTTTAGCGATTTGAGATGTTTCTACCGCTGTGCTGAAGGCTAAATCGGTCGATTCGGCAATTGCGATGTTACGTCTTTCCTGCTGGGTAATATCAGAAGCGAATTTAATCACTTTTGTGACTTTACCTTTGGCATCCATAATCGGGTTATAGGTTGCTTCCAGCCAGACATGTTCACCGTGGCTTGCTATGCGCAGAAACTTTCCGGACTTAAACTGGCCCTGACTCAATTCCTGCCAGAAATTTGGGTTATTCCGGATAAATGCTTCATCACAGAACATACGATGATGTTTTCCCTTGAGCTGTTCCTGAGTGTATCCCATGGTATGCAGAAAGTTTTTATTGGCACTGATGATGTGTCCGTCGGGTTGAAACTCGATGATAGCCAGAGAACGATTCAACGCGTCCAGAATGCTCTCTCTGGACTGACTAAGTTCATACTTATCAGTGACGTCATTGGCAATTTTCATTACCCGGACCACCTTGTTGTCAATGGTGATCGGAAAGTAGGTTGCTTCTAGCCAGACGTCCTGACCGCTTTTATTTTTTCGTCTGAATGTCCCGTGTTGTGAATGGCCTGCTGCGATACTTTTCCAGAACTGGGAGTACTCGCTACTGCGACTGTAATCATCAAAACAGAGCATGGAGTGGTGATGACCGAGGATTTCTTCTTTTTTATATCCTAATGTATTCAGGAGAATATCATTGATATTCACAATGGTGCCGTCAACATTGAACTCAATGACAGCAACATGTCTCTCAACAGATTCTGCCGTTCCCTGTAAAGTATGTAATTGTTGTTGTGTTTTTTGTAAATCAGATTTTAACTGTCGGCTCGTAAACATAAGAAAAAACCCTTAATATTAATATGGTTAATAACACGCACCAATGACATCAGCATCTGAGTTTCTTGCTGATATAAATAATTATAGAAGTCCGCCAATAGATATCTCACAAAATTGAAAAATTATATTTCGAATATGTGTTCAGATGTAGATGCATCCGATTGCAATATTAAAATTATGTAAATGATATGTACAGATATGTAAAGCATTAAATAATGATTACAGTCTATGTTCAGGGAAAAAGCTGATTTTCAGGAAACATCAGAAAAAATACCCCGGAAGTGTCCGGGGTATTGTCAATTGGGAAGAGATTAAGATCTTGAATAAATTTCGGTATCCAGTTCGTTTTCACTCTTTGCGACCAGAACAGCAACCATCATGTCACCGCAAACATTAATCGTTGTACGGGCCATATCCAGAATGCGGTCAATACCTGCAACAATTGCCAGACCTTCAATTGGCAGACCGACGGTGGTCAGAACCAGAGAAAGCATGATTAATCCTGCACCCGGGACTCCGGCGGTTCCTACCGATGCCAGTGTTGCTGTCAGGATAATTGTCAGATAGTCCGCGCTTGTCAGGTCGATACCGAATGCCTGAGCAATGAACAACGCACAAACGCCCTGATAAAGTGCTGTACCATCCATGTTAATTGTTGCACCCAGCGGCAGGACAAAACTGGAAACACTTTTTGAAACGCCGAGTTCTTCCTGAGATGCTTTGATTGTTGCAGGCAGAGTACCGGAGCTGCTGGTGGTTGTGAAAGCAACTGCCGCCGGATTGGTCAGGCTTTTCAGATAACGGATCGGATTCAGACGTCCCAGAATCGCGAGCGTGCCCGTGTAGAAGATCAGGACATGCAGTAATGCACCGACATAAACGGTAGCAATCACTTTGATCAACGGCAGCAGGACGTCGATCCCGTAAACCCCGGCAACCCAGGCCATCAGGCCGAATACGCCGTAAGGTGCAAACTTCATGATGAGTGCCGTCAGTTTATACATGGCTTCAGCCAGGCTTTCGAAGACTTTTACTGCCGGTTCCCCTTTTTCTCCGATCATTGCCAGTGAAACCCCAAGCCCCAGTGCGAAAATGATGATTTGCAGAATGTTACCGGCAGCAAGGGCGCCAACAGGGTTTTTCGGGATAATGTTCAGCAGTGTCTGAATTAGCGGCGGTGCGTCTTTACCGATAGCATCCGGGTTAGAAGCAACCATATGCAATCCTTCTCCCGGGGCAACGATTGCTGCCAGTACCAAACCGATTGAAATCGCGACGGCGGTTGTCCCTAAATACAATACAATTGACTTGAATCCGATCCGTCCCATTTTGCGGGTATCTTTCATTGATGTGATCCCGACAACCAGAGAGCAGAAGACCAGAGGAACGATGAGCATTTTTATTGCGTTAATAAACAGAGTTCCGATCGGTTTCAAAAGTTCGGCTTGTGGTCCCATGAACGCGCCGACAATGACACCTAAAATCATGCCGAGCAGGATTTTCTTCCATAGTTCAAGTCTTGACCATGGACCTGCCATTGTTGTGTTATTGATATTGTTCATTTTTTATCCATTTGATGTTGTGTTAAACCCGGCAACAAAATGTTGCCGCAGGATTACACAATAAAACTATGTTTGGGTAAAGATGTATATTGATATATTTATTATCATTGCATTTCTGTTATAAAATGCTGTCTGTATATGTCTATGTAATGATTTGTATTTTTGGAGATAAAAGATAAAAAATACGGGTTAAGCCTGAAAATTCCTTCAGATTCTCATCTCTCCCAATCCGGTACGACGAGACGCTGAGTGTCCCGGTTTTAATATTTTTATCAGTCAATATATTGACGATTCAGCAACATCTAAATCACATTCTCATGAAACAAGTGATTTCATTGATCATAAAATGTATGCATATATCATGCTTATCAGATGGTTATAAATATGTGTGAATGAAGTTACTTGTGTAAGTGATAAGAGGCGGCTAGGGTTAGTGTGACAATATTTTTGACGCAGAGGCGATAATCTATGAAATCAAAGTCCTCGGAACATCAGTTGTACAGTGGACCGTGTCAGAGTGAGGAAAACATGGGGCACTTTTTAACGGCATTTCAACCGATTGTTGATTGTCAGGAAAAGAGAATCGTTGGCTATGAAGCACTTGTTCGGGGTCAGAATAATGAAGATGCCGATGTTGTCATTGCTTCGGTAAAAAACGACAGTCGTTACGCATTTGATCAAATGTGCCGGGTCAGGGCGATTGAGAATGCGTCGCGTCTCGGTCTGGATTTACTATTGAGTATTAATTTTCTGCCGAATGCGATTGTTCATCCTGAACAGTGTTTGCAGGCGACACTGGAAGTTGCCGGACGGTTTAAGTTTCCGACTGAGAATATTATTTTCGAGTTTACTGAAGTTGAGGAGATTGAAGATATTTCAGGTATGCTTGAAATTATCCGGACCTATCGGGATATGGGCTTCAAAACAGCGATCGATGACTTCGGTTCCGGCTATTCCGGATTGGGGTTGCTTGCTGATTTACAAACCGACATTGTCAAACTGGACATGTCGTTGATTCGGGAGATTGATAAGGACGCGATCAGACAGTGTATTCTTAAACATTCACTGAGCATGATGAACGAACTGAATATTGATGTGATTGCCGAGGGGATAGAATCGAAAGAAGAAATGCTCTGGCTACAACAGGCTGGTATTCGGTTTATGCAGGGATTCTATTTTGCTGAGCCGGAGATTAACCGGTTACCTCTGGTCGATTCTGAAGTCTTCATCTGATTCTCAGTCGTGTGTCACGGCAGGACAACATGGGTTCCTGCCGTATTACTGCTATTGGTTACTACTACTATTGGTTACTACTAATATTGGTTACTGAGGCTGAGTTTCATGAGACTGAAACACATCAGTAAATTCACGTTTCAGAATGGGATCCCGCCGGGCTTTTTTCAGCTGTTTTACCATATCTTTCACACATTGAGACAACACTTGGTCCAGCATCTGTGCCCGGTAATCTTCTTTAGCTTTGTCGTCCATTGATTCTGGTAAGTCAATCCCGGCAATTTCTTCCATCGTTTCAATCCCGGCGAAAGCCTGACTGACTGAGATCAGCGCATGGAACTGCTCAAAATTGTCTAAAATATTTTGTGCGCTGGCTGGCAGACTGTTCCATGATTCTCTGACGGCTTCTTCCGATACCTCATGGATCGAAGCAATCATGGTAAACATTTCCTGAGGTACATCATCAAATAAAATTACCTGGCGAAGTTCCGGAGAAAGTTCGTCAAGCTGAACCTGAGGTTCTTGAGATTGTGTCGTATCAGACATAAAAGGCACTCATCGGGTTAAAAACTCCCATGCTAAAAGGAAGTTTTCTGTTGTCAATTCATTCTGTATGAAGAATGAGACAGTTGTCAGTATTCTGAGCAGATTGGAGCGATCATCGTCTTATTCTGAAGTCAGAGTGCTATGATGAGTACACATTATTCATTCTGGAGAAGGAAAGAGAACATGGATAAATATCTCATGACCCAGGAAGAAATTGAGCAATATGAGGGGATTTCAAAAACTCATTTTCTGAATGAGAATGCGCAAAGGGTAAATAAATCACTTGGCGATCTGACCGGATTAACCGGATTTGGATTTCATCTTGTGGAAATCCGTCCCGGATATGAATCTACAGAGTTTCACAAACATTATCATGAAGATGAATGTGTCTATATTCTCGAAGGAACCGCAGAAGCAGTCATTGGTGATGATATATACACCGTAAAAGCCGGTGATTTTTTAGGTTATCGCGCAGGAGGTAAAGCACATATGCTGCGCAATAACGGGACAACAGTTTTGAAATGTATTGTCGTCGGCCAGCGTTTGGCGCACGATGTCGGAGATTATCCCAGACAGAATAAACGTATTTACCGTCAGGAAGGAATGCCCTGGAATCTGGTCGACATTGAGAATATTACCGAACCGAGTGCAGGCAAAAAGGTGTGATGATATAATTTCATTTTATCTATCCGACATATGTATTGTTTATATTTAATTGTAAGGACAGAAGTTACATGTATAAAAAAGTCTTATTGATTGGTGCTCTGTTTTTTAGCACTTATGGGAATGCTGCAAGTTATTCTCAGGATACGGGTTCTGTGAGTCAAGTTTATGTGAGTCCTTCCGGGTCGATTGCCTTATTGTTACAAGGAGGATACCCCAATGCGGTGAGTTCCAGACAGTGTCCCAGCAGTAATGGTTGGGCTGGAGTGTCAAATGCTGACGGAGCATTTAAGTCGGTCATCCTCGCGGCAAAGACTTCAGGGCAAAAACTGACTGTGACCATTAATGGATGTGAAGGCGGATGGTTTAAGATTCAGGATCTGTATTTACAGTAAATTCGTCTGATGTTTTGTGTATAAACTGATTGATACCGAGCTATATATTTTAGAACCATATATTAGAAAATATAAGCCCGGTATCCGTTTTCTCTTTTATAGCCAGCTTTCAGCGATGAGCTGATGAGAACGAATTCGGGCATCTGCATCGTGGATCCACGAATTCACCATAATTTCATCAGCACCGGTACGTTCAGTCAAACGGGCTAATCCCTTTCTTATTTTTTCCGGGGTTCCCCATATTGATTCACGTAATTGGTGCAATACCCGCTGAGCTTCAGCCGGGTGCCATAAGGTGTCCATATTCCCGACCGGTTTTGGTAATTTACCTTCGACACCACGTCCGAGGTTGAGAAACTTTTGCAATTCCGTTGTTGCCAGATACTCTGCCGCTTCTTGTGTTTCTGCTGCCACCATATTGACACAAACCATCACATAAGGTGCAGATAACTGCTCTGATGGCTGGAAAGCTGACCGGTATGTCTGAATTGCATCATGCATGGCATCCGGAGCAAAGTGTGAAGCAAATGCCAGAGGTAATCCTTTCCGGGCCGCCAGCCCGGCACTGAAAGTACTGGAACCCAGTAACCATAATGGAATGTTTAACCCAGCTCCGGGGACTGCTACGATTTTCTGCCCTTGACGTGGCGGAGCCAGATAATGTTGCAGTTCAGTAACCATCTCCGGGAAATCCAGCCCCTGAGAGCGTTCCTCGCGGCGAAGTGCCATTGTGGTCGCGTAATCGGTGCCGGGTGCCCGCCCTAAACCGAGATCCACTCTTTCCGGATACATTGTTTCTAATGTGCCAAATTGTTCCGCAACGACCAGCGGGGCATGATTCGGTAGCATGATACCTCCGGAACCGATGCGGATGGTTTCGGTTCTGGCACCAATATGACTGAGGATCACCGTTGTCGCTGCACTGGCGATATCTTTCATGTTGTGATGTTCTGCGACCCAAAAACGTTGATAACCAGCTTTCTCTGCGGCCTGTGCTAAACGAACACTGTTCTGGATTGCATCCCTGATGGTTGAACCTTCTGCTATCGGGGCCAGATCCAGTACTGAAAGTGGTGTGATGTGATTACTCATAGATATGCCTTCGCGTCAATTTGCAAAAATAAGGTTTAGCGTCGGTCATACTATTATTGATATACAGAGAAGAATAAACACGTTTTAGTTCCACTTCATGTAGACAAAATATCTACAATAATTCATTTCTGGCTTGTATATCCTGACGAGTATATTTGTATTCCCAATTGATTATATAGAGAAAGTAATTTCTACAGATTGTGGAATTATTTTCCACACCATTAAGATTTTGAGTCGCTTTATATTATTGATGGATTATTCCATAGTGGGTAACAGTTCAGCTTTCTCATTACCAGAATAAGATCAATACTTTTTACGTTATAAACGAGGAATATGTTATGAGTCGGGTTGTTATTGTTACCGGAGGCACTCGGGGAATTGGGCTGGAAACTGCGAAAAAATTCGTCACTCGGGGAGATCGGGTTGTTGTTGCCAGCATTGATAAAGAAGAAATTATCACTCAAGCCATGGAGACATTAAGTCAGATTGGGGAAGTGGAGTTCATTGAATGTAATCTGGCAAAAGCAGAAGATTGTGAATATGTCGTATCGCAGACTCTGAAAAAATTTGGCCGGATCGATGTCTTAGCCAATGTGGCAGGTGTGGTTGGGAAAAGGGAGCCGTTTCTGGAAGCTGATCTCTCCGATACAATGAATACGATTCAAATCAACTTAATGGGAACGATTCAGATTGGTCATTATGTCAGTAGAGCAATGGCTGACAATAAGTCGGGTGTCATTATCAATGTCGGTTCTATTTGCGGAGCTATGGCAAATACTGAAAGTATTGGTTATCACGCCAGTAAAGGCGGTGTAAAAATGGTCACTCAGGCGATGGCGAGAGAGCTTTCTCCATATGGTATCCGGGTTGTTTCCGTTGCTCCGGGATGGGTGAAAACCGATATGATCGACAAGCCGATTGAAGAAATTGGCAGTAAGTTACATATGAAAGGCAGGATTATTGAACCGATTGAAATTGCGAATTCTATTTATTTACTGTCTCTGCCTGAGGCTAGTGCAATTAATGGGACAACCGTAATGGTTGATGATGGCTATTCATCATTTAAAGGTGTTGATGGTTATCAGGTATAGGTTGCCATCCATTCAAACTACAGTATAAATCATCATCTGATATCAGTGCTCATCAACAAGATGACACTGATATTTTTGTATTTATAATTCCTACGACTATACTATGGTATTCATATGAACTGTGAATTCGTTCTATTTTTCATATAAATACGATGATGGTTTCTTGCATACCACTGGTCACTGAGATTGCTACTGGTGTTCAGCGAATCTTGTATAGAAAAGGAAATTTTATGCCTGCTTTACCGAATCCGGATAACTTTGAATCCCGCCAGCACAAATTGCCGACAGCTGCAATTGTCGGACATGTTACCGCAACATCTGTCAAAATATGGGTCAGGGCTTATCGTCCTGGAGAATGGCGTCTTGTGTTGAGCCCGACACCATTAGATTTTGACCCGTTTTCTGCGGTATCGGTCAATCAGTCGATTCATCAGAACTGCCATTTGTGCAGTGAAGATATTCAGTCTGAAAATGGTCTGACGACAGTATTTGAATTCGGAGATCTGACTCCGGACACAACATACTATTACTATCTGATTGCCGGTGGTGACCTGTTTGATGAAATTGAACGCAAAGTTGAATTAGGCAGCCAGCATCAATGCTGCTTTACGACCGACAATGATGAAATCAGGGATTTGGCTTTTGGCTTTTACAGCTGTCATGACCCGTTTGGACATAAATCGTTTTCTGAAGGATTATGGCCGGTGATGAACGATCATCTGGTTCATAACGATGTGCGTTTTTGTATCGGTGGTGGTGATCAGGTGTATTGTGATACTCATGGTGAAGCCAAGCAGCCCAGAGATCCTGAAGGAAAGCCTTATATCACTGATTTATGGAAGTGGCTCAAAACCTACAAGAATGCTTTGTATCAGAAATATCTGCATGGTGGTGCTCTGGATGAACGGGGGGTGGTGGAATACCTGAAAAAACTTTACCGTTCTTATTATCGAACCTACTGGAATGTACCGTCCATGCTGGCGGTCTTCCGGCGGTATCCTCAATATATGATTTGGGATGATCATGAAATTATGGATGGCTGGGGATCATTGACCAAAGAGCAAAGGATTAAAAAGCTGAATCACCTGTTTCAGGATGATGAAGATGAGGTGAATGCAACAATAGCCAGACTCACTTTTCAGGCAGCAGCAGAGGTGTATCAGGAGTATCAGCACAGCCATAATCCGACAACTCATTCGGCCGCTCAGGTCTCACAGAATGTGGTTCAGTGTCAGTGGGATTACGCTTTTGTGAAAGGGCAGGTTGGTTTTTATGTGCTGGATATGCGTGGTCATCATGATATTGAAAGGGCTGAAGGGGAACGCATTCTTGGCCGGGAGCAGATGAGCCGTTTACAGCAATGGCTACAATTGCCGTCTACACAATCACTCAAAGCTGTATTTATTGTTTCCCCTGTGCCGGTTATACACTGGAACGATGAAGTGTTGGAGAATATGTCTTTCGTGGTCGATCTGTTTGGTGGTGGTGATGACGTTAGGGATGAGTGGGGACATAAAAGTAATGTGAAAGAACGGGATCAGTTGCTTGATTTACTGGGACGTTTTTCCGCTGAAAGACAAGTTCCGGTGACCATTCTCAGTGGTGATGTACATAGTTGTAGTGCATATAAGATCACGCTGGGTGAGCATCCCGGAGCCAATCTGACTCATGTAACCTCCAGCGCCGTTTCCAGAAAACCGGCACCGGCTGTTTCCAATCATCTGATTGCGGATTCCGGACCGTTGTACAAACATGCCAATGGCCGTTGTGAGAAATTATTTGGTCTGACAGGCGAGAATAATTTTTTAGTCGTTCGGGTAAATACTAAAACAACACAGACAAAAGTGTCGGTTGCTATTTATTATGGTGCACCGAATGATGAGGCTTTAAATCAGTTTATTGTACACGTGCAGTAATGATGATATTGAATAATTTGGTGGGTGCATGATTATTGGTGTAATTATAATCTCAGCCGAAATAAAACATGATGTACCCACCAAATCCTGAATTAAATATTCTGGTATAAATATCAGCATCATTGAACCATTTTATCATACTGATACAATTTATGCTCTTAGCGATAACTCACAGAATTTTATTCAGACTTTCATGAGTGATCATCATTTTCTAATTATTTAGGAACATAAATGAAGACTTTTTTTCGAAGTTTAGTTGTTATGGGAATTGCTGTTAGTGGTGTACTTCAGGCTGCAGAATATCCGGGAGCATTCAAGATCAGTTCTATTTTTATGTCGGGCCCGACTAACTTCCACTTTCGGGTCATATCAAGTAACCCTAATGCCTGGCATTGTCACAATGGTCCCAAGAATCCGTCCTGGTCATATATCAATGAAAATGATCCGGGCAGTAAAGGGATGATGTCTGCATTACTGGCAGCATACGTGGCTAAGAAAACAGTAAAAGTTGTTACCGAAGGGGTCGACACACCGGCGGGACACATGTGCCACATCATTGAATTCCAGATTTCCGAGTGATCCGGAGAAAGAACTTTTTGTATCAATACTTTTGGTATCAATATCAGTTAGGTCATTCATAAAAAATATCCCGGCACTAATCCGGTACCGGGATAATGGAGTCACGCGTACTCCAGGGGGAAAACTTATTCACATTTATATGAATCGATGGAATTGATATCGCCATTTCCCTGATATTTTGCAATCTTAGGATAAACACAGATCGGTTGATGTTTATCTGGGAAGGCTTTGCCTTTTGCTGCCAGAAACTCAGGAGCCTGATTTTTTTCTACCCATTTTTCCATTGCCGTCAATGGATCAACATCATCCAGCGCTGGCCCATCACCACAGTGGTTCATGCCCGGAATCATAAACAACCGGTTCCAGTTACGCATCGCAGTATTGTCACCGTGTGAGGTATTCTGTTCGGTTTTCAGATACCAGTCACGAATGTCATCGGCAGAAAATACCGGATCGGAAACACCCTGGATGATAAGCATTTTTCCGCCACGGGAAACATAGCTGTTCATCATTGTCATGGTGGCATCATTCAGTGAACCTGTTTCTCTGACTTGATCAACATCTTTATCAAAATCGAACATCATCGGGTTGAAGCCCGGTTGTGGCGGTGTCATAAAGTAAAACAGCAGAGAGCCGGCACCCAGAACGGTGTTAAATGCATCTGGTTTGGTTGCATCCTGAGAAAAACCTAATTTCCACATTCTCCAGCCCGGAGCCGAGACACCGGTATCATATGGCCAGCTGTTGTAGAGTGGTTTACCCTGGCTGTCTTTCGGCCCACCGAATACCGCTTTAATTGCTGTAACTTTTTCGGAAGACAAACAGGCAGAGCTATCGCCGTTTTTACACTGAATGTCACTTGGGTCGAAATCACAGCCGATATAGTCGTTAACAATGCCATCTTTCAGACCATCTCTTACATCACATTTTTCCAGTACTGCATCGGTGAGCAGTTTCAGGTCATTATTGGTTAAGGCATTGGCTAAGACCTTACGACCCTGATTATCCGCAGGAGCAATGCTATAAAGTGTTTGTGTATCCCATGTTTCTGCAACAGCCGCACGACTGAGGTGGAATCCTGGATTTGATGCAATGACACCATCAAATTCTGTTGGATAACGCTGTGCTGCGATCATGGCTTCACGACCGCCATTTGAACATCCCATAAAATAGGAATGTTGAGGGCGGGCATCGTAATAGGCTTTGACAATGTTCTTCGCCGCCTGAGTGACTTTTCCGATTGCCGCATAGGCATAATCAAGACGGGCTTTCTGGTCAAGGCCGAAAGTAGGATCCATGCCATCGTGACCACCGTTCATCGATGTGACGGCATAACCACGTGCTAATGCCGGCAACGCTGTAGAGCCATGAATAGGAATGGTGCCCAGTGCATTGGCAAGAAAACCATCTGTTCCGCCACCACCCTGAAAAATAAAGCGATTCTGCCAGTGTTCAGGTGTAGGCAGGCGAACTTCGAAACGTATTTTGTATTCTTTACCGTCAGCTCCGGTACGCTTATCGATTTCACCACGGACCAGACAGTGAGCCGGCAGTTCGAACTGGGTCGAACTTGCCCCGGTAAACATCCGGTTCGGATCCTGTTGTGATAATCCTTTCCCGACATACTGAGTTTCGGTAACCGTACCATTCTGAATAGACAGATCTTTGAGTTGTGCACAGCGATCAACATTATCGGCTAATGCGATACTGGCATGTGCCAGAGTTCCGATAAATGCTAATGCAGTACTGATTTTCGCCTTATTTTCTAATAAATTCATAGAGGCTTCCTTTGATTTAGATAGGCATACATTACCACTCTGTTTCACGATTCAATAATACAAATATTTGGTAAAAATAATCTAATTCATCGATAGATCAATATTGTGATGTTCGAAAAGTTAAGCCGGTTATTGGTTTGAACTACGGTCTGTTATGTCGCTCACAGCATTGCTTGAGCATTTCCGCCAGATAAGATGTAGCTGGTCCTTTCGCCTTTCTGCTTTTTTCAACTAAGTATAAAGGAATCTCACATTTTGGGAGTTCGGTGATTTTGATTCTTCTGAACAGGCCGCTTTCAAGATAGTCGGTGATAGCGTGTTCCGGTAGCCATCCATAGCATAGATTGGCCTTCAATGCTGAAATTGCGGAATCCACCGAACGTACTGACCAGATTTTCCCGGGAATGGTTGGAGCGTTTTCCATTTCTGACTGAAAAGATTTCTGATAGAAAATCATCTTGTGGGATGCCAGTTGCTCAAAAGAATAGGTGTCATGTCCTTCCTGAAACATCGGATGATCTTTATGGGCAACCGGAATCAGGTTTACTTCGATGAGTTTTGTTCCCGGAACCAGACCGTCTTCTGAGATGGTAATAGCCAGATCAAAAGCATTATCGTCACTGGGTAAAAAGCGCAGGTGTTCGTCAATATGAACTTCGGTCAGGGGGAACTTCTCACTAAAAAGGCGAATTGCTTCAAAAAGAATATCTTTAGGAAATATGTTGTCGATACTCAGTAGTATTCTTGCTTCGACACCATTGGCGAGAAAGTGTGCGGTTTTTTCGAGATACTCGAAATCTTCCAGCAGCGGATAAACGCTTTGCAGCAGGTTACGCCCAGCGGGAGTCAGCTCGCAACGTTTTCCTTCTATATTAATGAGCTGAACATTCAGTTGAGACTGAAGCTTAGACATGGAATAGCTAATTGTGGACTGACTCCTGTTCAATGCTTCTGCGGCGGCACTGAATCCATTCTCTTCGACGATGGTTTTAAAAACAAACCATTGATCCAATGTTGTTTTAAACACTTCTCTGCTCCTGAATCGTTGAATGTCCTGTTATAAAACGGCTTTTGTAAACTTTAAAGTAAAACAATTCAATATTTCGATGAGAGTCGGGCAATTAAAGGCCAGAAGTCAGAGCAGCTTTAGATGGAGTTTTGATATACCAATATGTAAGTGGTGCGGCTGGCTGGATAGTAAAGGTGACCGTTGAAGACAACACCCCAAGGTCGAATTTAACGGTCACCAGAGTAACACCAGCGCCCACTTCTTCACGGATGAAGCCCCGAAGCCGCTGGTATTATCGATATCATAAAATTGATTTGGGTTAAGGAGAGGTAAACGAAAATCAAATTGTCGGCGGATGCTTTTCTATCCAGTGTCTGGCGATGTCTTCCCGTTTGGCAATCCAGACTTTTTCATGTGACTGGACGTAATCAAGAAACTTCTTCAGCGCCATAAAACGGCTGGGTTTACCGAGAACCCGGCAATGCATTCCGATGGACATCATCTTGGGCTTCTCTTTTCCTTCCTCATATAAACAATCGAAGTGATCTTTCAGATACTGGAAGAATTCGTCTCCGTGGCTGAAACCATAAGGGGAGGCGAAGCGCATGTCATTGGTATCCAGTGTATAAGGGATCACCAGATGTGGTTCTTCCTGTCCTTCAACCCGGGTCCAGAAAGGCAGATCGTCACCGTAATAGTCGGAGTCGTAGAGCAGTCCTTCCTGTTCGGCAACCAACTGACGGGTATTCGGAGAGTCGCGTCCGGTGTACCAGCCGATTGGGCGTTTACCGGTCAGGTTCTCGATAATGTCCAGCGCATCCCGCATATGCTGACGTTCCTGATCGATATGCATGTTCTGGTAATGGATCCACTTCAAACCGTGGCAGACGATCTCATGATCAGCTTCAACAATGGCTTTGGTTACTTCGGGGTTTCGTTGCAGCGCTGTGGCAATCCCGAAAATCGTCAGAGGCAGGTCACGTTTGCGGAATTCATTCAGAATCCGCCAGACACCGACTCGCGATCCGTATTCATAGAGAGATTCCATACTCATATGGCGTTCGGGATAAGGTTCTGCTCCGAAAATTTCAGACAGAAAAGTCTCGGCATGATCATCACCGTGCAGTACACAGTTCTCACCGCCTTCTTCATAATTCAATACAAACTGGAGCGCAACACGCGCCTGTCCCGGCCATTGGGCATCCGGCACCTGATCACGTCCGTAGCCGATATAATCGCGGGGATTGTGTTCTTCCATGGGTTATTTCCTTTATATATTCAGATTACTTTTCTGTTCCGGCAAAAATCTGCTGGAAATCAATGGTTGTCTTCTGTTCCTGCTCTAGTTTCAGTGAAGCCCGGATGTGATTGAGGTGACGCGTCATCCATTGTTGTGCTGCGTCGGCATCCTGTTGGTTCAGCAGAGAAATCAGCTCAGTGTGATCGCCACAGTCGCAACTGACGCTATTACGGGAACCGAATGCTGCAATAACCAGTGAGGAACGGTAACAAAGCTGCTCGATAAAATCGGCCAGAACTGAATTCCCGGCGAGTTTGGCTAGTTCATAATGAAAGCGGGCGGTGAGCTGAATCGAATCGGACAGATGACCATGCTGCTCAGCTTCTTTCTCTTCGTTGACCATCTGGGTGAAGCGTTCCGATTGTCTGGCATCCCAGTTTTTCAGCAGTTCGGGAATGAGCAAGGGTTCCAGCAGAATCCGGCTGCTTAACACTTCTTCGGCTTCCTGAAGTGTGGGGCGGTTAACATGGGCACCTTTGTTGGGCTCAATCACAACAAAACGTTCCAGAGCCAGACGTTGCAGGACTTTACGAATGCCTGTCCGGCTGACGCCGAAGGCTTCAGAGAGCCGATCCTCCGGCAGACGTACTCCCGGAGCTAACTGATGCTCGACAATGGCTTTGAGCATTTTTTGATAGATTTTTTCATCATTCGACATCGCTTCTTTCTCGTTTTTGTTTCTTAGACTCTTTATATCGACTCATTTTGTATACAGTTTATTGCAGTAAGGTGTATACAAGCAATATATATACCATGGATAGTATCAGTCGATCATGATGCTCTGTCTGACCAGAGTGCTTATTTTATATTAGGTGAAACCAATCATATCGGTTCGGTCGTTTATGCACCATAAAGTTGCAAAAATGCATAAAATAAGTGCAATCCGAGTCACGAATTATACGTGAAAGCCGTGATGATACTGGTTTTCCACGATATTTCAGGTTGGCACACAAATTGTATTTATCATTGTATACAATTTGGCGATGGAGAGTCGATGATGAAAAAGGAACTACCGGTCAGCCCACGGTTGAGTAATGCAGATCTCGCCCCGGATACAGAACAGAAATGGGGATGGTACAGCATTTTTGCTTTCTGGATGTCTGATGTACATAGTGTTGGTGGCTATGTTTTTGCCGCAAGCCTGTTTGCATTAGGACTGAATGGTATTCAGGTCTTCATCAGCTTACTGGCTGGGATTTCAATTGTCATGGTATTTGCCAATTTGATGGGAAAACCGGGCCAGCAGGCAGGAGCGCCGTTTCCGGTGATTGCCCGGATGTCATTTGGCGTCTTCGGTGCCAATATTCCTGCGGTGATCCGAGGATTAATTGCGGTCGTCTGGTATGGGATTCAGACATATCTGGCGTCCAGCTCATTCATTATTCTGCTGCTGTACTTTTTCCCGCAGCTGAGCAGTCTGGCACAAGACAGTTTCCTCGGATTATCTTATCTGGGCTGGATTGGCTTCAGTGCAATGTGGGTGATGCAGGGTATCGTCTTTATGTTCGGAATGGATATGATCCGCAAAGTGATTGACTGGTCTGGTCCGGCGATATATGTCGCGATGTTTGCTTTGTGTATCTACATGATCGATCTGGCCGGATGGGACAACATCAGCTTTAACCTGAGTAGCCATAATCTGGGAGGATGGGATGCGATCAGTCAGATGGTGATTGCCATTGCTCTGGTTGCCGGATACTTCGCCGGACCGACACTCAACTTCAGTGACTTTTCCCGTTATTGTGGTAGTTACCAGAAGCTGAAACTCGGTAACATTCTGGGACTTCCGCTGAACTTTGTCCTGTTTTCTCTGTTTAGTGTGGTGATTGTTTCCGCATCGATTCCGGTATTTGGTGAAATGATTACCGACCCGGTTGAAACCGTGAAACGACTCGATTCCGGAATGATTACGGTTCTGGGTGCACTGACATTTATCTTTGCCACCGTCGGAATCAATATTGTCGCAAACTTTGTTGCTCCGGCATTTGATTTCTCGAACGTTTCTCCGCAGAAGATCAGTTTTAAAGCCGGCGGATTTATCGCAGCGTTCGGTTCGGTGCTGCTGACGCCGTGGAACCTGTTTAACAATCCGGAAGTGATTCACTATACCGTGGATATTCTGGCGGCAATGATCGGGCCTTTATACGGGATTATTCTGGTCGATTACTTCCTGATCAAGAAAAGTCAGATTGATATTCCCTCGTTGTATACTGAATCACCGCAAGGCCAGTACTGGTACGAAAATGGCGTGAACAGAAAAAGTATCTATGCTCTCGTGATTGCCGGTTTTGCTGCTGTCTGTGCAACATTCTGGGTCACTGAACTGGCGAATTATGCGCTGTTTATCGGTGGTGGTGTTGCTGCATCCGTCTATCGTTTCCTGATGGAATCGGAGCGCTCGCGGATGGTCAGTCTGCAACTGGCAAGACAGAAGTCTTAATTGATTTGCTTCCTTGATTTATCAAGCCTGCCAGATAATCCGGCAGGCTTTTACCTGTAGAGTTATTGTTTAGTCAGAAACTTTATCCAGATAGACCGGTCTGGATAATGCCGGATCTTCTTTTTCTGCCTGCGTTGGTACCCGTGAAGTCAGAATATTTGGAATCGGGCGAATTTCCGTATCTGGTTTTCCGCCCCGGGAAACCTGCTTAATCCCGTCAGGAGTCTGAACACCCATAAAGACTGAGCCGCCACCGTCAACATTCAGAATGGCAGACTGAGGTGCTGCGCCGTGCATCGCGATGGACTGCCATTGCTCAATGGTCGGACTTAGCTTTTTATTACCTTCGGCAGTCGCGGTATGCATACGAATGTCTCCGTTGGGTTCGAGAGAAATAGCCGCCCGTTCGTTGTTATCACTGGTCATGGCACCGGCACGGATATTCAGGGGATTGGTGATCACACCCTGTTCGGTATTGAGCCGGTAACGAAAACGGTCATCGTCAAAAGACGGCTTTTCTTCTCCCGGCTGATATAACAGTGGGCCACTGGTGAGCAAAGTATCGTCGCCACTTTTGATGGTCCGGTAGTCTTGCTTCCAGGGATTGGGAACCGGCGTATGATCATCCCTGTGTCCGGTCGGGCCGACAGTCCGGCCAATGCCCTGAATTTTTTCTCCGCTATCTGTTTCTTTATTCGGAACGTGGACAAAATAGCCACCGTTGATAATGGCAGAATTCAGAGAGGCTTTTTGAGCCTGAACCTTCGGATTGACCGGTAATTCACCATTCTGAGTCCCCAGAACATTAAGCGTTCTGGCTCCGTCTTGAATGGTTAAGCGGTTATAGGTTGCTCCCGGCTTAAGATTTTCCTGAATTAATTTCAGCGGTGTCCCGTCTTCGGCCAGCAATTTGCTACTCTGTTGTGGCGACTGAATGGTTGTCCGGGTTATTCCCGGCGCTTCAGTGCCGACGGAGACCTGCTGACGGGCAAAATGTCCCCGGACAAATTTCTGGATCAGCGTCGCACTGAATATTTTTGAGTCGGTGGTACGGTTCTGACTTTGATGAACCGATGTGTGATGGTCTGAATCTGCGTATGCATGAACTCCGGACGCGGATACTTTCATGGTTTCTCCTGTATTACCTGATGAATATAAAGGTGATGTAGAGTCAGAAGGTCATGACTTTCAGAGGGCCGCATCTTTGCGTCAATAAAGCAATGTCGAGCCGCCTGTGTTGTAATTTTTATTTGTAATAGGTGGCATATTGATAACCTTGGTTCCATTGTGGTTATTTTGTGTTCCGTACACACGGGGATGAACCCGCAATAATCAATCCAGTTTGATGCCATAGATCCCACTATTTCTGTGAGATATGTCTAATACTTATTTAGGGTGGACAAGAGGATTGCATGATGAGCAGACTGGCTAAATACCTACACGTTCCCGAAGAATACTGGGAAGATGTTGAAAGTTGGGAAGTCGAAGAAAATGCCGAATCGCAAATCGATATGCCTTACAGCTCCTATCTCTATGTTCCGGAAGAAGCACCGGACGAATTGTTAGAGATCATGGGATGGAGTGTCGGGCAATGCATCGACAATATTCCTGCCTATGTTTTTGACGATGAGTACGATTACGGTGAGTAGCTCCCGATAGTGGAGTGTGCAGACTGTGGGAATCAGCCCCGGTTCTGCCGATACGAAATATTCCCTGTATTCACGGGGACAATCCCTTCTTACCCTGTGGTACAGAGTGCACCGTATTGGTTCACTCTTCGTATCAGATTGATCCAATTGAGTGCTAACTCCTATCTTGTTATTGCACCATTTCTGATTAATTTCAATAGAATCAATTAAATAAAGTATCAATTTTGTTATGGCACAATCGTTGCAAAAATTATATTGATTGTTTCAATCGTTTCATGACAGGATAGGGAACTCAAATGAAATTACTTCGATTGTTTGTTACAGCAGTGGCTTCGGTAGTGTTGATGGGGTATGCATTCACTGCATCGGCGGATCAACTGGAGAGTATCCATAAACGTGGTGTATTGAGAGTGGCAGTGCCGCAGGATTTTCCGCCATTTGGCTCTGTCGGGACAGATATGCAGCCTCAGGGATATGATATTGACATGGCGGCTTATATTGCCAAACAGATGCAGGTCAAACTGACACTGGTGCCGGTTACTAGTGCCAACCGGATTCCGTATCTGCAAACTCAGAAAGTGGATCTGGTGATTTCAAGCATGGGGAAAAATCCGGCCCGTGAAAAAGCGATCGACTTTAGTGAGGCTTATGCGCCTTTCTATCTGGGTGTATTCGGCACTGCCGGAGAAAAAGTAACTTCCGCTGCTGATCTGGCTGATAAAACAGTGGGTGTGACTCGTGGGTCAGTGGAAGATCTGGAGCTGAGCAAACTGGCTCCTGCATCGGCAACCATCAAACGTTTTGAAGATAATAATGCGACCTTGTCTGCTTTTCTTTCCGGACAAATCAGCCTGATTGCAACCGGTAATCTGGTGGTGACGGAGATTGCAACCCGTTATCCGGCGAAAGCGCCGCAAACGAAATTTCTGCTCAAGAATTCACCTTGCTATGTTGGGGTGATGAAGGGAGAAAGCGATCTGGTGCATGAGGTCAACCGTCTGATCAGTAAAGCCAAAACTGACGGTATTCTGGAGCAGTTCTCACAGAAATGGCTGAAAGCTCCGTTTCCGAAAGATTTAGGCGCTTGATAAGCGGGAGAATAGCATGAGCTATCAGCTAGACTATGCCGGATTAGCGCCTTACCTGCCACAGTTTGTGGCAGGTGTCTGGACCACAGTCCAACTGACGGTGATTTCCACCGTTGCGGGATTATTGGTCGGGACACTATGCGCTGCCGGGCGGACCGGTCATCATGCATGGTTACGTTTACTTTGTGCCAGTTATATTGAGGTGACCCGGAATACGCCGTTTATTGTTCAGCTCTTTTTTATCTTTTTCGGTTTACCTGCTTTGGGTTGCAAACTGACGGCATGGGAAGCCGGTGTGATTGCAATGGTCTTCAATCTGGGTGCTTACAGTGCTGAAATTATCCGGGCCGGAATTGATGCTGTTCCCAAAGGACAGTGGGAAGCCGGGAAAACACTGGGGCTGACCCGACGGCAGATTTTTATACATATTATTTTGCCGCCGGCCTGCCAGCGGGTGTATCCGGCTCTGGTCAGTCAGTGCATTATTGTGATGCTGGGTTCAGCCGTGGTGTCGCAGATTTCAGTTGAAGATCTGACATTTGCTGCCAACTTTGTGCAGTCCCGCAGTTTTCTGAGTTTTGAGTCTTATACCTTAACTGCGGTGATTTATCTGGTTCTGGCTATTGTCATGCGGCAGGGATTTGCTTATCTCCGTCAGGCCGCTTTTAAAAATCCATCCCTATAGGAGACGTCGGAGATGATGCAGTTTACCGACTGGGATATCCTCCGCAATCTGCTACTGGCAGCACGATGGACATTGTTGCTGTCACTGTATGCATTTATCGGTGGAGGAATTGTCGGACTTGGTCTGACGCTGTTGCGTAGTACGCGCAACCCGTTTTTTACCCGTCTGATTCAGCTCTATGTGGAACTGTTTCAGGGAACGCCGCTGCTGATGCAGTTGTTTCTGGCCTTTTTTGGTCTGTCGCTGATAGGTATTGAAGTCAGTGCCTGGTCGGCAGCGATTCTGGCATTAACTTTATTCAGCAGTGCCTATTTTCACGATATCTGGCGCGGATGCATTGAAGCATTACCGAAAGGGCAGTGGGAAGCCTGCCGGACTCTGGGACTGACTTATCTGCAAACCATGCGGCATGTCATTTTTCCTCAGGCCTTGCGGATTGCGATTGCACCGACGGTCGGGTTTTCCGTACAGATCGTTAAAGGTACCGCACTGGCGTCGATTATCGGATTTGTTGAGCTGACGAAAGCCGGCACCATGCTGAATAATGCCACTTTCCAGCCATTTAAAGTTTTTGCCATGGTGGCATTGCTCTATTTTGCGATCTGTTTTCCGTTATCGATGTTTGCTCGCTATCTCGAAACAAAAAAGCTGAAAACAAAGAAAGCTTAAAACAAGAAAGTTTGCCACGAAAAAAGCCGGAGGCTAAGAAATATGCCACTTATCAGTGTTGATCAGGTTCATAAGTTTTATGGTGAAAACCATGTATTAAAAGGTGTTGACCTGCGAATTAAAGCCGGTGAAGTGATTTCAATTATCGGGCGTAGCGGTTCCGGGAAAAGTACCTTGCTTCGCTGCATGAACGGTCTGGAAACTTATCAGGAAGGTGCCATTATTGTCGATAGTCAGGCAGTGGAAGACGATGAATATAAATTACGTCTGCTCAGCCGGAGTGTCGGGATGGTGTTTCAGAGCTTTAATCTGTTCCCGCATAAGACGGTCGGAGAAAATGTCATGCTGGCACCGAAACTGGTGCTGAAAAAGAGCATCTCGGAGTGTCGGCAGATTGCACAGGAACTGCTGGAAAAAGTCGGATTAGGCGATAAATTTGATGCTTATCCGGGCAATCTTTCCGGCGGACAGCAGCAAAGGGTTGCGATTGCCCGTTCACTGGCTATGTCGCCGAAAGTTCTGTTGTGTGATGAGATTACCTCGGCACTCGATCCGGAACTGGTTGGTGAGGTGCTGAAAGTGCTGGAACAGTTGAAGGCCGAAGGGATGACACTGATTCTGGTGACGCACGAGATGAATTTCGCCCGGGATGTCGGTGATCGGGTGGTGTTTATGAATGAAGGCAAAGTCTGGGAAACCGGGCCGAGTGAGGCCGTTTTTGCCAACCCGCAGACACCAGAGCTGAGAAGTTTTCTCTCGGCCGTACTTTGATTTGTAATTAACTGCGAACTGTTTATCAGGAGATTCAACCGGAAATGAATGACCGAACCCGCCCGTCCGGCAGAGGTACTTATCAACAGCCTGGGATTTCTTCGCAACCGGGAACCTGCCCGCTGAGCGAACGTATTACCCGGCATTATGCCAGTCTGACTGAAAACAATCGGCGGCTGGCGGATTATCTGCAGCTGAATCCGGAAAAAGTACTGATGCTGTCGACCAGCGAGATTGCAGAAGCGTGTCAGGTTTCCAAAACCAGTGTCAGCCGCTTTATCCGTAAGCTGGGTTATGAAGATCATCTGGCACTGCGTCAGGAACTGATGACCGAGCGGGATAAAGGTCAGCCGGTCATGGTAACGGCATTGGATGATACCGAGCTCAACAATGAAGTCAGAGCGCTGGAGAAGCTCTGGGCACAGCTGACACAGCAGGATCATCACGAATTAATTGAGAAACTGGCGACGGCGAAGCGCATCAAAATCATCGGCTACCGGAACAGTTATCCGCTGGCGATGCATTTTCGCCAGCAACTGATGCAGTGCCGTACACAGGTTGAGCTGTTGCCATTGCCCGGACAGACAATAGGGGAAGATCTGGCTTCGATTGATGCAGATGATTTTATCATCGTGATCGGTATCCGCCGCCGGGTAGCGAACTTTGAGAAAATTATGTCCTTTCTGGCACCGCGGGACTGTTTGCTGATTACCGATCAGTCCGGGCAGAAATATGCTCAGGGTATTGCCCACTATTTTATCTGTTATATGAATAACGAATTACCGCTGGATAGCTACTCAGTTCCGATGAGTCTGATCGCGCATCTGGTGAACCAAACTTTTTTACATTTAAAAAGCAAGGCTACTCAGGTGAGTGGCAAAATCAGTGTCAACTATTCTCAGCTCAGTGAGCTGGAGTAATCAGTCGGGCTGGCAGTTAACGCAAAAACAAGAACATGATAGGTATAAACAAGAATGGGTATCATAAATAAACTAAAAAAAGAGTGGTTTCTGGTTGGGATGGTGGTGGCCATCGTACTGGCGACTTTTTCTGAGCAGGTCGGTCGTTCCGGCGGCTTGATCCATCTGGATAAGCTGACGGGAATCGGTGTTGCCATTGTCTTCTTTTTACATGGTCTGGGGCTTTCTCCGGAAAAAATCAAAGCAGGGGTCAGTAACTGGAAGCTCCATATCTATATTCAACTGGCGACGTATCTGTTTTATCCGCTACTGTGGCTGATTTTTGGTGACGGGATGGTTGCAGTGATGCCGGCATCGCTTGCTTTCGGTTTCTGTTACCTGTTTGTGCTGCCCAGTACGATTTCTTCCTCGGTTGCAATGACCAGTGTTGGTAAAGGTAATGTACCGGGTGCGATTTTTAATGCTTCTCTGTCCAGCATTCTGGGTGTCTTTATTACTCCATTATTTATTCAGTTTTTCATGGGAATGGAAGGGGTTGAACTGGATCTGATGGGATCAGTGATCTCAATCGCCAAACTGCTATTGGTTCCGATGATTGTCGGACAACTTGCCAGACCGCTGCTGCTGAGTTTTACCGAACGGCATAAGTCCGTTGTCAACAAGGTGGATAAGTACGTTATTCTACTGATTGTCTATAATGCGTTTTGTGACTCGGTAGCAAATGGCATCTGGCATGATTTCTCTGTGGGAATGCTGGCAGCTGCGATTGCGATCTGTTGTATCGTGCTGCTGGTGATGGTTCATGCCATTCAATGGGGCGCCCGGCGCTGTCAGTTTGCCCTGGCGGATGAAGTTGCGGCAGTGTTTTGCGGCACGAAGAAAACACTGGCTGCCGGTGTGCCGATGGCAACTGCGATCTTTGGCGCCGACCCGAACCTTGGCATGATTTTGCTACCGATTATGCTTTATCACCCGATTCAGATTTTCTATTGTGCAATTCTTGCGAATCGGTATGCCAAACGTTATCAGCCGGTCGGTGAGGCCGCTGCTAACTCGTAAGCGGAGATACAGGGATGAAACAGGAGCAGGTCAGAGACCGACGTATTTACTGCCAGCAAGGGCCGGATTATCTTTCTGCAACGGATGATGGTGCATTGTCCGGTCTGAGCTTTGTGTTTAAAGATCTATTTGATGTCGCCGGTTATACCACCGGCGCAGGAAACCCGGCATGGCTGGAAAGTCACCCGCCGGCAAAATCAACGTCACCACTGATTGAAGCATTACTCAGTGCCGGGGCGATTTGCCGTGGCCGGGTACAGACCGATGAGCTGGCTTATAGCCTGAACGGACAGAATATTCATTACGGCACTCCGGAAAATCCGGCGGCGCCCGGCTGTATTCCCGGCGGATCTTCCAGCGGAAGTGCGGTCGCTGTCGCGCAGGGCGATGTTGATTTTTCTATCGGGACAGACACCGGAGGTTCGGTCCGGATTCCGGCCAGTTATTGCGGTTTGTTCGGCCTGCGGCCAACGCTGGGGAAATTTGATCTGTCTAACTGCTTTGAACTGGCTAAAAGTTTTGATACCGCAGGATTTTTTGCCCGCGACTTGCCGGTACTGAAGTCGGTTTACAGTGAGCTTTCTGCGGAAAAAGTGCCGGACTTCGCCGGGAATATTCCCACACTTTATCTGGACCGTTTGCTTGCCCAGCAACTGAGTGAAGACCGTTATCAGCGAATGCATGATCGTTGCCGCTGGGCCGGGATTGCTCTGGAAGAAAAAGACTTTATTACCCAGTCTGACTGGACTCTGGATGAGCTGAGTCTGTTATTCCGGACCATTCAGGGATATGAAATTATTCAGAAGCATGGCCGCTGGCTGACAGACAACGAGATGACACTGGATCCGGCGATTCTGGAACGGGTGAAATGGGCCCGGACCATCTCGGATGAAGCCTATGAGCAAGGAAAAATTCGTCAGAAAGCATTCCGGCTGTGGCTCTATGCACAACTGGATGAGCACGGCGGTGTATGGCTTGTACCGACAACACCGGCAGGTCCGCCGTCACTGGATATCTCGCCGGAAGCAATGGCAGCTTATCGCTCGGAGCTAATGGGGCTGACAGCGATTGCCGGGCTGGCCGGATTCCCGCAATTACATATGCCGTTTCAGGGCATGAGTGACGGACCTTGTGGTATTTCTCTGCTGGGTCTGCCTAATGAAGAAGCACAACTATTGGCGATTGCATCGCAACTGATGGCCGGAGAGGAAAACATATGAAATATCAGACGGCCTTTACCGCCCCGCATTTCCGGGCGGCAGAAGTTGGACAGAAGATTCTGGATGAAGGCGGCACAGCCAGTGAAGCGATGGTTGCTGCGGCTGCTATGGTTTCGGTTCAGTATCCGCATATGAACAGTATTGGCGGAGATAGTTTCTGGCTAATTTGTCATCCCGGCAAGACACCGGTTGCAATCGATGCCTGTGGTGCTGCGGCGCTGAATGCCGACCCTGAGCATTACCGGGTTCAGGGGAATGAGCTGCCCGCCAGTGGTGGCGGTGCGGCGATTACAATGGGCGGTACAATTTCCGGCTGGCATAAAGCGCTGGAACTGAATCACCGGGAGCATTCACTGCAACAGTTATTGCAACCGGCGATCTCGGCGGCCAGAGATGGGATTGAAGTGACTCAGAGTCTGGTCAATGCCAGTGAGAAAACCGTATCTATGCTGGCTGCCATTCCTTCTTTTGCGCAGCAGTATCTGCCTGACGGAAAAGTGCTGGAAGTCGGACAAACATTGTGCAATCCGGCTTTGGCTGCAACATTTGAACGGCTGGCATCTGCTGGTCTGGATGATTTCTACCGGGGCGAAATCGCGCAGCAGGCTGCCGCAGACTTAGCGGCGCTGGGCAGTCCGCTCACACTGGAAGATTTTCACCGTCATCAGGCGCGGGTGATGGAGCCGTTGTCGGTCGAAACAAGCAAAGGGACGCTTTACAACTTCGGAGCGCCGACTCAGGGGGTTGCGTCTTTGCTGATTTTGGCGATTTATGATCAACTGGCGGCGCAGGCCGACGGAGAAATCGATCATATTCACCTGCTGGTTGAAGCAACTAAGCAGGCGTTCATCATCCGTGACGAACTGGTGACTGATGAAGAGGAACTCTCGGCACCGCTTCAGTACCTGCTGACAGAAGAAACCGCAGTATCGTGTGCAGAACAGATTTCACTGACCGGTGCACAGCCATGGCCGCACATTGCCAAACCGGGTGACACCGTCTGGATGGGCGCGACCGATCAATATGGCACCATGGTGAGTTTTATTCAGAGTGTCTACTGGGAGTTTGGCTCTGGTGCGGTGTTGCCGAATCTGGGATTTGTCTGGAATAACCGGGCAAAAAGTTTCTCTCTCGATGCAACGCACCATAATGTGCTGAAGCCGGGTAAAAAACCATTTCACACCCTGAATCCGGCTTATGCCGAACTCAGTGATGGTCAGCGTATGGTATACGGCACAATGGGCGGTGAAGGTCAGCCTCAGACACAGGCGTGTCTGTTCAGCCGTTATGTGTATCAGGGTTACGCTCTGGATGAAGCCATTGCTACGCCGCGCTGGTTGCTTGGGCGGACTTGGGGAGACGATACCCACCAGCTTCGTCTGGAGCACAGTTTATACCAGCTCCATCAGGATGCGTTACGCGCCCGCGGACACGATATTACTCAGGTGAAAGATAACAATGAATTAATGGGCCACGCTGGTGCTGTTGTGCTGAATGAGCAGGGTCAGGCGACTTGTGCAACGGATCCCCGCAGCGATGGTCAGGCTTTTGTCGGTCAGTGTTGATCTGACGATTTGAACGAAATTTTATTGGAGAGATGTATGGAAACCAATCCGCTATTTGAAACCCTGAACCCACCTCAGCGCATTCTGATGGGACCGGGACCGATTAACGCGTATCCCCGCGTCCATCAGGCAATTTCTTCCGCATTGATCGGTCAGTACGATCCGGTGATGACCGGATACATGAATCAGGTACAGACACTTTACCGCGGTGTATTCGAGACTCAGAATCAGCAGACTTTTCTGATTGACGGAACCGCCCGTTCAGGGATTGAGGCCGTACTGGTTTCAGTGCTGCAACCGGGAGATAAAGTGCTGATCCCGGTGATTGGCCGTTTCGGGCATCTGCTGTGTGAAATCGCCCAGCGTATCGGAGCGGTTATCCGCACAATCGATATTGAGTGGGGCGAAGTTTGTCCGCCGGAAAAAGTTGAAGCCGCCATTCGTGAATTCCAGCCTAAAATGCTGGCGACAGTGCAGGGCGATACTTCAACCACAATGAACCAGCCACTGGCTGAATTCGGCGAAATCTGTCAGCGGTACGGTGTGCTGTTCTACTGTGACGCGACAGCATCGATTGCCGGGAATGACCTGAAAGTCGATGAGTGGCATCTCGATGCGGTGTCTGCCGGACTGCAAAAATGTCTGGGTGGCCCGTCGGGCAGTGCGCCGGTCACGCTCAGTGAGCGGTGCGTGGAAGTCATTAACCGCAGAAAACATGTTGAAGCAGGGATTCGTACCGATCAGCATCAGGACGGTGAAGATGCGCCGATCCTGTCGAACTATTTCGACTTAGCCATGATTATGGATTACTGGGGACCGGAGCGGCTCAATCACCATACTGAAGCAACCAGTATGCTGTATGCTGCCCGTGAGTGTGCCCGGATTTATCTGGAAGAAGGTGGTGATCGGGTGATTGCCCGCCATAAACAGGCCGGTCAGGCAATGGCGACCGGGCTCAGTGCCATGGGGCTGAAGCTGTTCGGCAACCAGCAGTACAAAATGAACAATGTCGTTGGGGTTTATATTCCACAGCAGGCAGATGGTGATAAAGTCCGTCAGGAATTGCTCAACCGCTTCGGGATTGAAATCGGCACCTCATTCGGACCACTACACGGAAAGATCTGGCGGATCGGAACCATGGGTTATAACGCCCGTCAGGAGTGTGTACTGATGACGCTGGCCGCTCTGGAGGCTGTATTGCTGAAAGCCGGAGTACCGGTTGCTCCGGGGCAGGCGGTTGCTGCGGCAATGGATATCTTTGGAGCATAAAGACGGAGCAGAGTCACAGGCATGAGTCAATTAGAAGGAGCGCATATGACGGCAGAACACCGGGCAACACAGGTGATGGAAAAAATTCAGACATTAGCCTCATTCAGCGCAATGCAGGACGGAATTCTGCGGGCTTATCTGACTGAAGAGCACCGTCAGGCACACCAGCAGCTTGCTCGATGGATGACACAGGCCGGTCTGGAAACCTGGCAGGATGAAGTCGGTAACCAGTGGGGCCGGAAAGTGGCGGCAAATCCTGAATTGCCGACACTGATTATCGGCTCTCACAGCGATACGGTCGCCAATGCCGGTGGTTATGATGGTCCGTTGGGGATTCTGCTGGCCATCGAAGCGCTGGATGCGCTGCAAGACACTGAACTCCCGTTTCATGTTGATGTGGTCGCATTTGCCGATGAAGAAGGTACCCGTTTTCAGACCACATTGCTGGGTTCGAGTCCGGTAGCCGGACTGTGGAATCCGGCACTGCTGGACCGTCAGGATGCTGAAGGTATCAGCATCGGTGAAGCAATGCGTCATTTCGGGCTTGAGCCGGACAATGTGGCACAAGCTGCCCGGAAACCGGAAGAAACACTGGCCTATCTAGAAGTTCATATCGAGCAGGGACCATTGCTGGAAAGTCTGGATCTGCCAGTCGGTGTAGTTACTGCGATTGCCGGAGCGAAACGGTTTCTGATCGATGTTTCCGGGGTTGCCGGACATGCCGGAACGGTTCCGCTACCACTGCGGCACGACGCGTTGTGTGGTGTTGCACAGATGATTGCTACGATTGAAGCTTTTGCAACCGAACATGAGATTGTCGCGACGGTCGGTAAATGTGATGTGCGCTCAGCTGCGGTGAATGTGATTCCCGGACAGGTGCAGTTCTCGCTGGATATTCGCAGTCAGTCGCAGGAAAAGCTGGACCGCTGTACACAATTGCTGATGCAGCAGCTCGCGACAATTGGTGAAAAGCGGGGGCTGAACGTGGTACATGAGCAGATTTATCAGGCTCAGGCTGTCCCTTGTAGTGATCGTCTGCAACAGCTGTGGGCGCAGGTGGTCGAATCTGCTACCGGGAAAGATGTCTGTTATCTTGCCAGTGGTGCTGGTCACGATGCGATGGTGATGGCAAATCTTGCGGATATGGGCATGTTGTTCGTTCGGTGTGAAAAAGGCATTAGCCATAATCCGAAAGAGAATGTACAGACGCAGGATGTCGCTGTTGCACTGGATTGTCTTATCCGGATGATTCAGTCTGTTTCGTCATATCAGACCGGCACTTGTTAACCACAGCCAAGATCCTTCTTTCGCCCAAATCGTTGTGCCATTTGGGCGTTTTTTTGTTTTCGCGTGAACTCTAATACCCATCAAAGTCATTCAATGATCAGATCATTCCTTCGATTGATACTATGTTATTGCAATATTAATTGAGCATTCATCTATAATTACTGATCTCTTGCCTTTATATCTAGTTGGAAGAGTAGAGTTCCGGAAGACGACCTAATGGATTCGGTGTGTCGAGGCGCAGGTACCTTCTTGAGCTCAGAAGATGAAGTCGCTTTTTCAGCCTGTGTTTGTACTCCTTTATTATATGCGATATCCGCTTCTAGTTCCGCAATATGGGTCTGAGCCGTTTTATTTAATAAGTCCACACATGACTTGTATACTGCTAGCTTATCATCGGAGTGCATGATAGCACTCAGGCACATTGCTGGCAGATCATCGGTATCAATAATTTTGAGCACAATATCTTTTATCGCGTTGGTAACTTCAGATGAGACTTCCGCTATTTCACCGCCTGACTGACTCAGGATCGTAGCTGTGGCCTGCCCACTGGCAACGATTTGGTTACCATTTTTGATACCACTCTCGTAGACGGCTTTCTGTTCCTTGAGATCTGCGAGTTGATTCTCTTCATCTTCTGTTCTTGATTGATTATTTTCGAGCACTTTGATTTGTGATTTAGTTTCTGTAAGCATTTCTTTTAATTCAGAAACATCACGGGCGACACTTGCTGCACCCGAAGTACTGATTGTTGGTGATGGTGCTTTAATGGTTGCTGTTAATTGCTCAATAGCCAGTAGGGCGACCATATTTTTCTGATACCGTCGCAGAAGTAATCCATAGGAACTTTCATCGATTGCTCCGCTCATATAAGCCTCACAGAGCCGGAACATACCATCTCTTAAAATTTGAATACTTTGTGTTCTGAGGCCTGTGTAAGCAGCTCCTTCCTGGAATGCATTAGCAAGTTTGATTTTATTCGGGACACTGATGGACGTTTCTCCTGCGAGGGCAGACATCGAATCAGGGCTGGGTTCTGCACAAACAATCGTTCTTTTTCCTTTATCTCTGATTTGGTGAGATACAATGACCGCTCTTTGTTTAATATCGATAAATGCTCCTTTACCACTGTCTACATCCAAATCTCTATGGATACTGGTTTGGTTCGCGCATGCGGTTAATAACAAAGAAATAAGGCAATAGAATCGTAAGTATTTCATAAATATACCCAGCCATAGTTATTATGATTATTTATGTATAGATGATATTGTTTAGAAAATGAAATCGATTTCATTTTGGTTTGATATGAATCAAGTTTTATTTATGAAAATTAACTGGGATTAAAATGCGTCATTCACTACGGGAAAAAGTAATTCAGGTCTGCCACAAAAAAATCGGGCAAAAAGGGGAGAATGTCGGGGTTTCGTTTTATGCTTTCTTTGCCAATAAAAATGATGACCCCGAGCTACTGATGGAAGCTGCGACGTGGTGGATTCGGACTCATCGGCTTGATCATTTTGAAAAAGCCAGGAAAATCATTCAGATGGTTGAATCTGGTCTGTGAATTGACTGATATAATGGTCGTATTCGGGCGTTTGTTGTCGTAGGAAGTTGTGATTGAAATTGAAATCGTTGTTTACTGTTCCTTTGATATTGTTGCTTAGTGCCTGTGTGGTTCTGCCTGAAACAGCTAAAGAGCAGGATTACGCTCAGACATGTGAGATGAGCACCAGAAAGTTGCAGTTAACTATAGTTAAGGACGATGTTGGTGTGTGTCACTCGATTCACAGCAAAGAAGAACTGCTTGCCTGTCTGACTGTGGGGGGTGTAATTTCATCGGCATCGCTGATTATTTCCGGCAGTATTGTGGTAGTGGGAAACACGATTCACTGGCTTGAGTATCAGACGACCTGTTCGGAAAGTGATAGTGAATCTGAGCAGGAATTATCCCGGCAGATCAATACGCCCTAAATTATCAGTCGAACGCAGCCCGGAGGCGGCATGAATCAGAGCACGTTTATTGCAGCATTATTATTTGATGGTCAGGGCGGAGCGACTGAGCTCGATCCCGAACAGGTGAATGCCTGGCGGCCGGAGCAGGGGACGCTGTGGGTGCATATCGACTGTGCGAATGAACGGGGATGTGAGTGGCTATCCCAACAAAGCGGTGTCGGAGAATTGGTTGCCGATGCTCTATTGAGCAACGATACCCGGCCCCGGATCAGCCATCTGAACGAACAATCTCTGATTTTCCTGCGTGGAGTGAACCTGAGTGAAGGTGCAAGCCCGGAGGATATGGTGTCGCTGAGGATTGTGATTGACTCACAACGGATCATCTCGACGCGGCGGCGCAAACTGCTATCGGTTAGTGATTTAATCGAGTCGCTGCATCAGGGAGACGGCCCGGCAAATTCATCTGATTTTCTGGTGAGATTATGTCATTACCTGACACTACGAATTGATGCGGTGATTGCAACCTTTGAGGATCGGATGGCTCAGATTGAAGAAAACGTCCTTGAGCAGTCGAATCCGGCCGGAGAGCGCAAAGCATTGATGGAGATCCGGCGTCAGACGATTCAGCTCCGGCGTTATCTGGCACCTCAGCGTGAGGCAATGCTGAAAATGGTCACTGAACGCAAAGCATGGCTACTGGCTGATGACCGTCTTTATTTGCAGGAGAGTACCGACCGGCTGATTCGCTCCGTCGAGGAACTGGATGCGATTCGTGAACGGGCCGTGGTGACTCAGGAAGAGCTTGCCAGTCAGGTCAATGACCAGATGAACCAGCGGATGTATGTAATGTCTCTGATCGCAGCACTGTTTCTACCGCTCGGTTTTCTGACCGGACTTCTGGGGGTAAATATCGGTGGCATTCCGGGCACGGATAATCCCGGCGCGTTTGTCTGGTTCTCCGGTATGTTAATTGCCGTTATGGTTGCAATCCTGGGATTCTTTAAACTGAAACGCTGGTTTTAGAGAACACCGTCATCATATTGAACTACACTCTGATTATATACATAGTGTGGAAAGTCAGATGTATCATCGGGTTCTGGGGATAGTTTTAGGCTGTCTCATCGGTTTTACCGGCCTGTCTGTTGCTGACGTCACTGTACCTGAAGGCTCTGCTGTCGTTGAAGATCATGCTGTCTCTGACGGTAACGGTGCTTCGTCACAAAGGGTGTTGTCTGAGACAGTCCCGGTTCTCTCCATCAGCGGAGCAATTGGTCCTGCTGTAGGAGACTATGTGACAAAAGGAATCCGGCAGGCGAATCAGAGGCCGGATGTTTCCGCCATCATCATCACACTCGATACTCCCGGTGGACTCAGCTCCACGTTGCGCGATATCAATCAACAGATTCTTGCCTCAAAAATTCCGGTCCTTTGTCTGGTTTATCCTCAGGGCGCCCGGGCAGCCAGTGCCGGAACATATATTCTCTATGCCTGCCACATTGCCGCGATGTCACCGGCGACCACACTGGGTGCAGCCACACCTGTCAATATCAGCGGGCCTTCCGGAGAACAGAAAGATGAAGGCGGCAGTCATGAGCCGAGTGCAATGGAAAAGAAAGTGCTCAATGATTCGATTGCCTATATTCGCTCACTGGCTCAGTTACGGGGAAGGAATGTGGAATGGGCAGAGAAAGCAGTGAAAGACGCAGCGACCCTCTCTGCATCCGAAGCTCTGAAACTGAACGTGGTGAATCTGGTTACTGATGACCCGGCGTCGTTGTTACAGGCTCTGGATGGTCAGGAAATTACGGTCAATCAACAGCAGCAGACCATGCATTTTGCCAATGCTGTTCTTGAGCTGCATGAGCCGGATATGCGTAATCAGTTTCTTGCCACTATTACCGATCCGAACATTGCTTATATCCTGATGATGATTGGGGTTTACGGCCTGTTACTGGAATTCTACAGTCCGGGTTTCGGCATCGCCGGGATTACCGGAGCAGTCGCACTGCTGATTGCGCTGTATGCATTCCAGCTATTACCGGTGAACTACGCCGGACTGGGCCTGATGGCGGTCGGAATTGCTCTGTTGGTTGCGGAATCCTTTGTCCCCAGTTTCGGGCTGTTCGGGATCAGTGGCATTGTGGTTTTTACACTGGGATCGGTGTTTCTGATCGACAGTGATTTGCCTGAGCTGAGCGTGTCACTGTATCTGATTTATTCGATTGCGCTGGTTTCGGCAGCACTGGTGATTTTTGTCCTGAAAAATGTCTGGAAACTGAGGAAAAAGCAAGTTGTCAGTGGTCTGGATTCTCTGGTCGGGAGTGAAATCAGAGCCAGTGAAAGTTTTGCCGCGCACGGATTCCTTCAGGTCAGAGGGGAACGTTGGGCTGCCGTCAGTGACGAACCGGTGAAACGGGGAGAAACTGTGGTTATACAGGCCGTGAAAGGGTTGGTGCTACAAGTCGGAAAAGCTACAGGTCGGAACGGTGCCGGGCCGGACAGTAACAGGGAGACGGAAAAATGATCGATCTACCAGTGAATAGCGAGATGCTTACCCCCATTTTGATTGTGATTCTTATTGTGGTCATTGTGGTTCGCATCTTCCGTATCTTACGTGAGTACGAAAGAGGTGTGATCTTCTTTCTGGGACGGTTTCAGAAAGTGAAAGGTCCGGGAATGATTATTGTCGTTCCGGTCATTCAACAAATGGTCCGGGTCGATTTACGGACCGTCGTTATGGATGTGCCGTCTCAGGATGTGATCAGCCGGGATAATGTTTCAGTCCGGGTCAACGCGGTGATTTATTTTCGGGTGATTGATTCTCAGAAAGCGATTATCAATGTTGAGAATTATCTACAGGCAACGTCTCAACTGGCTCAGACGACATTACGGTCGGTTCTGGGGCAGCATGATCTGGACGAGATGCTGGCTAACCGGGATATGCTCAATGCCGATATTCAGTCTATTCTGGACGCCCGTACCGAAGGTTGGGGAATCAAAGTTTCTAATGTAGAGATTAAACACGTTGATCTGAATGAAGCTATGATCCGGGCGATTGCCAAGCAGGCAGAAGCAGAAAGAGTCCGGCGGGCAAAAGTTATTCATGCCTCAGGGGAAATGGAAGCATCTGAAAAACTGGTTGAAGCGGCTAACAGTCTGGCTCGGGAACCGAATGCGATTATGCTGCGTTACTTACAGACTCTGACAGAAATTGCCGGAGAAAAGAGTTCGACGATTCTTTTCCCGATCCCGATGTCGCTGATGGAGCAACTGTTTAAACCTCAGGACCCACCGAAGAAATAATACCTGAATCTGAATAAATAGAGGGTTCCACAAACAGCTCAGAGAATCATTTCCCTGAGCTGTTCTGACAGTGGTTCACCCGTAAATGTGGTTTACCGGTAAATAAATCGGTTGACCAGATTTTCCAGATACTCCTGCTGTCCGGAAACTTTTTGCGGAGCGATATTATTATTAACGGCATACTGAGCCAGAGATGCCAGTGTATGATGCCCGGACAGAATATCGTTGCCGAGATCTTGTCCCCAGTCGGCATAACGCTGCGCAATATGTCTGGCAAGCTGGTCATTTTCTATCATGTCCGCAGCCCGTTCCAGTGCCAGTGCCATCGTATCCATTCCACCGATATGACCGTAGAACAGGTCGGCAGCATCGATCGATGGACGACGTAGTTTGGCATCAAAATTCAGTCCGCCGGTCGTGAAACCACCCGCCTTAAGAATTTCATACATCACCAGTGTATTTTCTTCCACACTGTTCGGGAATTGATCGGTATCCCAGCCGAGTTGAGCATCACCGCGATTGGTATCGATTGAACCGAAAATGCCAAGTGACAATGCCGTTGCCACTTCATGATGGAAGCTGTGTCCGGCCAGTGTCGCGTGGTTGGCTTCAATATTGACTTTGATTTCATTCTCAAGGCCGAACTGTTTTAAGAATCCGTATACCGTCGCACAGTCATAGTCGTACTGGTGTTTGGTTGGCTCCTGCGGTTTGGGCTCGATGAGAATGGTGCCGTTAAAACCGATTTTGTGTTTGTGCTCAACCACCATCTGCATCAGGCGGCCCAGTTGCTTCCGTTCCTGACGTAAGTCGGTATTCAGCAATGTTTCATAGCCTTCCCGGCCACCCCACAGTACATAGTTTTCGCCACCGAGCCGTTGCGTTGCTCCCATGGCATGAAAGATCTGAGTCGCGGCATAAGCGAATACTTTCGGATCCGGATTACTTCCGGCACCAGCCATATAACGCGGGTTAGAGAAGGCGTTTGCCGTGCCCCACAAAAGTCTGACGCCTGTTTCCTGCTGTTTGCGCTCCAGCATATCAACCATAGCGGAGAAATTGTCGGCATACTCTTTGAGCGACTGGCCTTCCGGGGCGACATCGGTATCGTGGAAGCAGTAGTAGGGAACGTTGAGTTTGGTAAAAAACTCAAAAGCAAGGTCGGCTTTCAACTGGGCCAGTTCCATCGCGTTGCCGGGCTGATGCCACGGACGTTCAAATGTTCCGGCACCGAAAACATCGGCTCCCGGCCAGACAAAGTTGTGCCAGTAACAGGCGGAGAAACGCAGATGTTCTTTCATTGATTTACCGAGAATCATCCGGTCTGGGTCATAGTGATGAAATGCTAAGGGATTGGTTGAATCTGTCCCTTCAAATTGAATCGGTTCAATAGATTTAAAAAATTCAGTCATGATGGTTTTCCTGCGAGTTAATCAATTCAGCGTGAATAAATTCAATTCATCATGAAGGGATTATTCAGGAGGCGGCAATTGTGTTTTTTCTTATCGCTATTACTCATTTTTTTAAATTTGATCTGGGTTGTTTTTTAAAAATATGTGCCCGTCAGTCTGATCACATAAGTTAAAAATCATAATCCGGTTGAATTATTCCGTAATATGCAAACCCACATCGTTTGACCATATATATCTAGGCAATCTCAAGGCTGACTGAATTATTTTCCTGAGGTCGCATGGATAGAAAGACACCCTACAAAGATAAAAGAGGTCATTCAGATGAAAACAGGTACGAATGTTGTCCATTTAACCCTGGTTGTTGCGTTAGGTGGATTATTGTTTGGTTATGATACGGCGGTTATTTCCGGCGCTGTTGAAGCGTTGCAGAACTATTTTCAGCTCACGGCGGCAGAGCTTGGTTTCGCCGCTTCTTCTGCCCTGATAGGTTGTGTGCTCGGGGCCGCACTGGCCGGTTATGTCAGTAACCGTTATGGACGGCGTGGTGCACTGATTATCGCGGCATTACTTTTTCTTATTTCTGCCATCGGTTCTGCGATTCCGGAGCAGTACTGGACCTTTGTGATTTACCGGATTATCGGTGGTGTCGGGGTTGGTATTGCTTCGATGGTTTCTCCTATGTATATCGCTGAAGTTGCACCGCCAACCCGGCGGGGCGGGCTGGTTGCATGGAACCAGTTTGCCATTATCTTCGGTATGCTGGTGGTCTATTTCGTTAACTACGGGATTGCTTTACTAGGCAATGATAACTGGCTGAATGTCGTAGGCTGGCGCTATATGTTTGCCTCAGAAGTGATTCCGGCCACTGTGTTTTTCGCATTGCTGTTTACCGTCCCGGAAACGCCGCGCTGGCTGGCACTGAAAGGCCGGGACAACGAAGCGCATACGTTGCTCAAAGCGATTAATCCACACCAGAATGTTGAACCGCAATGGGAAGAGATCAAGCAATCACTGGTGCAAACCCGGCGTCCCGGTATTGTGGCGGCAGGTTTGTTCGGTGTATTACTGATCGGCATTATGCTGAGTGTGTTACAGCAGGTGACGGGAATTAATGTTTTTCTATACTACGCTCCGGCAATTCTGAAAGGCTTCAGTGATTCCACAACCGATATCGCGCTGCTGCAAACCATATTGGTTGGTGCCGTCAATTTAAGCTTTACCGTGTTGGCGATTTTTACTGTCGACAAACTGGGCCGCCGCCCGCTGATGATGATTGGTGCCGGTTTAATGGCAGTCAGTATGCTGGCGATCGGAACTGCGGCATACCTGAATGCTATCGGCGGTTATCTGTTGATTTTTATGCTGTTATATATTGCTTCTTTCGCATTATCACTCGGACCTGTCACCTGGGTGTTGCTGGCAGAGATCTTCCCGAATAGTGTCCGTTCCCGGGCTTTATCGATTGCTGTGTTTGCCCAGTGGTTTGCGAATTTTGTGGTTTCTCAGACTTTCCCGATGATGAATGAAAAAGAGAGTTTCATCTATCAGCAGTTTCACGGTGGTTTCCCATTCTGGCTGTATGGCGTGATGGGTATTTTTACCGTCTATTTTGTTTATCGTTGGGTGCCGGAGACCAAAGGCAAGTCTCTGGAGCAACTGGAAAAGCTTTGGCAGCATGGTTCTGCCCGGAGCGGACAGCGCCTGAAAACTGCCGATTTGTCATAAGGCTAATTTGCTTTTGGTAATTTTTTGTATCCTCATGAGCTATCCGATCATGGGGATATTTGATGAGACAGTATCCAATCCGTTTCGGAACTAGGTGAGAGTCTTATATTTTTCTTATCATGACTTATCACTGACATCTGCTTTTAGGAAATTAAACGTGTTCAAAAATATCGGATGTAGTGTAAACTACTACCATGTTTTATCAGTAATTATTCGGATTGTATGAGGTCGGTTTTTCCATTCAAATCCGTTAATACAAAATCTCACCAGAGCATCATGAAATTATTTCATCGCTTTCCCATCAGTTTCGGAATCATAATTTATTTCGTCCTACCCCTGATGATTATCGGTTCCATTTTGTACTTGCAATTAGCACGTAGTTTACCGCAGGCAGAAGCGACGCTTTCTTTTCCATCGCTGTCAGGTCATGTTGCTATCAACCGGGATGAACATGGTGTTGCCTATATTAAAGCTCAGTCGGAGCGGGATCTTTATTTTGCAATGGGTTTCGCTCATGCTTCTGATCGTATGTGGCAGATGGAAATTCAACGTCTGCTTGTTAAAGGTGAACTTAGCGAAGTTTTTGGCAGTGAATTTCTCCATCAGGATATATGGATGAAAACTCTCGACCTTGAACAGGCTGCTCAAAGTGCGTGGACAGCTTTATCTCACGATGCACAGGCATCGCTTGTTGCTTATAGTGCCGGGGTGAATGCCTGGCTATCAAGTCAGCAGCAATTACCTGTAGAATTCTTATCGTTGCCGGATTCTCCTGCTCCCTGGACTCCGATTGACTCTCTGGCATGGAGTAAGATGTTTGCCCTTAACCTGTCAGGAAATATGTTTAGTGAACTGACCCGTGCCGCCGCAAAATTTATACTTCCCACAGCAAATTTTAATGACATTTATCCTGAACCAGCTGAAGTTGCTCCTATTGATTTTGATCATCAGGATGTTGCGAAGTTATTTCCGTCATTTCTTGATTTAAAATGGTTTAATGAGTCGGTTTTAAAAAATGGAGGTATGAATGTTGGCAGTAACGGTTGGGTCATTTCATCTAAATTATCTCGTTCTGGCTTTCCTGTTTTGGTCAATGATCCTCATTTAGGATTACAAATTCCTTCTTTGTGGTATGTCGTTCATCAATCAGCCCCTGGATTTCAGGCTTCAGGAATGAGTCTGGTTGGTCTTCCTCTAATCATATTTGGAAAAAATGAAAATATTCTTTGGGGAGGGACGAATCTGCCCGCAGATATTCAGGATTTATATATTGAAAAAATTCATCCACAAAACCCTAATTTATATCTGTCTCAGGATGGCTCATGGAAGAAAGTGCAAGTTGTGACAAAAAAAATTCGTGTGAAAGCCAGATTTCCCGCGGTGTTGAGAGAACCTCTGAAGCCTGTTTCTGTTGATATTCGTTATACTGACAACGGGCCGATCATTAGTGATTTCGATAAAACAATTGATACAACATTTAGTTTTAAATGGACGGCTTTACTCCCGAAAGATACCTCTTATGAGGCTTTTTTTTCAATTACTCATGCCAGCAACTGGAATCAGTTTCAAACGGCTGTATCAAAGCTCAGAGCTCCGGCTCTCAACTTATTGTATGCTGATCGGGAAAATATCGGTTATATCAGTGCCGGTATGATTCCTATTCGCGGGAAAGGCCACGGTTTGGTGCCTGCACCCGGATGGGATCCTCTCTATAGTTGGAAAGGATTTATTCCTTCGCAAGAAATGCCCCGAGCGTTTAATCCGGCTTCTGGTATGATTGTTTCAGCGAATAATGATCTGAGTCCGGAAGATTATCCGTATTATATTTCGAATGAATGGGCCTTACCTCTCCGGGCTAAGCGAATTCAGTCTCTATTGACGGATACTCTGCATAAGCAAGGATATATAGATATAAAATCTCATAAAGAAATTCAGGCAGATCTATATGATGGTGGGTTGTACGCGCTAAGAGATACACTGGTCCAGATTGAAGTGGATACACGTAGAGAAAAAGAACTTATTTCTGCTTTAAAACACTGGGATGGGAATATGCGCCCAAATAGTGTTGCTGCGCTGCTTATTGCTGTATGGGTTCCGGAATTAAATAAAATGTTATTTGATGATGAATTTAGCCATAGTTACTTACAGGCAAAGCAGAGTGAACAGTTACGTTTAATGCTTCCAACAATGCCTTACACTTTGACGTTAAAGATACTTCGTGGAGAAACTCAGGCTGATTGGTGTGATAATATTGAAACTCTTCAACATGAAAGCTGCTCTGCGATTTTAGCCGAATCTTTTAAGCGCACACTGAAAAAACTGGATAAGTTGCTGGGAAGGGATATTCATCAGTGGCGTCTAGAGAAAGCGCTGCACTCTTCGTTTGAACATATTCCTTTTAGTCAGATTCGTCTGTTGGATCTGATTTTTACCCGGGAAGCTGCTCATGGTGGTGGTGGCAATAGTATTAATATTGCACCTTCAACATTTGTGAAGTCTAAAGGGTTAGTACAAAAATTTGGTTCCAGCTTTCGTCAGATAATGATGATTGGATCGGATAATACTCAGCACTTGTATATGAATTCAACCGGGCAATCAGGGAATGTTTTCAGCCGCCATTACGATGACATGATTCAGCCGTTTAATGCGGTGGACTATTATCGCTTACCTGCTGAACCTGAGCATGTACGCAGCCATTATCAATTGCAGCCAGAACCCTAATATGAAGCTTACATCACTTCTTTCATTATTCAGCCAGTATGCTCCTCATTCTATTTTCCTGTCAGTTCTTACTGGCTTAGGTGCTGGTTTTGCTTATTCGCTTGTAATTCCCCTTATTTTGCTGGTTTATACACCGGATCCATTAAGTCTGGAAACCGTTTCAAGTGGGCAAACCGTTATATGGAATATTGAGATCGCACACATCAAGATGGCTCTGGTATTTCTATTACTATGTCTATGTTTTTTAATTATGCGTATCTGTTCACAGGTTATATTCATGCGTGTTTCTTTGAATATTGCGAAAAAAATCAGAACAGATATTTATCATCGTATATTAAATACTTCGCTATCCAATATAGAATCATTTGGTAGTGCTCGGTTAATTGCTATGTTCTCAACAGATATAGGAAATATATGTATGGGAGCAAGAATGTTGCCGGATCTGATTGTCAGTGTTGTGACATTATCAGGAGCATTCATATTCTTATTTTTTCTGAATGTAAATATTTTTTGGTTTGTTATCTCATCTGTCATTATTGGTGCTATCACATATCAGTTACCTGCATTAGCCGGAAATGCCTTTTTAAGAAAATCCAGAAGTGAAACTGATTCATTATATATGAATATCAATAGCTTAGTGTATGGTGTAAAAGAGTTAAAGCTAGACAGAGAAAAAAGGCAGGATTTCTTACAGAACGATTTAATTGATAGTGAAGAGCGAGTTATTCTTGCCGATAGGAAAGCAAGAACAATTCATATTGTGGCAGCAAGTTATGGTGAGATATTTAGCTTATTTGTTATTGGTTGTATTGCATTCATATTTGTCAATTATACTTCAATTACAGTGACAGAATTAATTGGTGTGACGATGATTCTTTTATATATTGCCAGTCCTGTTGGAACGATCATGAATGCTGTCCCTATGCTCGCAATGGCGAAAATATCCTTAAGGAAAATTAATGATTCTTTACAGAATTTTCCTGATGAAAATGCAGGAAGTATAGAAAAGATTCCTGTATGGAATGCGATTCATTTTAGGGATGTTTACTTTCAGTACAAATTATCTTTGTCTAACTTGTCAGAACATGACGATGGTTTTTTGGTCGGACCTTTGAATTTTTCAATAAAGAAGGGAGAGGTTACCTTTATCGTTGGCGGCAATGGTTCAGGAAAATCTACGATAGGGAAGTTACTGACGTTGCATTATTCGGCTGATTCCGGTGAGATTTTTTTTGGGAGCGAGCTTATAAATCATCAGAATATGGATGCAGCCAGAAATAATATATCTGCAATTTATTCAGATTATTATCTCTTTAACCGATTGTTGGGCAATAGAACAATGGACTCATCAGAAGTTGAGTCACTGATGCGTGATTTTGGTTTGTCAGAGAAAGTACATCTTTCTGGTAATCGATTCAGTACGCTTTCTCTATCTGATGGGCAAAGAAAGCGGCTTGCTTTGCTGGTTTCTTACCTTGATGATAAACAGTTTTATCTGTTTGATGAGTGGGCAGCGGATCAGGATCCTACGTTTAAATCGATTTTTTATCATTCGATTTTACCGCATTTGAAAAAACAGAATAAAGCAATTGTTGTTATCAGCCATGATGACCGATATTTTGAGTTGGCAGATCAATTGATCGAAATGGAGGATGGTCAAATCGTACAAATAAGCAATTCACAACCAGAAAATCAGAACATTTTCTGCCTTACCACCCCGTAATATTTTGTCAGAATAATACAGTATGCTTATTTAGGGGTATAATATATTGTTTAGTTTGAAAATTTTTTACCTCTTATTTTCCCCCGACATTCAAAATGTCCACAGCAACAATCAAATTCTCTGAACAGTATATCTTCTGTTTGTTCATAATCCTGTGTAATAATATTACCGGGAGCTATAGGTTCAACTGCATAAAAAGCTAACTCACTTTGTTCAAAATAAATGTTTGGACGACATGAATGGGAAATTAACCCCGCAAACCATGGATCATAAATATGCTGGTTTGAACCTGACTGGACGGTATGTAAATCTGGTTCTGTAAATATTTTTAGTCTTGGTAGTTGCGCAATTTTCTGACCTGCCTGAAAGTGGATGTTAGCGATTATACAATAACCAAATTGTTCATGATTCATCACTGAAAATGTATTTTTATTAGCTTCTCCATTTATTTTACTGATATATTCCGGATAAATCCTTACTGATGATAAATGAAATGTATCTTTCCGGAAATGTGTATTATCAGGTGTTTTTTTACTCATTGGATTATTTTCGTTATCTGTCATGACCATTTTCATTCACACTGACTGAAAGGATATGTAGTATTTATATCAATAAGTTTCAATGTTCAATAGCAATTGTCATTTTTGTCTCTACCATTTTTGCATCAACGCTTGCTGAAGCGGCATTTAGGGAGTACAGGTCTAAAAAATCTTCATAAAAGTATTTAAATTCCAGTATATTAGAGGATTATGTCAATAAATTATTTCTTTGGGCATGATAGGATTCAGTGTCGATACCAGCTTCTTGCTCTTTGGGAGTATTCTGAGGCTGTCTGGAGTCTACACATAGGTGGAAATTTCAATGAAAAATATCAATGAAAGGATCGCAAAACTGCCACCGGAAAAAAGGGCGCTTTTTGAACAGAAGATGAAGGCGGCAGGTATTGAGTTTGACTTTGTTAGAATACCTCGGGCTGACAACAATGACTCCGTCCCGTTATCCTACAGCCAGAAACGGATATGGTATCAACAACAACTTGCTCCGACCAGCAATTACTATAACGAACCCATACTGGCGATTGATATTAAAAATGAGTTATCGGTGTCAGTATTACGCCAGGCGATCGATTTTATTGTTGAGCGGCATGAAGTTTTGCGTATGGCTTTTCCATCGATAGCCGGTCAGCCCATCACAATTGTGAAGTCGGTAGAACCTGTTCCTTTTATTGTTAAGGATCTCTCTCACTTATCTGAAACAGCACAGGAAGAAACTATCCAAGATATTCTGGAAGAAGAAGAGTCCCGACGATTTGACTTATCTCGGGGACCTTTGTTTTTTGTCACCTTAATTTGCCGTTCCCGTCATCATTTCCTGCTTTTGGTTTCGACACATCATATTGTATTCGATGGCTGGTCATTACGAATTTTGCTGAATGAGTTGCAGACAATTTATGTCAATTTGATTCAAAAAGGCACACCCGATTTGCGGCCGTTGCCAATTCAGTATCGGGATTATACTCAGTGGCAGAATACTCGTTTGACTGGGGAATATCTTGAACAATTAACGGATTACTGGACAAGTGTTGTGAGACATACAGAGTCGGATAATAAAGTTGTTCCTCCGGCTACCAGCTACTCAGGATGTTCTTTCAGGTTTTCTCTGGATGAAGGGACAACAGAACAGATACATGCGATGTGTCAGGAAGAAAACTGTACACTGTTTATGTTTTTGCATACCGTATTCAGCCTGTTTATTTATCAGCATTTTAAACTGCCCCATTTTAATATAGGTATTCCTGTATCGGGAAGGAACCATCCGGATACTGAAGAATTGATCGGTTTTTTTGTGAATACGCTCGTTATCGGGCATTCTTTTGAGCAGAGTATGAGTTTCCGGCAGCGCCTCAGGAGCGTTCGGCAACAAATTCTAAAAGCCTTTGAGCACGATGAGTTTCCCTTTGATCTACTGGTTCAGGCACTGGGTGTTGAGCGACTGTCCGGAGGAAGACAACCTCTGTTTCGTTTTATGCACGTACATCATAATTATCGACATGGGCATTATCAGCAGCACAGGAAAACAGTTCATTTGAATCTGTCAGAGAAGGGACATGATCAGTTACCTGTTATGACCCGGATGGATCTACCGAGTACTCAGGCAAAGTTTGAACTGACATTCATTAGTGACGATGCGTCTGCTGAGGCGCTGTTACTGGAGTTAAATTATGATCGGAGCCTCTTTGAATATGATGAAGTAAAAGCAATGGAAGACAGTCTGATGAATATTCTGCGTCAGTCTCTGGTTTCTGTGAATAATATAAGTTAAAGCCGTGGTTAAGATGACGAGTCGTCATGATGATTGCTGTTCGGGGTTGTGATTATATTTGTCCTGATAAGGGAGAATAATGACAAAAGCATTATTATTGGTTCCACACTTTTGGGATCCCGTGTGTGTCCCTTTGGGTGTTTCTTCACTGAAAGCCTGGGCTGAAATTTATGGTCATCAGGTCGATTTGTTTGATTTCAATACCGTTGCGGGCATATTTGATGCACAACGTCAGTACTTTGATGAAGGTAAAAAACAGTTTCCTGAGTGGAAACTCTGGAACATTGAACGTAATGGCACGGAAATGCTTGCACAGCATCAGATGGTCTATCTTTTTGCCGGGCGACGCAGCAACTACCGGGAACTTGTTGCCGAAGTCGTCAATTTGAGCGGCTTACCCCACAGTCAAGTTTTGGATCGTCTGAATACAGAACGTTTTGATGCTATTTTTGCCACACTCTATAAGCGTGTCCGACAACTTGTTGAAATATTAATAGCAAGATCGAAACCACAAGTTGTCGGATGTTCTTTGTACAATTCAACCTGGCCGGCCACTCTGTTTATTTTACGGGCAGTGAAGGAAATCTCTCCCGAGACCCGAACTGTTGTCGGTGGGCCTGGCCCTTTGATGGGGATTACCTCTAAAGAATCCGAAGTTATTGATTTTATCAATGCAAATGACTTTATCGATTATTTTATTATTGGTGAGGGAGAGGTTGCTTTAACCCATATACTAGATCACCCTGATTTACCGCGTGGTATTGTGGTTGCCAGTGAGCTGATGAACAGAGAGAAGCCACTGGCGATGTCTGAGCTGCCACTGCCGGATTATTCGGGACTCAGTGTAGATAAATACTTGCAACTGTCAGTTGCGGGTTCAAGAGGGTGCCCATTTGAATGCTCATTCTGTGCAGAAACGATCTTCTGGGATAAGTTTCGGCTTGCTGATGTATCGTTACTGACAGAACAAATTCTGACTTTGAAATCTAAATATCAGAGAGACTCATTTTATTTGTGTGATTCACTTGCCAATCCCATTATCAGCCAACTTACAGCCGATCTCTGTCGTTTAGGTGAGAATGTCAGGCTCGATAGTTATTTGCGTGCTGACAAAATCTGTACAAGTTTCAGTCGGACACGTAAATGGCGTGAAGGGGGATTGATCCGTGCCCGGTTAGGCATGGAATCAGCCAGTCAAAGATTACTCAATCAAATGAATAAAATGACAAATGTTGATCTGATGGCTGCGAGTCTACAGTCTCTTGCAACCAATGACATCATGACGAGTACTTTGTGGATTGTCGGATATCCGGGTGAGACTGATGATGAGTTTGACATGACATTAAAGTTTATCCGTGAAAACAAAAATTATATTTATCAGTCGGATGCGTGGTTGTTTCAATACCATCCTGAAGGTTTGGCCGGTTCCGGAGAGTTTCAGCAAATGAGTAAGAATAAATATCGCTTTAGTAATGAACTGAATCAATTGTTTGCCGTGTCGCCATATCAGTTAGAGCAGGGACTCTCTTTGCCTGAAAAATTTGATCGTTTAGAACGATTTGTTCAAGCGATGAACATATGTGAAATTCCTAATCCATATACGATGCATGAGTGGCATTTTGCCAGCCGTCGTTGGAAAGCCTTGCCGAGTGGTCGTAAGTGGGCAGATAAAAATATTGTCAGTTTTAATGTTTAACAAATTACCCTTTGATTTAAAATGTATTTCGTGAATGAGTACATGATCAGCGGTGAGTAAACCGATTTTGTAAGGTGTGGTGATATGTTCTATCCAGACATGGATGATTTCCCGACCCTCGGGCAGCGTTTAACACTTCATGCTAAAGAGCGGCCAAATCAAATTGCATATCGTTTTTTATCGGAGTCCGGAGAAGAGATTGAACATCTGACATATGCTTCTCTGAAGAGTCAGGCGATAAATTCAGCCCAATTGATTTGTCAGCATACTCAATCCCGAAAGCGGGTTCTGTTACTCTTGCCAACCGGACGGGAATATATTGTTGCGTTATGGGCATGCCTCTTCGCTGGTGTGATAGCGGTACCTTTATCCCGACCGGTGGGAAAACGAATGCTTCATCGTTTGCAAAATATTGCAATAGATACTCAGCCGGATTTAATTATCACCGAGGAAAAATGGTTACCGCATTTGTCGGTGTTGAGCCGTCAAAATCCGGCAATTATGCCAGTACAGATAATAACCTGCGAGCAACTACGAGCTTATGGGGAGACACCACAGGCAAGATGTACCACCGATACTCTGCCGGATGTTTCTCCGGATATGCCTGCGGTCATTCAGTATAGTTCCGGAACCACTGATGTTGAAAAAGGTGTTGTGCTGACGCACCGGAATATTGCTGTCAATCAGTATCAGATTTCCCAAAAGTTTAGAATTTTACCAGAAGATAAAATTGTATCCTGGTTGCCGCTACATCACGATATGGGTTTGATGGGGTGTGTTTTCCAGTCTTTGTATGCCGGCGCCACATGCATTCTCTTATCTCCGGAAAGTTTCAGTAAGCAGCCATTTCTCTGGTTGCAGACCATTTCTCGTTTTCAGGCTTCAATTTCAGGCGCTCCCGATTTTGCCTATCGGCTGTGTCTTTCATTACCGACGTGGCAAATTGAGCAACTTGATTTATCAAGCTGGCGGATTGCCTTTAATGGTGCAGAGCCTGTGCGGTATGACACGTTGACCCGGTTTTCCCGACTTTTGTCCCCTCAGGGGTTCCGGCAGGCTGCATTTGCTCCTTGCTATGGAATGGCCGAAGCAACATTACTGGTTGCAATAGATGCTTCTGATTCCGCGTTTCATACATTACAGCTTGATAGAGAGGCATTACAACAGAATCAGATTGTTATCTGTGACCATGAAAGCAGAGATAGCGGTATCAATGATGAAGATATTGTATCGAACTATGTCGTGAGTTGTGGGACGGTATGTGAACATCTTGACCTGAGCATTGTTATCCCGGGAACTTCAAAACCAGCCAGTGAATTGGAAGTCGGCGAAATATTGATTGCCGGGGACAATGTGACTCAGGGATATTGGGGGAATATCGATACAGATCGAATTACTTTTCCGCATCACAGGAACGGATATCTCAGAACTGGAGATCTGGGTTTTGTTTATGCCGGAGAGTTGTATATTACCGGCAGAGTGAAAGATTTAATGATTATTCATGGCCGGAATTATTATCCGGCGGATATTGAGTATACGCTTATTGAACAGATAGCTACTGTGAATCGTGCTGTTGTTTGGTGTGAGCCTTCAGATGTTGCCGGAGAGATTGACGCAGGTCTGACTGTGATTATAGAAACATCCCGTAAGCTGGATGTCGGCCCGCTGTTTTCACAGGTGAAGCGTGTGATTGGTATGCAGTATGAGCTTACCGTCGAAAGAATCATTGTGACTTGCAAAGGTGGAATTCCGGTGACGACCAGTGGAAAAGTAAAACGCTGGCAGTGCCAGGAATGGCTCGAACAGAAGCTTTTCAAGGTGGTAGCTGATAGCCGGGAGGTTTTGCCTGATTCTCCTGCTTTATCTCAGAAAGAGCCGATAATCTCCATGGACGCTGTAACCGTGAGTGTCCATGAGGTACTGCAACATATACTCCATCTTCCCGCAATTGAGAATGAGCAACACTTCTTTGAAATGGGCGGAACATCGCTAAAAGCTTCTCTGGCCGTTGCTGAATTAGAAAAAAAATTAAATCAGCCGATTCGACTTGAGTGGCTTTTGCATAGTGATTCAATTTGTGATTTTATTGCATCGATAAGGCAGTATCAGCAACAGGCGTCTTCTTCTACATTATTATGTATCACGGATGTGGCCCGAAAGCGGGCAACCGACAGAAAGCTGCATGAGCATTATCCACTCTCTCTCGCACAAAAACGAATGTGGATTCTGGAGCAGCTTCATCCTGGAAATCCATTCTATATTACAGCGACAGAAACTACACTTAATCAACCTCTGGACTATCAGGCTTTTTATCAGGCTGGGCAAATACTGCTGCAAAAGCACGAAATTTTGAGAGCCAGATTTCACGATGAATCTGACAGCTTTAACGGTATCACACATCAGTCCTTTTCATCACAGGCGGTATTCAATTGTTCTTTTATCCGGCTTGATCAAGATTCTCCGGATAATCAGCCTGACCGATTGAAAAATATTATCAATTCTCAGGTATTAAAACCTTTTGATTTTTCGAATGAGGACGCGTTTCGAGCTGTTGTTATTGCACTCACGAAAACGCACTACAAAATATATCTGGTTACCCACCATCTTGTTTGTGATGGTTATGCGTTGAGTTTGTTATTTCAGGAATTGAGATCTCTCTATCAACAATTATTGATCAAACGGGGAAAAACGGAACAAACAGACGGGTGTCCGGAAATGGTAGATCTTTCTGGAGACTTACCAGATCTTGTTCCACTTCCGGTTCAGTATCGTGACTATGTCCAGTGGCAGCAGCTTATGATGGAATGTACTGATTTTTGGTCGGAACATGAAAATTACTGGCACACTCGCTATGCACAACCTTTACCCGAACGTCTGAATATTGCAGATTTTCCCATTTCGGAACACGGAAGTACTCAGGCAAGCCCATTTTCCCGAGGGAGTGAATTTACGATAACGTTACCTGTAGATTTAAGTCGTCGTTTAAGTGATCTTGCTCATGAGCGTAAAATGAGTTTATTTATTCTTATGCTCACCGCTCTGAAAGTACTGGTTTCTTTACGGAGTGGGCAACAGGATGTTGTGATTGGTACCGCTGTGTCTGGTAGAGATCAGGCAGAATTGTCTGACATGATTGGATGCTTCATTAATTTCCTGCCCCTGAGAACTGAAATTCATCTGACAGATACATGGGATGAGCTGTTGGCGAAAGTTAACTCTACGGTTGTCGGCGCAATTGAACATCAGGCTTACCCCTATGAAAAATTGCATGAATATATTCAGCAAGTTAATCATAAGATGAGTGGTTCGGAGGGCGGTTTATCTGTTTATAGTGTCGGTTTTTGGTTTCATGATTACGCGGTACCGGCGCTACTTCCTGATAGTCACTCAAAGCTGCTCCCGACAGATTCTGCGAGTCTGGATCTAAGAGTTGTTGTAATTGAACGTGGCGAAGAGCTTGACCTGACATTTGAATATATTCCACAGCGGTTGAAAGTTCAGACGGTTGAGAATCTTTCGGCTACATATGTTGCATTACTGAACCGGCTTATCGATCAACAAGACCAGCCGGTTCAATCTTCTGAAGGCAATAGTCTTATGTCGTTTCAGGCCAAAGAAAGTCAACCTGAAATGACGGTACAGTTACTCTCCAGCTTCAATGCGGCGCCTATTGGTAAGATCTTGCCTTATATATTCAGTCAGATTGGTCTGGGTGCAAAGATTAATTTGCACGCTTCTTCGTTCCTGTTTGATCAGGTTCTGACTCATCAGAACTCGTTAGTTCAGAATCTGGAAGATATTCATGTTTTTTTATTCAGGCCGGAAGATTGGTTTGATAAACAACGGATACTGACATCCGATGTATCGACATTAGTTGAACAATCGGTAGTGATAATTCAATCGTTGATTGCTGCATTGACCGACTTTGCTGAAATGGTTCATGCACCGGTGTATGTCGGTTTATGCGAGACGACCGTTGACTCGCTTTCCGGTCATCATCAGTGGCAGCAATACATCCACAGGATTCAGACACAACTGAGTCATTGTTCTGTGTTGAATCTTCTTCCTCTTCATTTGGATAAAACCGCGTTTGCTGAAGCAATAGAGCGTGATACCGGATTCGGACTATCTGATGATGGCTTGCCTGAGTTTCCTTATAAGGACAGCGGCTATGCAGATATCAGTAAAGTCATTGCCCGGAGTGTCTATGCGCAACAAAAAGTGCAGCGTAAAGTCATTGTGGTTGATTGTGATAACACATTATGGGATGGGAGTTGTGCTGAAGATGGTTGGGAAAATATCCGGATAACCCCGGCGAGAAAGCGAATACAGACTTTCTTGCTTGAAATGAAGCAACGAGGTTATCTGCTGGCAATTTGTAGCCACAATCTGTTCAGTGATGTTCAACAGGTGTTCGAACATCATCATGAGATGTTGTTGTCATGGGATGACTTTGTTGCAACGCGGATTGACTGGCAACCTAAATCTGCTGGTTTAGTATCTCTGGCCGATGAATTTAATTTGGGAATTGATTCTTTTATATTAATTGATGACTCAGCCATAAATTGCACCTTAGTACGGGAAAATTGTCCGGAAGTCTTTGTTTTGGAACTACCGGAAAATGGCGAGATTGCTGCAGAACAGCTTCTGGGTTCCTGGGAATTTGATCGTATAGAGCAATCGGGAGAGAGTGACCTATCCCGGACCCAGCAATATCACGATAATCGACAAAGAATGACCCTGCGCCATCAGGTTGCGAGACTCGATGAGTTTCTGCATAACATCGAGCAGCGTATCGATATTTCTGAGGTTGATGATGTACATCGTCCTCACCAGCTATGTCTGCGAGTGAATCAGTTTAATACCAGCTATCAACGCTTTTCGATCAGTCAGTTACAGAGAATGGTTGAATCGTCCCACTATATTCTGAAAAAGGTCTGTGTTTCTGATCGTTTCGGAGACATGGGAGAAGTCGGTTTCTTTATTGCCAGACCACAGAATCAGCAGTTGATTATTGAGTCATTTTTGCTGAGTTGCCGGGCTTTGGGAAGAACAGTCGAAGTTGCGATGCTGGAAGATTTACTCCGGATTGCTACAGAGCGAGGTTTAGAAACGCTGACGTTAAGGGTGATGAGGAAAGCCCGGAATGAACCCGCCAGAATATTTGCTGCCCGCTATTTTGGCTTGAGTAAAAGTTTTGGCTTGAGTGAAAGTGATGAGTTCAGCGAATGCGAAAACGGAGAACTGTCCCGGTTTGAACTAAGCCGGACTCTTGAAGAAATTCGTTCAGATCTGGCAGCGATATCTGATAGTGAAATCACGCAACAAAACGATTTACACATTAGCACATTGAAATACAGGCCAATGACGACTTCTGAGATTGTTCCACTGGCTGATGCAACACAGTTATTTACGGTGAAATATCAATCTTCTGAACTGTTGGCAGAAGAGGTTTTCAGTCAGACAGCTGTTCTTCCTGCTTCTGGGCAGTCAGAGTATGTGCCTCCGCAAACCGATATGGAAAGAATGTTGGCCGATATATGGCAGAATATTTTGGGATGTGAGTCTCCGGGGATTCAGGATAATTTTTTTGCCGCCGGATATAATTCTCTGGAAGCGACTCGTGTGATTGCCCGTATCAGAAAACAGACGGGAATTGCCATGAATCAGGCTGATCTTCTGGAGTTCCCAACGATATTTATGTTAGCACAACATATTGAAAATAAATTAAAACAATGGGCTGATAGCGAGACACATCAGCAGTTGCTAGAACAAGCTGCTTTATTGAGCGACGATGAGCTTGATGCTCTTTTATATCAGGACGAATAAAGATGTCTAAAAAAAATGATAAGTTGAGCCACTTAACCGAACAGCAGCGTGCCCTGTTAACTTTAAAATTACAACAGAAGAATATGGCAAAGGCAAAGTCACAAGGAAATTCTGTTTCTTCTGGTCATGATAAATTGAATAATGCGACTTCTGCTGAATTGGGATTATGGCTTCAGGAAAGTATCCATTCTGATTCTGCATATAATGAGTCAATGACACTTGAGCTAAAGGGACATTTGCATTTAGAAGCACTTCAGTTGGCTCTGGAACAGATTGTTGCCGAGCAACCGGCACTGAGAAGCCGATTTGAATCTTCTACAGATGAGCAGGGTGATCTGATTGTTACGCAGTATATTGAGCCTCAGGGGAAAGTTTCTTTATCGGTTTTGACTGTTCATTCTGAAGACGACCCGGAAGAATTGGCAAAGCAACAGGCGCGTCAGGGGTTTCAACTGGATCTGGCTCCGTTATGGCGGGTACAACTACTACGATTCAATGAACATTTGCATTGGCTGAATATTACTGTTCATCATATTATTTTTGATGGTTATTCACAGTCCCTATTTCTGGGTGATCTATGTACTTATTATAATGCCTGTGTCGCTGGGCAGCCGGCTGAAATATCTGTTCGGGATGATGAATATCGTTTATTGAGAGAAAAGCAACATCGGGCGACGAATGAAGAAAATTTAATCGACGAGCGGGAATACTGGCTCAACCGGTTGAAAGATGTACCTCCTCAAAGTTTACCGCTGAATCCGGATCAACGACAGAAGAATAGTTTCCGGGCTTCAGTCAGTCATATCCATTTTGAACCGTTATTGGTTAAAAAATTAACTGCATTTGCACGTGAACAGAACACAACGTTATACACATTATTGCTCTCCGCATATTATCTGCTTGTTTTCCACTATAGCCGTCAGCAAGATATTACGGTTGGAATTGATGTTACAAACCGAGATATAGCAGGTAGTGAAAATTTTATCGGATGTTTCGTAAATCAATTGGTCATGCGTCATGAACTGGCGTTGGGTGATGACTTTGCTACTTTTTTACACCAGCTTCAATCCTCTCTTGCCGATGCCTACCGTTATCAGACCATGCCATATGAAAGTCTGATCAGATTATTCTCCGATCAGCGTTCTCCATATCAATCCCCTTTATTCCGCAGTAAATTCATGATGTATCATCAGCCGGAAGAAGGTTTTGAGTTTGCCGATCTTGATGTCAAACTGAAGACATATCATGCGGGTTACTGCCCGTTTGATCTGGCTTTTAGTTTTGAAGAGTTCACGGGAGAGTTACGGGGAAGTGTTGAGTTCAGCTGTGACATATTTACTGCACAATCTATTGAGCAGATGATCAATCACTATCATGATTTACTCGGGCAGATTATCGAAGCACCGGAAAAATCTTTGTCTGAATATCAGCAATTAACAGCAACAGAAAGACAACGTTTACTCATTGAATATAATCAAACACAAGTTGATATCGGTTGTCCGATTCCTGTGAACCAGTTATTTGAAAAATATGCAGAAGAACAGCCGGAACAGATTGCGCTTGTTACACCAGATACACAACTCAGTTATGGGGAAATAAATACCAGAGCAAATCAGTTAAGCCATTATTTAATTTCTCTGGGTGTCCAGAAAGATATTACAGTGGGTATTCATCTGGAGCGGGGAAGTGACTTCATTATCTGTATTCTGGCAATATTGAAAGCCGGAGGTGCATATATTCCGATCGAGACAACTTTGCCGGAGAAACGAATAGAGCGTTTACTTGATAGCTCAGAAACTCATCTGGTAATTTCATCCCGCCAATGGTCTCATCAGTTACCGGCAGGATTATTATTTCATATCGATCTGGACACTGACAAAGATGAAATTTCGGTTCAGTCCACAATAAATCCAGATGTGCAGATTTCACCGGATGATCTGGCGTATGTCATCTATACGTCGGGTACAACAGGTGAACCCAAAGGTGTAATGATCGAGCATCGCAATTTATATCATCTTGCCTGCTGGCAGCAGCGGTATTTTTCGATCGGTCCTGGCAATCATATTTCACAAATGTCTTCAATTAGTTTTGACGGCTCGGTTGGTGAAATATGTATGGCACTGTTTCATGGCGCTACCCTCTATATGATGGACTGGGGACAACTGAATGGCACCGCGCTTTTAACCGCCGTAAAAGAGTATCGCATTGATGTAATGGTTACGGTTCCTTCGCTTCTTGCGAATTTTACTCCGGAAGAGTTGGCTGTTCACCCTGGCCTGACAATTGTCTGTGTGGGGGAAGTTTGTTCCACCGAACTGGCGAAACAGTGGTGTGACAGAGTGCATTTCATTAATGCTTACGGGCCAACAGAATATACTGTTTACTCTCATTTATTTCAATGTAACCCACGTCAGCCTCTACCCGTTCATATGAATCGGGTACCGATTGGCACGGCAATTGATAATACTCAGACTTATATTCTGGATGAACAGTTACGAGTGCTGCCCGAAGAGGTTGTCGGGGAACTTTACATTGCCGGATATGGTATTGCGAGAGGATATCTGAATGAACCTGAGCAAACCGGACTGCGCTTTTTAGACAATCCGTTTTTAGCCATAGACAGTCCGTTTTTAGCCATAGATCAGGCGTCAGGAAATTCCGGGGAAAAGTCGCAAATCGTGAAAGCGGCATCTTTTCCTGAAGGTAAGATGTACCGTACTGGCGATCTTGCCTACTATCAGAGAGATGGCCAGATTCAAATTGTCGGACGTATCGACCATCAGGTGAAGTTTAAGGGTTTCCGGGTGGATTTATCTGAAATTGAACAGTCTCTGAAACAACACCCGGATATACGAAATTGTGCGGTGATTGCTGAAAAAAGTGTTGAACAGACCGTGTCACGTCTGCTTGCTATTGTACAATTGAAGCCTGACAGCACTCTGACAATGAAAGAAAATATCGGTGATGTTTTACACCGCTTTCTTGCCAGTCGACTCCCGCATTTTATGCTACCCCAGATCTTCATCGGGATTGAAAATCTTCCGTTGATGAGTAGTGGAAAAATCGATAGAAACCGGCTGGAAAGTCAGTTCAGCGGATATGTTTCTGAATTATCAGCTTCTCTTTCTGATGAGATTATATTTGAGTCAGAGCAGGAAGCCCTGATAGCTGATGTCTGGCAAAAAGTACTTAAAGTTAACCGGATTCGCCGGACTGATAATTTCTTTCAGGTGGGGGGCGATTCAATTCGGGTTTTGCAGGTGATTGCCCGATTACAAGAACATCATATAGAGTTACAGGCTGAACATTTCTTTGAATGCCCGACGATTGCAGAACTTGTCACAAAGATCAAATCGGTTCCGCTGTCATTACATCACCCGGACTTTGCAAAAAGTGGCCCGGTAGGACCAGCTCAGGCATGGTTTTTTCAACAGTTTTGTCAACAACAGCCTTATCAACAACAACCTTACCAACAACAACCTTACCAACAACAAAGTGCTAGCCAACAGGATCCACTACAAGAAAATACATACTATTGGGAAGTCAGTCTCGATCTTACGCAACCTCTCGATACTCAGCATCTTCCTGTGATCGTGAAAGTTTTATGTAAACGCCACGCTGCTTTATCGACGGCATTTAGCTGTGAAGAGGGAAACTGGACTCAGTATCCGCGCTCTATCGCTGAAATTGACAGTGACACTTACAAATATGTCCATTTGATTGAATATTCTGGTGCAGAAGACGCCCAAGATCTAAAAGCACAGATCCGGCATATTGCGGCTAATCTCGATATCCGCACCGGTCGCTTGTTGCAGCTGATTGTCTTAGATGAGAAGGGTAGTGCCGGAAAGCTCATTTTTATTATCCATCATCTGGCGGTTGACCTGCTTTCTATCGATATCCTGTTACAGGATTTTACTCAGATCTATCAACAAATGTGTGCCGGACATTTATCCGATGTTCGTTTGTCTGACATACATAGCGAGCGGCTTGCAAATACAGAACGTCTGGCTTATCTGCATTGGTCGCAGCAGGTTGATCGACAAAAACAGGGTAACAAACACTCATATGTAGCGGGTAATGTCGCGGTGAAACAAGACAAAGGCCTGAAGTCAGCCTCTGAACCCATGCAGCAAATCTGGGCCATCGACTTATCTGCTGCGGGTATCTCAATGTCTGAACTGTCAAAATGTTATCAGGTCTCTGGGCAGGTTTTGATCAGTTACGTTTTGATTGGTGCTTTGCAGAATAGTTTGCGCGCTGAATCATGCTTTGATGTGCATGTAGAGCAACAGGGGCGGTATAGTGAAAGAACTAACGTAAATGTTGGGAATGCGGTTGGATGGTTTACCCGGTTGCAGACAATATCGGTTGAGTCGGATAAACATATGAGTTTGATGACGATTAAAAAACAGTTAAGTCATATGCCTGATCATCAGAAAGAGTCTCTTCCCGCTCAGGTAGCAATCAACTATCTGGGAGAGCCGGATCAACAGTTCTCAGACAGTACATTATTTAATCTTCAGTCATCATCATTTCATTTAGTTGGTAGTGAATTGCAACCTTTGCCATATTGGTTGACATTTGACAGTTATATTCGTGCCGGGCAGTTGGAAATTTTAGTGAAGTATGATGGCTTACAGCTAAGTGTACAGGAACTCCGTCAACTGGAGCTGGCGATCCATAAGCAGTTTACAGTATTAAAGTATCAGGAAGAGCTGGCGTTCACGGTCCGTATTGAAGATTTCCCTTTAGCAGCTTCAGTTGTAGAACAGCAATCTGCTAATTTTTTGCCCCAACTGATGCAGAATGTTGGTCGTATCGACGATCTTTATCCGTTGTCTCCTATGCAAAGTGGGATTCTTTTTCAATCATTGCTGATGCCTGACTCTGGGATATATATCAATCAGATTGGCTGGAAGATTGAAGGGGCGTTATTACCAGAGCAATTGATTCGGGTGTGGCAGAGCGTGATGTCGGAATACGTTAATCTGCATAATGGTTTTATCTGGGAAAACCTGAGTCAACCGCTTCAATTCAATTCAGGGATACGGGATGTTCCATATACGGTAGAAGACTGGCGGAATTTGCCAACGGTAGTACAACGGCAGCGGCTGGAAAAATTTGCTTTTACCGTCCGGGAGCAAGGATTCGATTTATCTAGACCACCGTTGCAACATTTATTTATTGCTCGTCTGTCAGAAAAGACTTGTCAGGTTTTGTGGAGTATTCACCACCTGCTGGTAGATGGGTGGTCAACCTCAATCCTGATCGATAAAGTTCTCAGACGTCTTAGACAAATGAGCTTGAGTGAGCCGTGGCATGGGAATTTGTCTAAAGCTGATGCGGACTCAGACATTCCGGATTACTCGGATTTTATTAAACAGGTGATACATCGCCAGGATAAGGTATGCTCTCAGGATTTCTGGTGTTCATATCTTGCAAAACCTTTGCAACCAAACCGACTGTTAACTTCTTCACTTCGTCATAATCATACATGGCGAGCTTCACAATGGCAGCGTCGGACAATCCGGTTTTCAGATGAACAAACCCGTTCTCTGATCCAATTAGCACAAGATCAACAGTTAACCCTCAATACTGTGATTCAGGGGGCGTGGGGGATTTTATCCTGTCAGCGGAATGCTATGAATGATGTTGTATTCGGGCAGGTATTCTCCGGGAGAAATCTGATGTCGGGTCAGGCTGCTCAGGCCGTCGGTTTATTCATCAATATGTTACCTGTTCGGATTTCGGTGAACAGGATGCAAACCATTGCATCGTATCTGCAACAGGTTCATTTGACGACGAGTCAGTTGCAACGATATGAAGCAGACTCGCTACATGACATTCAGCAATGGGCGGGCATCGGGCAGATGACTGAGTTGTTTGATGCAGTATTGGTTTTTGAAAACTATCCTGTTGCTGACCTATCAGGTCAGGCGCATGAACTGGCGAGAGTCTTTGATATTGAAGTTTACGAGCAGACGAATTTTCCTCTGGCAGTGATGGGGCATGTACTGGAAGATTTACACGGTCAGTATTTATCTTTTGATTTCATTTATAACCGCGATCTGTTTTCTGAGTCAGATCAAGCCGGAGAAATTGTGGAAGTATTGAGCCGGGACTTTGAACAAATTCTGATTCAATTGACCGGGTTTGATGATGATATGTCCAAATTTTTTCAGTATGAACTTTCTCTGAGTCATGATTTATTGCAGCTTTCCCAATCTCCGGATCCTGATGTGATTGGCGATGATCATGCGATGAACCTGATAGAGTTATTCGATGCTCAGGTCAGGAAAACCCCCTCGGCCATGGCACTCAAAAGTGATCTTGGCCAGATGACTTTTTCACAATTAAATGCTTATGCTCATTCACTGGCGAATTACATGCTGGAATACGGAGTTACTCCCGGAGAAGTCGTTGCTATTAATATGACTCGTTCAATGGACGCCATTGTCAGTATTATTGCAACTCTGAAATTGGGATGTATTTATTTACCGATCGAACATAATGCGCCTATAAAACGGCAAAACTATATACTTGAACATGCCGGATGTCACCGGATGCTTTGTGATTCTGATTATTTACCGAAAAATAACCAGATTACTGATAAAGTTCATTGTATCTTGTATCGTGATTTCGAGAATATACTTCATGAAAAAAGAATGGCGGATAGTTTCGAGTCAGTTGGTCTCCAGTGCCGGCGGGATATTCCCCGCAACAGAGATGCTTGTCTGATATATACGTCTGGTTCTCAGGGGCAGCCTAAAGGAGTATTGCTACCTCATTCGGCAATCATTAACCGTTTAACATGGATGTGGAATCGCTTTCCGTATTCAGTACAAGATATCTGCTGTCAGAAGACATCTCTCAGTTTTGTTGATTCGATTTGTGAATTATTTAGCCCGTTATTGCAGGGAATTCCTCTATTTATTTTTAGTGCTGAGCAGGTAAAAGATCCATATCGCATGATAGAAATCTTACAGCAGGAAAGAGTCACTCATCTTGTTCTGGTACCATCGCTACTTAAAACTTTGATTGATCAGGCACCTGAGAAAATTCAAAAGCTGACGTATTTAAATCGTTGGATCGTCAGTGGTGAAATCTTCCCCTCATCGTTATATCGCAGGTTAAAGCAATTGCTACCGAATGTGACGGTGCTCAATTTGTATGGCTGTACTGAAGTCATGGCTGATGTCTGCTGTTTTGATGCTTCAAGTGATTCATTTCTGACTGAGAGTGTTCCGATAGGGCGGGCGATTTCGGGGAATGAGGTTTATTTGTTGGATGAAAATTTATGTCATACGGTGGTTGGCGACATCGGAGAGATCTATGTTGCCGGTAAAAATCTGGCAAGTGGATATATTCACGATTCATCACTTACTGAGACCGTATTTATTGATAATCCGTTTCCCCGGACATCGGGTTTGCCACGAGACGGAGAACGCATGTATCGAACTGGTGATCTTGCACGTCGTTTACCTGATGGGACACTGGAATTTATCGGCCGCCGTGACCGGCAGTTCAAACTGCGAGGTCTGCGTCTGGAGCCAGAAGAAATCGAGACAATTCTCATATCTGATCATCGTATTCATAAAATAGCGGTTATTCCACGGGAGTTTATGGAATACCCCGATCTGATTGCCTTTTATCAGTCAGTTGATGCCAGTCCTTTGTCAGAGTCGATTTTTCGGGAATTGCTAGATAGTCAGTTGGCGAGTGCTTTGTGGCCGAGCCAATGGATTTATCTGGATGAGTGGCCTGTTTTAGCCAGTGGTAAAACTGATTATCAGGTACTTAAGCATCGGTTGGAAATGAAACAACGAGAATTTATCGGTGATGACGGCGATGTGAACATCTTTGATCAGGTGAAGCAATTATGGCAGCAGGTGTTACAAAAAGAGATTGCTGATGTAGATAAAACATTTTTCGAGCTTGGCGGCAACTCGCTATCCCTGATTCAGTTACATGGTTTGTTAAGGCAGAAAATTACACAAGATATTCAACTGGCCGATTTACTGCAGTATCCGAGTATTCGCACTTTCTCTGCCTACCTGACGCCTTCTTCTTACACTGATGATCGTCATGACGGAGATGATAAGAATCCGCGTAACCGGGGAGAAATCAGGCGAAAAGCAGCTCACCGAAGATATAGGCATACACATCATACAAATTGAATGTGGAAGCATTTTTGTGCCATGAAACCCAGAATAAATAATGAAAGGTAGCTTTGATGGATGTGGATAGAAATAACGGACAAACTGAAGATGGCAGCGATACTGATATTGCAATTATTGGATTAGGGTTGAAATTTCCGGGCGCTGATAGTGAAGAAGCATTTTGGGATAACCTGATTTCAGCCAGAGAGTCCATCAGCCGATATAATCCGGATCTGTCGGAAAACAGCCTGTTTGCGCGTCCCCGCAAGTCTACGGCAGATTTAGTTGGTGCGGCAGGTATTATCGACGATGCAAACTATTTTGACGCGGAATTTTTTGGCTACAGCAGTAAAGATGCAGAATTGTCGGATCCTCAACAGAGACTGATGCTGGAGTTGGCCTGGCAGACTCTGGAACGTTCTGGGTATTGTGCTGAAAAATATCCGGGTCGTATTGGAGTGTATGTGGGAGCCGCGAACAATACATATGGGTATTATTTGCGCGAGCGACTGTCCGAACTACCAGATATCGGGTCTGGTCAGTTGGGAGTCTTGAACAACACAGACTATATCAGTAGTCAGATTTCTTACCAGTTGAATCTTAATGGACCGTCTTATACGGTTCGGACTGCTTGCTCATCCTCACTTGCTTCTGTTCATCTGGCTTGTCAGGCTCTGCTGGATTATGAGTGTGATATGGCTTTAGCTGGCGGCGTAGCAATTCGTACACCTCAGCAAACAGCCTACCAGTATCTTGAATCCGGTATTCTGGCTAAAGATGGGCATTGCAAAGCGTTTAGCTCACAGGCCACGGGAACAGTGTTCAGCCATGGCGCTGGTCTCATCGCAGTGAAGCGGTTACATGATGCAATTGATGATGGAGATATGATCCTTGCTGTGATTAAAGGAAGTGCCTGTAATAATGATGGCCGCTCAAAAGGCTCTTTTACCGCACCTTCAGTTGAAGGTCAGGTCGCTGTCATTCAGGAAGCGTTGGCACATGCCGGAATCTCACCAGATAAGATTGATTATATTGAAGCTCATGGTACGGGAACTGATTTAGGCGATCTGATCGAACTGACCGCTCTAGAAAAAGTCTTTACCCAGAGAAACAGACGTAATACACCGGTTTTAATTGGTTCTGTTAAATCTAATATTGGTCATTTGGATGCAGCATCCGGGATTGCCGGTTTGATCAAAACCGTCTTAGCGTTGAAATATTGTCACATTCCACCGAGTCTCTATGCAGAAAATCCCCGGGAAGAGTTCAGCAGACATAATTATCCGCTTCGGCTAGCCTCGTCTCCCATTCCTTGGATTCCACAATCCGGTGAGTCCCGCTATGCCGGTGTCAGCTCTTTTGGGGTCGGGGGAACCAATGTACACGTTATTTTGCAACAGGCTCCGGAATTTCCCTGCTCAGAGCGAGCGGGGCAAGGTCGGCCTTTTGAAGAAGATACATATCATATCCGCTTGTCAGCAAGAAACTGGCGGGATCTGAGAGAAAGGGTCTTACAACTCGAAAATTATCTAACTGAACACCAGAACGGGAGTCGTGACTATTCAGACACTCTGACCCTGAACGATCTGGAAGGAACCCTGGAACAGGGACGGCGGGATTTTTCTTGTCGTCTTGGTGTGACCTGTCATGATTGTGACTCGCTTATTCTGGGGCTACGGAAAAGCCGTGATTTGATGACTCAGTCACGTTTAGGCCAGTATTCGTATCAGAGTGAAAGTCTGCATGGAAATTTAGCTGATGATAAAGGTGAGATATTTTTGGGGCAGGTTCAGGATCAGCCCCGATTATTGCTTTTATTTTCCGGTGTACATGAGAACCCGATTGCCTGTGTGAAAAGCTTTTATACGGCGGATCAGCAATGCAGAGAAGAAATTGAACATTGTATCAATATTGCCTGTCGGGAGTTTAGCGGCTTTGCTGAACTAAGACGTGTCCTCAGTACTTCAGACAATGTTACCGGGGATGACTATTGGAAGTATCGCGATTTTTCTACGCAGGAAAGGCTGTGTACATTTATGGCCGATTATATTTTTGCTCGGATGCTGATTATGCGGCATTCCTATCCGAGTGAATGTGCTGGTTCGGGTATAGGTATACTGGCTGCTGCCTGTATCAGCGGCGTGATCGATATTGCCGATGCTTGTCAGTTATTGGTGCATTGGGATGATAAAGAGCAGCTTCTGACAAAATTACAAGATATCACGTTCAGAACAGCACGATATCCGCTTGTTTCTAATCAAACCGGGTGGCGGCAAACAGATGAAGAAAGAATATCCGGGACATTCTGGTTTTCCCAGTTGACTCATAACATAGAAGAACAGGCGTGGCGTGTTGTATTGTCGGGCTATGATGTTGTCGATGTGGTTGAAACCGGATATGAGCAGCAGCTGACCCGGTACCTATCGGGTCAGCCGTACCGGATAAACGAAGCAACAGAAATAAAACGTAAAATGGTTGGTTATAGTTACCGATATTGGCAAAGATGCCAGTTACGTTTATGGACAAGAAGACCGGTGCTCTCTTCGCCCTGTCATCAGCGTTTTCGGCGTATTGTATTACCGACTTATCCGTTTTGCCGGCGGGAATATACAATATCAACTCTGGAACTACCGCCCAAGGCTGATAAAAATCATCAGGAAAGTGACAGTGCTCCTGTGAATAAGATAGATGATCGCAGCCAATGGTTTTATACCCCGGGTTGGGTCCGTGACTCTCGGCAAACTGCCTTTCCCCGCATGGCAGATACCAAAGAAAATCCTGTCTGGTTAGTTCTGGGAGCGAATGAAAAGCAATGTGAAGCCTGGAAAGATGCATTGACGCGGAAAGATATTCGGGTGGTGACTGTTTTTTCTGGTGAGACTTACCGTTGTTATCGGGAAGACCATTATTCAATTAACCTGAGTTGTCAGATGGATTTTCGGCAACTGTTTACACAGTTATCGCTGGTGGGGCTTGCACCGCACAATGTGATTCATTTGTTAAATCTAGGAGATTGCAACGCTCGGTCGTACGGACTGTATAACCCATTTTACAGTGTGATATGGCTTGCTGCAGTACATGCGGAACATTCGGTAAATTCTGAAGGTTTTTTCATTGTATCTCATCATGCTCATCTGGTTCATGGAACAGAGCAAATGGCTGCGGAGCGGGCAATGCTCTCTGCATGCATCAGAGTGATTCCGCAGGAACATCATCGATTAATTTGCCGAAATATTGATATTGACGACAGTGAATCAGATATTTTGCAACCGGATACCTTTGAGCTGATTTATACAGAAATTATTCGTGATACTGATGAGAGAATTGTTGCTTACCGGAATGGTATGCGCTGGACACCGACATACCAGCGGCTCACACCTTCTATGGAGCAAATATCATTGTTACCGGAACATGGAGGGACTTACCTTATTCTGGGAGGATTGGGTAGTTTTGGACTGATAGCTGCCGCATATCTGGCCGGAAAAGGCGCTGCAACTGTCGTATTGGCTCATCGCGGGACTTTCCCTGAGCGTTGCCAGTGGGAAGGATATCTAGAGACGACTGAACACGATGATCTGACGGCTGCAAGAATTCGTCGGCTAAAGGCAATAGAAGAAACAGGATGCCAGTTAGAGCTTGTGCAGACAGAATTGGGTAAAGATGCTTCATCGTTATTTCAGGTGTTCGATAAATTAGTGAAACAGCATGGTGATATTACCGGTGTGATTCATACAGCAGGCGTCACCGGGCCTGAAACGCACTTTTCAGCAGAACGGGCGACTACTGAGCGAAGTGAAAAGATATTTTCCAGCAAAGTCGATGGCATCAGGCATTTAATGCAGGCGCTTGAGCACTTCAGACCCGGATTCTGTCTGTTGACCTCATCATTATCCCCTTTTCTGGGAGGATTGGGACTCTCTGCTTATACCGCTGCACACTGTTTCATGGACATGTCCGTGCTGCAAAACCATTTGCAGCAGCACTTGTCATGGAGAAATAGTCGATTGCCAGACGATATACCTCTGGCACAAAAACACACGACTGTTTTACGGACAATTAACTGGGAAGGTTGGGCTCCGTTAGGGTCTGTATTGTCAGCGCATGCTGCCGGCAAATCGATCAGTCACTACTGGATGTCCGAAGAAGAGATCTGTGCTTGCTTTGATGAAGTGTTGAAAGTTCAGCAGCCACAGCAGATGATCATTGCAACCGGTGACCTTGAATCGAGAATGCGGCAATGGCAGGATTTTTCAGATAATAGCAGAAGGAGTTTTTCTGATCAGAATGCAGAGCAACAATCAATACATCTGCTGCAAGATGAACAACGTCATGATGATATTGTTTCTGAGTATTCTCTGGAAGATGTTTGTGAAATATTGAAAGGTCTGGTGACTGAATTATTAGGAAATGAAAAGGTCAGTGAAACGGACAGTTTCTTCCATCTGGGAGGAACATCTCTGACCGCATTGCAATTATTGGGGCGGGTTCAGGATATATTCCAACAACGGGTTTCGATAGAACATTTTTATAATAACTCGACTATTCAGGAATTGGCTCAGATCATTTATTTTCAGTTCGATCAAGACAAACTACACCATATTGAAAGTATTCTTGCGGAAATTGAGGGGTTAGATGCGGAGGAGCTGTAAGATGAAGAATAAAATGACGGTGTTAAACTTGCTTTTACCGCAGTGGAATCCGCTTCAGGTATTTCCTGTGTTGCCAATGTTTAAAGGTTATTTTACGCATCATGGGTTAGAGGTGAAAACCTTAGATGCTAATGTTCGCTTCTATCATTGGTTGTTATCGAAAGATTTTCTGAAGATATTGGAGAATCATGTCAGTCATACCATGATGACAAATGCGGTGACGAGATTACAGTGTGAAGCTGCTGAACATATTCAGACAGTGATAAGTGAGCCTGAACAAACATTTGACCCTATTTTTAATCTCCGTAAGCAGGAGGTATTTGAGGATGAAAGACAGCGAAATCATGCCTTAGAAATTTGGGAAAATTATCTGACATCTGTTTCGATATTCTTTCCTCCTATGCATCTTAGTTACCGTGGACTTAAATTTGAACTGCCAAAAAATCCGGAAGCAATAAGGAACTATTGTCAAAATGAGGAAGAGAATTTATTCCGGCTTTATTACACACATGTATTATTTGATCAGGTTCAGAATTTAAAACCAGATTTCATCACCCTATCTATTATATCGAATGAACAGTTATTACCGAGCTTGATTTTTTGTCATTTGATTAAACGATTATTGCCAGATATTCATTTGTGTGTCGGAGCTCCATTATTAGTCGAATATTTAAAGTTAGGACATGGATTTGAACAACTTTTACCTGACGAACTTGATTCATTGGTCATTGGTCACCATTTTGAACCTTTCCTCGCATTAATACAGGCGTTAGAGCAAGGTAAACCCGTTCCGGAGCATCCATATTTACTTCGTAATATTAAACAAGAGCAGCATAAAGTCATGGAATGGAAGCCTATCTTACCTGAAAGTGGTTATCCAAAAGATTACTCGGATATTAATCTTTCTGACTATTTCCATTTTTCCCCATTAGGGACTGTCAATAGTCATATGTCGTAAAGCCTGAATGAATTCACTTCTCGGGAGTGTTCTAAGGTCAATGTTCTCTGGTTATATTATTGAATAAGAAGAAAAATATCATTGTGAAAAATAAATTATCTAAGGTATCGGAGCGTATTGACGCGCTAATTAGCCACTATGCCCAAGACCATGCGGAACAAGTTGCATTGGTCGCGAATGATAAAAAGTTGACTTATGGAGTACTTGATCATCTCTCGGATAGGCTATGTCAGCGAATTATTCAGCAGCAGGTTGATGCAGAGCGCCCGATAGCCGTCTGCTTGCCTCCTTCACTCGAGTTGTTTGTCAGTTTGCTGGCGGTGCTGAAATCTAATCATATTTTTATGTATTTGCCACCGGGTAATAGTGCTTTACAGCAACACTATTCGACATATGCTGAGCCGGAATTGGTTATCGGAGAGAACCAATTCTTGACCGGAAAATGTGTTGAACTTCCGATAATATCCTGTGATTTAGCGGAACTTGGTGAAGTATACCCTGAGCGACATTCGGCATTGATTAACAGTCATCACCAGTCACCGGCAGCAATTTTATTTACTTCAGGAACTACCGGAGCATCGAAAGGTGTACTTTATGATCATCATGGACTTTTGAACCTGATTCAGATTGCGGCAGATCAGAAAGAACTAACAGTATTACAACTGGCATCTCCACTATTTGATGCTTTCTGGGTTGAGTCGCTCAGTGCATTGCTTAATGGTGGTCAGTTGATTCTTCCGGATCGGGATAATCTTCAGCCACAGTATATTTTCGAACTGATCAAGCAGTATCGTGTAAATTTCATGGTGGTTGTGACCTCTTTTCTGCGTACATTTTCTCCTAAAACGGATTGGGTCAATCCTGAACTGACGGTTTATTGTGTCGGAGAGTCCTGTTCACCAGAGCTGGCAAAACAGTGGTCGCAGCGGTGTCGTTTTTATCATGCTTATGGGGTTACTGAAGCCGGAATTCATTCGCATCATTATTTAGTATCGACGATAAACACTGAGTGCAGTTCTGTACCGGTGGGCCGGCCGATTAAAAATATATTCTGTTACTTACTAAATGAAGATATGCAGCATTGTGGCATGGATGAGATCGGAGAAGTTTATCTTGGTGGTGATTGTATTGCATTAGGCTATTATCGATCTCCCGAGCTTACTGCAGAGCATTTTGTTACCGATCTCTTTTCCAGTACTCCTGATAAAAAGATGTTTCGGACGGGTGATCTGGGCCGTTACGATCAGGATGGAAATCTGATTATTGTCGGACGCAGGGATGAGCAGATAAAGATCCGGGGAATCAGAGTTAACTGTGAGTTGCTTGAGCAGCAGCTCATGAATATGCCTGGTGTTGAAAATGCAGCAATTGTTTCTCTGAATCATAAAACAGATATCGCGGCATTTGTGTCAGTAGAATCAGATTTCATCTTTGCAGACGCTGAGCAGGAATATATGAATCACTGGCAAAAATTGGTTGATGAACTTGATTATCACCAGGGATATGAGGATGAGTTTAATATTGCGGGTTGGCATTGTAGTTATCGGAATCAGCCGCTCCCTGATTTTGAAATGCGGGAACAGGTTCATCAGGCAGCGAAGAGAATTTTAGAGCTTAAACCTCGGTATGTTTTGGATATTGGTTGTGGAACAGGATTATTATTGTTTCAAATTGCACCTTTCTGTGAGGGATACTGGGCATCTGATCTGAGTGGGCAGGCGATTGACCAAATATGTAAGCGTCTGTCGGTTCCACCCTGGATCGAAAATGTGACCACTTTACATCAACCGGCTCATGATTTTTCAATTTTCGAATCACAGGAATTTGACACGATCATCTTAAACTCGACAGTACAGTATTTTCCGAACCTTGATTATTTGACCCGGATTATTGAAAAACTGTGTAGTTATATTAAACAGGGAAATATTTTTATTGGTGATGTAAAACATCACCAATTGCAGTCTGCGTTTCAATTTGAGCGAATGAGGCGGTGTAATTCGTATCAACATATGACAGTGGCGCAGATGATTGAAGAAGTTGAAAATAGTCAACGACAAAATAGTGAGCTTTCAATTACCCCTGAATATTTTTATTGGCTCGGACAGAGGATTGATTCTGTCAATTATGTGCAGATCATGCCTAAAGCCGGTCATCATGATAATGAACTGAATCAATTTAGATATGATGTTGTACTTCATATTCAGGCTCCGATCAAAAAAAGTGGGCCGATACAATATTTGCAGTGGGGAAAAGATGTTGATTCATTGGAATGCCTGAAATCAAGTCTCGTACATTATCCTGGACAAAATATATGCCTGATGAATGTACCGGATAACAGGAAATCTCAAACTTTGGCTTTATGGTCTTATTTGAGAGATTATTCTGGAGATAAAACCGAGAGGCTTATCGATGTTATTGCCTCTTTTGATGAGCAGTATATAGATAACTCATTATCTGTTGAACCGGAAGATCTGATTCAACTAGGAGAGACACTGAATTATGTGACTGAATTGAGTTGTCTGGGATGCGCAGATGAACATCAGTTTGATATTGTTTTCTGGCAATCCTCCGACGAAAAATATCAGTTAGACTTTTTAGCCGATCATCTGCCGGCAAGACGCCATTCATTAATTAATGGCGGGCTATCTGATCTTTCTTTTCATGCTTTTGCGAATAGACCTTATGTGGCAATACGTGATTCGTTGCTGATCAACCAGGCAGAAACCCGGATCGCGGAGTTATTTCAGGGGCAGTGGATGCCTCTCCAATGGGTGAAAGTTCTTGAACAATTACCGTTAGGACACACCGGAAAAACGGATCGGAAAGCACTTGAACAGAAAGCCCAGACCATGGTGGAAAGTCATATCGGCTATCGGAGTAAGTCGTCCGGTCATCATGCGGCTTTACATGATACTGAATTATCAGGAGAACTTTTCGATATTCGCTCTTTAGCTGCTGTCAGGAATGATGCGACGGACGCGATCCGGCAGGTTGTCGGAAGAGTCTGGTGTGATGTACTTGGTGACGAAGCGTTGAATTCTGAGGAGTCTTTCTTTGCTCTTGGCGGACATTCGCTGAAAGCGGTACAGATCATTTCTAGATTGAACCAGATCTATCAAAGTCATTTGAAAGTTGTTGATTTGTTACAGAATCCGAAGCTTGAGGCTTTAGTGAATATTGTCCGAAACAGGCAGCAACGGCACGAGAATCTTCTTGCCGCTGAAACGTCTGGGCATTTGACTCCGGAAAATAACCAACAACTGTCAACTTATATAGATAAAGCATTTACAACTGATGAACTGCTTGAAGACGCTAAGCCAATGGTTTCTTATACTCAAAGACGTTATTGGTTTTTAGAGCAATTGAATCCGGAAAGTTCCGTTTACAACCTGCCATTACAGGTCTCTATCCGAGGAACATTAGATAAAGGTTGTTTAGAATATGCTCTGAGAGCAATTGGTCAGCGTCATCAGGTTTTCAAGACACGTATTGTAGCGGATGACGAAAATGATTTGATTCAGTTGACGGATGCTCCTGCATTTGGTGAATCACTGGAATATCTGAATATCAGGCATCTTGATCGTCAGCGTCAGACTGAAATCATCGATCACTATGTTGAATATTTTATCCGCCAGCCATTTGATTTGAGTGTCGGTCCATTACATCGTTCGATGCTTATTCAGATTGCGGAAAATCAGCATCTGTTACTGATTACATTACACCATATTATTGCTGATGGGTGGTCTTTGAATATCCTGTTACAAGAATTCCGGTCTTTCTATCAGGCAAGAATGAACGGAGATACTAATTTATCTGTACTCCCTAAAAATCAGTATATTTCATATAGTACATGGCAGAACCTCTGGTTAGGTAGTGATGAAGCGAAACAGCAAAAACAGTACTGGCTGCGTAAATTAAATGAGATTTGTCCGTTTGAGCTGCCCACTGATTTTTCCAGAATTATCCCCAACAGACACCGGGGAAAAACTCTATTTACTCTGTTAGATAGCCAGAATCTGGCAGCATTGAAAACGTTGGCTGCCGGGAAAAACTGCACTCTATTTATGGTGCTATTGACTATCTTCAAGATTTTGTTATGGCGACATTCGGATCGGGATGATCTTTCTGTTGGTACACCGGTTGCGAACCGACACAGGCTGTCAGACGAGCAGGTTATCGGTAGTTTTGCCAATACGCTGGTCATTTGTAGTCAACTGGATGAGCGTCTGACATTTGAGCAACTACTCGAACAAGTTCGGACTAATTTGTTAGAAGCCTATCTTCATCAGGATTATCCATTTGAGAAACTGGTCGAAGATATCCAACCGGAACGGGATTTAGGGAGATCGCCCATTATTCAGATCTGGTTCTCATACTTTAATACCGAACTTGATCATGTGGTTATAGGCGATATGGAACTTGAGGAACTTGAGACAGGTATCTCCGGGGCTAAGTTCGATTTATCGCTTTCTCTTACCGAATCTGGAAATACCCTCAAATGTGCGTGGGAATACAATACAGACTTGTATTGCCATGAAACGATAAGTCGGTTATCGGAACGCTGGGGGAGACTGGTCAGTGAAATTTTGTCATCCCCATTAGCTCTGATCGGTGATTACACTATGTTGCCGGAACAAAGCATGCGACGGAGCGACGGTCTACTCATGCAAGAGACTGTGCACCGTCTTTCTGATGATCATGTCATGCAATGCTTTGATAAATGGGTACAGACTTCATCGTCAAACCTGTGTCTGATTGATGAAACCGCCCGTTTTACATACGGAGAAGTTGCCCGTCAGGTTCATCACATGGCAGCAGGACTCATCTCACATGGAATTCGTTCGGGTATGCGGGTTGCGGTATTTTTGCCTGAAAAGCTTGAAACATCTCTGGCTATTCTGGCGATTTTCAGGGTTGGTGCATGTGTTGTGCCGATAAGCTGGGATTACCCTCGTGAGCGTATCTGCTACATCCTCGAAGATGCGGGGATCGATCTGTTGGTTCATCATGAGACAGCAGAGAAAGAGATCATTGAAAATGTACCCTCTCATATCTCATTCTCAGCATTGCAGGCTGATTTACCCTATGCCGCCGAACCTCCGTACAATATGCCGTCGGGGGAAGAAACCGCTTATATATTATATACCAGTGGTACTGAAGGATGGCCGAAAGGAGTTGAAGTTGCTCATCAGTCAGTCAGTATTCTGTTATTGGCTCTGGCTGAAACATTAGAGTTCACTGAGCAGTGTAAAATGCTCTCTTGTTCTTCAGTCGGATTTGATATTTTTATGCTGGAGCTATTGATGCCGCTGTTTAGCGGAGGTGCGGTCTATCTGGCTGCATCTTTGCAGGTCAAAGATCCTGAAAACCTGATTAAAATTATCGATACCGAGCACCCTTCTCACATTCAGGCAACTCCATCGCTATACCATATGCTTGTCAACCAAAGCTGGGTGCCTGCGAATCGATTAACTTTGTTGTGTGGCGGTGAAGCATTAACCGAAAAACTTGCCGCGTCTCTTCTTCAGACCGGAGTCCGCCTCTACAATATGTATGGACCGACAGAAACAACAATTTGGTCAACTTTTGCAGAAATTAGTGATCCTCAGGATATTAGTATCGGTAAGCCGGTGCCGGGGACAAATTGCTATATTCTGGATCGTCAGCAACGACCATTATGTAATGGTATTGTCGGAGAGCTATATATCGGTGGAATGGGAGTTGCCCGAGGATATATCCGCCAGTCAGGCCAGAATTCCGGGAAATTTATCCCTGATCCATTCAGTCATATAGTAAATGCAAGAATGTATCGAACTGGCGATTTAGCTCGCGTAGGGGCGAATGGGAAACTATATCTGTTAGGGAGGAAAGATACCCAGATTAAATTGTCTGGACATCGGATTGAACTGAGTGACATTGAAAAAAATCTGGAGCGTTGTCAATCGGTTGATCAGGCTTGTGTTGTTTTCTTGTCCCAAGATAAGCCCCGGCCTACAAATCGGATCGTGGCATTTGTTACGGGAAAGCCGAATACGCATGTTGATATTACACAGTTAAGAAAAGAGCTGATTTGCTATTTACCTGCCTATATGCTGCCAAATCCGATCCTTCAGCTCGAAACTCTGCCGCACAATGTACATGGTAAGATTGACCGGAATGCACTCTTGAGCGACTACCTGACACTAAGTCAAATCCCCTCCGGACGTTCAAACGTCTCCGGTAAGACCCCACTGGAAAGTTTTATCAGCACGATTTGGGCTGAGACTTTAGGTAATATTGAAGCATATGACATTCGCCCCGAGGATAACTTTTTCTCTGATTTGGGGGGGAATTCCCTAATGATCCCGCAGATGATGTCGATCATACGCTTTGGATTTCATATGGGGCTGCCACTGAGGACTATATTTGAATCTCCGGTACTGAAAGATTTCTGTGCCAGTATTGAAACTCTTCGGGAGAGTGAAGCGATCAGGCCTCCCTCATCGGATATTTATGATAACCGGGTCGAACTATCTGGACGGCAACAATATCTGATGAGACAGATAGTTAGTTCTTCTGTTCCCACATCTTATTACAACAGGGCCGTGAGCTATTCGTTTACAGTTGATTCTGAGATTGGTTACGATGTGCCATCTCAGGAAACGTTATCTCAGCGTGTGAAATCGGTGCTAAGACAAAGTGAAGTTTTCCGGTACCGTCTGCTCAACAAAGGTGAGGGAACATTTGAGTGGTCCGTTTTTGATCATATTGAGCCGGAGGTCACGTGCCACCAAATTCTGAGTCATCAATTAGCCCATGATTCTCTCACGAAGATACTTCAGCATCACCGGGAAAGAGAGTTTGATCTCTATCATCAAGCTTTAATTCGGGTGCTCCTGTTACAAATTATAAATGATGTTAATGTGGTGGAGCGATATGTAATACAAGTTGTTGGTCATGGTCTTGTCGGTGATAACCGAACATTTGAACTTGTTCTACAACAGATAAGCGATAATTACAGGAAAAGACCAGAACCAACACAGCTTCAGTATAGACACTTTGTTCAGTGGATGGATAAGTGGTTAAGCGGTCCTGTTGCTCAGCAGCAGAAGCGACTGTTGACCCGGTGGTTTGACCGGAGTGATGTATCGATTGTCAACTCTCCCGGAGCGTGGGTACCTGAGTATATCTTTCATAATCAACCTGATTCATATTGTCATGTATTCGCGTTGTCACCTGAGCGACAACAGAAAATTGAACAGTTAGCTTCTAGTGTCGGATGCCCGAAAGAAATTATTTACCTATCCGCTTATTTTAGACTGTTACAAAAACATGCTGATGCTGTCTCAGAAATATATGACCGGGGTGGAAAACCAGTTGATTCAATATCTTCGAATCATCGGATAACGGTTGGTTGGCTGAATGATCATCGAGACTGGTCCGGTACAGATATTATGTTCGGCCCAATGGAAAACTTACTTTTAGTACAAGCCGAATTTGCACCACATGTCACAGATAAAAGACTCGTTTCATTGACATTAGAAGCTTACCATCGCGCGTATTTCTTAAGGGATGTGGTGAGTCATCATATGTTTACACCTTCATCTGATGCTGTACCGATACATTATGATGCCTCCTTTTCTTCGGATGTCATCGTTCCAAACATGCTTGGTATGACTGCTAACGAGTTGGAAGCCGGGATACATCTGCAACTCAGACGACTGAGCGAAGAAGCAGAGCAATTGGAGTTGAGAGTAAATCAACAAATGTTTTCTTCTGGCCGTTTTTCCCAACCAGTATTCGATAGTCTGGTGAATGATTTTGAGTCAATTCTCGAAAATCTGGCATTTGACATCTACTAATTGAGCAAATTGATCACTGTATAAACAAAAATAAGGAAACTAGAAATATGTTTAAGGCAGAAACGGCGCTTTTTCTGAAGCCTGAGGTCAGAGTCGAAGCTCTCGTCAATCAGTGGTATGCCTGGTTATATACCGTATCTCCGGCAGCTGCTGCGAGATATTTGGTTCAACGGCAGATTCCTTTGCTGAAATCTTATATTAAAATGCCTAAATTACATACGATGGCAGCCCGTTCTCCCCGATTGGAAGGTGGCAATTTTGTCGATTTGGCTCCCGAGTATCTTGATGAATGTTGTGTTTTGTTGGATCAGTTACTTGCTCAGAAAGATGCGCAAGTTCTCTCGGATGCCTTACTTGACTTAAATCGGCTGCTACAGAATCACCCGTCTGAACATAGCCTATCAGAGTTATATTCTGATATTCCTGCTTCGTTAAAAGGTTATGTTGAACTGACTTACGATATGTTCAATAACCTGAGCTATCGGTTGATGGAAGCATTACTGTATCAAAGTGAATATTATCGGACTGATCGACAAAGCCTCTCTTTAAGTATTGATCACCAAGCGCGTGCATTTACATTGAGCACACCAAGAATTGCCGATTCGGGATATCACTGGCCGGTTGCTTTTCGTGATAAAAGAGTGGATCGACTGTTTCAGACTGAGCTGGAGCCATTAACATGGTCTGAAATCAAAGCACTTTTATCTGTCAGTGAAAAAGATGAAGAGCAAGTCAGGAAGCTATTTACTGATGAACAACGTTTCTTATCTCCTGAGATAAAATGTACAGATATGGGGCTTCCGGATAAGCAAGGGTCGCTACGTTGTCACTACTTCGGTCATGCCTGTGTGCTTGTTGAAGCTCAGGGAAAGACATTGCTTGTTGACCCGGTGATTAGTTATTACGACCATTCCGATCCGGAACGGCTTTGTTTCAGAGATTTACCGGAACATATTGATTATGTACTGATTACTCATGGCCATATGGATCACCTTAATCTGGAAACTTTATTAAGAATCAGATACAAGGTTGGTACTGTTGTGGTTCCTGCAACTACCAATGGGCAACTTCAGGATCCATCTATGAAGCTCATGTTAGAAAACTGTGGTTTTAATCATGTGGTTGCACTTGATAACTCTGAGCTAATTACTTTTGCTGAAGGATTTATACAGGCCGTTCCTTTTTTTGGTGAACATGCTGATCTGAATATTCAGGCGAAATGCTGTTATTTGATTTCGATCGGTGAACAAAAAGTAATGTTTGCAGCCGACACTTGTAACGTTGAACCAGCACTTTATCAGCACTTTTTCAGGCTATCGGGAAAGGTTGATTATCTTTTTGTCGGTATGGAAAGTGAAGGTGCACCGACGCACTGGATCTATGAACCTGTTCTTGCGGATAAATTATCTAAAGGTGCCAATGAATCACGCAGGCTTAATGGAAGTAATGCTATTCAGGCTGAGGCTATGGTGAAAGATCTTGGATGTGAAAAAGTATTTATCTATGCTTTGGGTCTGGAGCCATGGTTATCACCATTAATGGGATTAACACATACTGAAGATAGTAAACAACTTCAGCAGGTAGAACAGTTCATCAACAGCCTTGGACCTCAGGGAATTGATGTAAGACTACTGTCAGGAACCTGCCGGGTGCTGTAATTTATCTGAAAATCTTCTATTTACCCTGTTGAACAAGTTACCGTCCTTGCTTCTCTTTTTTCTTTTGAAGCTGGGACAGTGACGACAAGCTTTGTCTGATTAATTCATTGCTAAGCCCAAAGTCAATCAGACAAGCAACCTCGTCGACATCAGCTTGTTTTAGACGATTCAGCATTTTCTGGCAGACGGACTGCGACCCAATGAGAGTTTTGTTGGTCAAGAAATACTGATATATCTCATCTGCCTGCGCGTTATTATCCCATATGTTGTCCAGCGAGTCGGCAAGATTGTTTTCAATATATTGCTCACTCATACTTAAAAAAGTCTTCAGATAGTCTGATAATGACTGTCGTATTTGTTGTGTAATGGCTTTAGTTTCATCTGATGTGATATGTTCGGGAAACAGGAAGGTATGCATCAATAATGTGACATTCCCTTTTTTCTCCGGATGGTGTTGCTTTAAAGCTGCTCTATAGCGACGAATATTTTCGGCACAAGATTCCAGATCGCTGGTAATAAGGGATGTTAATACATGAAGGCCGAGCTGACCTGCACGCTCGAACATGTCTCCTGAATTGGTTGTCAGCCAGATAGGAAGTGATTCACTGCTATAAGGCCGTGGATAGGTGAGTGTCTCTGTGAGTTGGTTCTCGCCATTTGGTAACATCCGGGGCTGCCCACGCCATAAAGATATTACGGTCTCCAATCGGGAAAATAACTCTTGTTTTCTCTGTGTATATTGTTCTGGTGCCATAACAAAGTCATTGCTGTGCCAGCCGCTGGCAAAACCGACACCGGCTCTTCCTTCTGAAAGTTGATCAACAAGAGCCCATTCTTCGGCAACCCGTAATGGATTGTGTAAAGGAAGTACGACACTTCCGGAGCGGATTGCTATTTTTTGAGTCTGGGTGGCAATTGCCGCAGCCAGTACCGCAGGATTAGGGTGCAATCCGCCAAAATTAGCAAAGTGCCGTTCCGGTAGCCAGATCGCGTGAAATCCTGCTTTATCCGCATCACGTGCTGTTTCAAGAATAAATTGGTATTGTGTTGAGGAATGCTCATTCTGCCCGGCAGAGAAATAACATAAACTGATATCAATCTGGCGTGTTGTTGCATGGACTGATGAATCATCAGAAGTCGTATCTTGGTGGAGCTGGTCGAAATCTATAGATAGCCCTTGCTGCTGTAATTGCTCCAGAAAAGTTGTTTTTTGATCCTGAGTCAGTGCCTGATATCTCTGTTTTAATCGAATATAGTTATTGTCATTGTTCATATTGTTTTGTCTTAAATGAATATTTCCGAAGGGTAGGATTCAACATTATTTTTGGGTATCTCTGATATCCTTACTTTAAATATGGTGCTGTATTGGAGCAATAGTCCAGTAGAATCAATTCATGTTTAGCGATGATCCGGCCATGACCAAGGAGGTATATTCAATTGATTCTGAGAAGTAATTAAGGTTTCTCCGAGTCGTTTCTCCAGTTGAATTCTTGAATGCGGAACAAGCGTTTCAATGGACTCAATCAGTTCGTGACTATGAGATATAACCCACACCTGAGTCCTCTTTGAGGCCTGAATAATCAGCCGTGCAAGTGCCGGAAATAAATCTGGGTGCAGACTTGTTTCCGGCTCATTCAATACCATAAGAGGTGGCGGCGATGGTGATAACAAGACCGCTATCCATAACAGAAAACGTAACGTCCCATCAGACAGTTCGGCACCGGAGAGTGGGCGGAGTAAACCGTACTGGTGAAAATGAATCCCGAAGCGACCATCATCTAACCGGGATATTTCTAGCCGGGATCTTGGAAATGCATCTTCAATTGTTGTGTCGAGCATCTGTTCATCCCCTTGCTCGCGGATGGTCTGCAACGCTGCTGCCAGATTATTTCCTTCATGATGCAATACCGGAGTTCGGGTGCCAATTTGGGGTTGTCTTGACGGTGCATTCTGATCTGTACGGAAATCGCCATAGAAACGCCAGCTTCTAATAAATTCTCTTAATAAAAAAATGTCGGGAGCGATCGCGGGGTTGTTGATTTGATCAAATAAGCTAACTGAACTGTGGACATGTTGGGATATTACTTGCCACTTGGATTTATCTTTTATCCGAAGTAGTGGGCCTTTTCTTTCAGCCAGAATGGTGCTAGGACGATAACGCTCTCCATACCAAATTGCTTCATGCTTGATTTCGGGATCCAGAACAAAAGCTGAATGAGATGGTATTGGTAATCCCAGTGAAATTGCATAGCTCAGGTGTTCGGTTGCAAATCCCAGTTTTAGTCTTTTTACAGTTTTTGAGGCAATGCCCTGAACCGGTTGTTCATCGGTATACATGGCTTGTGAGAAGTTTTCCGGCCCGGCCCAGAAAGCCGAACTAAGGCCACCTTCGGCAGCAAGGGAGTTGACAACACCATGCTGTGCTGTTTCTGATAATAATTTTAAAGCACGGTATAAGTTAGACTTTCCACTACTATTTGCGCCGGTAATCAAATTAAGTTGTTCCAGAGAAAAACTTAAGTCCCGAACCGAGCGATAGTTATTAATTGAGATTGTCGAAAGCATGTTACCGAAATTATCCCCTGCTTATCTAATTGATTGCAAAACAAGACGTTGATACCATGTGGCCATGCCATTATCAATGATGACTGTGAGGTTGAAAATCATTTTTTTGAAGTCTGTCTGGCAACTCCGGAAGTTATTTTTTTTGTCTGTTTCTGCCTTTTACCTGGTATTTGTGCCTGTAGTCGTTTCAGCGCAAGAGAACAGTATCTCTCCTTATTCTCGGTTGTTTAAACTGAGAGGAGATCTTCACATTCACTCAAAAACAGCTAGCTTTGATTCCATATGTCTCTCACCGGGCTGTCGTTCATTCTCCGCATCGGAACAGTTTACAGAAGCCTATCAGGCCGGTCTTGACTTTGCCGCCGTGACTGAACACCTGAGACATCCTCTGCCACCTTATAAAAAAGCAAGTGAGCAACAATGGCACAAGGTCATTGCATCAGCACAACGATATCGTCCTGAGGACATGATAACATTTTACGGCTACGAGTGGGGTAGTTCCATGCAAAGCTGTTATTGGCTGGATGCAGATAAAAAAGATTACGGGCATAGAGTTGTGATTTTACCACCGGGTGAATCACGTTATTGTCTTGCTGATCAATGTCGTACACCAGATGAACTGGCGCGGTTTATGGCGAAAGTCGGGGCTGTCGGTATTACTGCCCATCCTTGGCGAACGTTGATTGTTGATCCAAAATTTAATGAGCAGAAACGTGATAGTCTTCCTGCTTTTTTATCCCGGAACTATTTTGATTACCGTGGAAATGGTCAGGATGATGTATGGATCGGGGCTGAGGTTGGCCCTGATTTTTACTCAATCAGTGGTCAATGGGCGTTATCTCCGATTTGCGAACAACCAAAACTGCGTCTTGATACTCAGACGGTTACGGTTCCCGAGTGGGAAGATGCTTTGGCAAACGGTAAATGGCTGGCAGCTATTTCATCATCAGACCGGCATTTTGATTTTATTCCATTTGGTTTGAGAACAACGGTTGTTTTTGCCAAAGAACGCTCACATCAGGGAATTATGGAAGCTCTTCGTGCGAGAAGAACATTAGCGGCATATATGATGCCGTTTAATGTCGAACTATATTCTGGTTCGGCAATGTTTGGCGATACGGTTGATAAATCGAAAATGCTATCTATCAAACTTGACGCTGATTCCGGGTCGGTTGAAGAAATGCAACTGAACCGGCCTGGCGAGACTATCCGGTCTTGGAAAGGTGACAATGCGATTGGTTTATTCCGGATTCCAGCTCAGGATATTCCATCAGGGCCGGTATGGGTTCATATTATCGGAACTGAGGTTGATGATAATCTCCATTTGCAACGAACAACGATTACAAGCCCAATTTGGCTCAAATGAGTTCTTTTGATGCTCTGATACAGAATTTTTTCAGCATCAGCTCTGGTGTTTTAAGAGAGGTATACAGTGAATACTGCCCGGCACAATGAATCTGCGGTGATAGAGAGTCGCCTTAACGGAAATGTAATAGGTCCAACTGTTGCAGGGTATTTTAACCTTCCGGCATATAACGGCTGTGAGTTCTTCTTTCGTGGATGTAATGATACCTATCGTCTTAAAACTATCGGACATCATTATGCTTTGCGAGTTTATCGATATGGTTGGCGTAGCCTCGCGGAGATTCGGTCAGAACTTAAATTACTCGAACAATTGGGGCTGATTGCAGAGATTGTTGCAAGTCCGGTGATACCTGAATCAAAAGACCCGATTATCACATTTGAAGCACCTGAAGGAAAACGGTACGCGATTTTGTTTGAATGGGTAGCAGGGCATCCGCCGGATTATGCCAGTAGCCAGCAGGCAGAAACTTTTGGTGTGAACATGGCTAAGCTACATCAGTCTTTTGACTTGTTACCCATGACTGAGACACGTAAACCGATAGATCTCGATGTGCTCTTTCGTCAGCCGATGGAAAAATTGATGTCGCAGAAGAGTATTACTCCTGATAACAAACAAGTATTGGAGCAGGTTGAACAACTTTTAAAACTGCGGTTAACACATCAGGCTCTTTCTTCATTGTCATGGGGATTATGTCATGGAGATGCACATGCAGGGAATGCGAGAATCTCCGGGGAACAGCTATTCTTTTTCGATTTTGATTTTTGTGGGCCAGGATGGCGGTTATATGATCTCGCTACTTATTGTTGGGCGAGTATGCTGCGTTGGCAACCGGAAGAATGTCGGCAAGCTTTTTTACAGGGTTATTTAACCCAGGGGAATTTACCGCCTCAATCGATTGACTTGCTAAAAGAATTTGTAATATTGCGCCAGCTCTGGTTTTTGGGATATGAATTGGAACGACAGAATATTGTTGGCTGCGGATATTTTTCTACGGAATATTTTTCCCATCATATAGGTTTTCTCAAGTATTTGATGGAAACAATTAAATGAACTGTGGTTCAAGTGAAAGAAGACGTAATTCTCTCACGCTCTTCTTTCACCGTTGAGTTAAATAGCTGCGAGAGAAATGATCACTTTAGCAGCTGAGACGTTTGCAGAATAATGCTTTGAACTCATTTGAGTATAGACAACATGAATAGGAAAACTGATGAAAGTATTAGGCCTTTCCGGGGGAATTGATACACTATTTTCAAACGACTTTCAGTTGTGGGCAGAGACACTTTCCCATGACAGTGCGGCAGCTTTGGTTATTGATGGGAAAGTGATCGCTGCTGTAGAAGAAGAGCGCTTGAACCGTATTAAACACACAAATTTATTTCCAGAAAATGCAATAAAATATGTATTACAGCAGGCGAATATCACGCTTGATGACATTGATGTTATTGCGATTTATCTGAATGAAATGTTTTTAACCGCAGGAGCAGTCATACGTCAAATCGAGCTTGGGCGTCCTCAACGAGATATGGACCTCCGAACCATGATTGCACGAAGGCTTCAGGGGTTTAGCTGCCATGAAGAGCTTCACCAAATTGCTGCGAAGCTAAAATTTTATGACCATCACTTGTGCCATGCAAAAAGTGCACTTCCATATGGTGGCGCAGAGAAATCTCTTGTGTTTGTGACCGATGGCATCGGTGAAGAAGTTTCCGGATTAATTGGTTGTATTTATCCCGATGGTGAGTTTCAAATGCTGGATGTTCTTTCCAGAGTCCAGTCTATCGGAATTTTTTATCTCAATGTGACTCGATTTCTCGGTTTCTCTTATCAGGACGAGTACAAGGTAATGGGGTTAAGTTCATATGGTGATCCTCATAAATTCAAACCATTAGTGCAGTCTTTGTATAGACAAAACGGGCCGCATCGATATGAGTTTTTGTCTGCTCCGGAAATCTATAGCATATTAGCCCGGCATGTTGAACCGCGAGCGAAAAATGCAGAAATCACTCAGACACACAAGGATCTGGCTGCATCACTACAATTGGTTGTTGAGGACATTATTCTTGATATTGTTGGGTTCTGGCAGAAAGAAACACTGACTGATTCTCTGATTATGTCTGGAGGCGTTGCTCAAAACTCAGCTGCAAATGGTCGGCTATTAAGTGCCGGATTATTTGATGAAATCTTTGTTTCTCCGGTTAGTCATGATGGGGGATGCGCGCTGGGGGCTGCAATATTGGCTACAGAAGATGCAGCAGTGAAGATACCGCGTCCAATTAAATTCAATCCATTTCTTGGCCCGGATCTGGGGGATGAACCTGAAATACGCTCAGCACTGGAAAAATGGATGCCATTACTTGAGATTACTCATTCAGGTGATATTGCAACCGAAGTTGCTCGTCTGTTGGCTGATAACTGTATTGTCGGTTGGTGTCAGGGAAGAGCAGAATATGGTCCCCGGGCGTTAGGAAACCGGAGTATTCTGGCCGATCCTCGTCCAGTTGAAAATCGCTCCCGGATTAATCGTATTGTAAAACATCGCGAAGATTTTCGTCCTTTCGCGCCATCTGTTTTGGCCGAATATGCAAATGAAATTTTTGAAATCCCGGAAACAATTTGCCAACTGGATTTTATGACACATGTTGTACCAGTAAAAGAGCCTTATCGTGAGTGGCTGGCGAGTGTCACTCACGCAGATAACTCCGCCCGGATTCAGACGGTTACCCGTGAAGATAATCCAAAATACTGGCATTTGATCGACGAATTCCGTAAACAAACCGATTGTCCGGTTTTATTAAACACATCGTTTAACAATCATGCTGAACCTATTGTTACCACAGTGACTGATGCGGTAGTTAATTTTCTGACCTGCGATCTGGATGTATTGGTTGTTGCTGATTTTATTGTCCGGAAAAAAGAAATTGATGAGCACCAGTTACTACAGTTATCTGTCACTATTCCGTCTTATATCCGCCTTACTCAAAGTTATGATGAAGTAGAGAAAGGCAACATGCAGAGAAAGTTTTATTTAACGCATAAAACCAAATATGTGGATTATCCGGTTTCTGAAGAAATTTATCATTTACTCAATCAATGTCAGGCTGGTGCAAATCCGATCGGTTCACTTACGGGGGCACTGAATTCGGAATCGATAAGTATTTTAAAAATGTTATGGTTTGAACGTCTGATCGAAATAGCACCTAACTCGTAATATCTGTCAGTTCTGAAGCTCATTCAAGGTTCTTGAAAGCAGTTCTAATTTCAGATGCCAGATAGATATCAATAAGTCAGTCCACCGTGACCATAGAAGGTACGGTGGAGACTTATAGATGATTTTTGTGTGTTAGTAGTTTCAGGAGTGATGCTGTTCCCGGGACTGTTGTCTCCGGAATTCTTTCGGCGTACATCGCTGATGCTTTTTGAACACACTGTACATGTATTGTAGTGATGGATAACCGCATAACTCAGCAATTTCTGCCACGGGTAATGCTGTTGTTGCCAGCAGATGGCGGGCTTGTTTCAGTTTGGAGTGATGGATCTCCTGATGAATGGAGTGACCACATTCTTCTTTAAAACGGACTTCCATATTAGAGCGGGAGATCCCGACATAATCGAGCACCTGCTCGACTTTTATTCCTTTACAGGCGTGATGGCGAATAAAGTGCATTGCCTGAATGACGTAGGGATCTTTGAGAGCCTGATAGTCGGTACTTTGTCTGGCATGAACCTGAGTCGGAGGAACCAGACGGCGGGTTTGTCTCAGGCTGGCTAACTGCCCGTTGTCCTGAGGATCGGTGTTGAGCAGCCGGTGCAGTAGTTTGGCCGCCTGATAACCCATCTCTTTACAGCCCTGAGCAACGGATGATAAGGAAACCCGGCTCAGATAGCGGGTCAGTTCTTCATTATCAATACCAATTACTGAAATTTTGTCCGGAACCATCAGTTTCAGATGGTCACATACCTGAAGCAGATGCCGGGCTCTGGCATCGGTTACGGCGATGATCCCGACCGGTGTCGGTAATTGCTGTAACCAGTCAGCGAGGCGGTTCATATCATACTGCCAGGTTTGTGGGCTGACTTCGTTCCCCCGATAAACCGAGCCGGTGTATCCTTCCCGCCGTAAGAGGTGAATAAAGGCTTGCTCCCGTTCATGGGACCAGCGTCGCCATGACTCCTTCGGCATGCCGTAGAAAGCAAAATTTTCAATTCCTTTCCCTTTGAGATGCTGAAAAGCCAGTTCAATCAATGCCTGATTATCAGTGGCAACATAGGGAACATCCGGATAATCTGATGCCTGCTCATAAGAGCCTCCGATTGCAACAACCGGAAGCGATGTCTCTTCGAGCAGTGCTCTGATATCCGGATTATCAAAATCGGCAATGACACCATCGCCCCGCCAGGTGTGGAAGTTTTCCAGATGGGTGGTGAACTCTTCTTCCAGATAAATATCCCAGTTGCATTGGGACGCTTGCAAATATTCTCCGATACCTTCCATCACTTCCCGGTCATAGACTTTGTTGGCATTAAACAAGAGTGTAATCCGGTAGCGGCGTTCCATGAGATTGCGGTATTGATGGTGTGGGAAAGCTTTCAGAGAGGTAATTAGTGGCTGTTTATTCATAAATAATTTTGATTATATTTTGACCATAAATTTCAAGTCTAACAGGCGGGTATTGGGCTAAATGTGATCCTTCACTCAGTCGTTAAATCCATGAATCTGGCTACGAAAAATCGTAATTGTGTCTTGGGAGCTGCGAATTATGATGATGTTCAGGAATATAAAATAGGGCTAAACCGTGGATATGCCTGAATGAATCCGGCATCTTGGGTGGCCTGGGTATATTTACCGGAAAGTGAAAGGGTAGCTTATGTATGTTGGAATCGATTTAGGAACATCAGGTGTCAAAGTTATTGTGGTTTCTGCAAGTGGAGAAGTGCTGGGAAGTCAGGTTGTACCACTGGACATTTCCCGTCCGTTTCCGCTGTGGTCTGAACAGGATCCGCACAGCTGGTGGCAGGCAACATGTCAGGCAGTTCAGGAATTAGGCAAACAGTATGATCTTGCTGCAGTTAAAGCTATCGGTCTATCCGGACAGATGCATGGTGCGGTTCTGCTGGATTGGCAGGGCGAGATTTTGCGTCCGGCGATTCTGTGGAACGACGGACGCTGTAAAGCAGAATGTGCAGAGCTTGAACGTCGGGTTCCGGCTAGCCGTCAGATCACGGGAAATATGATGATGCCCGGATTTACTGCACCGAAGCTACTTTGGGTGGCTGAGCATGAGCCGGATATTTTTGCCCGTGTAGATAAAGTGCTGTTGCCGAAAGATTATCTGCGTTACCGGATGACCGGAACCTATGCCTCGGACATGTCGGACGCTGCCGGAACTATGTGGCTTGATGTTGCCAGACGGGACTGGAGCGATGAACTGCTCGCGGCAACCGGATTGACCCGGCATCAGATGCCGGAGCTGTTTGAAGGGAATGCCATTACCGGAACACTCAGTCCTGCACTGGCTCAGGCATGGGGAATGCCGCAGGTGCCGGTCATTGCCGGAGGCGGAGATAATGCAGCAGGTGCTGTGGGTGTCGGGATTATCGAACCCGGTCAGGCCATGTTGTCACTGGGAACATCCGGGGTTTATTTTGCAGTCAGCGACGGCTTCCTTGCTAATCCGGATTCGGCATTACACAGCTTTTGTCACGCATTACCGGATACCTGGCACACGATGTCAGTCATTCTGAGTGCGGCTTCCTGCTTGAACTGGGTATGCCAACTGACCGGATTTTCTGATGTCGAACAAATGCTCAGTGAAACGGAAACAGAGTTTAGCAAAAGGGCGCATTCGGTTGATCCCGGTACGGAAGTTGTTTTTCTTCCTTATCTGTCCGGTGAACGGACACCGCATAATGATCCTCATGCTAAGGGCGTGTTTTTCGGGATGACTCACAGTACTTCGAAATACGATTTGGTTGTGGCTGTACTGGAAGGGGTTGGCTTTGCTTTTGCTGATGGTTTCGATGCGTTGCATCAGACTGGATTGATTCCTGAAGAGGTGGCGTTGATTGGTGGTGGTGCGCGTAGCCGTTACTGGCGTCAGATGCTAGCAGATATTGTGCAATTACCGTTGGTGTATCGTCAGGGTGGTGATGTCGGCCCGGCTCTAGGTGCTGCTCGGCTGGCAATGCTGGCAGTGACGTCAGAGCTGACGCCCCGGGATGTCTGTCCTTCCCCGGCACTGATTGAAAGACATGTTCCGGATATGCAGAAGAGAGAAACTTACCGGCAAAAACGGACAACCTATCAGCAATTATACCGTCAGTTACAGCCGGTATTTGCTGTGGCAGATTCAGCGAAAGGAAACAATATCCCCAAATGATCTCAAGATACGGTTTCAGCAAGAATCACAGGATTAGAGGCAAGGCAGAGATTTGAGTTATCGTCATGCTATAGTTGAAAGTATACAGAGAGCCTGAACGGCTCTCTGTTGATGATATGACTTAGTGAACAAGTAGCAATTATGCTGTTTGTGTCGCTTCTTCTGGTGTTTTATTGAGATGGGTAACTTGCTCTGCACCATGCATCCACAGAACCAGCTGATTGGAAAAGAGTAGTAAGAGGAGGCCGGAAATTGTTGCTGTGACAGCAATTCCACCGAAAATAGTCAGAGCACCAAAGTCTCCGACGTGCGCACCGATCAGACCGGCAACATAGTTGGCAATGGCGTTAAATCCAAACCAGACACCCATCATCAGCGAAGCAAGACGAAGCGGAGCCAGTTTGGTTGTCATGGACAAACCAATCGGAGATAGACACAGTTCCCCGATAGTATGGAAGAAGAAAGCACCAACCAGCCATAACATGGATGTTTTGACGGTGGTATCTCCTCCCTGTTCGAGTACGGCACCAATCATACACAGGAAACCGATCGCCAGGAAAAACAGCCCGAATGCAAATTTTACCGGTGAATTGGGTTCACGCCGGCCTAGTTTCACCCATAAGGCTGCGATTAGTGGAGCGCAGACAATAATGAAAAATGGATTCAGTGACTGAAACCATGCCGCAGGGACTTCAAAACTACCGATCATCCGGTCTGTATATTGTTGGGTATACAGATTCATCAGGCCACCGGCCTGCTCAAAACCAGCCCAGAAGACAATCACAAAAAGGCCCATGATGAGGATGACTTTCATCCGATCAATTTCTTCTTTCGTCAGCGGTTCTTTTTTACCGGAAGTCGAATTTTTCTGTTGTAAATCACGGACAGCGGCAGGTTTGCGGCCGATGTCTCCCAGCCAGCGTTGCGCGAGCAGCATTTGAGTCACCAGACTGATGAGCATCCCGATTCCCGCAGCAACAAAGCCAGCTTTCCAGCCAAAGTTGTTGGTGGCAATTCCGGAGATAATTCCAGCCAGTAATGCACCCAGATTGATTCCCATATAAAAAATGGTGAATGCACCGTCCCGGCGGTGATCACCTTCTTCATACAAATCGCCCACCATAGTGGAGATATTTGGTTTAAACAGACCATTACCGATGATCAGGAGTGTCAGACCAAGATAGAAACCGTGTGCTGCATCTAATCCGAGCAATTGATGAGGTATTGCCAGTGTAAATTGACCCATGGCCATGAATGCACCACCAGCCAGAATTGAACGGCGCTGACCGAAATAGTTATCGGCAAACCAGCCACCAACTAAGGGAGTAATGTAGACCAGCCCGGTATAGATACCATAGAGATCCAATGCCTCTTTGGTCGTCCAGCCCATGCCTCCGTTTAATGTTGTATCTGTGAGGTATAAAACCAGGATTGCCCGCATTGCGTAGTAAGAAAAACGTTCCCACAATTCAGTACCAAACAAAAGGAACAGGCCACGAGGATGACCAAAAAATTGATGATTATTGTTCATATTTTCTATATTTTGGTTGATTTTTAGCTTTTTATTTTACTTTATTGTTACATGGTGGGTAAATGATCTAATAATTTGTATAATTATCATATTTTATAATGTAATCGATTTAAGTAATTGAAAATAAATTGATTTTTAATTTCAATAGAAAAATAAGATATAAGCAGCGAACTAAGTTTTCATTTATGCAACAACGGGTTGCATATCTGATGCAGAGAGAAATAGTCGAAATAAAAGAAATGTGATACTTACATCATATGGAGATAAAAAAGCCAGCAATTGATGCTGGCTATATAAATAAGCAAGTCAGGGATGATGGTTTAATTTGTACAATTCCCAACCAGTGTCCAGGAGCCATCGCTGCCGGGCATTGAAGAGGTATACCAGTTTGCCTGATAAAGTTTATCCTGATAAACCATATAATCACCGGCGTTATTATGGGTGTAACCGCCGCCTTCCCAATCTTTGCTGGTCCAGTTCGGATAGATATTTACCCCGGAACAGTCGCCGGTTTGAGATGGATCGGAATTATCACCCGGGTTGTCTGGGTTGTCCGGAGTATCTGGATTGTCCGGAGTATCCGGGTTGTCTGGAGTATCCGGAGCGTCGTCGAGATGATGAGGCCAGTTTGCAATGATCGATTTCACTTTCGTACCGGATGGTGTCAGTGTCATGGTGTCCGGATAGAAGGTCGAAGCGCCTTCCTTCTTATCGTTGAGTGCCCAGTTGGCATTACTGAGATCATGATCTTTCAGGAAGTTAATCCAGGTGTCGGTTTCTGCTTCATTCACATTACCGTCTCCGTCTGCATTGACGGTGCCCCATTCGGTGACAAACAGAGCAATGCCATTGTTCATTGCTGTATTGGCTTTATCCCTTAAATATTGACCATGTGTGCCAGCATAGAAGTGCAGGGTATAGGCGATATTCGTGCCATTGATTGGATTCCAGGATGCTATATCCACATCCTGTGACCAGGTTGGTGTTCCGACAACGATCAGGTTATCCGGATCGATTGCACGGATGGCGGCGATGACTTTTTCTGCATAGGGTTTGATAACGTTATCCCAGGAAATTTGCAGTGGCTCATTGTAAATTTCATAGATGACATTGGGTTTGTCACCATACTTTTGAGCCATTTCCCGGAAGAAGCTGACAGCCTCATCGACATTATCTTCAGCATGATGGGAATGCCAGTCGATGATGACATACATATCGTTGGCAATCGCAGCATCGACAACAGTTTCAACTTTTGCTTTGTTGCCGGCCGGATCTTCAAGGTAACCACCTTCTTCCTGAATACCCATAGAAGCTCTGACGATGCTTGAATTCCATTCTTCTCTGAGCATTTTGACCGTTTCGGCGGTATAAAACTTTTCTCCTCCCCATTCATTATTACTCCAGAACAGACTGTTGCCGGAGAAGCTTTTGATAGTGTTTCCTGCATAGATTTTATTACCGGAAACCGACAGGGATTCGACAGCCCATGCTTGTTGACTTAAGCCGATAAGGAGACCACCCAGACAAGCAACAGCTAATTTCTTGACCGGGAAGCGGTGTTTCTTGATGGATGAACGTTGAGTTCGGGGGTGTAAATATGACATCAGGCACCTCTGATTTAACATGACCTACAGTAAATCTTTTGATTGAACAACTGACGGCAATCGTGTCGTAAGCCAAATTGTGTGAATGATAAAATTGTTGTTAGCAAATATATTGCACCTAAAATATACGCTATAAATATGAGAGTGCACACATAATATATACAAGTTGTGATGACATCCCAGAGACTTGAATTTTATATTTCTTCTTGTATCAGTATTGATGTTTTTCTGTTTTTGTTTGGTAAAAATAATGACAGGAAATTCATTTTTCGACGGTCGGAGTGATATATTTTCAGTAGATTTTTTTAGGGTTATTAATATTAAGGGTTTTATTTTTTTTAAAACGGAATAACGCTATTACACATAAAAGATAATGGAATTGTTTCGGAGAATTTTAGTCACCGATCCGAACCTGAGTTTAGCGTATTCATGGTGAAGGAACTGACAATAAGTCAGTTCCTGAATGGTTGAAAAGAAATATTGTAAAAATTTTGTCTTTACTGATTTGTGGAATTACAGACCATACTTCGATGGTTCTCTGCCATCATTCTGAATCATTCCTGCCAGTTCAGACAAGTACTCGGTATCATCTTCATCATTATCCCAGTAGAAATGCCCGAATCCTTCAACGGCTTCTCTCATCAAAACGGCCTTGATTTTTCTGACGCCCGACTCACGCAGCAGTTCATAGAATAGTTGATCGGCATCTGAGCGGCTCAGCATATGGGTGTAATAGAGCCAGTCATGGACAACGGCTGCTTTCATAAACCGGGGATTAAACGGTGTACCGATAATGCCATAAGCTGCACTGGGAATACTGGCTCCGTCATACTGGAAGAATTTAGGTACCCAGATTGCTTGTTCCTGATGTACAACGCCGAAGTCTTCAGCAACTTCATATGCTTCATCAAGTTTGCTGGCATGAGGTTCGACGATTGGAAATAAAGTTAAATTACTCATAGAAGTCTCCACATTAGAAATGATATTTACAGGTATGATTTCGCCTGTACTGCTGGAAGTTGTTGCTATCACGCGAATTCCCACTGTGTAGTGGCAAGCGGGATAAGCATCAGCAGGAGTACATTATGCATGTGTATGAGCATCTTGGGAGGGCAGTTTGCGAACAGATTTGCGAACAGAACCGAGAGATAATAGGAGGATATTCCAGGAAATAGTGCCCAAACGTCGGGGAAATGATGAAAAACTGCCAGTGTTGATACAAAATTTATGCATTACTTGTTTTTGTCGCATACTGGCGAAGATGACCGGCATCCTCGTACCCTAGGGGAAAATGCAGATAGAATGAAGGCTCTCTGAATCCCGTATTCTGAAGTTACCTGAGTATCATTGTATTCATCTGTACATGTCATCATATATCTACTGACTATGCTTTGTGGTAGCTTTATCACTACTGTACAAATTTTAAGTATTCTGAGATGACTAGATATTATCTACATTTACTATTTTTTTCTTTGATTTTTACTTCGATGTTTACCCAAGCGTATGAAGTCGGATACCGCAAGCATCAGGTCGTCTTTCAGAAAGCAAATGACGCCTTTCCTATGGCGGTTTTATATCCAGCCACCTCAGGAGCAAAATTAGTCGATTTCGGACCATTTAAATTAAGGGTTTCGATTGGTGGCGATGTTGCTCAAGGGAAGTTTCCTCTGGTTGTCTTGTCTCATGGCTCAGGTGGCAGCAGCTTGTCATATAAGGATATCGCTATCTCTTTAGTTCAGAATGGATTTATTGTGGCTATGCCATTACATCCGGGAAATAATTATTTAGATAACTCAATGGCAGGTTCAGTAAGTAACTATATAAACAGACCCAAGCATATATCGTTGGCCATAGATAATCTTTTATCGACTCCTTATATACACAACCATATTGAATCTGAAAAAATAGCAGTAATTGGACACTCTGTCGGAGGATATTCTGCTCTGGCCGCTGCTGGTGGAATTGCTAATACTAGTCATATTATTAAGTTATGTGAAAGTCACCTATCACTATCTGACCCTTACTGTTTACCGGTTCGGGAAAATTCTATCTATCCTCAATTAATAAATAGCCCAGGGGATGCACGAATCAAAGCATTGGTTTTAATGGCCCCGGTTGGTATTTTATTTAGATCTAAAAGCTCTTTAGATCGTATTCATATCCCCATACTCCTTCTCAGAGCTGAAAAAGATAAAGAATTAACTGAACCATATAACTCAGAAGTCATTATAGAAAATATCAAAGATAAAAATCAGCTCACTTATAAGATAATCAAAAATGCCGGGCACTATTCGTTTTTAACGTCATATCCCGAGTATCTGAAGTCAGAACTCGGAGATGTCGCTCAGGATCCTGAAGGGTTTGATCGGGCTGAGTTCCAGAAAAGACTCGGCGCTGATGTGGTTAAGTATCTTTCTGAAACTTTGGCTGTGAGTCCGAATCATGATTAGCAAGAAATACCCTCACATATGCGTTGCAACGCCTCCCAGGTATCATGGCCTGACATACTGATTTTTCTATCCATAATCACATTTATAAACATGCATCACAGAGAATATCTTTTATATGAGTGATGTGGACTATAATTTTCTATGCTTGTAGGAGATAAAACCATAATCAGATATGACGGAACGATGATGAAAATTCATTGATTTGTAATCAGATAAATTATCGTTGTCATATCAATAAATCTGGTGAAAAGCATTGGCGAAGATACTCTGATTATCCTGTATCGTCGTACTTTCAGATAAGCATATTATCTGAAGTGACAGGACTTAATCCAATTGAATGTTGATACACTTTTGGAGGAATTCCTATGCAAATTGACGGCCATCATGCTCTAACTTATGTCGTGGCAAGAATCGCCGGCATGGAAAAACAACAGGCTGAGAAGCTGGCCTACAGTGCGCAGTATGTTGATGAGGCAACCAATTCAAACCCGGTCAGATTCAAGAATGGCGCTATGTATGATCGCATTGCTTCGGCGCATAAGATGCTTGATTACAGGAACAGTTCCCAACTGGCAAATCATCTTTCCTGGATCCCTTTCCACTTTCTTCCCGGTAATCAGGGACTTCCCGCAGGTGAGTCTCCTCAGGGACATTTTACCAAAAGACTAGTCTGCTTTCCCGACAGTCCGATTTCACGCGATATGTTGCGGATGGTGATGAAATATCGTGAGCAGCCATTCGGGCTGCATATGTTTGGGATCGCCATGCATGTGTACGCGGATACATTTGCTCATCAGGGATTTGCCGGAATTACGCATGAGATCAATGAGGTCGAAGAAATTGAACCTGTCGGTCATCCGCATATTCAGGACAAAGGCCTGTGGGCCAGAGTCAAAGATGAATTTCTCAACTTCAGTCTTTCTTCCGTCGCTCCGCTGGGACACGGGCCTGCTCTGTCATTTCCGGATCGCCCTTATTGCCATTGGTCTTATCTGGATAGTGAAGACAACCTTGTGGTCAGAGACAACCCGCAAATATTTTCTGATGCTGCCAACCAGATGTATAAAGCGATACGTTGTTATCTGGCAGGAGATAACACAATGGTACTGGAGAATTACGACAACATCCCCGGTGTTCAGATGAATGTGATTCGTCAGGCATTTGAAACGATTATTCATGAAGAAGGTGAAGACCGTCATAAAGATTGGCTGCATTGGATTGCGATGAACAAGTTTGGCTTCGGAGAGGAGAAGATCCAGTTCATTGCCAAAGGAAAAGGCAGCTGGAAACAAGCTGCAAGAGGGAAAGCCATTCCGATTTTTGGCTCGGAAGACTTAGTGGCCTACAAATACAGAGAAGAGTTTCTGCATTCGGACTGGAAATATTTCCATGATGCGCTGAAAACGTTCCGTCTGGAAATAGTCAGAGATATTCTGCCTGAATATGGTATCTGTGTTGCCTGATGGTTCCCGGAACAACATGAAAATAAGGGTTGATGATGAAAAAGAGATACTTATTGGGATTATTGTTGCTGGCCGGTTGTAGTACCACGCCGACATCTCAGGTTTCAACGCTGGGAACCGTCACCAGTGACATTACCGTCAAGGTTGATGCGGTGATTGATGAATACAATCATGCTGCGTTAGAGCGTCAGTTAACCAATTACGCAGCCATTTACCGGGGAAAACATGCGAAAGATCTGACAAGTGAAGTGCTCCAGGATATTTCACTGCCTGTCTCGGTGGGGCAGAAGAAGACCTTTGCTATTTATCAGGCAAATCAGGGATTGGGTGCTTACGCGAAAGCGCTGAGTGAAGTTGCTACGGCGGCAAGTCAGGCTGATATCGATTTAGCTTCGGCGGATCTGTATGGTTCGATGGTCACATTGAATGATCGGTACGAAACGATTCGGGGTGATGATGAAGCGCTGTTTGATGATGAAACTTTTGCGTTGTTTTCCAGTGTATTTGCGGCTGTAGAACATGCCTTGATCGAAGATCAGCGGACCAGAATATTGCGGACGGTTGTGACACAGGCTGATCCGATGGTGAGCCAGATTTGCGATGTCATCATCGAACAGCTTAAGTCCGCCGGTATGGATGATGCGATTATTGCTTCCCGGCAATATGTTCTGACCGAAGAGATTTCAGATTATCAGCGTCGGGCAAAAGAGCCGATGACTTTAGACGAACGACGGACGGAGATGAAGCGTTTGTATGGGTTGCTTCAGGATGTACAAAGCTCCCGGCTATTAGTCCAGCAGGCTATTAAGTCCGTTGGCCAGGTTAAAAAATCTCATGCAGTTCTGGCAAAAGCGCTTGAAGAAAAAGAGTTCAGCAGTTCAGAAGTTGCGGCAACGATTGGTAAGCTGAAAGAGATGCGTAACCATTATCGTGATTTTGAATCACTCCTGTTGAGCTGTGAGAAAATTACCAAAAATGATCAGGGAATTCTCAGTTGTGAGGATACAAAATAATCTCTTCAGTTGGTCTCTGCCTAAGGGAGCACTGAAGTATCCGTGAATCAAGGGGGAAAGGATGTCAAATGAAACGATTCGTACCAATCTCGTCGATGCACTGAATGAGATGAACAAATTACTGGAAGTCTGTGAGGATGAAGATCAGCAGTACGAGATCCGCATCCAGTGTAAGACGTTGTTCCAGCAACTGGACCGGGTGATAGTGGCGACTCTGGATGCTGGTGCGGCAGAGTACAAGGATGCTTTGAGTGCTCTGAAAGATTTGACTTCTCTGGCGGTTGAAGGAAAAAAAGATCTGGAAAAAATGTACAAAGTTATCGAAAAAGCGGCAGATGTAATTGAGAAAGTAGAGAAATTGGTGAAGCATGTCACCAGACTTTTATCCTGATGTCATATAACTACTGAAATCGTGTGTGAGGGCTCGATTCTAATCCGGGTGGTTTTGCTTCTCTGTTGAAGTTTGGCCACCCGAAATGTTTCTGAATAATAAATTCACGGCAAAACCAATAGATACCAGTTGCTATGCTCATTATTGCCTAATGTGTGATATTGATTCAAAAATACAATAGATACCTTAACTATCATCTTAATGAATATTCTCACTAGAGTTTATTTGGGTTATTTATTCTTAAGTTAATAAATATATCTGATTCTTAAATAAAATCTGAGATGATTTTATAAGGAGTTCTTATGTCAGTTGTACAAGACAAATTGTTCTCCCGCATGATCATTATTATTGCAATTTGTATATTTGCTCTATATGCAATATACAGTCATGCGGCTTCGACCCCACCGTCCGATCCATATAATTATGATGTGATGGAGAGCCTGCTTATTGATAAACAGGATCCCGCATATGATTATACGCTAGGAGACAAAGCATATTACGTCAGCGCTGAAACTGGCTCTGATAGTAATGATGGTTCAGAAAATGCACCTTTCGCGACCATCCTTTATGCACTGTCTCAGGCAACCGGCGGAGAAGTTATCTACGTCATGAATGGTGACTATGGCGATCTGAAATTCGGAGCGAACTACTTTGAAAATAGTTCGAAGTCGACTCCGATCGACGAAGTGTTTACCGATTGGGTGACATTGAAAGCGATGCCCGGCCAGCATCCGGTATTGGGTAACGTTACTTTGGGCACGACACATGATGCCGGCGGATGGTACCGAATTGATTTTGCTCAGAAAGGTAACAGCGATCTGCGTCTGAGAATTGATGGATTCAAAATTACAGATAACGTCATTATTCGTGGCAGTCGGTATGTTGATATCCGTAATAATCAGATTTCCCAGAAAGGCGATTTTGCTTCGATGTCTCTGGAAGAAAAAAGTGATTATATGGCGAATGCCGGCGTACATATTTTCAATGGCCGGTATGTGAAGGTGCTTTACAACGAAATCTTAAATACCGGTGTTGGTATCTGGGCCATGACCAATGACTTAGTGGTGAAAGGGAATCATCTTCATCATCTGACTCATGACGGACTGCAATTTCATGGCGGCAGTAACTGGCTGATCGAAAATAATATTGTTCATGATCTGGACGATGGCATGTTCGATGGTGATGATGAAACCAAAGGCGTGAATATGCATGTGGATGGTATCCAGGTGTATGTTATTAACGTTGGCGGGACATCCTATGCCAAAAGGTTAGATAATGTCACCATCAGAGGAAATCTGTTCTATCACGTAGAATCAATGGATTTTATGATCAGTGGTCCTCCCCAATGGATTAAGGATTTGGGTGGTGGCTATGGCAATTTCTTTATTGAAAATAATATATTCGCACCATCGAATGGTTCGCTGATTATTCTTGGAGCCGGATTTGATGGCTTAGTTTTCCGTCATAATACCGTTCTTTATACACCAAATGATCAATGGCAAAGTGTCTGGGGCCGCAATTTTGGACAAACTTTTAATAACCCGGCAGCCGATGATTATTATATTCAGACATGGTGGCATGCAATTCTCGATCATCAGCCCGATTATTATTTCAATAATAATATTGTCGTGAATACCGGTGCGGTCTGGACCAGTGGTGGCGATAATATTAATGCCAATATGAATATTTACTATAGTCCGAACAATAGTGAAAAAGTGTTGGATGAAGGCCGTGGCTATACCACTGCGATTCCTCCTTATGTCACAATTGACGGTAAACTGCAGGATTATCTCGATGCAGGCCATATTCCCGGAGCACTTGAAGTGGGAAGTCTTGCTGTAGATAACGGCTATACAGAAAATGCACTACCGCCTCTGGAAACCGATTTTATGGGTAATCCACGGGATCAGGCTCCGGATATCGGTGCTATTGAGCTGCAATAATCAGACTTTTTAATCTTCCATTTTCCCGCATCACGACCTGTATACTGGTTTGTGATGCGGCGTTTGCAGTGAAGCAACCTGAGCTTGACCAGCGATGCCTAATGCGAGCTGAGGAGACGCGGGTATCCGAGGTGCATCGCCGGAGCGCTGTGACTGCTGCAAACGTGTCACGATTTTCTGACTGTTTTCGATAAATTCATTGAGTAAACGATGGAACAGGGCATCTCCCTGATGATTCTGAGCAAATGAAGAATCTGCAACCATAAATGTGTAAACCACTTCCTGAGAACGGTTGTCGTAACCGACGGTTCCGTTCAGCGTGATATCCTGATAAAGGTTCAGGGACAACGCTTCCAGTACCAGAGAAAAGTCTTGGTCTCCTTTGACGGTATGCAGCGGGCAATAAAGGATCAGTGCCCGTTTATCTGCTGAAAGTGAGATGACAATTCTGAGTGAATCTCCGGCATTCAATAGGCAATAACCCTCTGAATTCAGGGATAAATCCTTGTGATACTGTTGTAACCACTTATTGATTTTGTTGGTAAAGTCTTGCATAAACGGTCAATCTGCTCTTGTGGGTCAAATACAGGTGATAAACACTGCGTGGAAGAAGTAAGTATTCAGGTTGCGTTACACGGTCTTACCTGAATATTTAGGTCTGGGAGGAATCGGACCAAGCTGTCCTCCATTCTGCTCCGGATCCTGGTAATACTGGCGGTCTAAATCTGCTCTGAGATTATTTTCGGTCGGAATGTGGGCAAAAATTCTTTCTCCGGTCGGCAGACCCACGGTATTCGCTTCTTCACCACTGAGTCCGTCGATCCGGTTCCGGGATTCACGCAAGCCCTGTGAATTGTGGACCGCATGGATCAGCTCATGTCCGAGTGCCACCTCAGGAGGGAAAGGTACTTCTTCTTTTACTTTCAGGGGTGTACCTCCCGTATGTTTGCCATCTCCGGCACGTTGCATGATATCTGTCTGATAATCGATGAGGCTGATGCTGCCATATCCCGGCATGATTTGATTGGCTGCCTGTGGCTGAAAACTTGCGTTCAATGCATCGAAAGTGGTTGAAGTGGCTTTAATCCCCTGTTGAAGGCAGGGATCCTGAATTGCAACTTTATGTGGGATCGGCATGCCAAACATATTTTTGTCCAGTGCATGAAGAAGTTCCTGACCGGAATTTGTGGTTGCCAGCCGGGTTAAATGCTGGCGAGTATCGGCAATAAAATCTGCCATCTGAGCACCATTTTGCGGATAATCTTCTTTTTTTGATGGTGTTGGCGCAACTTCTCCATTCTGAGACTGCTTCGGGAGTGTGCGTAAGATCGCTAAGTTTTGTGCATGGGGGACTGTGGCTACGCTGGTGATTTTAAGGTCCGATTTCTGTGTTTCCAGCATTTCAGCGGTGATATGACGCCCGCTTGCCATCGGCTGTCCCAGTTGCCTGAGTTGCATCTCTTTACCGGCAGACATATGTGGTGGTGTCACTGGCATATGCGTTCCGGGTGTCACATCATGCCGAAGTGGCTGAGCACCAGCCTGCCCGGACTGTGGCGTATGGTCAACCGTAATAATCGTGTCATTTGTAATGCGGCTCATCTGCTTCACCTACATCAGGAAAATCATAACTTATTGCTATGAGTGAACATTTGCCGCCATTAGTTCGTTTTTAACCCGATTTTTTATCGCGCTAGCCGATTTGCGCCGGAAGACTTTATCTTCAGATGTTGCCGCTTATATCTGCATCGCTGTGACAGTTCCCTGATGAATGGCCCGTTTGGCATCCAGTTCTGCGGCGACATCTGCACCACCGATCAGATGATAAGGTTTGTCGAGCCCGTCAATCAGTGTCCGCAGCGGTTCCTGTCCGGCACAAATCACCACATGATCAACCGGCAGGCACTGTTCTTCCTCGTTGACCCGCAGCCACAGACCCTCATCATCAATGCGCAGATATTCACAGCCTGACATCATCTGTACACCTCTGTGTTGTAGTTCGGTGCGGTGTATCCAGCCGGTGGTTTTCCCCAGTCCGGCCCCGACTTTGGTATTTTTGCGCTGGAGCAGATAAATCTGGCGGGGAGATGGCAGTGGCTGGGGTTGAATGCCTTCGACACCGCCACGGGCGTGCAGCGTCATATCGATGCCCCATTCCTGCATAAATGTCCGGACAGACACTGGCATTGGCGGATGAGACAGATACTCTGCCACATCAAATCCGATTCCGCCGGCTCCGATAATCGCGACCTGCTTACCGACCGGTTTCTTATCCCGTAATACATCCAGATAACTCAGCACCTTGGCATGATCGATGCCGTCGATGTCCGGCTTACGGGGACAGACACCCGTAGCAACAATAATTTCATCGGCATCGGAGTGATTCAACTGTTCAGCATCTATTCTGGTATTGAGCCGGACATCGATCTGTAAGCGTTCCAGCTGGCGCCCGAAATAGCGTAGGGTTTCATTGAATTCTGATTTGCCCGGAATCTGTCTGGCAAGATTAAACTGCCCGCCGATCTCTTCTGCTGCATCAAATAATGTGACCCGGTGACCTCGCCGGGCGGCGGTGACTGCGGCGGCCAGTCCGGCCGGGCCGGCACCGATCACGTAAACCTGTTTATGTTGTGCGGCAGAGCTGAGTACCAGCTCAGTTTCATGACAGGCAAACGGGTTGACCAGACAACTGGCCAGCTTCCCGGCAAAAACATGATCGAGACAGGCCTGATTACAGCCGATACAGGTGTTGATCTCATCGCTGCGGCTATGTTGTGCTTTATAAACAAAATCAGGATCGGCCAGAAAAGGGCGGGCCATAGAAACCATATCTGCATCGCCTCTGGCTAACACACTTTCGGCCATTTCCGGGGTATTGATCCGGTTGGTGGTGATCACCGGAATGGTGAATGCCTGACGGAAATGCTTAGTCACCCAGGTAAACGCAGCCCGGGGAACACAGGTCGCAATCGTGGGGATTCTGGCTTCATGCCAGCCGATGCCGGTATTGATCAGCGTCGCTCCGGCCGCTTCAATCGCCTGACCGAGTTCAATAATTTCCTCCGCACTGGAGCCGCCTTCCACCAGATCCAGCATCGACAGGCGATAGATGAGAATAAAGTGTTCGCCGACCGCTTCCCTGACCCGGCGTACTACTTCCAGCGGAAAGCGCATCCGGTTGTGATAGCTACCGCCCCATTGGTCGTGACGCTGATTGGTACGTCCGGCAATAAACTGATTGAGCAGGTAACCTTCAGAGCCCATAATTTCCACTCCATCATAGCCTGCCTGCTGCGCATTGAGGGCTGTATGCACAAAATCGCCGAGCTGTTTTTCAATGCCCTCATCATCGAGAGCATGAGGTTTAAAGGTATTGATCGGAGCCTGAATCGCGGAAGGTGCCACCAGATTTGGATTATAAGCGTATCGTCCGGTATGCAGAATTTGCAGACAGATTTTCCCGCCTTCGGCATGAACCGCCTGAGTGATAGTCCGGTGGGCCTGAATATGTTCTGCCGTCACTAAACCGGGACTATGAATATGTGTCGCGCCTTCCGGATTGGGACCGATGCCGCCGGTGACAATCAGGCCAACACCACCTCTGGCCCGCTCGGCATAATAGGCCGCAAGGCGTTTTTCGCCGTAAGGAATTTCTTCAAGCCCGGTATGCATTGAGCCCATCAGCACCCGGTTTTTCAGAGTGGTAAATCCTAAGTCCAGTGGCTGAAAAAGATGCGGATAGTGTGGATGAGCCGGTGATGCAGTCATGGATGAAGTCCTCACGTTTTTATCTTGACAGTGTCAATATTGTCTATGATTTTGACACTGTCAAGATTCGTGCTAATTTACCTATCATGAATAGCGAAAAATCAAACTACCATCATGGTGATTTACGCCGGAGCCTGTTGCAGGCTGCCGGTACGATGCTGAGAGAAGCCGGTATTGAAGCGCTGTCACTGCGTAAACTGGCTGATAAAGTCGGGGTTTCACGCACGGCGTTGTATCACCATTTTCAGGATAAGAATGCGTTACTCTGCGCTCTGGCAGAGCAGGGGTTTCATCACTGGTATCAGTCCACCAGCCAGTTAATCGAATGTGCTGAGGCTGATCAGCGTGAGACATTCCGCCGCTTTTTCTACCAGTATATTCACGATGCAACCGCAGCGCCGGAAACTTATGATCTGATGTTCGGCCGGGCGATCTGGAAACAGGCGCAGGCGACTCCGGCGCTCAAGGAAATTGCTTATCTCTGTTTTCAGTATCAGGTCGATATTACCGCCCGCTGGCAACAGCAGGGGCTTTTCTCTTCACAGGAAGCGACCCTGCGGCTGGCTCAGGTTATCTGGAGTACGATGCACGGCTTAGCCCGGCTGGTGATTGATGGTGTCTATGCCGACAGTCAGCATATCGAGGATATGTGTGACTGCGCGATCCGGATGCTGGTTCAGCCAGCACAAGAGGAATAATAGTGACTGTAAATCATTGCGATATTGCCCGGTTAAACCGGGCGAAGGTTGAGATGAAAATTGAAAAGAATGAGAGTGGTTCGCTTCTGAGAGCCGGCCAGTGGAACTATATTCTGATAATATCCGTGTCACGGTTTTCGGTATCAACCAGTAAGATCCCTTCAGACTCACCGTCCATTTGTGCCAGCAAGTGACCGTTGGCATCCCATGAGGCAGAATGTCCGGTACCCATAAAATTGCCACAAGAGCCGAGGCAGTTTGCCAGCACAACATACATGTGATGTTGCTTCGCTATCTTTGAATAATGCTTCATTGCGCCTTCGAGGCCCGTTGAAGATTCGGCAACACTGGCAAGATACACGTTCGTTCCCATACTGGCGGCATTGTCAGCATGCTCGGGTCGCAGCGATTCGTAGCAAATAGCCGGTGCCAGCCGATCATTTCCGTTGTGTAATATAAGCTGTTCTGTGCCGGGAACAAAAAAGGAGAGTTCAGTCGAGTGGAGTAACTGCTTTTTATAGCTCGCCTGAGGTTTGTCTGCTGCAAACCAAATCATGCCGATCTGTACCTGATCTCCGGATAAAAGCGGAACACCGACACCAATCGTGACACCGTGTGTATCACTGAGATTTTGAAAGATACCGAAGTCGTTATCCTTTAACTCCAGAGCAAATGACTTTGCCAGCTGTGCTTCATACCCGGTGACAGACAACTCAGGGAAATAGACTAAATCAGCACCTTCCTGAACGGCCAGTTCAATCAGCGCCACATGCCGATTAATATTGTTCTCGAGATCACCAATCACTGGCTTAAACTGGACTGCTGCTACTTTCATGTGCACCTCTGCTTGCTCTGGAAGGGATAGGTTATGCTGTAGCCTACTACAACTTCATGGCAATGCATAATCAGTATTGTACAATTTATTTAACTAAGGCTTTACCGACCCAATATACATAAAATGCACCAATTCCTTTTTCTGATTTTCCGAGTGCAAACATGATTTCTTTTCCAGATTCGAATCCTTTAAATATATCTTTGTGAGAAACTAGACTATCTTTGTTTAATAAATATTCGTTTTTCTCTTTTTCCCAATAAAATGAAAATTCAGTTCCATCTATAATGACTTTTGCTGTATTGGGAGTATCAGATAACATTGAGCTAAATGACGTGTAATCATATCTACTTGCATCAATGATTAATTCATCACTCGGTTGAATTATATATACTTGGCCCTGCTGTCCCATTTGTATATGCTCTTTATCAACGACCAGGCGTTGTGGTGTTGACTTTGATAATACTGATGGTGAGAGTAAAATAAGACTAAATAATAATGTCAGTAATTTCATATGAGTACCTTGCTGTAGTATTTATTGTTTACCTTTGATTATTTCGTTAACGATATCATGTGATGACTTATAGAAAAGCATTCCTGTGTTATAGTCTATGTGGTATTGTTCCTTTGAAACCAACGGCCTTCTCCAAAATGGAAGTTCACGATATATGTTTCGGTTAAAATACACTCTGATACCGGCATAACGGCCAGAGCCTACTGTAGGTTCAATTCTTGATATTTCAGGCCAAGGTATTAATTTTTGATAACCAAATTTTACACCTTGTGAACTGGATATTATTTTTGCGTTCCATACATGGAATAAAATGCAACGGAAAAACAGACCGGTGATACCCCAGCTAATGAACAGAAAAATAGTGACCAACTGGTGAAATGCATCAATAACTGTCTGAACTAGAAGACTTGATATAAGAATGAAACCAATCAATGGACTAGTAATCAGTAGTATTTGTATGATTCGGTTTGGTTTAATTGTAATCAACGAATGTTCCGAAATATGTTTAAGATTGGATTAACCGCTAAAATCTGCGACATCATAGTTCTGTTTAATTTCACCGGGTGTGATTTTACAGAAATTATGTATTTAATGGAATATAAAACAGAGTCTTTAAGTCACTATTCTGCAGAGCTACTGACAAAGAAAAGTACGAAATTCGCTACGACAAAGTATCATAACTTATCACAACATGAAGTTGCACTTCGCAATATGCATCATTGCAAAATGAAAATAACTTCTCATATTACAAATTGAATATGGGCTTTATTGCAAGCATGTTAGGATCGTTTAGGCGTGAGTGATTATTTTATTCATATATAACAAAGAGTTATTTTTTTATAAAAAGTTGGCACGGATACTGCTCTATATACAATGACCCTTATTAAGCCGAGGGTCACCTAGCCAACTGACGTTGTTAGTGAACCAAATTTTGTTCATATTGACAGCCAGTCACACTTCTTGTGACTGGCTTTTTTTATTGTGCGGTACACAGCCGCAGCCCGGAAAACAAACCGATCAAAAACTTACATCAGGCTTTCCTCATCAGTCACATCGTAATACTGCACATAATGCGTAGTGATCAGGTTATTGAGATACAGCAATACATTCCGCAACTCCTGACTGTTCTGCCGCTGTTCGGCTTCAAACATTTCTTCCAGTTGGCGGAGGTATTCGCGGGCTTTCTGCGCAAATTCGTGATCATAGTGGATGGTTTCAAACATAGTAGACTCCGTGAGTTATTTTAAATCACCACACAAAGTTCCTACGCTCTGGGTGGTGAACTAGAACAAGGTGTAGGAATACCGCACTCACGATACGGCCAGCCAAGGCTGCCTTGTCCAGTCCACCATAATTCAGATGCACTGAGGCCGTACATAATAAGAAACCAACATAGTGTTGGCAATGATATATGCTGTGAGATACGACGGGTTCCTACGCCCGGTACCGGATTTTGCCGGTACAAAAGGAAAGTTATCAGATTGCAGAAAAGCAAAAGTATGAAAAAAGTATGAGATTTCGGGCATCGGTCATAAAGAATCCTCTGCCGCAAGCCATTGGTCTGTGTAGAATACTTTGAGATGCCAGCCTTTCCTGCGGAGAAAAACTGATGAAGATTGTGATTGCCCCCGATTCCTTTAAAGAGAGTCTGAGTGCGGTAGATGTGGCTGACATCATTGCAAAGAGCTGGAAGCAGGTTTTCCCTGAAGCATCTTGTGTGCAGAAGCCGGTCGCCGATGGCGGGGAAGGGTTTGTCGATGCGCTGGTGACTGCCCGTCAGGGGCAGAAAGTTACGGCAAGGGTGAAAAATCCGCTCGGAGAGGAAATCGATGCCGGGTGGGGCATGAGTGCTGACCGCCAAATGGCGTTTATTGAAATGGCCGCTGCCAGTGGACTGGCATTGATCGCTCCGGCGCAGCGCAATCCGTTACTGACGACCAGTTTTGGCACCGGACAGTTGATCAAAGCGGCACTGGATGATGGCATTCGTCATTTAGTGCTGGGCATTGGCGGCAGTGCGACTAATGATGGTGGCGTGGGTATGATGCAGGCGCTGGGCGCTTCATTTCTCGATGCCGCAGGACGTGAGCTGCCTGCCGGTGGCGAAGCGTTATCCCGGCTGGATGCGATTGATCTGTCCGGTCTGGATCCGCGTTTGCAGTCATGTCGCATCGAAGTGGCCTGTGATGTCACCAATCCGCTAACCGGACCATCGGGTGCTGCTGCGGTGTACGGCCCGCAGAAAGGAGCAACCCCGGCGATGGTGCAAGCGCTGGATTTGGCATTGGCACATTATGCCGACGTCATTCAGGCACAGTCGGGGAAAGCGGTTGATGAACAGCCCGGAGCCGGGGCGGCTGGTGGCGTTGGTGCTGCGCTTATCGCTTTTCTTCATGCCCGGTTATGTCCGGGAATCGAGCTGGTGATGGAAGCGGTCGCGCTGGAAGAGGAAATTGCCTGCTGTGATTTGGTCATTACCGGCGAAGGATGCCTTGATACACAAAGCCTGAATGGCAAAGTTCCGGTCGGCATTGCTCGTGTGGCAAAACGGTATGGCAAGCCGGTGATTGCTATTGCCGGCAGTGTCAAAGCAACCCGACAACAACTCAACGATGCCGGTATTGATGCAGCTTTCGGTACGGTTCAGTCCATCGTGACGCTGGAAGATGCGCTCAGTCAGGCCCGGAACAATCTTCACCAGACAACCCTTCAGGTTGCCGGGCTGCTGCAAACCGGCGCAAGACTGTTCTCTGGCGATCAGGGCTGAGAGCAGGTGAACATCTGATTTCTTAAAGACTGCTGCCAGTTCTTTCCCTGTCTGAGTGCCAGACAAATTAAGTCAATTGCTTCCTGATTGTGTTCACGAATCGTGTCGTAAAGATACAAATCTTTATCTGATTGGTAGAACTCAGCAGCCCAGTCTGTTTGGGTGAAATCGGTATGGGTCAGATCAGTACCGGCGAATATTTTGGTTGCGTTGCGGTTGGTGACCGTGATTTTACTCTGCCGGAAAGAGGCCCAACTGAGATTGCTGTCTTGAAAGCGGACATTATTGAGTTCTGAATGATCGAAATGACTGCTGGTTAACTCACTGTCAGTAAAGGAAACATCCCAGAGCTGAGAATCAGCGAAGCGACTTCTCTCAAGATAGGCATTTTTAAATCTGACCGAAGACAGATGACTTTGAGTAAAAGCAGTGTTGTTCAGCCGCAGCATATCGAGTTCGTAATGGATGTTTTCGGCGTTCGTATCTTTCTTTTCCTCCCGAAACTGCTTTAATACCGGCACATCAGAGATAAAGTCGATCCCAACAAGTGTGGCTTCTTCAAAGCTGGTATTTGCCAGATTCGTATCAAAGAAATTCACAAACTCAAAGTTAGCATTCTTGAAACTGGAATGGTAAAAGTAGCCATAACGCACTTCCATCCGGGAAAATATGGGATTGATAAATGATGATCGTTCGAACCATGGATACAGCCACGTATCATAATCGAAAAGGGTCGTGAAATCCTGATTGCCGATATGCAGGTCATACAGCCGTTGTCTGGTGCGGACACAAAGTAACTTTCTCAGACCTGAACGCACATGTTGCTGCCATGAATCGTCTCTGCCGATCATCTGCGGGTTAAACCAGTCAAACTGTTCGAACCCCAGGCAATCACTGCGGATCAGATACTTGAGTGCTTCCGCTTCTGCCGGGCCATAATTGGTTGTTGAAGATAAAACCTGCAAAGCCTGCATGGTCCGGGCATGAACATTGTCAGTCCGGTCGTAGATAAACGCTAATGCGCCGATACACACCAATAGCCAGGTTAACAGCCGGATGGTCGTGACGAGATACTTTTTCAGAGTAGGGTAGACAGACACGCGCCGGGAAAGTGTTGTCGCCGGAGGACTCTCAGAACGGATATCTTTCAGCTCACCGGATAAGGCTGCATCCTGAGCCTGTTGCTTCCGGCGAAAGTACGGGATGTTATTTCGATCCATATCTCGCAGTTTATTCCATCTTACGCTGAGTTATGTGCATAATATCGCACAAGCCTTTTATAAAGTCAGTACGGCTTCGCTGACTTGTGATAAGACGGCGTGGGTGACTTCACTACAGCGGTTTTAAATATTAGCCATTAGCCATTAGCCATTAGCCTAAATTAGCTAAATTTACATTATTAGCCATAAATAGCTAAATTTGCATTATTAGCCATAAATAGCTAAATTTATACCAAGATGCAAAAAGGAGTCTAAATGTGGAGCAGGGCTGTAAACCTATCGCAGTGATCAGCGGTGATGTCGTGAACTCGACGAAACTAAGCTCTGATCAGTACGAACAACTACTGAAACGAATCAAAGAGATTCAGCAATGGATCTCCGAAGGTGATTCAGCAAACACGCACAGTATTGAACGTGGGGATGAGTTTCAGACTGTTGTGCATGATATTGAAAACGCGCTGAGATACACCATGATTTACCGGATTGGGATTAAAGCGCTCGGCAAGGCGTTTGACAGTCGGATTAGCTTTGCCATTGCCTCAAATGCCGATTTGCGTGAGCTGGTTTCTGAATCGATGGGGCAGGCATTTGTACTGTCCGGCCGTGGATTAAAGGCCATGAAAGGGGAAAGGTTGTTTTTTGATTCTGACTGCGCCGAACTCACAGAGTCTTTTGACTTGCTCCTGAAGTATCTCGACAGGCAACTGACCGAATTAACCTCACGTCAATGTGAAATGATCCTGCCGATGCTGCGCACCAACGAAGGTTTGTCGATTAGTGAGCTGGCAGAAAAGTTCGGGGTTGCGATTGCCACCGCCAGTAAATCACTGAAAGCTTCAGGCTGGTCACTCATCAGTGAGTTAAACCAGCGGTTTATCAATCAAGTAGCGAGATTCACACATGTCTGATTTTTTTGGTGTTCTGACTCTGTTTTTGCTGGTGCACATCATCTGTGACTTCTACCTCCAGCCCAAGCGATGGATTGAAGCCAAGAAAGAGCGCACTTATCGTTCGCCCGAACTGTACTTTCACTCGCTGTTGCATGGCATGGTGTTATGCATTCCTGCAATCGCATTAGGGATTGGCTGGAGCTCAACTGTTTGTCTGGCTGCTCTTGTCACGGTCAGTCATTTTGTTATCGACCTATGGAAAGCAAGCACACGCAAGGGCGATCAATTTTCCTGTTTTGCGATTGACCAGACATTACATGTACTGGTACTGGCGGCAATTGCTTTTCACATTGCTGACGGTGTTACGATCGATACCATTCTCCAGCATAAGAAATTCCCGGATGCTGTTATGGTAGTGTTTGCTTATCTGTTAGTACTTAAGCCGACTTCGATGGTGATTGGTCACGTTTTAAGGAAGTATCCGATATCCGGCTCAGACCGAGATAGCAGCCACGGCCTTGTCGCCGGTGGTGAGTTAATTGGCTACTTAGAACGGGTATTAATCCTGACTTTTACGCTGGTGGGAAGCTATGCTGCCGTGGGTTTTGTCTTAACCGCCAAGTCCATATTCAGATTTGGTGAACTGAATAAATCAGACGACCGGAGCATGACCGAGTATGTACTGATTGGTTCACTGGTATCGGTGGTGATCGCGATACTGGTCGGGACTCTAGTCTCGCTTGGTTTAGGTGTAAAAATGAAGTGAGCAGTGGGGCAATTAGCTGTTTTGTGGATTAAACCAATCCAACGGTTCGCAGCCGATTTCGCTGACTTGTTTTTGCCCCTTGATGTACTGCGGAGGTACTTTCAACGATCACATAAGGCCTAAGTGGTTATTGGAATTAAAGTCGTTGAGTGTACAATTAAAATCCGCTAGTAATAATAAGACACTAGGGATAGTAATTGTATGAATCAACGAATAATTAAAGCGATAAATACGTCAGTTGCAGAAGGAAACATACATCAACTTACTCTATGGATAGCCCAAGATGATTGGCGTAATTATGCGAAGGCATTCGGTGCGTCACGTAATTCAATAAAATTAGCGAATCTTATTGAAGAGGAACATCCTAGTTTATCTTCTTCAACATTTCGTGCTGGCGGACATGGTGAAAAAATTAATGCATTGTATTTGGCGAAATGGTTAGTTTTAGAGGCTTCTACGGTTGGGGCAGAACTTGCTTATTCGTATTTACTCGAACTTGAATCTTCATCAGATGTTGTGATTTATAATCTGTCACTGATTAGTGGGGTTGATTTTAAAGGGAAAGCAGAATTAATAGATGGTATTTATTTTTGTGATTTTGAAAATTTACCTAATACAATCAAGAAAAATGTAAATAACAAATTAATGGAATTATCTTCAAGTTATTCATCTAGTAGTGGAATTCATCGGCCCTACACATTTCTATGTCAACCCATGGAAAGCAAACTATTTTCGAATGATCTTAGTAATGCCAATATCAATACCATTAGAGGTTACGTAAATAACGAATTTTTAATTACTAATTTTCTATCTTTATTTGCTTCGAACCACGCTCCTTGCATTGAATTACGTTGGTGTATTTTAGAAGACGCCACACCTCTTTCTGGCATAATAGACACACATTCAACTCAGTACTTAGATGTTATTAAGCCTAAACATTATGATTCATGGAATGGTATTGACGCTAATCAAATTACTCATTTATGTGAAAAATACTTTTCTATGAATGAGAATCTTAGATTGCCTTTAGATATTTCATTGGCGCGTCGTAGTCAAGCTATGAACACCTGGAATGATGTAAATAAAGCAATTGACTTAGGTATTGCTCTTGAGTCGATATTAACAAAACCTGATACTAATGGAGAGCTAACTCTTCAAATAAAAATTATTGGTTCAAAGCTGGCTTCTTCTGAACTTAGCAAGCGGAAGGAAATATCTTCTTTATTAAATGCAGCATACAGTATACGTTCCTCTGCCGTTCATGATGGGATTCTTAAAGATACTTACAAAGTTAACGGTCGAGGGAAATTAAGACCTAGTATTATTATGGATGAAACTTTCCCAATTTTGAGGGATTGTTTAGTAAAAATTATTGAAAAAAAAGGATTAACTAAAGATGACTATGAAGAATTGTTTTTTTCGTAATTTTAATGCTATATATAGAATGTATGTTAATAAGGTTTTGAAACTAAAAGATTGGGACTTTATTATTGGAACTGTAAATTACTTAGTCATTTTTATATTTTTAATATATATATATTCAATGGTCATACAACCGTTCTTTGATGGTGATTTTAGCTGGTTATATGTTCATGGTGTCTGGTATTCATGGCAAGCTTTTAATGTTGGGATGTTAGCGTTTGGATCTAGTATTATCGCTTTTAATATATCTCGGTATCATGTACGTAGGCAGCGAGAAAGAGAATTTATTGCTGCTAAGGCTATGTTGCCTCAAGCATTAAGTGATCTATGTCATTATACTGAGGAATGTGCAGTATTATTAGTAGAAGCTTATCAAAACTCTAAAAATACAAGAACAAGCGATCGAGCTTTAACAACAAAATTGCCCGATAGAATCCAGTCTCATATTCCAGTGTTTCAAGAATGTATAAAAACAGCAGAACCAAATGATGCAAATTACTTAGCTGATATTTTGAGTAGCTTACAAGTACAATATGTTCGTATGAGACAAATTAGTCAAACTCGTACTGGGGGAACTGAATATAAACGCTCTTGTCTTTACCAATTAATTAAGATTAGAGTCTTGGTTGATATTGCTTTTGACTTTGCTCGAGGTGAAGCAGATAGTTTATTAATAGAACCCAAGGCTCATCATTTTGATGCAGCTATTGCGATGTTAAACTTGGGCGCTGAAGTAAAAGATGAGCTAACAGAATATGTGAGAAAAAGACAAGGTTTTTAGTTACAAACCACTTACTAGTCGAACAAAAATAGTAGCTTAATATTATTTATCTGTTGACTTAGATAGAGCTATATAATATTCACTAATTTAGACGTCGTTTTTAATGGCTTTATTGATTAAATCAATGGAACTAAATTAGAACCTTATGGCAAGAACAGTGAAATTTAATTACTGACTATGATTCCATTCCCCATTGTTACTTACACTTTTATTAAATCACAGTCTGAAATGCCACCTGCGAAAGCAGAAAAATTAGCTAAAAATGTATCCGGATTTTATTGACCACAACAATGTCCTAACATAGCGTTAAAACGTTTAAAAAGGGTTTATTGTGAAAAAAACATCATTATTAACACTAGTAATTTCATTAACTTCAGTATACGCAGTTGCTTTTCAATATGGTTAGTCTCTCGAATACAAATCCGCACCGGCAATTTACTTACTGAAAATTAATGATGCGGATTTGTATATTGGCAGCCTATAACATCATTCCCCCGGAAGCTTCGATTCTCTGGCCTGTTATCCAATCTAACCCTTCGCTAAAAATCGCTGCTATCGCTTTGCCGATATCTTCAGCTTCGCCAACCCGGCCCAGAGCGGTGATAGAAGAGATCATCGCCCGAGCCTGTTCATTGTCGCGTATTGCACCGCCCCGAAAATCTGTCGCGATAGCTCCGGGCGCGAGAGTATTGACACGAATCCTTTGGGGAGAAAATTCTTTTGCCATGTAACGGGTCATGACTTCTACTGCTCCTTTTGCCATTGCATACGCAGCCGAACCAGGGAAGGAGAAACGTGTCAGACCGGACGATATATTGACGATATGACCACCGTGCCCAATCAGTGGCAGTAATTTTTGAGTGAAGAAAAACGGCCCTTTAACATGAATGTTCAGCATATCGTCGAAATCATCGATACTTGTTTCTTCAATATTCATGTGCAAACCCGTTCCGGCATTATTCAATAAGTAATCAAATGTCTCTCGACCAAATTGTTCTTTTAACACTGAATGAACTGTTTTTGCCAAGTGCTCAAACATAGAGATATTTCGAATATCACACTGCAAAGCAAATGCTTTCTGACCTTTCTGCCTGATTTTTTCAACCACATCCAGAGCTGCTTTCTCATTGCGATGATAAGTCAGAATGATGTCGATATTACGTTCAGCCAGCTTCAGTGCTGCATCCCGGCCTATTCCACGACTGCCTCCGGTGATTAATGCTACCTTGTTCATGTGCTTACCTCTTGTGTTTGGTGGTTAACGGTATCGAGGATAAATTACAGCAATGAATTATCTTGAAAAATACGCATAATAAGATAAGACTGTTCATAGATAACAAACAATGTGAGTTTGTATGGATAAAATTGAGGCGATGAAACGTTTTATTTCTGTTGCTCAAACCGGCAGCTTTACTCGTGCTTCAGAACAGTTAAACGTACCTAAATCAGCGATTTCTACTTCGATCTCTAAGCTGGAAGAACATCTGCAAACTCGTTTGCTTTACCGCAGTACCAGACAAGTTTCGTTGTCTGAAGCGGGTGAACGTTATTATATTCAGTGCTTACGATTGCTTGATGAGCTGGAAGGATTAGAAAACCAGTTTCAACGGGAAAGCCAGGAGCTCCATGGTGTCATTAAGGTTGATATGCCCGGTCGTTTTTTTTCTGCCATTGTTGCTCCTCATTTACCGGAGTGGTTTCAACAATATCCTAAAACTCAGATTAAACTGCTTGGTGCTGATTACCGTATTGATCCGATCAAAGAGCGGGTAGATTGCGTAATTCGGGGTGGTGAGCTTGAAAACAGTAATTTAGTAAGACGATCTTTAGGTGCCGTGGATATGGTCAATTGCATTAGTCCCGGCTATGCGGAACATTACGGTATACCAGTGTCATTAGACGATCTCAAAAATCATTACGTTGTTGATTATTCCCCCGCTCATACTCAGTTGCAGAATGGTTTTGAATATCATCGGAATAATCAGACTTGCTTTGTACCTGTACCAAGTCTTATTTCCGTCGCAACTACCGATGCTTATCTATCAGCATGTTTAAACGGGTTAGGAATTATTCAACTCCCTAAAACTGGTGTTAAACAGCAGTTAGCCAGAGGCGAGCTTATCGAAGTATTAACGGAATTTACCTGTGCGCCAATGTCTTTATCCGTTCTTTATGAGTCGCGGAGCCAACAGCCGAGAAGACTGAGTGAGTTTATCAACTGGTTGGTCGTTTTATTCAAACAGATAAATAACAATGCAAAGTAAATTATACACTTAAGTCGTCTATGCCCAGTGATGTGTCAGAAGGAGCTCGATGATCACTGTTATGTCCCAAACCGTGTTTGCTGAGGTTGTGGTGACACATTATCGGACAAAGGCTTTTCTGCTATTTCAGACTGTTTGCTAAAATTACCGTGGACGTTCCTATAACGATAAATCCAGACAAGGAATCACAATGGCTGACCCACATATCGAATCGCCAATGGACCGATATGACCATCTGATGGTCATCACATACCGCTTGGGATTTACCCTTGCATGCCCGGTTATTGCTCTTCTTCCCTGGCAGCTCGGTTTTCCGGTGGAGAATCTGGTGTTTTTATGTGCTGTCATGTGTGCGTCATCACTGCATATCTATATGAAATCATTCCGCTTATTACTACAGTTTGCCACATGGGGTGGTCTGTTATGCTTTGTGTTTGGTCTACCAGAAATAGGCATGGGTGGTGCTTTTATTACTCTGGGCGGATTGTGCTTCAAAGAGTATTTCTGCTTCAAAGTCCCGGGATTGCGATTACAGCCACTGCTTCTGGCGGCGCTATGGTTTTGTATGGTGTTTGATGCCGATATCGCAGCAAAGGTACTTGCCGCGATATCCGCTGTTCTTTTTCTGATTACCAGTATTTACAAATGGAGAATGCCAAGACACTTCGACATCGGTGATAAAACGAAATATGACGTCTGACGAAAGTGTCCGGGTTATAAATACCGCTCCTTTAATTATTACATCTTGTTATTTGTGGCGAATAACGACTGCCATTTCATCACCGTCAGCATATGGTGTACCTCGTAGATCGCTATAAGTCGTTCTGATTTCTAAATCATGGGCTTCAAGTTCACGACTGAGTATTTCAATAGTGAAATGTTGCAGCCAGTTATACACAATCCATTCTCTCCCTGCTTCGCTGATAACATACTTATCCAGCGTTACAGAATTGTCTTCATATTTGAATGAAGACTGAATGCACCAATAATCTTCTGCACTCCAAAAGCCATTCATCGCATTTTTAGTCAGGCTCACGGATTCACTTTGTTTAGCAAAACGCGTTGCCGTATAAACATCAAGTGCAATTACCCCATTCGGGGACAGCATTGATTTAAACTTACCCAGTAACAATGAGCGTTGAGACGGACTAAGAGCACACAAATCACACATTATTAATGTGATGAGGTCAAACTGGCGAGAGTCGGTGTAATTCAGATAATTTCCCGGATGATACTCAATGGCAAGGTTTAACCGGGTCGCCTGCTCAGCCGCGTAGTTAAGTGAGTTCTCAGAAAAATCTAAGCCGACAACTGTTCCTATTCCCTTTGCTTTCAGGCGTTGAGTATAAAGACCTGGGCCACAACCAAAATCGATGGTTTTTGAAGCCTCATTAAGATGAAGTTCTGAAGTCAGCCAGTCAACTGATTCATTGATGAACACAGCCGTTCTGGACGCAACATTAATGTCAGGGTTTAGATGGAAATCGAGCATCTGTCTGGCAATGTGGCTGTCTGCCCACATTACTTCAGCCGTATATGCAGACCACACAGCAGGCTTTGCTGTCGCTTTAGTCAGTTTTTTGAACATTTTAGTAATTCCGACAATAGGTTAAATTTGTCGTCCTTACATAAGACTCAGGGGAATAATTACCCTGAAATGCAGTAAGGACGCTGAAAACAAATCGCTTGTTGAGAAATAGTCATTGCAATAGCCTCCTTGGTGATGGGTTGAAAAGCATGTGCACTCTAACAGTGGACAGTATGATCTTCAACCTCTTAAAACATAAATAATGAGCCGTTAATCAAGCGAGTGCCCGATTTGAGTTGCTAACTAGCTTCAGAGCAGAACAGTGTTTGCCCAGAACCGCTTGTTAGCATTATTGCGCTTGCTCTTCCTGTAACTTTTTAGCACCCCGTGCTTCAAGGGTAGCGACAAAATCCTGAAAGCCCTTTGAGTCAATAAATGGGTTAACACCTTTTACAGCTCTGTTCTTTCTTTCAAATAGCTGATTCATTCTCGGATGATTTGCTAAATTCACCTCAACAACCGGCTCACTCTGTGAAATAGCTTTTATTCTCGCAACACTCTCTACATAGCGATGAGCTAACTCTGACCCACTAAAATTGGTGCCATTTCCACCCACAATAAATGCTCTGTGCCTGATACCATTTTCTGTTACAAAGAAATCAATTGAAAGACAACCCTTCGTATGACCGGGAGTCAGATAGAATTTAAAAGCAGTATTCCCAACAACAATCTCATCTCCGTCCTTCGTAAAACTTTCAACATGAGGAACTTTGAACAAAGCCTGACCGCTGCTTTTTGCCGACAACTCCTTTGCCAGAAGATAGTCTTCATAGGAAATTACTATTTTACTGCCGTATTTGCTTTGCAGGTATTCAGCATTGCCAACATGGTCTGAATGCCCATGGGTTATAAAAATGTATTTAATCTCATTAGGATCTAAGCCAAGACTTCTGATGTTGTCCGGAATCCAACGTCCATAGGGACTTTCCAGCGTATCGACCAAAACAAGTCCGGCAGAGGTTTTGATGAGATACGACGATACCCACTTATCTCCGACGTAGAATACATCATCAAACATCTGAAATGGCTCAACGTAGCCGTTTTTAGTTGTTTTTTCTGGAATAAACTCGTCAACCTCAGTTGCAAATGAACTCAATGAAATGAAAATCAAAACCCATAAACAATTTCTTATTATTCCTTTTGTGGCTACCACTGGCGTTCCTTTTACTTTGCATTCAACAGTTTTTATTATGGTTACTTCTTCCCGGTATTATTTTACTTATCTGTTTCTACAGCATCTTTAGGGTAAATCTCTTAGCTTTCGGGCTGGGTTGCCTGCGTAAATTCCTTTTTCAGTAATATCTTTAGTTACAACACTACCTGCACCAATTACAACATCAGAGCAGATACTTACAGAAAGTATCGTAGCGTTTGAACCAATCGTTACGTGATCAGCTATCCGGGTTTTTCCCCAACTCTGAGGATCTGGATCAGGCTTGCCACTTTTGAAAAGATCATTGGCAAACATCACGCCATGACCAATGAAACAATCCTCACCAATGTTTACATATTCACAAATAAAAGTATGCGACTGAATTTTTGTTCTGGCTCCGACAACCGTGTTCTTTTGTATTTCAACAAATGGTCCAACGAAGACTCCATCGTGAAGTTTGCAACCGTAAATATTTGATGGCTCGATAATGACGACATTTTCACCACAACTCACATCCACGATTTTTGTTTTTATAACTTTCGGTTCTGCCATGTTCAGTCCTTTTTATAATTGTAAAAATGCTCAGGGTAAAGGAGGCAAGTCTATCACTATTTTTTGAACACATACGCTGTACAGTGTGCTCATAAGTAATGTCCGACTGACCAAAACAAGTTAACACATTAGAATAGCAATGTTGAATTGAAACGTTAATGAGGTGAGTTGATGATTCATCTAAGGAATAGAATAGGAGACTTTAACGTGCTATTTCAAGCAACCGCTTTATTTGGTCACGCTATTGCCATCCATATTACAAGTGTCAGCAGGCAGATGTGATTGTGGTTAAACATTCTGCTTAAACATGAGTAAGTCAGCTACGGTAAAGTCTGCGAGTGTTTGTTGAAACTGTAATGTACTGTGTATTACCGGGGAAAATGGTGATGCAGTACCATTTGATTTGGTCATCAATCAGTGATGACACACTTATTTTAAATGGTGCCTTTGAGCAAAAATTAAATATCCGGTTTGCCTGTACACCTTACTATCAGGTCAATCTTTATAATCAGTCAGGGGTTCCAGCAATGCCGTTTGAAGCCGATGTCTAGGTTTTCATCATCACCAGTAGAAAATCCAACCGGAGCATGACTGAATATGTATTGACTGAGTCATTGATATCGATAGAGATCAAAAGACATTGAGTTGTTTGCGGGCGGTTTTTGTAAAATGAGGGTAGGCTTTTCTGTGTGAAAGAAAAGCCAGTATAGATAGCTTTAGCAGTTTCTATTGATTTGCATTGATAAAGCGTTCTGCAGTGGCAAACAGACTCTCACACTTTTTTTTCTGCTTGATATAATCCGGAGTATCTTCCGTCATAGAATCAAGAACTTCTTTAGCTTTATGGTATTCTCCGACCATAAGAGCGAATCGCTCTTCAAAGTCGCTTTTTCGCATTTTCTTACCCGCTTTTTTTACCGGTTTTCGCATATTGCCCTCAATTTTATAGATCCCATCGTTTTTCTGCCCGCATTCTGTTCTGACAGAAGAACTTACAATACTGTAACGTTGGCTGCTTGCGGGCCTTTGCTACTTTGCTCTACGTCAAAGGAGACTTTTTGACCTTCGGCTAATGTTTTGAAGCCGTCGCTGGCGATTGATCTGAAGTGAACAAACAGATCCGCACTACCATTATCTGGTGTGATAAATCCGAAGCCTTTCAATTCGTTAAACCATTTTACTAAGCCAGTTGTTTTATTTGACATATATATCCCAATAGATTTGGTGAAGTTAAAAAGGGAGCTACTAAATAAGGAATGAAGAAAAAGGTATCGCAGAGTAGATATGACGAATGAAATCGAAAAACTGAGAAAATCCTGAACTAAATATTTTATCAATAGCTCACCGTTAGAGCCGGAGCCACTATACACGATGTACACACAATAGATATATATTTCTTCTTTTATTTTTTTTATCAATTTAATCAATCGGTTAAATGTTAACTTATGGACGGGCTATGTTGTTCAGAACGATGAATACATAACTCTTTCCTGTGGGAACGAAAACGAGTCCAGCAATCCACCAGCAGGGATCTTCAATGTAAGGCTAAAGCTGATGAGTAAGGTTGAGAGCGCAGGAAAATGAACATTTCTGACCTTGCCTAAATGTCGTTCGTGCCATAGGTTTCATGGCGTTGTTGATGCTATGCTCATAGTTTGAAACTGTTTTTAGCCACGGGCTTTTTCAACGTTGAGAACTGAGGTCATGATGCGCAAACGATATGGTGCCTGGTATGTTGTTCTGATTGTGTTTCTGTCACTGGGTTTTTACCCGGATTCTGCGGTTTCTGGTGTGAATACGGCGCAGCCGAAAGTGACTTTTATCGGTGCATACAGTCATGCCGGAAAACCTGCCTTAATCATTCAGTTTGACAGCCCGGTTCGGACCAGAAAGGTTGCGCAGGTGTTTGCACTGACACGAGCCGAAGGCGATTCCACTGCTAAAAAAGATCTGGCCACTTTACTGAAAGGAACATGGCAGTTGAATGCAGCCCGGACCGCGGTGATTTATGATCAGGTTAAAGTGAATCAGCGTTATCGGGTCACGCTGTTGCCTGAAATTGCCAGTGAAGTCGGACAGTCTCAGGAAGTGACGATCTATGAACGGATGCCGCAGGTCCGGTTGATCGGGAAAGGGCCGGTTGTTCCGTCTTATGGTGAGCGCACCATTCCATTAAGTATCGTCAATGCCGGACAGTTGACAGTGGAAGTATTGCAGGTTGATGAACCGGCAACGCTGTTAAACCGGCTTTACTATGATGAAGATGCCAGCCCCTGGGCGCTGGGGCGGCTGCGTAAAAGTTATCGTGCCGTGACGACACTGAGTTTCGATGTACCGAAAGCGGCCGTCAATCAGGATGTTCGTACGGCGATCCGGCTGCCGAAATCACTGGCGCAAGGCTGGTATGTGTTACTGATTAAAGTGACCGGGGATTATGACAGCAGTCGTTCGGTGATCGCCCATGTCCTGCTGACCGACATCGGCATTCAGGCTAAGGTGTTCCGTCATCAGCTGGATGTGCTGGTTAGTTCCCTTTCCGGCCGGGTAAATACTTTCGACCGTGCCCGGGTTTTTATCTACCGGAACAATCAGACAATTCCGCTGGGCAAAATCAGCGGACTGCAACAGAGCTTTGACTATCAGGTTCAGGAAGGCGATGTACTGGCGGTGCGTTATGGTAAACAGATGAGCGTTCTGCCGCTGAAAGAAGTCCCGCTGGATCTGTCTGATTTTCAGGTTAGCGGCAGAGAATGGCAGCCGGTTGAGGCTTTTGTGTACTCCAACCGGGATCTGTTTAAACCGGGTGAAACTTTGCCACTGAATATCGTGTTGCGCGATCAGGATGGCCGGATGACCGAGAAGCAACGGCTGTATGTGGAATACCGCAAACCGGATGGCAATGTGGTTGGTTATCGCTGGCTTGATGCTGAGAAGCAGGTGCCCGGTTTCTATCAGGATCAGTTCAGTATCCCGGCCAGCGCACCACTGGGACGGTGGACGGTATACGTGAAGAGTCATCAGGATGCTGAACGCCCGCTGAATCAGTTCTCTTTCAATGTCAGTGAATTTGTTCCCGAACGCATGGATATGAATATCGATATCGCCAGGGGATTACAAACTGGGGTTGAATCATTGCCTGTCCGGCTGGAAGGGAAATACCTGTTCGGCGCTCCTGCTGCCGGAAATCAGGTGAAAGTCTCGGCTTTTTATCAGCCGACCCACCATTTCGAGGGCGAGTTGTCAGAGTTTTACGTCGGGCAACCCTTTACGATCCGCAGTTGGAAAGATGTCCCGGATGTGCAGCCGTTTGCGCTGAATGAGCAGGGGACTTATGAGCTGAAACTGCCTTTGGTTCAACAGCAGTTGCTCAAATCTCCGGTGGTCGCGCGGTTTAATTTTGCACTGCTCGAAACCGGCGGAGCCAGTATTCAGCGCAATAAACAGGTGATGCTCTGGACTGGCAACGCACTGGCCGGAATTCGTCCGCTGACCGAAGAAGTTGATTCTTACAGTACGGCCCGGTTTGAGGTCGGTTTGCTCAACGGGCAGGGCAATCAGCTCGAATCGGGGCGAGTTCAGTATTTGCTGGAGCGAAACCGGGGCGGTTATTACTGGGTTTATACCGAATCGGATGGCTGGGATCTCCGGCATGATAATCAGTGGCAGCCGGTGCAGTCGGATGTTATTCAGACCACAGTAGGTCAGGCCGTTCCTTTGAATGTGGATGTGGAATGGGGCAGCTACCGCCTGACTCTGCTGACACCGCAAAAACAGGTCACGCAATATCAGTTCTGGGCCGGATGGGGCGATTCCTCCGGGCAGAAACCGGTGAAGCCGGATCAACTGACCATGAGCCTGAATAAGGAACGTTACCTGGATGATGATGAAGTGGTGGCAACGATCAGTACCGGTGTTGCCGGTCGCCTGCACCTGGCTCTGGAATCTGATCGGGTTGAGTGGCATATCGAACATCAGATCATTGCAGGTCAGCATCAGATAATTGTGCCGCTGAATAAACTGAAGCGCCACGACTTGTATCTTACCGCAACCTTAATCAGTACCGAACAGGGTAAACCCCGGCGTCTGTTTGCAATTGAGCCGGTGAAGTTTGAGCGTGAATCCCGCCAGTTGGATGTACAGATCCGACATGCGAAAAAACTACTGCCGCTGGAACAGGCTGAGATTGTGGTGCAGTTGAAGAAGCCGGTAACGCAACCAACTTGGGTGACGTTGTCACTTGTAGATCAGGGAATTATTAATCTTTCGCGCTATCAGGTGCCGGGGATGTTTGCTTGGTTTTTTGATCAACGGCGCTACAGCGGTGATGTGATTGATCTCTATTCGCGGATTTACCAGCAGCGCCCGGACTCTTTTCTGAAGCACCGTTACGGTGGTGATATGGCATTGAGTACCAATGCTCATCTGGACGAGACAGTTGAAAGTAAAACAATCACCATCATGTCCGGGCCGGTGCGTCTGAATGCTCAGGGAAAAGCGACGATTCATGTCGATATCCCGGACTACAACGGGCAGGCGCAGGTTGTCGCGATGGTGTTTAATCAAGACCAGTATGGTCAGGCTGTCAGCCGGGTGGATATTGCTGCTCCGATTGTCGCCGAGCTGGCGGTGCCCCGTTTTCTTACTCCGGGTGACAGCAGTCAGACACTACTTGAAGTCTTTAACCAGACTGATGTGGTGCAGCAAGTAACGGCAACGGTGACCGCGTCGAATCATCTGCTGTTGCAGGGGAAATCGCACTTTTCATTCAACCTGAAACCGGGAGAAAGAGACACCGGTGCGGTATCTTTTGATATTGCAGACATTCGTTCCCGGCTGGAGAGTGCGACTCTGAATATCGACATCCGGGCGAGCGGTTCAGATCGCACCCGCTATGAACAACACCGGAGCTGGACCGTTCCGGTCCGGCTCACTGAACCGGTAATTCATCAGAAAAGTATTGTGACCCTGCCGGGAAATACCGGCAAAACTGAAGCCTACATGCCATCGGTGACTCTGTTGTCCCGCTTCTGGCAGGATATCCGGACCAGCAGTTGGGGGGCGGCCGAAATTACCTATTCCCGGACGCCGCAGATTGGGGTGCTGGAATATGCCGGAGGTTTATTCGGGTATCCGTACGGTTGTGCGGAACAGACCACCAGCAAAGCTGCACCGTGGTTACTGGATGATCCGGCTTTGACATCTCTTAAGCAAAGTGCCGCTGAAGAGAAAAGTGAAACCGATATTCTCAAGGCTGCGGTGCTCCGGCTGGCTACGATGCAAAAAGGTAACGGCAGTTTTGCATTGTGGAATAAGTACGGCACTGAAGAACCCTGGGTGAGTGTTTATGTAACAGAGTTTCTCTGGAATACGGCGCAGCGCTATCCGGGACTGGTGCCGCAGGATATGCTGGAAAAAGCATTGACGCATATGTCTCAGTATCCACAGAAGAAAAAACTCTCAGCCACTCGTTATTATGCTGCCTGGGTTGGCAGTAAAGCGAACCGGGTTGACTATACTTCGGTCTGGGCGCTGAAACAGACAACGCCACCGGAAAAAATGACCTCACCGCTTTCTGCGGCTTATCTGGGCGGAGCGTTACTGTTGCATGGCGCTCAGCGTGACGGGGAAGCTTATTTCAGACAAATCGAATCGATTCAGCGCCACTCAGATAGTGAAGATTATGATTACGGTTCATCTTTGCGTGACTATGCCGGAACGATTGTGGTTCTGACAACGCTGGATAAAGTGATCAAGCTGAGCGATGACATGCTGTCACTCCGGAACCGGCTGGCGGAAGAAGTCGTTCATATGGCAAGACAGCGTCGCTATCTGAGTACTCAGGAACAGATTGCTCTGGTCAAAGCCGGAGTTGCCTTACATCAAATCAATCAGGAACCGGTAGATCTGGTGGTTGGTCACGGTGATCAGCAGCGTAAGCTGAGTGCGACCGGGATCGGTTATGCGTCGGTTGTGCCGGGAGATAAACTGTTCAATCCGAATGATCATGAGCTGTTTGTTCAGGTCATGGCGTCCGGTCTTGCCGAGCCGGATACAATTCAATCCACATTACCTTACAAAGTTGCTACCAGAGAGTACCGTTATCCTGACGGTCAGCCTTATCAGGGCGATCCGCTGGATATTGGCGACAAACTACTGGTGACAGTGAGCTACAGCGCTGATGAGCCAGTCACGCATGCCATGCTGGTCGAATACCTGCCGACCGGTTTTGTACTGGAGCATCCCGACAGAACCAACAGTCAGGATCTGATCCGGGCGGCAAAACTGCCGGATAGCAGTGATCGGACAGAAACAATTGAATACCGCAATGACCGGTTGATGGCAGCTCTGCAGCTTGAACCTGACCAGAGTTATTCACTCAGCTATGTGATCCGGGCGGAGACGCCGGGACAGTCGGTTGTGCCGTATCTGTATCTGGAAGATATGTATCATCCGGAATCTTTTATTTATGCTCCGGCGTCGTTGAAGAAGTTTACGATTCGGGAGGCGAAGTAAGCTGTGCTGAAATGGCTGCGTCTGGCCGGACTGACGACTGGCGGGGTTTTGCTGCTGGCTGCGGTGACATTTACGGTTCTGAATCAGTTGTATCCGTTCGAAACCGAAGGACGGGGACGCAATGTGGTTACGGTTTACGCGGCTGAGGGGGATGTGTTGCGTCAGTTTGCTAATGAAAACGGTATCTACCGCATTCCGGTTTCTCCCGGGCAGGTTTCTCCCTGGTATCTGCGGGCATTGCTGGCTTATGAGGACAGACACTTTTACTCGCATCCGGGAGTGAATCCTTTATCTCTGCTGCGGGCGTTCGGGCAACAGCTCTATTACGGGCGGGTTATCTCCGGCGGTTCGACACTGACCATGCAGGTTGCCCGGCTGTTCTATCCGCATCCACGCAGTTATTTGGGTAAACTTGAACAGATATTTCGCGCCCTGCAACTGGAACTCCGTTACAGTAAATCCGATATTCTGGCGCTGTATCTGACTTATGCACCGATGGGCGGAAATATCGAAGGGGTTGAAGCTGCCAGCCAGCGTTACTTCGGTAAGCACGCCAGTGAATTGTCTCCGACCGAAGCGGCGATGCTGGTGGTCGTGCCGCAACGGCCGAGTCTCTACCGTCCGGATCGTTTTCCTCTGGCGGCATTGCAGGCGCGGAATAAAGTGTTGCGCCGGGTCGCTGGTGTGTTCTCATGGTCAACTGATGAGTTGCTACGGATGCAGCAGTCTCCGCTGCGGGCAGCTCATCATCCTGCACCGATGTTCTCCCCGTTACTGGCCCGTCATTTGCAGAAACAGTTTCCGCAGCAGTCTGACATTCAGACCTTTATCAATTTCACGTTGCAGCATGGTGTTGAGAACATGCTCCGGCAGCATACCGCCGGATGGGCAACGCCATTGTCAGCAGCCGTGATGGTGATGGAAAACCGCAGCGGGAAAGTGTTGGCCTATAAAGGTTCGGCAGACATATATGATGCACGGCGTTATGGTTATGTGGACATGGTTCAGGCCTGGCGTTCTCCGGGCTCGGCGTTGAAACCGTTTATTTATGGTCTGGCACTGGAACGCCGACTGGTTCACTCGGCCAGCCTGCTGACAGATGTACCGCGTGCTTTTGGTGATTACCGTCCGCAGAATTTTGACCACCATTATGAAGGTGCAATCCGGCTGGATACCGCCCTTCAGCACTCAAGAAATATTCCGGCAGTTCAGGTGCTCAGTCAGGTTGGTCCTGGCAATTTTCTGCACTGGCTGCAAAACAGTGGTGTTCAGCTCCGGGTTGCTGATGCAAATCTGGCGATTGCACTGGGCGGACTTGGGGTTCGCCTGACGGATATGGTTGCTCTGTTTTCTGCACTGAGCCGTGAAGGTGAGCTGATCTTCCCTCGTTTATCCGTTGAGGAACCGGTGCGGACACACGGATTACTTTCTCCTGCCGGGAGTTGGATTATTACCCATATTTTGCAGGACATTGCGCCGCCGGACCGGGTGAAACCTGCTCATGGACGACGGGTTGCCTGGAAAACCGGAACCAGTTACGGATTCCGGGATGCCTGGGCCGTTGGCACCAGTGACGATTATACGGTCGGCGTCTGGGTCGGCAGGCCGGATGGTGCACCGTTCGTAGGACAGACCGGTGCCAATCAGGCAGCGCCACTGATGTTTGATGTATTTGATTTACTGCCCAAAGATCGGTTACAGCGACCTCGTCCGTCACAGGTGGCCGAAGCTGTGATTTGCTGGCCGGGCGGTATTGACGCAGCGTTGGTCAGAACTTCAGACTGCCTGCTACGCCATCAGGCATTCACCATTGATCATCATACGCCGCCGACATTGAGGCAAAGTCATGATTTCACCCATTTGCACCAATGGCCTCAGGTGATTCAGGACTGGTTCCGTAAGACGGGGCAATCTTTACCAGCACAGGCACCTTTGGCCGGGATCAAAATCCTTTCTCCGCCTTCGGGAGCACAGCTTTTTCCTTACCGGGGACAGACACTTGCGCTGGTTGCCAGCAAAGTGCAGGCTGAGTGGTATCTGGATGAACGGCCGCTTACCCGCGCAGCTCTCGAACTGGATGGCCTTTCCGACGGTCATCACCGTCTCACGGCATGCAGCGTTCAGTGTGACAGTATTGAAATTTGGATCGCTTCGCACTAAATCTTTGTTTTACTATTGGTTGATTTTTGTTCGTTCTGATGCTTTTCTCAGTGGAGCAAGATCTGAAATTTGTGCTTTGCAGGACAAAATATCACCTAACATCTTGAAAATTACCTATAAAGCGCCACAATTTGATAAGTAATAAAACGGATATTACCCAGTATGCGATCTCAGGTCGCAGAATAAAAATAGGTGAATAGGATGAAACGACCATGGAAGTCATGGATAACATTAATGCTATTCGGTGGATTGGTTGGGTGTAGCAGTACAATCTCTGTCGGTGTCGAAACTTCGGCAATGCAGCATGATGTAGTACATCCTGACACAAAAGATGTCATGCAGCAGATCGATCAATCCTATGGGTATGAATTTGACCCTGGTACAGATTCAACATCAGTTGGTGTTGCAGCAAATCTGAGTACCGGCCATGACGCCGGAGTACCGCCTGAGCAACCGGCTGCTGAGGCCAAATCTACAGATGTGAAGGCTAGTGCAGTGGCAGTGACCGGGGCAAAAGAGGCTGAAGCAGAGACGGCCGAAGTGGCTGAACCGGTAACAACGCCCGTCACTTCGCCATCGGTGTCTCCTGAGTTACCGGAGGCTGCTGTTGCAGATGCAAAAGCCTCAGCAAATAAACAAGCGGTGGCGAATGTCATTAAAACGCCTCAGACATCCGTAGCGGAACAAAAGATGCCTGAACAGAAAGTACCTGAACAGAAAGTACCTGAGCTAAATGTATCTGAACAGAAAGCACCTGAACAAAAAGAATCCGATCAGAAAGATTGGGCATATCTGCCGGGAATCGATGAGAAATTTCCGGTTCAGTTTGACCATGATGCAACAATCTCACAGCTACACACCACGGATATGAGTTATTTCCGGCGCAATGGCAAAGAGTGGGTTCAGTTCAGTATCCTGTCCGGTGCGAAAAAGAGTGCTTCCGTCAGTTTACCGGTGATGCGCTGGATGAAAGTTCCGTCTGCCAATGTGCAACATGCTGTGGTGATTACCTGGGTGGAATTTGGCCGGGAGATCAAAGAGCGGACAGAATTTATGCTGACCGATACTCCACAACGGAGTTCTCCGGTTTTACTCGGACAGACTTTCTTTCGTGACATGGGGCCGATCGATGTGGAGCAACTTATCGGTCGCTGACAGCCATGTTTCTAAAGAGAAATCCCCTGAATGACCTCAGAATATCCTCGTATTCTGAGGTCATTTTTATAGGGTAGGGTTATCTTAAAATGTCATGCCTGGTGTGTATTCAGATCGTCAATTCAAGAACAGGATCGCAGGAATGAAATTCTGTTTCAGAAATATATGAACCGGAATAGCAAAAGCCGGATTGATATCTCCTAAATTCGGCATTTAGCTGATACTCTCGGTATGCGTCTTGATTTATATGCAAGTCAATACTTAGTCTGCTTTTCATCGTTCCTTCGTGAATGAGGGGAAGCTGATCAACAGAAATATCAGCGTTTTACTCAAAGGAGATAATATGAAGAAAAAAACGCAACGACAGTGGCTGGGCTTAAAAACGAAGCGTGCGCTTCAGTGCCGGACTTCCGGATCGGTTTTAACCGCTTTTGCTGTCTTTAGCATACCATTTATGAGTGCAGTTGCCGGGACTGCGGGTGTCAGTCATCAGGTGGATATCGCCAGTGACTGGGGCGTTGGCTATTGTGCCAATCTGACGGTGACAAATAACAATGGTTCTGCCGTGAACAACTGGGAAGTCGATGTGAACATCGGCGGAACGGTAACGTCACTCTGGAATGCTGCCTGGACACAGGATGGCAATATCGCACATGTTTCCGGCAGTGGTCAGTATACAACATTGCAGGCCGGGCAAAGCACTTCACAAATCGGTTTCTGTGCCAATCGCTCCGCTGACGGCGGTGATGATGGTTCGTCAGGTGGTGATGATGGTTCATCAGGTTCTGATCCTTCTGATGGCGGTTCATCCGCTGGTCTGGCAAAAAATGGTGATGTTGAGAATGGATTAACCAACTGGTCATCTACTTCGGGTGATGTTGTCCGCACAACACAGGATAGCCATAATGGCGCTGCCAGTGTGCTCATTTCCAACCGTACCGCATCCTGGCACGGGATTACCTTTAAGCCTGATCCATTGAGCAACGGTAAAAAATATAACGCATCCGTATGGGTCAAACTGGCACCGGGAACGTCTGACACAACGATCATCCTGACCGGAAAGCGGACAGACGACGCTGATACTTCAACAACCAACGAATATGTCCGGATTGCGACTGTCAAAGCGACCGATTATCAGTGGACAGAACTGAAAGGCTCATATAGCCAGACAGGTACACCGTTCCAGCACTTTATTATTGAATCTGACAGCAGCAGTGTCAGCTACTATGCCGATGACTTCACTCTGGAAGAAGCCGGTGATGCTGATAATTCAGGCGGTGGTTCTTCTGATGGCGGTTCTTCCAGCGGTGGTAAGAAATTCGTCGGTAATATTACAACCTCTGGTCAGGTGAGATCTGACTTCTCCAAATACTGGAATCAGATTACACCGGAAAATGAAGGAAAATGGGGTTCTGTCGAAAGAACACGGGATGTCTATAACTGGAGCGGTGTTGATGCGGCCTATAATTATGCCAAACAGCACAATATTCCGTTTAAACAGCATACCTTTGTCTGGGGCAGTCAGTATCCGAACTGGATCACTTCTCTCAGTGCATCTGAACAAGCCGCTGAAATCGAAGAGTGGATTCATGACTTCTGTTCCCGTTATCCGGATGTCGATATTATCGATGTAGTGAACGAAGCAACACCGGGCCATGCACCGGCAGCGTTTGCCAAAAATGCGTTCGGGGATGACTGGGTAACCCAATCGTTCAGACTGGCACGTAAATACTGCCCGAATGCAACGCTGGTTCTGAATGATTACAACGTGCTGAGCTGGAATACGGACGAATTCATTGCTATGGCGAAACCGGCTGTGCAAGCAGGTGTGGTTGATGCAATTGGTCTTCAGGCGCACGGTCTGGAAAACTTCTCAACATCCAGACTGAAAGCAAATCTGGATAAAGTCATTGCATTGGGATTACCGATTTATATCTCAGAGTACGATGTTGCGAAAACCGATGATCAGGCTCAGCTGGATGTGATGAAAGCTCAGTTCCCGCTGTTCTATAATTCTGACGCAGTTGCCGGTATAACCCTGTGGGGATATGTTGACGGCAAAACCTGGAGAGACGGTACCGGACTGATTTACGACGATGGTACGCAGCGTCCGGCAATGCAGTGGCTGATGAATTACTTAGGCCGCTAACCGGTTGAGTTGTAGTTTGTTGACCAACTATCAGTGAGGTTAGGGAACAATCCGGTGAACCGCCACTGATTCTGAATACCCTCAGGCATTATGTTTGAGGGTATTTTTTATACCCGATTAAGCCTGTGCTGGCTTCCGGGAAGAGAATAAAAAAAGCCAGTGAGGAAGCCTCACTGGCAAATGGCTAAGAAGCGGAGCGTATCATGCTCCATTATGATTGAGGTTTACTTATTCTACAGTTTCTTCAATTGCTTCTGTACGGGTTTTAATCATTGCATAACCGACACCTGTTATCGCAGTACCGACAGCAATTGCAACCAGGTACATCACGACTGGTGAAATAGCGTTTGGAATAAGCAGTACGAACAGACCACCGTGAGGTGCCATCAGTTTTGCACCGAACAGCATAGACAGAGCACCTGTGACAGCACCACCAGCCATACATGATGGAATCACGCGCATTGGATCTTTGGCAGCAAATGGAATTGCACCTTCAGAAATGAAGCACAGACCCAGAACAAACGAGGCTTTACCTGCTTCATGTTCACTTGCATCGAATTTGTTTTTAGCGATAAAGGTTGCAAGACCCATACCCAGCGCAGGAACCATACCGGCAGCCATGATGGCAGCCATTGGCAGATATTGCTGAGAAGCCAGCAGACCAACACCAAATGTGTACGCTGCTTTGTTGACCGGACCACCGAGGTCAAAGCACATCATTGCACCCAGAATGATACCCAGCAGAATTGCATTTCCTGAACCCATATTTTCCAGGAATGAAGTCATACCAGCCATGATGTTTGCAACCGGAGTACCAACCACGTAGATCATGATCAGACCAGTCACCAGTGTCGCCAGGAATGGAATGATCAGAATCGGTTTCAGTGCTTCCATTGATTGAGGCAACTGAACTTTATCTGCAATCAGTTTGGCTGTATAACCGGCGATGAAACCGGCGACAATACCACCAAGGAAACCAGAGCCGATAGAGCTTGCCAGCATACCGCCGACTAAACCGGGTGCAAGTCCCGGACGGTCTGCAATCGAGAATGCAATATAACCCGCCAGTACCGGAATCATCAGTGCAAATGCCGAACCACCACCGATTTTCATCAGTGCTGCGGCCAGAGTGCCTTCTTCTTTAAAGGCTTCAATCCCGAATACGAATGACAGGGCGATGATCAAACCACCGGCAACCACCACTGGCAGCATGTGTGATACACCTGTCATCAGATGTTTATAAACACCTTTCTTCTCTTCTGAAGCTGTATCGGCAGAACCTGAACCAGAACCCTGATACACAGTTGCCTGAACAAATGCTTTTTCAATCTCTTCTTTCGTTTTCTTCAGTGCCGGGCCGGTTTTGGTCCGGTAGAGCATTTTTCCATTGAAACGATCCAGTGGAACATCGATATCAGCAGCAATGATGACCAGATCAGCCGCAGCGATTTCTTCTGTCGTCAGCTGGTTTTTCGCACCAACAGAACCACGGGTTTCCACTTTGATTTCGTGTCCCATCGTTTTCGCGGTATTTTCCAGAGCTTCAGCTGCCATGAATGTGTGTGCAACACCTGTCGGGCAGGCTGTAATTGCAACAATTTTCTTCGCTGCACTTGCAGATGCTGCCGGTGCTGCTGCAACTGGCCGGGCATTTTCAAGTGTCTGTGCTTTTTCAGCAGCAACTTTCAGATAAGCTACCGGATCGGCAGTACATTCGGCAATATCGCTTTGATAAACTTTCTTGCCAACGAAACGGGTAGTATCAACAGGAGTATTGGCAGCAATGACAACAAGTTCTGCTTCGGCAATATCGGCACTGGTTAGTGTATAGCCTTCAACAACGGAAGAATGGCATTCAACGGTTGCTGACCAGTCCAGAGATTTTGCAGCCTGCTCTAATAATCCTGCCGCGAGGATGCTATTTGCGACGCCACTTGGGCACGCGGTAATAATGGCAATTTTCATAGTTACGACCTTATTGTTGTCCTTAATTACTAGCCTCAGGGCTATACGGTTGTAATTGGATTTGCTGTTGTAGGGTGTTTAACTCATGGATATCGGCAACACCGACACCCACCTGACTCACTGCTAACGCGGATAGAGCCGTTGCAAAGGTAAGCAGTTCCTCCTTGTTCATGGATTGCATGTGTCCCCAGCAGAGTCCGGCAACAAGTGTGTCACCGGCACCAACAGTACTGACGACATTCATCCGGGGTGGTTTTGCATGTAGCCATTCATCATTGTTCAGCCACATCACACCATCTGCACCCATAGAGACGACGATATTTTCAATCTGTTTGGCTGCCAGCTCGCCGGCCGCTTGCTGACATTCGGCAGCTGACTTGAGTGGTCTGCCGACGAAGTGTGACAGTTCTTCATCATTCGGTTTAATCAACCAGGGATGTGCGTCCAGACCAGCGGCAAGTGCATCACGGCTGCTGTCAAACAGCACTTTCTTGCCAAGTTCATGCAGTTTTTCGATCCAGGAAGCACAAAGCTGGGGAGAAATACCTTTCGGCAGACTGCCTGCCAGCACAAAGTATTCGTGACTTGCTGCCAGACGGAACAAGGTTTTCTCGAAGTCTTCAATTGCCTGTTGGGAAACTTCCACACCGGGGAAGTTGATATCGCTGACTTCACCGGAAGATTCAACCAGTTTGACATTGATCCGTGTTGCGCCATCGACGCGGATGAACTCATCGGTTGCACCCATCGCGTCGAATGACTGACAGAACATCTCTTGATTATCTTTACCCAGAAAACCGGTGACCGTGACTTCAGCACCGAGATCACTGAGTACCTGAGCAACGTTGACGCCTTTTCCGGCTGCATGAAGCGATCCCTGACTGACCAGGCTGACCGAACCGACCTGTAAGGTCTCAAGGCTTCCGGTCAGATCCAGTGCCGGGTTGAGCGTAATCGTGACCACTTTATTTGTCATAACTGAATCTGTCATAACGGTCCCTTACTGTTCGCCTAAACCTGCATCAATTGCAGCACCCAGTGCTTCAAGCGCCTGACCTGCATCCGGGCCGTCTGCGGTAAACTCAAGTTTGTGTCCGCATTTCACACCCAGCGCAATGACTTTCATCAGGCTCTTGGCATTCACTGCTTTGCCGTCACCATCAAGGTTGGCAACTTTGATGCTGGCTTCAAATTTCTTCGCTTCAGCAACCAGCATCGCTCCCGGACGGGCATGCAGACCATGTGGATTTTTCACCTGGAAGATTGCTGTGTTGGCGCTGCTGTCTGCACCGGCTGCCGGAGCTGATTCAGCTAAACCAAATGCCGCCAGAACTGCTTGTTTATCTGTTGCAAACAGCGCTTGCTGATTTTTCTGGAAGACAATTTCAGAGACTTTTTGCATCAACGGCTGATGTGAACCGTTGCAGGCTGCAACCACAATCAGTCCTTTCACTGACTGTCCTTGCAAGTCAAAAGCATCATTGGCAGTAATCAATGCCAGACCGGTACGGGAAACGCCCTGACGACTACTGGTCAGCCATAGCCCATTCCCCAGTGGCGTTGCATCTTTTGCGATAACATCGGCAACAAACTCACCATCAACGCAACCTTTGTTCTTAAGCAGACCACTGGCAACCGCAGAAAGCTGAGTCATGTCGCTGGCCGGGAACTGAAGCTGGATCAGTGTGTCGTCGAAATCAGCTTCAAACTGAACATCACCATTGAGCAGGGCAATGATTTCCTGCGCCTGAGTCGATTGTTGCAGTCTTTGTTCTACACCGTCTGCTGACAGCACTTTGGTTAACTGTTTAAGAATGCCAAGGTGTTCATCGGATTTGGCAGCGATACCGATCGCCACATAAACTGTATTTCCGTCACCCCAGTCAACTCCTTGAGGGAAGTGGTGAACGGCAACACCGGTTTGTTTGACCAGTGAACGGGTATCGGTTGTTCCGTGTGGAATCGCAATCCCGTTACCCAGGAAAGTTGAATTCTGTGCTTCCCGGTTGAGCATTCCCTCAACGTAACCGGCATCAACGAGTCCTTTTTCACTCAGATGAGCAGCAATAGCGCGAATGGCATCTTGTTTATTCGATTGAGATTGTCCCAGATGGATGTCATTAGGAGTGAGTTGCAGCATGTTTGGCCCCTTTATTGCCGTCATTCGGCGCTTCTGTGTCAGACTTGCCTGATCTTCTCTCTATGGAGTTTTAGCAGTTGTAGATGTCTGCACAATCGTTCTATCAATAATGTAAGCTGAATCGGTTCAGTATTCAGTTAAAAAAAGTCAGCAAAAATCACTTCATATTTTTCATAGTGTTGAAGATATATAATGAATAGTCCAAAAAACTAGATTTCGCTATCATTTTTAAGTTTTGCTGAATCCTTTCAGCTTTTATAGTGAATCGATTCAGCATATAATGCAATGAGATTGAGGATCTTAATTTTTATTTATATGATCCGACGCACACTAACAAGAGTAGCGATATGACACTAGATGAAATTGCAAAGTTGGCCGGCGTGTCTAAAACCACGGCAAGTTATGTGATCAACGGAAAGGCACAAAAGTATCGCATCAGTGAAAAGACACAGCTGAAAGTGATGGAAGTGGTTAACGCTCATAATTACCGCCCCGATCATACGGCTTCAGCATTGCGAGCCGGGAACAGTCGGTCATTCGGTCTGATTATTCCCGATCTGGAAAACACCAGTTATGCCCGCTTATCTAAATTGCTGGAACAGAACTCCCGACAGGCCGGATATCAAATTCTGATCGCCTGTTCTGATGATAATCCTGACACTGAAATTTCGGTTGCCAACACGTTAGTCGCCCGTCGGATCGATGCTTTGTTCGTTGCCAGCGCTATTCCGAATGCCAGTGAGTTTTATCAGGGACTACAGCAGGCCGGAACGCCGGTGATTGCAATTGACCGTCCATTGGATGATGAATTTTTCGCTTGTGTCGTCAGTGAAGATTACAGTGCTGCGCTGGATTTGACTCGTTCCGTTCTGGATGAGGGGATTCAGTCTATCGGATTGATTGGTGCATTGCCGGAACTGAGTATTTCTAAAGATCGTCAGTTGGGTTTTGAGACTGCGGTAAAGGATAAAGGGATTCAGATTCTGGAAGGCTATGGCGGTCACTTTAACCGGGATGAAGGCAAGAAAATTTTCAGTGGGTGGGTGAATAAAGGTACTGTACCGGATGCCATCGTTTCAACCTCATATACTTTATTGGAAGGTGTTCTGGATGTATTGCTGGAACATCCGGATCTGATGGGAAATCTTCGGCTGGCAACCTTTGGTGATAACCGGCTACTGGACTTTTTACCCTTTAAAATCAATTCACTGCCTCAGCAGTTTGAACTGATTGCCGACAGTGCTCTGGCCGTGGCCCTGAACGCCACTGCAAAACGATATCAGCCTGGTATTGAGCTGGTGCCGAGAAAACTACGGGTGCGCCGGAATCCGGGAAAGTCATAAAAAAATAATCATCTCCGCTTCTGGCGCGAAACTGGACAGTATTGCGCCAATCATGACTGATATTCAGACGATTCGGCTTGTTTTAAGCCGTTCACGCTCCCACTCGTGATGCACCAAATCCTTGTTCAATATATAAAAATTGTTGATCTGCACAGATGATTCAAGGAAAGTAATATACCCAAGTAACCTCAAGACGCAGAAAGACGGCGATTGAAGCGCTCCTGAAGGGCGAGTTCACTGAAACTGCATCTTGAGGTCATTTGGGTATAGAAGTTATTATTGTTGTTGGCAAGGGAGATGTGCCATGTTAATCAGACGCAAGTTGTATGCAGGAAGTGTTGTCCTGCTGGTGACTTCACTTTTAGTCCTTTTCTTAATTATTCAGTTTGTCGTTGCCCCCGTTATCCGTCAGGAATCCACTAAGTTTGCCCAGTTACAAGCCAATCTGATCGGTGAAGTTTTGTCCGGCAAGCTGGCTGAAAATGCCATTCTGACCCGCAGTCTTGCCGCGATGGCTGAAGATCTGCCACAGGACAAACAGGCTTTTATTCAGCATATTGAACCGCTGGTCAAGAGCGGTATCGGAATTGCCGGTGGTGGCATCTGGCCAGAACCCGGTCAACTGGTTTCCGGGCAGGACAAAGCATCACTGTTCTGGGCCAAAAATCCGCAAGGGAAGTTTGATCTGTTAGACGATTATAACCAGCCGGATAGTTCTCCGTATCAGCAGGAAAGCTGGTACACCAGTGTTAAAGGCGCTCCACACGGTAGTTGTGTCTGGTCTGAAGTTTATGTCGATCCAGTGTCGAATGTACCGATGGTCACCTGCTCGGTCGGTATCCAGAGAGCCGGCCATTTCTGGGGAGTAGCAACCATTGATGTCGAACTCTCATATATTGAAACGTTACTGACGGAGCAATATCGCAACAGTGGTATTTATAGTTTCGTCGTCGATCAGACCGATCAGTTGATCTCTTTACCTGCTTTACGTCAGAAAACATTCACATTGATGCCGGTTGATGAACTTGCTCAGAAAGATGATTCTCTGGCTCCGCTGGTGAAAGCGCTGCAAAACCGGGAGTCGGTTGCCGAACTTGATGAGGGCGTTGTACCCGGAGATGCTTCGGTACTGGTTACTTTTACCCTACCGAAACAGGGCTGGCGCGCCGGTGTGATTCTGCCGGAAGAGATTGCATCCAAATCCGTCGATAAGCTGACCTTCTATTTATATGCTTCTCTGGTGACGTTGATTCTGGTTTTCATCGCTACATTGCTCTTCTCCGGGAATCGTCTGGTTCACCAGATTCAGAAAACCACGGCACAAATCCGTGCTCTGATTCAGGGTAAGACAGATACCAAACTGGAAGTCGATGGTGATGATGAAATGAGTCAGATGTGTGTTGCGGTTAATGATTATGGTGACCATCTGGTACAGATTCTTGCTCAGGTTCGTGCGGAAGCCGAACATATCAAGCAAAGCGCCGAAATGATGGATCACCTCAGTCGTGATACTACCGGCAGAGCTAATGAGCTGATGGAAGAGAACAATACGCTGGCGACGGCAATCAGTGAAATGTCCTCAACGGCAGCTTCAGTTTCTGAAGATGTTGTTACTGTGGCAAGTATCACCGAAAGTTCGGCAGATTTGGTTTCTTCCGGATTCCGGATTATCGAAGAAAACGCGGCCTCGATCGGTCAGCTCTTTGATAAACTGACCGAGTCTTCTGCTGCAATGCATCAGTTATCTCAGGATTCGCAGGAAGTGGGGCAAGTGCTTGATGTGATTATGAATATTTCTGAGCAAACCAACTTACTGGCTCTGAATGCTGCGATTGAAGCTGCCCGTGCCGGAGAGTCCGGCCGGGGGTTTGCTGTGGTCGCCGATGAAGTCAGAACACTGGCACACCGGACTCAACAGTCTGCCGGTGAGATTGAGAATATGATCAGTCAGTTGCAGAATGCTGCCGAGCAGGGCGTTGGTGTCATTGCCCAGTGCCGGGAATATTCACAAGTGGTGAGCGAACGTTCTGAAACCACCCGGGCACAATATGAAAACATCGTAACAGCGTTCCATGATATTAAGGAACGGGCTGCCAATATTGCCGTTGCCACGGAAGAGCAGGCCAACGTGACCGGAAACGTCGGACAGTTGGCTGAACGTATCCGGGAAATTTCTAACCAGAATGCGACCGATGCCAGAGAGTTCCGTACCGTCAGCCAGTCTGCCATCGAGCAGGCAAAACGGCTGTATGAGCTGAGTCAGAGTTAGTATTTGTCTCCAACTGTCTGAAATCAAATAGAACGGGCGCTGGTATCAATGGACTGAGTATTTCAGTACCATTGATGTCAGTGCCCGGTGTTTTTGGAGTAAGAAAATAATATTAATATTTATGTAGACTTTATTATTAATATATTGAGCTTTTTGATGCTATCTACATAATTTTTGCGGCTAAGATTAACCGACCCGGTAAACACGTATATAACCATTTCCACAGCCTCCTGAATTATCAAAACCAATGGTCACAGGAGCTCTGGTTGTATGTGCGACTAACAACCTGGACAGCATTCTGCTTGCGGCGACATCTTTCACATCGGTTGCAATTGCAAAATAGTCACTCTTACAGGTTGGATGAGAAGTTGGTTGATTATTTATACGAAACAATATCAGACCACTAGTGTATGTCATAACATATGTTACTTCTCCTGTAACATTATCATTATAATTAGCATATGATGAATTAATATTTACAAGCATTAGGCTCAAGATAAAAATAATTTTTTTCATAAAAACCTTATATATTAGTTTGATAATTAATAATCTGTACTACGTTATTTTCTCATGTAATAAAAATTAACCACAATTTTAGTTCATATCACACAAGGACGGATTTAATTATGGTTTATCCCGTCTAAATTGCAAAATAAAAAGGATAATCACCTATGTGATATAAAAAACAAATTCATCAAAGAATGATGAAATGATCGGTTGGGCAATACTCCAGCGATAGCCGGAGTATTGGATCATGTGGCCGATAAAAAACATTGGCAGAGCTTATAAACTGCTTTATTCACTATTCTGTCCACTCGGCGGTGGCGGTTTTGATTCTGTCACTGTAGCCTGTTTTTGCACATATGAGCCAATAAATGCACCAAGTGTTAATTTGGCTAAATCAAAAAATTGACTTCCCCATATAGAAAGTACGGTAAAGAACAGCGTGAGAAATATTGTGGCTAGTGGGAGGCCAGTTAAACCAATTTTAGTAAATATACCGGTTAAACCAGATAGACTACTCAGACGGACATAATTATCGATGCCTCTGTCATTCTTATGAATCAGCATTTGACTGATTAAATCGTAATCTTGCTTAGGAATAACTTCTCTATTGGCTGCCCCGGCTGTTTTGAGCAATAAAAAGCCGACAATTGAAGCAAAAATAGCGCTGATGAACAGCACGATCGGTGCGAAAAACACCGTGAAATAGTAATCAAACATTCCCAGAGACAGTACATTTGCATCAATTTTTGTGAATGTCTCTGCCGGGAGTGATGTGATATACGGTTTGAAGCTATATCCTGCTGTGTTGGCCAGTTGCCAGACAAGTGCTGCAAGACAACCAAGTGCTGCAATTACAAACAGCAGGCCGGTATAAGAAAGTATAGAAATCTGCCGGTTGGATAAATATTCCCGTCTTCTGATACCCATATCATTAGGCGGGGTCAGTGGTTTGAGGTCGTCAGTATCTTCAGACATGTCTCCTCCTCATAAATGAACGGGTCATGCCAACTCAGGCTAAATCACTATGTTGGCAAGTTGTCGATAAGCAATTAGTATAATAATGGTGTATCTGCTGGATTTGTTCAATTTTTAGACGTGAGTAAAGCGATTGAGGTACTTTAATTCAGAGGGAAACCTCAGGACGAGGTTTCCATCATTCTTGCCTGACAGGAATATTTATTCTAACTTTCTTGCTCTGACGGGTTTTTTTCCTGTGCAGACTGTGTATATTGAAGCCACGCGCTGTTTTCTTTTGAAATCAGACTTTCAACCCGTTGAACAAACAGGCGGAATGAATCCTCTTCCTTATGATACGGTTCCGTCTTCGTAAGAAAGAGGACCTTTTCATGTTTCAGGGACTCGCTGGTTGTTCGGTATTCTGTCCAGTTTTTCTGAAACTGGTTCAGACTGATGACTGAGGAGATGACCGCAATTAGCGCTCCCAGAAGGCTAACTGTCAGCGTTACCGGGAATGGGTCTTTAGCAAACCCGGCAATGAGCGGAATGGCGGCTGCGGACAAGATTTCGACTATTCTTAACTGCTTAAACCAACGCTGGGCTTTCTGACTCTTTTTACTATACCAGGTGATTTGGTCATCAACCCGTTCCGCAATATACTGCTGTTCGTTCATTAATTCGTTTTTCCTGACTTATTGGAGCATCTTTCTATCTGGAAAAGCGAGTATAGCATTTATTGCAACAAACAGAATAAGAGAAGTCTTTAATATGCTTTTCTACGATAGTAAAAAGCGGCGCATTGTCATTTGGACAACACAGTCTGTTTTTATTCTTTTTCAATTTAATGGGTGAATCTGTAATTTTTGGGTCAGTGTTATAGGTCAGGTGGAATACGCCTGAATTACCACAATGACATAAAAAATCCAGATGAAAACTCTGATAGGTGGAATAGCACAGATAACCGACAGTATTATTGCATTTGTCGCAATATAACCAACTGCCGGTGTTTTTTAACATGTATCCATTATGAATTTTTTTTATCAAATTGCTCATTGGTTAGCCTATCAATTTCATGCTTACGACACCAACCGCGATGCCAAGTACCGCAGAAAAAACGATCATTGGAATGATTGATTTAGGGTCTTGTGGATAGACAATGATCATGATTGGAATCGCGGTTAGTTCTGCAATCAGCAAACCTTTCAACCAAGGCTGAATTTCCCAGTTTACATACGGAATAATCAAAGCAAGCACAACCCAATGGATAAAAGCCGAGATACATGAATATTTATCCAGCTTTCGGATTATCATTGGAACAACATCAATGAGCCCGGCAATGACTCCGATTCCGATCGCTATCAATAGATTATCCATCGTTTATTTCCCTGTTTAGATTTCACAACAATTAGAGACAATAAGATAAATCAAACGTTTATATATAAACCAAATCAATTTATTCTATGAACGGAAGTTTATCCTGTAATTTGTGTGATCACAGTTCATGATTTATGGGTTTGGTTCAAAAGCTATCTGATCTGGTCATGCTGTTCTTTACTATCAATTCAGTACATTTGGGTTCGTATCCAGGCTGCAACTTGATCAAATACTGTTTCAAGATGAGATTTGCCTTCTTCATCTCTCATCTGGTGATCCCGGTGGGGAAGTTCCCAGTAGGTCAGATGTTCAGATTCTCCGGCGAATGCAAAAGCGCTCTGTGTTGCACGTGCAGCGGCAACCGGAGCGTGACGGTCATTTTCTCCGTGAATTAATAATACGGGGACAGATGATTTGAGCAAGTCGTCAGAGAGCCGGCGATCAAGAATATCAGCCCACCACCTGAGTGAATTTCCGCCGACAATCTCCTGTGACATCGGATTGGCTCGCGCTTGCTCAAATACGGCCTGCATCTGTTTTGCCACTGGCGGCGGTACGATTTGTGGAAAGAACTCAGCCATCGTCATTCCGGTTCCGGTCGAGAACACGACGACGGCATCTACAGCATCGATTTCATGTGACAGAATGGAAACTACGGCGCCGCCTTCTGAACCACCGAAAAGGATCAGATTGCCGTGCCAGAGGTTTCGGGCTTGCAGATCATGCAAAACTAATCTGGCGTCTTCGACGCGGCGGGTAACCGTATGATTCGCATAAAATTCACTGGAGCAACTATTCATCGGATCTTTAGGGATAACTTCAGGGTTAACGCCATATTTTTCAATAGTAAGAATTGCGTATTCCGGCAAAACACGGCGCAACAGTTCGATATTTTTATTTGCTCTTGTCGGAAGACACCCGGAACCTTGCGCGACCAGTAATAGTGGCTGTGAAGTATCGGATGATATTGCGTTGAGCTGCCAGTGAATGAATGTCCCGTCACCTCGAGCTGTTGTTGCGGTTAGATCTTCGGGAGATTTGTTCACTGCGGTTGTGCAACTGCTAAGCAATATGAGAAAGGGAAGGTTGAAAAGTTTTCCTGTTAAAGTGCGGGGCATATTGATCTCCAAATCGATTCATATGATTCGTGGTCAGATATTGGTTTGGGGTTCTTTGGAATACCATACCGTTTCTGAGTGATTGATCGACTAATGCCAGCCGCACATGTGGCACGGAACACAAATAAGCGATTGTTACCGCTTCGCAATATGGGAAGGCTTTCTGGGTGATGTTGTACTTATCTTAAATTCCGCTCACCAGTGCTCAACAATACAAACCGATGTATTGGTAATCACACCATCATTGACATTGATCCAGTCCGGGGCTGAAATCGAACAGGAATCCTGTGGTTGTGTGTATGCGGTCATGTCTTCGGCACTAATTTGCTCATTTTCATAGACAATCAGGCGGCGTTTCTGAATGAACAGAGTGTGAGCGTCCAGCCATAATTGCAGACGTACCGATGTATTCGGATCACTTTGAATGAGTGATGTTTGCAGGAACAGATAAGCGTTTTCATGAATCGTGGCGCGGCCGACATATTCGATATGCTGGTCAGACAGTTCTGAGACGACATTTTCTGGCATGAAGTATTGATTAAAGGTGGTGCGTTCTTCAATTTGCGAGTGATCCTGAATATCAAACCAGATTCCGGTGTTAATGAATAACTGATTATGCAGACTGACCCATTCATCCAGTGCATATCCTTCACCATCCCGTATCGCCTGACTGACATGGGCTTCATCCGGTTTGGTGCAATCGATCCGCCAACTCTGGAGTACACCTTCTGTAGCCGTACTCTGGAAGGATAAAGCCGAGAAGGTACGCACGGCCTGAGCTGCCTGAATGACTTTATCGATCAATCCGTCAGGCGGCTCGATTTCCGTCCATCCGGAATCCGGCAACTGAATATTTTCTTGCAGAACCAGAGCAACTTCTCCGGTCATCTCATGCGGTGTGGTTCCGGAAAAAATGCTCTTGGTTGTCGGCGGTGTTGCTGGCCGGACACTGGCTGCATCTTGTCTGGTATTTCTCTGGTTGATGCATTCGAGAATAATGGCTCTTGCCACGATCACAACAAGAGATACCGCCAGAAAAACAATGATCAGTATTGCTGGCTGGCTCATCTGAATCACCTTATATAATTCGGCAACTGATAAAATGATTATATACCTAAATCTCTATGTACGGCGGTTGGGTCATTGTCTCGTTGTGCGTTTGGCTGATGGAGGACTTTTCTGCCTGCCTGATGCAGTAAGAAGTGCCCACAGGAGTTCATCAGAATCTCCGAGTTTCATGGCGACCCGGTCTGTAAAATGGCGTAACTGGCCTGATTGCTGATGGATCGGGACAGAAGTCAGCATAGGAGTATTTTATGGCAGGGAAAACCGTGTTATTTGCCGTTGTCGTCGGGGTTTTTGCCGGGAGTTATCTCTTTTTCTCCCGACCATTGGTTCATTCATTATCCAGCTCGATGCCGTCCGGGTCGACGCCATCTTTGGTCATCACTGCTGTGGACACCACAAATCGGGCAGAAACACCGGTACCGGGTGCGGATAGAAGAACGGCAGAACCTGAAGTTACAGAGAAACCAGAGAACAAAACTGTAGTGGTACGTCAACATACGCGAGGGATTGATGTTTCTCATGATCAGGGAAGTGTCGTATGGCGTGATGTGATTCAGTCCGGTATTGGTTTTGTCTATCTGAAGGCATCAGACGGTATGACTTTCCATGACCCGATGTTTGCTGTGAATGTTCAGGCGATTGCCCCGCACCAGATTCCTGTCGGTGCCTATCACTTTTTTGAAGCGGGTGATGATCCCCACCAGCAACTGGCAAATTTTCTGAGTGCGACGAAAGGGCATGAGCTGACTCTGGCACCGATGGTTGATGTTGAAGTTTCCAGAGGTGTTAAGCCTCTGGTTCTGCAATCCCGTCTGCGGCAGTTTTTAAAGGGAATACAACAGGCTACGGGGTGTACGCCGGTTATCTATTCTTATGGTGATTTCTGGCAGACTTATATCGGCCGTTCATTTAATCGTTATCCGTTCTGGCTGGCCGATTACTCGCCGGAGATGGCCCGGCCGGCAGGACTGGAACATATTCAGCTCTGGCAGCATTCCGAACAAGGGCGGCTACCGGGAATCAGGGGAGCAGTTGATCTGGACAAAGCCATTGAAAACACAGCATTAGAAACGATTCGCTGTCGGGTACGTCAGGAGGCTGTATGAGTACGACAGCCCCGCCGAAAAAACCATCCCAACCGGGCAAACGGCCTCAGCAGGAAGAATCATCAGATCCGGCAAAAACGCTACAGCCGCAAAAGTCATTACCACCTGAAAAAGCTCCGGAAATAAGCCGCTGGTGGCTGTTCTGCGCCATTTTAATCCTTAGTGCTACACTTTTTTTCTGGTTTTCCGGTCAGCTCTCTCAGGTTACCGGTGCGCATCAGCAAGATCATTTGTACCGTTCAAATTTGTTGTATCTGGAGCATACGGAGCAGGAAACCGGCTCTGAATTGCTAAATTTGCTGGAACTGGATGCTTTGACCAACGTGGCCGGAAGCAGTCAGTTCGGTGTGTCATTCATTGTCGATATGAATGTTGAAGTCGGCCGGATTCTGAATAGTCTCAATCGGGTTCTTGAACGGGGTACGGAAGCTGTAACGTTTTCTCTGGCTGCGATAGCGCTGCTGCGGGTGATTATAATTTTCACGGAAGCGGCAACTCCCTGGCTCTTTCTGATATTTATCAGTCTGTGTATTGTCTGGCTGGCTCTGGCCCTGTTTCATCGTGTTGTTCTGCAACTATTGGTAGCAAGAAAACTGTTACGCCTTGTCGGGAGACTATTTATTCTCTGCTGGCTGGTCATTCCCTATGCACTTCACCTGAGTATCGTGGTCACAACCATGGTCGAGAAAGGTTTCTCAGAGCCGACCGGTTTTAGTTATTTCTCTGCGGTTGCCGGTGAGCTGAGAGGTCACAACAATCATCATGGCGATCTGAAAGAACATGCCAAAAGTAGTGTGGCATTGCTGCATAAGGCAACATCAGCAAAACTTCATCATAAAGTCGAACGGGGAATGCTGGTGGTGATTCAGTTTGCCATCAAAATGTTGCTGGGCCTGATTCTGCTGCCGGTGGGACTTTCGGTGCTGTTGCATCATCTGTTATGCCGGGTTTTACTCCACCACCTGATGTTTGAAAAAACTGTGGCTGAAAAAAATCCGCCGAGTGCATGAATAATCACTTTGATTTCCGGGAAATCAGGATGTTATGCTATGACAATCATAAGAATTCCTAGTCATGAGAGTAGCCAATGAACCTGCAAAGAAAAAATTATGCCAGTCTGGATGAGCCGATCGGGCCTTATGTTCATGCAGTCAGACACGAAAATACATTATATCTCTCAGGGCTGACAGCATTTGGTACATCTGCGCAGTTTGATCCGATTGAATTGCAGACCAAAGCTATTTTTGAACAAATCCGGAGTATCTGTCAGGCAGAAAATACCGGATTAGAGAATCTGATTAAAATCACGGCTTTTGTCACTGATCTGAGCCGTATGAGTGAATTACGTCAGGCTCTGTTTGAAGTCTATGGCGAGCACCTGCCAGCCAGTTCGTTGATTCATGTTGCCGGATTATTTTCTCCCGAGCTGAAGATTGAAATTGAAGCGGTTGTTGCTGTCGCGTAAGCGGCAGTCTGTTCCTTTGATTTCATACTCCATGTTTCATAATAACTATTCACTCATCATATCTTTTTTGTTCAGTGATCTTCTTCAATATTTTTATGGCCTTTAACCTGCTTTCATCGATCTGCTTCACAGTCTTCATTTTACCGGGATTCAAATCTTCCAGATTGCGATATGATTTCATCGAAACGTTTCGATGAGTGTTTTTTATACATTTCACTCGGAGCTTAAGTGGCAAAAACCGATTGCGAAACGATCGGCATTTTGCAGGATTGTCGAGGCATTGTGATGAAAAAAAATCAATTACTGAACTCAGAGCTTTCTTATTTGGTTGCTACATTAGGGCATACGGATGAAATTACCGTATGTGATGCCGGACTGCCGATTCCGGAGACAACACAGCGTATTGATCTGGCACTGACTCATGGTGTGCCGGGATTTATTGAAACGACCCGGACTCTGTTGGCAGAAATGCAGATTGAAGGTGTCATTATTGCGGAAGAATTCCGTGAGGTCAGCCCAATCTTACATGCTGCGTTGCTGGATTTACTGGAAAGCGAAGAGCAACAGTCCGGTAAGACTGTCAGCAGAACTTATGTCAGTCACGAAGAGTTTAAAGTACGTTCCGGGGAAAGCCGGGCAATCGTACGGACCGGGGAATGCACACCGTACGCCAATGTTATTTTTCAGGCCGGTGTTGTTTTTTAGTCCGGAGACATATTGTCGTTTCGGAGGCATTTTTCGTTCCATAGTGAATTGAGGTGAAATCATGGTACAACCCATTTTAGCGCTCAGCCAGATAGACAAAGCATTTCCCGGCGTGAAAGCGCTCGATGGTGCCAGCCTGAATGTATATCCGGGACGAGTGATGGCGTTGATGGGAGAAAACGGCGCCGGTAAATCGACACTGATGAAAGTGTTGACCGGAATCTACACCAAAGATAGCGGTGAAATTCTTTACCAGCAGGAACATGTGGCCTTTCAGGGGCCGAGAGACTCTCAGGAAGCAGGGATTTCGATTATCCACCAAGAGCTGAACCTGATTCCTGAACTGACCATTGCAGAAAATATCTTTCTGGGCCGGGAGAAGACCAACCGTTTCGGCCGGATTATGTGGCAGGAAATGTATCAGGAAGCCGATCGGTTACTGGCTCGTCTGAATGTCCGCCACAGTTCAAAAATGCCATTGGGCCAGCTGAGCCTTGGTGAGCAGCAGATGGTTGAAATTGCCAAAGCTCTTTCGTTTGAGTCCAAAGTCATCATTATGGACGAACCGACCGATGCGCTGACTGATACCGAAACCGAATCGCTGTTTAGTGTGATCCGCGAATTACGGGCTCAGGGTTGTGGCATTGTATATATTTCTCACCGGCTCAAAGAGATTTTTGAAATTTGTGACGATGTCACTGTGTTGCGTGATGGCAAGTTTATCGGTCAGTGTCCGGTTGAAGATATTGATGAAGACCGGCTGATCGAAATGATGGTCGGACGTAAGCTGGATGAACAGTATCCGCGGATGAATATTGAAAGTGGTGATGTTTCGCTGGAAGTCCGCAACTTAACCGGCTCCGGAGTCCATGATGTCAGCTTTGTGCTGAAACGGGGAGAAATTCTCGGTGTTTCCGGATTGATGGGAGCGGGAAGAACCGAACTGATGAAAGTCATCTATGGTGCGCTTGCCCGGGAAGAAGGAGAAGTCAGGCTGGAAGGGCGAACTATATCTCCGAATAGTCCACAGGAAGGTCTGGCAAACGGGATCGCTTATATTTCAGAAGATCGCAAAGGGGACGGACTGGTTTTAGGACTGTCAGTGAAAGAAAACATGTCCCTGTGTGCGTTGAATCATCTGTCGAACGGTATGCAGATTCGTCATCAGGACGAAAGAGAAGCTGTGGGTGACTTTATCCGCCTGTTTAATATTAAAACTCCGTCGCAGGATCAGATCATCGGCAACCTTTCCGGAGGTAATCAGCAGAAAGTAGCGATTGCCAAAGGGCTGATGACCCGGCCGAAAGTACTGATTCTCGACGAACCGACCCGTGGTGTGGATGTCGGGGCGAAAAAAGAGATCTATCAGCTGATTAACCAATTTAAAGCGGAAGGAATGAGCATTATTCTTGTTTCTTCTGAGATGCCGGAAGTCCTCGGGATGAGTGACAGAATTCTTGTCATGCATGAAGGACGGATTAGTGGCGAGTTTGCGGCGCAAGATGCCAATCAAGAGAACCTGCTGGCGTGTGCCGTGGGTAAGAATATTCACGAGGAAGCAGCATGAATACCAAGTCCATGAATCAACCGACATCAAAACAACGTAAGTGGTTCAGTAAAGAGTGGCTGATTGAACAGAAGTCATTGATTGCGTTGTTGGTTTTGATTGTAATTGTGTCGTTTCTGAACCCGAACTTTTTCACTGTTGATAATATTCTTAATATCCTGCGTCAGACATCGGTTAATGCCATCATGGCTGTAGGGATGACATTAGTTATTCTGACCGCTGGAATTGACTTGAGTGTCGGCTCGGTGCTGGCTCTGTGTGGCGCATTCGCAGCCAGTATGATCGCGCTGGAAGTGCCGGTGTTTGTTGCTGTTCCGGTTTCATTACTGGCCGGTGCCTGCCTCGGTGGTCTGAGCGGGATCATTATTGCCAAAGGGAAGGTTCAGGCATTTATTGCAACACTGGTAACAATGACGCTGCTACGTGGTGTGACCATGGTGTATACCGATGGTCGTCCGATATCGACTGGATTTACCGATGTTGCCGATAGTTTTGCCTGGTTCGGAACCGGTTATATGCTGGGTATTCCTGTACCGGTCTGGCTGATGGCCGTTGTCTTCGGACTGGCATGGTATCTGTTGAACCACACCCGGTTCGGTCGGTATGTTTATGCTCTGGGTGGCAATGAGTCTGCGACTCGCTTGTCCGGTATTAATGTTGACCGGGTGAAAGTTGGTGTCTATGCCATCTGTGGCCTTATGGCGGCGTTGGCCGGAGTGATTGTGACATCGCGTCTTTCCTCCGCACAGCCAACAGCCGGTATGGGTTACGAGCTGGATGCAATTGCCGCTGTGGTTTTGGGCGGCACCAGCCTGATGGGTGGTAAAGGCCGGATTATGGGAACACTGGTCGGGGCGTTAATTATCGGATTTCTGAATAATGCACTGAACCTGCTGGATGTTTCTTCCTACTATCAGATGATTGCTAAAGCGATCGTCATACTGCTGGCAGTACTGGTAGATAATAAAAACAAGTAAGTAGTTAAAAATAAATAATTAGTTTAAATAAGTAATTAGCAACACCATAGTAGTCATACAATCACGGAATCCTGAATCGGGTGAAGTTTCGGTTCAGACCCTGAAAATAAGGAAAAGAAGATGAAAAAACTAGTTACTCTGATCTCTACAGCTTTACTTTCGTCTACGATGTCGATTGCAGCGCAGGCGCAGGACACCATTGCGATTGTGTTGTCGACTCTGAACAACCCATTTTTTGTCAGCATGAAAGATGGGGCCGAAGCCAAAGCTAAAGATTTGGGCTACAACCTCATCGTACTGGATTCACAAAACGATCCGAGTAAAGAACTTTCTAACGTGGAAGATTTAACGGTTCGTGGTGTGAAAGCCATTCTGATCAACCCGACTGATTCCGATGCGGTTTCTAATGCGATTCGCATGGCAAACCGAGCTAACATTCCAGTCATTACCCTTGACCGTGGTGCCAACCATGGTGATGTGGTCAGCCATATCGCATCGGATAACGTTGCCGGTGGTGAGATGGCCGGTGACTTTATTGCCGATAAAGCTGGTGACAATGCTAAAGTTATCCAGTTGGAAGGCATTGCCGGTACTTCTGCTGCCCGTGAACGTGGTGAAGGTTTCATGAAAGCTGTTGAAAAACGTCACCTGAACCTTCTGGCAAGTCAGCCTGCTGATTTCGACCGGACAAAAGGTCTGAACGTTATGGAAAACCTGCTGGCTGCAAATCCTGACGTACAAGCTGTATTTGCTCAGAATGATGAAATGGCTCTGGGTGCAATCCGTGCGGTACAGGCTGCCGGCAAGAAAGTGATGATTGTTGGCTTTGACGGTACAGATGACGGTATGAAAGCAGTTCTGCGTGGTCAACTGGCTGCAACGATTGCACAACAACCAGATGTGATTGGTGCATTGGGTGTTGATATTGCCGATAAAGTACTGAAAGGAGGTAAAGTTAGCAGCAATATTCCTGTTCCTTTGAAAGTGATCAGCAACTAATGCTTATTGAGGTCAGCTACCGGTGTAGCTGACCTTACTTCTCTGCTTCGCTGTTGCGAGTGAAGCTCGGGCAAAGATCTTGATACAGACAGACAATATCAGTAAGGCCTGCATTTTTACGAGAGTTCAGACCTTTCATATATTGAACTGATTTCGAGGAAGACCTTATGAGTAAATTAGTGGTACTTGGCAGTGTCAATGCTGATCATGTGTTGCGGATTCCTGCTTTTCCACGTCCGGGAGAAACGCTTCATGGGCATGATTATCAGGTGATTCCCGGTGGGAAAGGGGCAAATCAGGCGGTTGCCGCGGCTCGTTTAGGCGCAGATATCAGTTTTATTGCCAGCGTGGGTGATGACCCGTTTGGTGTCAATATCCGGGAAAACTTTAAGCTGGAAGGGATGGATATTTCCGGTGTGAAGATGCAGCCGAACTGCCCGACCGGGATTGCGATGATTCAGGTTACCGATAGCGGTGAAAATGCCATCTGTATTTCTTCCGAAGCCAATGCTTTGCTCACCGCTGAGGCGCTGGACAGCGATCTGGCCCGGATTCAGCAGGCCGATTACTTTCTGACTCAGCTGGAAACTCCTTTAGATGGTGTCATCCGGGCGGCTCAGGCTGCGAAAAAGTATACGACTCAGGTGATTCTCAATCCTGCACCGGCACGAGTGCTCCCAGATGAACTGCTTGGTTGTGTTGATATGATCACGCCGAATGAAACTGAAGCGGAAGTTCTGACCGGAATTGCCGTCACTGATGAGCAAAGTGCGGGGCAGGCTGCGGCGATCCTCCATGAAAAAGGGATTGCGACAGTACTGATCACGCTGGGTGCAAAGGGTGTCTGGCTCAGTGAACACGGCCAGGGACAACTGATTCCGGGATTCCGGGTTGATGCAATGGATACGACGGCAGCCGGAGATACGTTTAACGGTGCTCTGGTGACAGGTTTGCTGGAAGATTTACCTCTCAATGATGCCATTCGTTTTGCCCATGCGGCAGCGGCGATTTCCGTGACCCGTTTCGGTGCGCAGACTTCCATTCCTTCCCGACAGGAAGTTGATACTTTTCTTGCCGGGCAAGACACTGGTAAATAAAGAACAGGGAGAGATCACATGGCAACCATGAAAGATATTGCGAAACGCGCAGGTGTTTCAACATCGACAGTGAGTCATGTGATCAATAAAACCCGTTACGTCAGTGACGAAATTGCTGCCAGAGTCAATCAGGCGGCGAAAGATCTGAACTATGCGCCTTCTGCACTGGCACGTAGTCTCAAAATGAATCGAACCAAGACACTCGGTATGTTGGTGACCACCTCGACTAACCCGTTCTTCGGCGAAGTCGTGAAAGGTGTTGAGCGTAGCTGCTATCAGAAAGGTTACAACCTCATCTTATGCAATACCGAAGGCGATGGTCATCGGATGAAAGAGTCGATCAATACGTTGCTTGAAAAGCGGGTTGATGGTCTGATCCTGATGTGCGCCGCACTGGAAGGGGAACATATTGATGCGTTTGATCGTTTCCCCGATATACCGGTTGTGGTGATGGATCGCGGCCCGGTCCATTTTGCCTGTGATAAAATTCAGGATAACTCGCTGCTGGGTGGGTTTATGGCGACCAATTATCTGATTGAATGCGGTCACCGCGACATCGGTTGTATCACTGGTCCTCTGAAGCTGCATCAGGCTTATATGCGTTACGAAGGATTTAAAAAAGCCATGACCGACGCAAAGTTGCCGATTAACCCGGCATGGATCGCCGAAGCCAATTTTGAATGTGATGGTGGTGCGGATGCACTCCAGCGTATCTGTCAGCGCGGCAAACTTCCCAGTGCGATATTTGTCGGTAACGATATGATGGCGATGGGTGTGGTGAATGAAGCGCATACCCGGGGCATCCGGATTCCTCAGGATCTGTCGATTATCGGTTACGATGATATCTACATTGCCAAGTATGTTACACCTTCTCTGACGACCATCCACCAGCCGAAACACCGTTTAGGGACTGCTGCGGTTGAAGCATTGGTTAACCGTCTCGAAAAACAGACCGCCGATCCACAGGTGGTTCATCTGGAACCGACACTGGTGATTCGGGATAGTGTCATCAGCCTACTAAATCAACCTGAATAACTATTTCCGGCATGGAAGGAAGTCAAAAATGCACAGAGCAACTCATGCTCTGTGCATTGTAGGATTAAAATGCCTGACCGTTATTGATAATAATGGTAGAGCCGGAGCGATAATACTGACCATTACCAGCAAAGCCGGAGATCCAGCCGGAAGCAATGATCTGAGCATCAGTGTTTAAATTCGTCAGTTCTCCCCGGTAAGCACGATTACAATCGGTTGGAGTATTGCTGAATGTGCCATAGCCTTTGTGATAATGAACGGTTGTATAGGGCGCAATGGTCATTTCGGTGCCCGGTATAATATTCGATTGTATGCCGCTGTTCTCCGTCCCTTCAAGATTTAATTGATTGCCATTCCCATCATACAAATCAAGTTTGATGGTTGCTTCATGGCTGCTTAAGTTGGAAACAGAAAGAGACATATCAGAAGTATGAGTTCCGCCACAATACTGATTACCCGGAATTGCAAAAGGAACCGAATGAGTACCGGCAAAAGCCATTGTTGAAGGAAGTGTTGCGAATAATAATAGAGATAATTTTTTCATTGTATTTCCATAGCCATAATTGTGCATTGTTTGCATAAAATAGAATAATCGCTTGGATTATCGTCTTGTTATTAAATATATCCATATGATTTACATAGATATATTTAACTGAACTTATCAGTTAAAGTGTATAAAATCAATAGGTTTTTTTTGAGCTGGTGAGATGTTTTCTGGTAGATTTTCTCAGATAATTAACAGGAACACTTCTCATTTTTTCGAAACGATTAAATGCCGGAAAATCATTGAATTGAATCGCAAAACCTATTGTCCTCACAAATTGAAAACTTCCTTTTCCTGAAGTCTGACTAATGTTTCAATTTTTAACCTCTGTCAAAAATAGGACAGATCGAAGGTTATAGACTTATTTTCAGAACATTTATTTTTGCACGCTCTACAAAATTCAAAAATATTTTATTCAGTGCAAATAAATTTAATTTTTTCATTTTTTAAATCTGGTAACGGAAGTAATAACTATGGGCGAAGTCGCACTCTCAATACTCGTCCTGTCCCTGGTGGCAGTGATTGGGTTGTGGTTAGGTGGCTTGAAAATCAAAGGAGTCGGACTCGGTATTGGTGGTGTGCTGTTTGGCGGTATTTTCGTCGGGCATTTCATCAATCAGTTTGGCTGGCACCTTGATAGTCATGCTATGCATTTTATTAAAGAATTTGGTTTGATCCTGTTCGTTTACACTATAGGGATTCAGGTCGGGCCGGGATTCTTTGCATCTCTGAAAAGCAGTGGTCTGAAGCTGAACGGGCTGGCTGCCGGAATCGTCGTCATCGGTGGCCTGACTGCCGTTGTGCTCCATTTTATCTTCAATATTCCGTTGCATATTTTCCTCGGAATTTACTCCGGGGCGGTGACGAACACGCCTTCTCTGGCAGCAGGACAGCAGATCCTGCATGAACTGGGAGAAATCGATAGTCAGGTCGATATGCTGGGTTTGGGTTATGCGATGGCATATCCCTTCGGGATTATCGGTATCTTGCTGTCGATGTGGATTATCCGGATCGTGTTTGAAATCAATGTCGATAAAGAGGCTGAAGCCTATGACAGCCGTAGTCAGGGGAAAGGCAGAGACCTGCTGTCGGTTAACGTGATGATCGAAAACCCCAATATGGACAAGATGAAATTTGCTGAACTGGTCACGCTGATCGGTCAGGGTGTTGTCTGCTCAAGAATGAAAACTCAGGGTAATCTGGTGGTTCCCGGAGAAGACACCATTCTGAATGTCGGTGATTATCTGCATTTTGTCAGTGACCGTCAGGAGCTGCTGCATAAAGCTGTACTGATTGTCGGCCGGGAGGTTTCGGAATCTCTGTCGACCAAAGGAACGGTTCTGAAAAGCGATCGGGTGGTGGTGACCAATGAGAAGGTTCTCGGTAAGCATTTGGGTGAGCTGAGCCTCAAATACAAGCACAATGTCGTCATTTCACGCCTGAACCGGGCCGGGGTCGAACTGGTTGCCAGTCAGGATTCGGTACTGCAATTCGGGGATATTTTGTATATTGTCGGTCAGAAAGAAGATATCGAGTATGTCGGTAAAATGATCGGAAATGCAGCGAGTAAACTGCATCATGTACAGATGTTGCCTATTTTTATCGGAATTGGTTTGGGTGTGCTGCTGGGTTCGATTCCATTCCAGCTTCCGCATCTGCCGGCACCGCTGAAACTGGGATTAGCCGGCGGCCCGTTAATTGTGGCGATCATTCTGGCCAGAATCGGCAGTATCGGGCGTCTTTACTGGTTTATGCCGCCCAGTGCGAATCTGGCGTTACGGGAAATTGGTATTGTTCTCTTCTTAGCGGTGGTCGGGATCAGCTCTGGCGGTGATTTCTTCTCCACCATGGTCGATGGTGACGGACTGACATGGATGGGATACGGGATTGCGATTACACTGATTCCTCTGCTTAGTGTCGGTTTGTTCGCCCGTTTCTTCGGGAAAGTGAACTATCTGACCATTTGTGGTTTGATGGCTGGTTCGATGACCGATCCACCGGCGCTGGCATTTGCCAATGCCATGCATGCCACCAGCGGCGCCTCATCGCTGGCCTATGCAACGGTCTATCCGTTGGTGATGTGTCTGAGGATCTTAACGCCGCAGGTTATTGCTGTGCTGCTCTGGGCGGCAGGTTAATGATTAAACATACTGCTTACCCTAAAAATACCGCCGTTATGGCGGTATTTTTCCTGATGGGAATATTTAATGCGATGGACTGACATGTGTTTCTGGTGGTATTTCGTGTTGTGCGGCAGTCCGGGTTATTACTTTTGATGCGACCAGCGCCAACAAAAAGAAACATGCCTGAACCAGAACGATACAGGCACTGGTTGCGCCGTCGATATGAAAACTGACCAGAATGCCCAGCACAATGGAGCTCAGAGACACGCCTAGTGCGATCCACATCATATGACTAAACTGTCTGGTCAGGACAAAAGCGGTAATTCCCGGAGAAACCAGCATCGCGACAACCATAATAACACCGACGGCCTGAATGGTTGCGACAATGGTCAGTGACAGCAGAACCAGCAGGCTGTAGTGAATTAGCACCACAGGTAATCCGACAACCCGGGCGTGGCTTTTGTCAAAGCAGTAGAGTAAAAAGTCTTTTCTGAACGTGACTACAATCGCGAAGACGATCAACGACAGGGTGACTGTCTGGGTAAATTCAAAATCCTGAATGCCGAGCATGTTACCGAACAGAATGTGCAGCAGGTGTTGCTCGGTTTCTATTTTGGTAAACAGAACCAGACCCAGTGCGAACATCCCGGAATAGACAATGCCCATTACGGTGTCTTCTTTAACCCGGCAGTTTTCTTTGATATAGCCACTCATTAATGCGCAGGCAAGACCTGAGATAAACGCGCCGATGGGCAGGGCGATTCCCAGCGTATAGGCAATCACGATCCCCGGTAACACGGCATGAGAAATCGCATCTCCCATCAGTGACCAGCCTTTCAGCACCAGATAGCAGGAAAGAACGGCACAGACAGCGCCGACTGCCAGTCCGGCCCATAGAGCCCGCCGCATGAATTCAAACTGGAAGGGTTCACTGAACCACTGTATAAGATTATCCATCATGACCACCTGACATGCTGTCTGTGTTGTATTTCTTCACCGGATTCAACACGTTTTTTCGCACTTCTCCGGTTTGCCAGAACACCGTATTTCGGAGCAAAAAAGAAGGCACAGAAAAAAATGAGTGTCTGAATCAGTACAATAGTGCCACCGGTTGCACCATCGAGGTAGTAACTGAGGTAAGCGCCAAAGGCACTGGTGATAAATCCAAGAGTAATCGCAATGATCAGTAACAGACCGAACCGATCGGTCAGCAGATAGGCTGTTGCTCCCGGCGTAATCACCATCGCTATCACCAGAATCGCGCCGACGGTTTGCAGGGACGCTACAGTACAGGCGCTGAGAATGGTAAAGAAAACCACTTTCAAAACCGTAGGAGACAGACCGACGGACGATGCCTGAGTTTCATCAAAGAAAACCAGCATCAGGTCTTTCCATAACAGAGCCAGTACCACAAACGAAATACCGGCGATGATCAGCATCTGGATTAAGTCGGACTGGCTGACCGTCAGAATGCTGCCAAAAATAATACCTTCGATATTAATCGATGTCGGGTTGAGTGATACCAGTAGTAAACCGGCGGCGAAGAAGGTGGTAAAAATGAAGCCGATGATGGCATCTTCTTTCAGATGAGAAAGCGTCCGGAGCAATGCAATCCCCAGTGAAGCAAGAAAACCGGCAATAAATGCTCCGACCGAATATGGCAGTCCCAGTGCATAGGCGCCGGCCACGCCGGGGACGACAGAATGAGACAGGGCATCACCAATCAGAGACCAGCCTTTCAGCATCAGGAAGGCCGACAGGAATGCGCAAACGGCACCGACAATTGAACTGCTGAAAATGGCGTGCTGCATGTATTGATATTGTAAGGGTTCCAGAAGCAAATCCAGCATAACGTTACCTCGGCGTATGGTGAGGCTGTTCCGGAGATTGTCTGTCCCGGATCAGCGTAGCGTTCTGGTGATCTTTACCATAGAAAACCGCTGGTTTTTCGTGGTCAGAGATAATGGTGACTGAACGTTCATCATCGTCCTGATGGAGCGTTTCACCGAGGATGCCGACATGTTTCAGGACGCCGCCGAAAGTTGCCACCAGATTCTGCTGTGTAAACGTATCCTGAATGTTTCCGGCAGCAACGATGGTCCGGTTGATAAAAACCACTTCATTGCAGTAATCGGGAATATTGCCCAGATTGTGCGTCGATACCAGAATCAGATGGCCTTCTTCCCGCAACTCCCGCAGCAGATTCATAATGGCTTCTTCAGTGGTGAAGTCGACACCGGTAAACGGTTCATCGAGTAAAATCGTCTGACTCTCCTGTGCCAGTGCCCGGGCGAGGAAAACACGTTTTTTCTGACCGCCGGAGAGTTCTCCAATCTGGCGGCCTGCCAGATCTTCAATCCCCATGCGCTGCATGGCCTGCCGGACTTTGTCTTTATCCACAGTACTGGGACGACGCAGAAAGTTCATGAAACCGTAGCGCCCCTGCATCACGACATCCCGGACCAGAATCGGGAAATTCCAGTCAATATCCTCACTTTGCGGTACATAGGCGACCTGATTTTGTTTCAGGGCGTGCCGGATCGGTTGCCGGGACAGCAGGATTTCTCCCTGAGAGGTTTTGACCAGCCCCATAATGCTTTTAAACAGCGTGGATTTACCGCCGCCGTTGACACCGACCAAAGCACAGATCGTTCCACCCTGCAGGCGAAAGCTGACATCGTGAATTGCTTTGAAACCATTATTGTAAGTCACACTGACTTGTGTTGCTTCAAGACTGACAGGCTGATATGTCATGGTTGTAATCCTCTGACAATGGTATCGGTTGTGACCCGGAGCAGGTCAAGGTATGTCGGGACCGGACCGCTGCCGGTTGAAAGAGAATCGACATAAAGAACACCACCGTAGGCAGCCCCGGTTTCTCTGGCAACCTGTCTGGCCGGGCGGTCAGAGATGGTACTTTCACTGAATAACACGGTAATGTGATGCTGACGAATGGTATCAATCAGGCCTCTGACCTGCTGTGGTGTACCTTGCTGATCGGCATTAATCGGCCAGAGAAAGGCTTCTTTTAAGCCATAATCCCGCGCCAGATAGCTGAAAGCACCTTCACTGGTGACCAGCCAGCGTTTTTCTTCAGGAACGGCAGCAAGTTGCGTGTGGATCTGGTGATTCAGCTGTGTGATCTTTTCCTGATAAACGCTGGCATTATGATTGTAAGTTTCAGCATGTTCCGGATCATACTTCACCAGTGCTTTACGGATATTTTCTACATAGATCAGTGCATTTTGCGGCGACATCCATGCATGAGGATTGGGCTTGCCGCTATAAGGACCGGTATAGATCGAAAGGGGCTGAATTCCTTCACTGACAACGACTGAAGGGACATCTTTTACATTGGAGAAAAAGCGCTGAAACCATTGTTCCAGATTCAGGCCATTCCACAACACCAGATCGGCAGACTGCGCTTTGATAATATCTTTCGGCGTCGGCTGGTAATTGTGGATTTCTGCGCCGGGTTTAGTCAGAGAAACAACATCAGCGGCATTTCCGGCAATATTCTGCGCCATGTCCTGAATAATCGTAAATGTGGTAATCACTTTAAACTTTGCCCAGCTTTGTCCGGGTGACAGCATCAGAATGAAACAGAACGCGGTAAACAGATGTTTTTTCATACAATTTGTAACCTTCAGGAACGATAATGAATTACTCTATATGATAATAATTATCATTTCAAATTGTTATCTTGTCTACTGAGCATAGCAAAATATTTTTTCTGCCGGACCGATATCTGTAATAGGCAAAAGCAATGGATGAGAAGAAGTGAAGTTGGATCCTGAGTCTTAAAACATCCGGGTGCTGGGAGATATAAAACCGGAACCCCCTGCAAGACAGGGGGAAAAATATTATTGGATCGGCAGATAAACATCGGTGATTAAATCGCTCTCGGGTACCTCGTTTATCAGGTTGAGATAGTGAAAGAAACAAGGATAATCACGCAGTGTTTCACCACTTTGGGGTAACCAGTCCCGGTAGAGATAGTAAATAGACTCTCCCAACCGGTCATGACTCCCCTTATGACGAATAACCGCGCAGCGGCCTCCGGGGATTGTTCCTGTCTGAACACCGTATGTGTTTTCCGGAACATCCTGCTCAACCGAGCCTCCGATATCAAAACGAAATGCTTCCGGGGCAACAACATCTGGGTTGCCATAAGGGATTCCGTATGTTTTTGATGTGCTCACTGGTGATAGTCCGCTTTCTTTACGCCAGGCAATAAATTGTGTTGCTGTTTCATAAACCAGCTCAATCGGCCCCTGATGGGTAATGAAAGCGATTTTGGCTTCACTGAAATTTTTGATTTCAACATGCATGTGTTGTTCTCCCCAAGGTTGTTTGTGTGACTGGAATTGAGCATGCCAGTTGAGCCATTCAGGTGCGGTTCGGAATCCGGACGGAGACTGACCGAAGGTTTTTTTAAAAGCCCGGGCAAAAGATTCCGGACTGTCATAACCTGCGTCCAGGGCAATATCGATCACCCGTAAATCCGTTTCGAAGGCTAACTGCATGGATGCCCGTTTCAGTCGCATTAACTGAATATATCTGGCAACGCTCATTCCAATGTAGGCTGAGAAGACACGATGAAAATGATACCGGGACAGTGCCGCAATCTGACTCAGATGATCAAGTGTCAGATCATCACAGAGATGATTTTCAATATAGTGGCATACCTGATGAATTCGCTCATCGACAGTTTTGTATAGATTGTCCCGCATGATTTCACTCTTTGTTATCCCTGAAGGATGGTTGTTTCAATGTGAGTACCGCTCCGGAAAACAGTCATGGTGTGACTGAAAGAGACGATAACGCATCTTCTCGTTAGGGACATAGTATTGATGATGACAGAGATGACCGTCCTAGCAATAATTGCTGTTTTTAAATCATTATCGGCACATTTTGGCCGCTTATAGGATTGGATAGCGTGTGGTGGCAACAGGAGGGCCGTCGTATTTCTGGCGGGAGGCTCGTCAACACGGTGATCCATCTGCTATAAGCTGGCTGTATGTTGTTGAAATATTGTACATGGCCCCGTACCAGAGAAAAAATAAGCGTGCTGGCACTGATTTTGAATGTTATGGCAGAAAGGTTATTTTCTCAGCAGATCTTTGTGAATCCTGTATGACAGGAGTGATAAGTTTTCTATTTACTTGAATTAGAAGATAAAAAATAGAAAAACTTCGTATTGATGGGAATAATTTCTGTCATCACAAACACATAAGACCTGTTGTGAATTACACTTCTAATAAAATGGTGTTTTATTTGTAACTCCATGTAAAGTATAGAAAATGTCGTGTTTAGTTAACGCATGTACGCCCGAAAGTATTTGCACCTTTATGTGAAGTGGTTCAAAATCAAACTGTTACTGACTTCATTAAGATGAAGCAAGGAGTTGAGATGAAAGTCGTTGAACTGTTCAAACAACGTGGTGAAATGTTGAGTAAGCAGCATGCTGAGCTGATGCAGAAAATGCCACCAGCTATGCGCGAATATTGGGAAGAGTTACTGACAAAAACGAACCATTTTCACCTGTTTTCCTGGATCAGAGATTTTCATCAGCCAGCGGTGAATGAAGACGTTAATCTGCCAACTGATGCAGAAACCGCCGCGTTAAAGCGGGAATCTGCACTCTTCCGGCAGGAACCTATGAAGTTAACGTCGGAAGCGCAGACATTGTACGATGAGTTACAGCAGAAGATCGGTGAAGTGATCCACGTCGGAGACTGGCTGCATGTCGATCAGGAACGCATTAACCAATTTGGTCATGTGACTGAAGATACACAGTGGATTCACACGGATCCTGAGCGGGCATCGGTTGAGTCACCGTTTAAGACTACGATTGCGCATGGGTTCTTAACCCTGGCGCTGCTACCGAAACTTACAGATAGTGTCGATCCGGATGATTCGTTGTTTCCTACGGCAAAAATGGTTGTGAACGTTGGGATGAATCAGGTTCGTTTTCCGTATCCGGTAAAATCTGGTGATCGGGTTCGGGCGAAAAGTATCCTGACGAAAGTGACTCCGGTGCGTAAAGGGCTGGAAGTTGAGCGTGAAATCAGAGTTGAGATCGAGGGTGTACGCCGGCCCGGCTGTATTGTCGTCTCTGTGATCCAGTTACATTTCTGAATATTTCATACATTGCTTAAATATGAAAAGGCGGGACATAAAGTCCCGTTTTTTTATATGCTTTCATCGTGATTTTCGAAGCTGCTGATTGAGGGGAAAGGCTACGCAACGGACGCTTAGAAGCGTAGCGGTGCGTGCTGAATCACCTCTTTCATTACAAAGAAAGTCCGGATTTGCCGGACTCCGGGCAGGGCGATCAGCTGACTGGCATGAAGCTGGTTGAAATCTGCCATATCATTGACTCGTACCCGGAGAAAATAATCAAATTCACCAGCGACCAGCTGACAGTCAATAATGACGGGCAAGCGGACAATTGCTGCTTCAAACTCGGCAAAACTCTCCGGTGTCGAACGATCCAGTACGACACCAACAATAACCAAAGCTCCCAGATGAATGTCCTGTGGATTTATTTCTGCCCTGACCGACTGAATCACCCCTTGACTGAACAGGCGTTCAACTCGCCGGTGACAGGTTGCCGGGCTGATGTTGGCTTTTTCTGCCAGCTCCGCATTACTTACTCTGCCATCTTGCTGCAACAGGCGGAGCAGCTTCAGATCTACCTTGTCCAGTGATTTGTCCATGATGATTTATTCCACTTTTATGTCATATTTTTCATTAAAGTAACGATTTATTTTCTTTATGTAAAATTTATATGAAAAATTTCAATAAAAATAGGAAGCACATTTCATTTCAGATTGGGTAGTCTAGAAGCATATCTTTTATTAGAACTTCTCGGAATCAACGCATTATATAAAGGAAATCTGGCATGAAATTAGACAAGTTTGAACGTTACCCGCTCACTTTTGGCCCAACTCCGATTGAAAAACTCAGCCGTCTCAGTGAATTTCTTGGCGGAGATGTTGAAATTTACGCAAAACGGGAAGATTGCAACTGTGGTCTTGCCTTTGGTGGAAACAAAATTCGTAAGCTGGAATATATTGTTCCGGATGCCATTGCCAGTGGTGCAGATACACTAGTCACAATCGGTGGTGTACAGTCAAATCATACCCGTCTTGTTGCGGCAACTGCGGCCAAAATTGGTATGAAATGTCGTCTGGTTCAGGAGAGTTGGGTGCCGTTTCAGGATGCTGTGTATGATCGGGTCGGGAATATCCTGATGAGCCGGGTTATGGGTGCAGATGTTGAGCTTGTCGATGAGGGATTCGATATTGGCATCCGGGAAAGCTGGGAAAATGCGATTGAAGATGTGAAAGCAAATGGTGGTGTTCCTTATCCGATTCCTGCCGGTGCATCAGAGCATAAATATGGTGGATTGGGATATGTGCAATTTGCTGAAGAAGTTCGCGAGCAAGAAGCCGAAATGGGGATCAAATTCGATTATATTGTGGTTTGTACGGTGACGGGTTCAACAATGGCCGGTATGGTGGTCGGCTTTGCAGCAGACGGCAGAGCACAAAAGGTGATTGGCATTGATGCTTCGGGAACGCCGGAGAAAAATCATGAGCAGGTTTTGCGCATTGCCCGGAATACGGCAGATTTAGTTGAACTTGGACAGGAAATTTCCGAAGAAGATATCATCATTATTGATGACTACGCTTATCCGGCTTATGGAGTGCCATCCGAAGAAACCAACGATGCAATTCGGATTGCCGCCCGGACGGAAGGTATGATGACTGATCCTGTCTACGAAGGAAAATCAATGCAGGGATTGATTGATCTGACCCGGAAAGGCTTTTTCCCGAAAGGTTCAAAAGTACTATATGCACATTTAGGTGGTGTTCCTGCAATTAATGCATATAGTTATATTTATCGTAATGGTTGATTGATTCAAATCAATTTATTTATCAGAACCAGCACAATATTTATTGTGCTGGTTTTTTTATGTGTACTGATTATTTCATTCAGATCAAACTTTGGTTATTTATTTTTTAGTCAATAAAACGATGCACCAAAAAGGTGATCTGAGTACTATTATTTTTATGTTGGTGCGGTATGATGTGCTTCAAAATCAGGATAGATTTTTAAACTAATCTTTTTGCAGAAAGGATTCTTATATTTTACTAAAAGGTAATCAGTTTGTGATTTCCGAGATAATAAACTAAGGATCCTTAGATGGGTAGCATGAGAGAAGTTTCCCGCTCTTATCAGTTAGTCTCCTCTTTTCAGGCTAACCTGCCAGGATTCCTATCTTTTTCATGATGTTGTTACGATATGAAACAACATCAAATAATAATTTATTCATTATGTAGTTCATGAATAGGAATTTATTTAAATAGAAACTTATTAAAGTTAAATCGATTGTTTCAAATATAGGAATAGAGTGTTTGCTATTTGTGAATTAATGGAGAGTATTCATTTCATAAATATATTTTTGTGATGAGGAAGTTAGCTATCGTCTGATTTCCTGTGACAAAAAGCAAGACGGTGTTCGTAAATTAAAGTCTTTATATTCAATTTCCGGAACGGTAAGGGATTTTAGTTTGTGATGGGTTCTTGCAATGGATCTGCTATCAATTGACCCACCAAGTGATTATTCAATATTGGAATAAGAATTATTAATTAAATTACAATAACTTAACGAGGTATCATCATGGTAGCAGTAGAGCTGTTGATTGTCCTGCTCTTCATTTTTCTCGGAGCCAGAATTGGCGGTATAGGCATTGGATTTGCCGGTGGAGCAGGTGTGATTATTTTGACCATGGGGCTGGGAATGAATGCAGGAACCATCCCGGTAGACGTTATTCTGATCATTATGTCAGTCATTACCGCAATTGCGGCAATGCAGGTTGCCGGTGGTATGGACTGGCTGGTTGATTTGGCTGAGCAATTTCTAAGAAAAAATCCGAAACAGATTACCTTTTATGCGCCAATCGTCACTTTTCTGATGACGCTGCTGGCAGGCACCGGACACACTGCATTCTCGACGTTGCCGGTTATTGCTGAAGTTGCTAAAGAGCAAAAAGTCAGACCTTCCCGTCCGCTTTCTATTGCAGTTGTTGCATCACAGATTGCAATTACTGCTTCTCCGATTTCAGCTGCTGTCGTCTTTTTCTCCGGAATTCTTGAGCCGCTGGGTGTTGGTTATCTGACTTTACTGGCGATTTGTATCCCGACAACTTTCGCAGCCTGTATGGTCGGTGCTTTTGTTGCTAACTTCCTGGGAGGCGATCTGGAAAATGATCCTATCTATCAGGAACGTCTGGAAAAAGGCTTGATTAAAGTGCGTGGCGCTACAAAACGTGACATTCTGCCTTCTGCAAAAATGTCGGTTTACATTTTTGTCATTGCGATTGTTGCAGTGGTTGCCTATGCGACGATGATTAGTAAAGCTGTCGGTCTTATCACGGATCCTGCCATTGGCCGGAATCAGGCAATTATGGCAATCATGCTGATGGCAGCAACGGCAATCATTCTGTTTACCAAGATTGATGCTTCAAAGATTACATCGGTTTCAACGTTTAAATCCGGGATGAGTGCTTGTGTTTGCGTTCTTGGTGTAGCCTGGCTGGGTGATACTTTTGTCTCCGGTCATATTAACGAAATTAAGCAGCTGTCTGCTCATATTCTCGAACAATATCCGTGGATGCTGGCAATTACACTTTTCTTTGCTTCGATGTTGCTTTATTCACAAGGTGCGACAACAACCGCGCTGATGCCGGCAGCACTGGCGATCGGTGTTGCACCATTAACAGCTGTTGCTTCTTTTGCTGCGGTGAGTGCGTTATTTGTGCTTCCAACCTATCCGACACTTCTTGCAGCTGTAGAGATGGATGATACCGGTTCAACCCGGATCGGTAAGTATGTCTTTAATCACCCATTCTTTATTCCGGGCGTTGTAACAATTGCTTCTGCTGTCACATTCGGCTTTATTTTTGGTGGCATGGTTCTGTAAACCGGACTGGTGTAAACAGAACAGTTATTTTCTACGGGGGAGCTTCGGCTTCCCTTACTTATTCCACTTCTTTGATCTTCTTTCCAGATATTTGATGCATATCTCGATTTTATTGTTCTATATTTATCTGAAATATTAATAAAGGCACATATATTTTGAGGTGATATATGCCACAACTTTTGATGTAACAAGAATAGATTTTTCAGAACAACGGGCGTAGGATAACCGATTAGAGGTACGAAATAGGGAATAGAGAGTTCATTAGCAACAGGATTATGTAAAGTTGTTTATACCGGGCCATTATATTGCCTGAAGTATTTCGTAGCCTAGTGTCGTCAGACATAGGAGACAGAAGTATGTTCTGGGAAAGAAAATTTGAGAAATTTATAGATCGGATTAGTGACAGCCAGTCACTGCCAATGACCATCCAGTTATGGAATGGTCGTGAGGTTCACCTGACGGATGAGCCCAAAGTCGTTATTGAAGTACCACACTTTTCTTCATTAAAACATTTAATTAACCCATCACTGGATAAGTTGGGTCATGCATATGTCGAAGGGAAACTCCATGTCAAAGGTAAAGTCATGGATGTGGTTGAAATTGCCAACCAGTTAGTTGCATATGGATCTAACTATACCGGGAAACATGGCGGTTCCCGGCGCTATCATCACACGCGTAAACTCGATTCAGAGTCAATTTCTTATCATTATGATGTTTCAAATGAGTTTTATCAGGCATGGCTCGATAAGAATATGGTTTATTCTTGTGGTTATTTTAAAACCATGGATGACTCGCTGGATCTGGCTCAGGAGCAAAAGATAGACCATATTCTGAATAAAATTCAGCTCCAGCCCGGGCAAACTTTGCTGGATGTCGGGTGTGGCTGGGGAGCGTTAATCATCAGGGCAGCACAGAAGTTTGGGGCGAAAGCGACGGGAATCACCATTTCTGAACAGCAATACCTGGAAACACAGAAACGTATTCGGGCTGCGGGACTGGAATCAGTTTGTGAAGTTCACTTGCTCGATTACCGGGATGTTCATGGTACCTTTGACCGGATTACCAGTGTTGGTATGTTCGAACATGTCGGATTAAAACACCTGAATGAGTATTTTTCTAAATTGAATTCGTTGTTGGCAGAGGATGGCGTCATGATGAACCATGGGATCACCACCACAGATCCTAAATCCGGTTCAGCACCATCCGGAGCCGGAAAGTTTATTGATCGTTATGTTTTCCCGAATGGTGAATTGCCTCACATTGGTCTGGTTTTAAAAGAGATGGCGATTGCGGGTCTGGAACCTGTTGATATTGAAAATTTACGACACCACTACGCGATGACTCTGGAGCATTGGGCTGCCCGGTTTGAGGCACAAAGTGAACAATTGAAAACCATGGTTGATGATAAACAGTTCCGGATCTGGCGGGTTTATCTGGCAGGATGTGCTCATGCATTTCATCACAATTGGGTTGCGCTGCATCAGATCGTGGCAACAAAAGCAGATCGATATGTTCTGCCACTGACGCGGGATTATATGTATCACGATTAGAGCAGATACATTCGGGTTATCCTCGATATATTGAAGCCTCTACTGTGAGTCGTTTAGATTGATATAAAGCCAACAGTTTATCTGTTGGCTTTTCTGTTTGCATATGCGGAGTTGTAATGTAAATTAACTTACATTGAGTTCTAAAATCTAGATTGGCTTCATGTGGGCAATCACCGTACCAATAATCTGACAATTGCCATTGATGGATAAGAAGCGTAGTTCCGGTGGATAGGATGGATTGAGAGCTTTTAGAAATTTTTTATTATCAATGACCTGTATCTGCTTGAATGTCGCTTCTGCTGAATCGGTCAGCATGGCAATGACGAACTTGTTGTGCTCGGGTTCTACCAGATTCGGATCGATAAATATCAGGTCGTTCTCCTCAAACCGGGGTTCCATTGAATCTCCCCGGACCCTGAGAATATAAGTTCCCGGGCCACTATGCACCGGGCAGGGATAATATTCGTATTCATCGGGGGCGTAAGGTGTGACTGCTTCGGAAAAATCACCGGCTTTGACCCAGGATATCACCGGACACATCGCTGATGCTGAGGGACCATTACTCACATTGGCCTGTGAAGAAGAAGACGATATATCACTATTGGCTGAGTCGGTTCCGTATACAATCCATTCCGGTGAGCATTCTAATGCTTTAGACATTGCCAGTAATAAGCGGTCTTTCATACTCGACTGAATCCCGTTTTCGATCTGACTGATCGTAATCCGGTTCAGACTCAGAGATGAATCTATCTCTTTCACTCGGGCTGTCAGCATGTCCTGGGTGAGCCCTAAACTCTCTCGTCTGGCTTTGAGACGTTCGCCTAATTCAACAATCATAAATCACAATGCCCGTTATAACGGGATATCCTCAATTGGTCGTTTCTCTTTAGAACTCGGGCTGGTATCAGGTCATCAGCCGGAAGTTTCTCATCTGTTTGCATTACAACTGATGTTCGCATTCAGAGAGCTTATCATAGCCCTTTTCTGTCAAAGTATACAGTACTTTTGTAATGATTTTTACATAAAAAAAGAAAATTTCATTACGTCATTATATTTACATTCAATGAAAGTTTTCTTACCATTGCTATCAAAATCATGATGAGACATTAGATCTTTTCCGGGTTTTTAGTATGGCAAGACGTGATATTTCGGCTTTTAAAAGGTGTATGAATGAGCATTAGACGGGCCAAACGGGATCAGTGTTTTACGTTGGTCGGAAATCATATTTTTCAGGAAGGGCATTTATCTTTTCAGGCGATGGGGATGCTGACTTATCTGTTGTCAAAACCGGATCACTGGCAGGTCAGTCCTGCTCAGTTAGCCAATGTCACTCAGGGAGCAGCAAAGAAAACTGGCCGGGATGGCGTATATGCCATTCTGAAAGAGCTGCGGCAGGTCGGTTATGTGACTACACAGAAGCGTGCCAGCGGAGAGATTGAATATATTGTTTTTGATGAACCAAAAACGGTGAATCCGGATTTGGCTGTTCGTTCAGTCTCTTGTTCTGAAACGGATAAGCCAGATCTGGCTCAACCAGATCCGGCTCAGCCGACACAAGTAAAGACTGATCCAAAACAAAAACGGAAGGATCAATTATTGATCCTTGCGCAGCAGTCAGAAGGTAACGACTCAGTTTCAGAGAAGCTACAGCAAGCAAATGATATGCAAGATGTTGTTTTTCATCTGAATAATGCTGCACAGACGCGCTTTCAGCCTAAAGGTCAGACGGCTGGTTTGATCATAGCCCGCATGCAGGATGGTTTTTCAGTCCAGGATCTGATGGCCGTGATTGATCACAAGGTTCAGGAATGGGGAGATGATGCCCGGATGCGTCAGTATCTGCGTCCAGCCACACTTTTCAATATCAATAAGTTTCCAGGCTATCTCTCGCAGGCCCGGTATGTCCGGGAGAATGGTACCACTGCTGTTGCTGTTGCTGTGGGTCGGCCGTCCCGGCACTGGGAGCCTGATGATGAGGACACTCGCTGGATCCATGCGTTACATCAGTCTTCAGAACAATATAACTGATTCATAACACTGGTGAGGGAATTCTTAATGAAACCAATAACCTATGAAGCAATACGTAATGAACTGAATGTCTTGTCGGCTGGTAGTGAAACTTCCGGAGAGCAGCAGGCTCCCGATACTTTTGCCGCACAGATCGTCAATATGATTTTGCGTGAATTACGGGGAATTCATCCGGCATGGCGCTCTTCTATCCGAAGTGAACAGGAGTATGAAACCCTGAAGCTGAATTACGTTAAAGCCATGATGGAGCAGGGTGTAAATACTATGGCATTGGTTCAAAGGGGTCTGAGAATGGCCCGGGCAAATCCGTCAGACTTTATTCCAGGGCCGGGAAAATTCTGTGCCTGGTGTCTTGATGACGGAGAGTGGCTGGCAGCCTGGCAACGCATGATGGACCGGAGCGCGTCACTCAGTCGTCTGGAGGAGCTTGTGCGCAATGAGTGTGAATTTGATGCTCGCAAGCTGGATAAAGAAAAAGCCAGGAGTCTCTTTGAACGTACATATAACAAATGGTTACAGCGTGAACGTAACGGTATGTTACCGCCGGAATCCGCCCGATTGTCGCCACGTGCCGTAACTACCGAGTTCGATCGGTTGCGTTGTGAGCGGGGAGTTCCGGATCCGAGCACTTTAACCGGCATCTTTAAGCGTGTCGCTGAGCTAGGGCAGCGATATAAGACTAATAAAATGGGGAAATAAATCATGGAATTTACCACAGTAGAAATCAATGCCATGCGTAAGGAACTGATGAATCATGCCTTTTCGGCTTTGGTCCGGCGGATGCCGATGAACAAATGTAAGGCTTATGAGTATATTGCCAACTATCTGGGAGTGAAATACAGCACGGTAACCAATATGGTACAGAAAGGTATTTCTGCTAAGCATGCGACCGGACTGTCTGTAATCGCGGCCCGGTTTAAAACACGGATGTATCATTATCAGTTTGCTCCGACTGATGCCATTTGTCAGGCATGGCTGGAACACGACTACCGCTGTGATAAAGGCAAACATCCCGGCAAACATCTGTTTAAACATTGGGATCGGGATATGAGCAAGTTACAGATTCATGAGGATGCATGAATGTTCGAAAAGCAATCTGCCTGGGTTCATTTCAGTTCATTCAGCTTCGATATAAATCATCATTTCTGTCTGACAGGAGATACAAAACGATGAGTCTTTTTTCTTTTAAAACCGGACAGGGGGGAGCTGTTATTTCTGAAAAAGCAACGATGTCAATTGCTGTTGGAAGTGGTACGGGGGTTGGTGTCAGTGTCGCCCAGGGTGCAGAGAATTATCAGTCGATGATGAATTCAAGTTTACATGACATTCTGGCAGGAAATTTTGTCTGGTACGGTTCAGACATCGCTTTCCTCATTGGGACTACATTATCCGTGATCGGCATTGGTATTACATTGGTGCGTTTGTTTCTGTTTCAGTCACAAAGGTAAAGATAGAGGTCAGCATGAAATATAACCGACTGATTGGTACGGTACTTTTTGGTGCCGTAGCCATCACCGGAACACTGGAAGGCCAGCGAAATACGGCTTATCAGGATCCGGGAGGCGTGTGGACGGTCTGTTTCGGAGAAACGGCAGGTGTTCGTCAGGATATGTCCTATAGCGATGAACAGTGTGCCATGATGCTTGCCAGTTCTCTGAATTATCACAACCAGCCACTGGAGAATCTGCATTATCAATTACCACCAAACGTTCACATTGCCGCACTTGATTTCAGCTATAACCTGGGAACGAACGCACTACGCCGTTCGACACTCTATCGCAAACTGAAGCAGCAGGATATTGAAGGGGCTTGTCTTGAGTTTAACCGGTGGGTATTTCTGAATGGTAAAGACTGCCGGGCGGAACAGAATCATTGCCGGGGAATTGTCACCCGCAGAGAGATTGAAACCCGGCTTTGTCAGGGACAGATTTCTGTCAGGGATGCATTAATCAAACTGGGGCATGCCCCTTCAGATGCTGAGGTGATGTATGGCCTTTAAAGGATATGTAAGACTTGGCATTTTGATACTGTTTGGATGCCTGGTTGCCGGTGTGATTCTCAGAATCAAATGGTTGGTTACCGAGAATGAAAAACTAACCGCACAGGTGTCTCAGTCCAGTGTACAAATTATGATGCAGAAAAATGTGCTTGATCAGGTTTCTCAGGAGCGGGAACAGATGAACCAGATCCTGATCAGGAGAGCTAGGACAAGTGCTGATAACGAGGAAAAACTACGCCATGAAATTCAAACGCTTCAACAGGAAATATCCGGCCATACTTGTGTTGTCCCTGTTTCCGTTACTGAGCGGCTGCGTGAGTCATACTGAACCGCAGCCAGTGATTCAGGTCCAGTATATTCTGCCACCGGAAGGAATGATTATTCCCTGTTACAAACCCAGTATCAGCGGTACGTGGCCGGAAATTGTTACGGAAGATATTCCCCGGCTGAAGTCTGCTCTGAGTCAGTGTGCTGCCCGGGCGGATGATTATCTGCAATGGCGGACATCAAAAGCCACCCCCTGAAATCCCACCCGTTTACATTCTGAGCAAGCCGATCAGGGTGAGTAACCCAATCCGCAAATCAATGATGAAATCTTTCTGTCTATCCTGAGTTGGGGGAGAAAACAGAAAGATTTTTTTATGCCAGAACTTATGATGGACACTTTATTGCATGTCGTAATGAAAGATAATTTACATTTATCTGGTAAATATGACCAATAAAGACTGGGGAAAAAGATTAGTCAGCCGGTTCAGAAAAAGAATGATAAAAACGGCTGACTAAAAGGGAGAGAAACAGATTAGATTAAAGATAATTCTTGTTGCAGAGTGGCTCTGCTTTCGGGGGGAAGAGACTTGATCAGATTGCAGACCAGCTGGTTCGCGGCCTTGGCGGAAGGGCTTAAGGTGTGGCTGTAAGACAGATTCATCACAAATGTATGACCACACTCGGGATCACTGCAACTGCAGTATAAATCGGCATGGCTGTTAGTAATCCGGTTTGATTTCTGGATCCGGCTTTTCTGGCCACACTCAGGGCATAACACTCTCATATTTATACCTTTCCCTCTGATGAATAATTGAGTTCATTATAACAAAAGCGATGGCATACAGATAGAGAAATGTAAAAAAACTTACCATGGTGTGCGAACAAATACGGTTCATTGCCGGAGTGGTCTGTAATGTGTGTTTTTCGTGGCCGGGCTCTTTCCTGAGTTGTGCTGTAAGCCACGCTCTGAATTTTTCTGGTATGAACAAAATACCGGAAAAAAAGAAGTATTTTCTCACTGATTTATCCTGATTAATTCCAGTCTGTTCCGTTTTGCACGATATCCGAATCAGGCCGAATTCAACATAATGAACCTTTTTTTCAGACCGGGTATTCTTATCTCAACCCGGACAATTCGGGGAAATAAAACGGAATTGTTAGTATCAAATGCTTTGATATTTATAGAAAAATTGCGAGGAAAGATAGTTCCGTTTCTGAAAAACCAACGCATAGTAAGGTGAAAGTTTCATGGCTCAGTATGAAGCGGGTGACAAGCTCAGAAAACTCAAAGCATTCATTGAAAACTGTGTCGGAGATGAAATTGCACAGACCCTGACGGCCCAGATGCAGAATATTTCTCTGGGTCTGGACAGTAAATTTCTGGGCAACGGTTGTGAGTTGATGAGGATGCGCTATCACGCTCGTCTGACGTTCAATAACTTTCCGCATCTCGCTTATAGTCCGGCGGTTCTTTTTGCCAATGTCGGCGCATGGCTGATGGATCAGGATCCTGACCGGGAAGCGGCGGAGGTGTTGGAAAATCCGGTGATTGAAATGACGACGGTTGATGATAGCTATTCAACTATTGCTATCGATATTGAGTTTGAAGAGCCGGTCAGTGTAACAGAAGACGCTGCCGGGCCGGTTTACTGGCGTGGTAAACAGTGGCGCATCGACGCATATGAAATCTGGGTGGCGGAAACATTGGGTAATTTCACTACGGGTCGGCGTTAAGCGACCCGGGGATTGCAGAACATTATTTCTGATTCACTCTGAACCAAAGGCGATTGAATTCCGGTCGGGATTTAATCACACAGAACGGTTGTCTGGCCTTGTAAGTCGATTAAGTGACGTAAGTTGATGAAATGACAAGCAAGAAAGAACAATCGGATGATCACATTAAATAGGAGCAGATAACATGGCGTGGCCCAGCGTTATTATCAATATTAAAAACATGATGAATGGCCCCATTGCCGGGGTGGAATATCATTTTCTGTTTGTCGGATACGGTACTGTTTCCGGTGCAGAACGTGAGTTAACGGTTGTTGATGCCTCGACAGATCTGGAAGAAGCTTTGTCTTCAGCCGGAGAATCTCTGCTGACCACCGTGATGGCTGCACAACTGAACGGTGGTAGCGAATGGACTGCCGGAGTTATGGTGCTCGATGAAGCCGACAACTGGCAGGATGCGGTTCGTAAAGCCAATGAAACGGCAAGTTTCGAAGCATTTGTGCTTGATTTCCCAGCAACAGATAAAACCTTGCTTGAGAATGCTGTGGCAATGCGTACTGAGCTGAAAAATGCACTTGGCCGGGAAACTTTTGCGGTTTGCTGCCTGCCGAAAGTTGATAACTCGGATGTGGCGAATGGTGAAACCTGGGAAGCCTGGTTAGCAAAATCAGTCGCGATTGTTGATGGCGTTGCCAGTCAGTACATCACGGTTGTTCCTCTGGTTCATGCTGACGGTTCAACATTAGGTAAATACTGCGGTCGTCTGGCAAATCAGGTTGATGCGTCAATTGCTGATTCTCCGGCCCGGGTGAAAACCGGTAGTGTTGTAGGTTCGACTGATTTTCTGACTGACAAAGATGGCAAAGCATTAGAGCTGTCTGTGCTGAAAACACTGGAGTCAAATCGTATTGCGTGCCCGATGTGGTATCCGGACTACGATGGTCAGTACTGGACAACCGGCCGTACACTGGATGTCGAAGGCGGTGATTTTCAGGATATCCGTCATATCCGTGTTGCAATGAAAGCGGCCCGTAAGGTTCGTATCCGTGCCATTGCCCGGATTGCTGATCGTACATTCAACTCGACACCACAAAGTGAAGCTCAGGCGAAACTCTTTATGACGCAGGATCTGCGTGAAATGGCACTGACCGGCAATCCGGGTGAAATCTATCCGCCGGAAGAAGATGACATTCAAATCAAATGGGTCAACAGCACTGAAGTTGAAATTTATATGGCGGTTCAGCCATATGAGTGCCCAGTCAAAATTACTGTTGCAATCTATATCAGCCAAGGAGATGAAGCATGAGTGCCCGTTTTTCCGGTCGTAGCTTTGATACGACACTATTTGGAGTGTATGTCCACGTTAAAAGTGCGACAGCGACTATCAGTGATGAGTCGGCCGTTGCATTTACCCGCGGTGTGACAGATGGCTATACCGACGGTAAGGTGAGCTGTGATGTTGAAATCGAAATGGATCTGAAACAGTTCCAGAAAGTACATGCCGCAGCAAAAAGTGCAGGAAGCTATCGTGATATTCCTCTGCAGGATATCCAGTTTTATGCCCATAACGGTGAAGATGAAGACAAGATCGAACTGTATGGTGTGAAATTCCTGGTGTCAGATCTGCTGAACATTGATTCAGAAAGTGCCGACAAATCAACCCGCAAACTGACCGGATTTGTAACCAGCCCGAACTTTGTGAAGATCAACGGCGTACCTTATCTGTCTCAGGCAGATACCCGTAATCTGATCGGCTAATACTGAATAATTGAATTGAAACTTATGGCATGTTTGCCTGAGGGAATATAAAAATCAGAGATGCTTTAAACACGGTTTTTTAAACCGGAATGCAAACAACGGGGAACGACCACCACGGTCAGGTTCGCAGTTACCGAGGCTGAGAAAATCATCGAGAAACCACTGTATCAGGGTCAGCCCTGAGGGATTTCTGCGGCCTGAATTGACGGTTGTACCCCATTTTTAACCGATTTTATACGTGTCTTGATGGCACCATATGAAGAGAGAAATATATGTCTAAAGCTGCTTTTACAATCAAACCTGTTGTTGTCTCGATTGGTGAAACCGACTTCACTTTTAAACCAACAGTCAATGATGCCAACAACTACACCAACCATGTGTCGATGGACAGCAAAGTTGAACCGGCACGTACTTATCTTGAGCGGACGGTTGATGTAGCACAGAAGGACGAACTGGTCGAGCTGATGAATACAGTTCCCGGCTTGGTGATGGAAGTCTTTGGTCTGGTTCATGAATCTTCCAAAGGCGGGATTTCAATTACCCTAAAAAACTAACGGAGAGGGTGAAGCGCATTGAAACCAATGGGTTGGAACAAGCGCTCACCCTGCGGCGACATTACTTTCCTGATGGAGAGGATGAACCGCAAGATTTAGCAAGGGCGCTCTGGCTCGATCAACACGAGAAGGAGCGCATGGAAATCGCGGTTATGAGTGCAGTTGCGAGGTTATTTAATCACCGATGAACGATTCAGTCTTAATAGAAATTAATCTGATTGATCAGGTGACTCAACCCTTATCCGGTCTCGTCAACCAAATCAATCAGATTGTACAAACCGCCAGTAGCGATTTTGACAAGGTAGAATCCAGTGCCTCTGGTGTCATACAGACGTTTACTGAACTGGAACAGACGCTTGAACCTGTACTGACTATGGATTGGGACTTAGGAGGCATTGATTCTCTGGAAGAGGTCAGTAGCATTCTTGAGCATATTACTGAAACATCGGGCGACATTGTATCGCTCGGACTCGGAAGTCAGCTGGTTCAAACGTTTAAAAATGCAGAAGGAGGAATCAACACATTTGCTGCCAATCTGAATCAGGGGATTGACAGTATTATTGCAACTTTTGATCTGGCTAAAACAAAAGCCAAAGATTTTTCTGGTGTTGCCAGAGCACAGCTTTCAGCACTGTCACAGCGGACTCTGAATTTCATCAATATTGGGAAAAATCTGGCGACATCGTTTTCTGCCGACGGCATCAGAGGTTTCGCCAGTGTGGCAAAAGAGCAATTCAGCGGTATTTCGCAAAGAGCAGCAGGGTTATCTGGCATAGGCGGGCAGATACAACAATTCTTAGCGCCAGTTTCTTCGTCGCTCGATAATGTCAGAAGCAGGCTGTCTCAGGGCATGGGGGAAGGCATCGCCAAAGTGACAGCTTTAGGTGAAAAATTTCCATTCCTCTCCGATGAAGTTGGTTTCGTTGCTTCAGCTATGACATCGCTTGATGGTGTGATGAAGACCGCCTCAGGTGGTTTAGGTGGGGTGCAAACGGCATTGACCTTTGTATCCGATTCGGCCGGGATATTCCAAAGCGTGATGGGCTCAGCTTCAGAGGTTATCGCAACATTTCATGGAGTTATGGGTGCCGTTTCAAATGTCATGACTGTCTTTGGCCGCCTGATTCCCACTGTTTCGACGCTGATGGGGGTAATGGCAAGTCCGGTGATGTGGGTTGTATTGGGTATTGTTGCATTGGTCGCAGCTGTTTATCTGATTATTAAGTACTGGGATGATCTTGTTGCTGCTATGTCGAAAATCGAAATTTTCCAGCAAATTGGTCATTTGTTTGGCTGGTTGGGGGAAATGTGGGGGCAGTTTGTTTCTTATCTTTCCGGAACGAGTTTTGGAGCAATTTTTGGCAAAATTTTCAATGGAATAAAGTTCTATATCGACAAGATTGTCGGGATGTTCAAAACCATAGGATCCGGGATTTCCTGGGTAGCAGACAAACTGGGTCTCTCATTTGGAAGCGATACTGCCGGACAATCTGGACAGAACGTGTCAACAGAAGCCCGCGCTGCTGAAAATGTGCAGAAACAGGTAAATCCGGTTACCCAGACGCCAGAATCCAGTGCGGCTCGTCCATCTGAGAATAATTCAGTTTTTTCCTACAAGCAGCAACAGAACACTCTGCCTTCAGGCATGGTGCAGAACATGACTAACAATCAGGGCCAGCAGGTGAGTGAAGTGAAACGCTTCGGTGACATATATATCACGGCACCGAATGGTTTAACTCCGGATCAACTGGCGGAATGGGACGAAATCAATGTCGGATAAACAGTATATCGATATCAAAGTGGTCGATGGCGGCTGGGATATTGATGCCGGGCAACAGCCAACCATCTGTAGCGATGCATATAGCATCGCACAGGATGTCAAACACGCCATCATGGAATCGGGTCTGGCAAGAGAGCTTCAGGCTGAAAGAAACCCGGTACTGCGAGCCAATGTGCTACTGAAAATCGAACAAATTGCGGAAAACGATCCCCGGATTATTCCAGGAACAGTCACAGTGACCGGAGATTTATCCGGTGCCGTAGGTCTCTCTGCTCAGGCATATGACAGCGAGGGAGTGATCAATACAGAGGTGAACACATGAGTAACAGACCAAAAGCTGATTTTTTAACCATTCTGTCGGATTCCGGCGTACCGTTGACCGAACAGGCTTTAGAAGAGCAACTGAAAACCGAAGTTTCTGCGGCCGGAAGTCTACTGTCGAATGATTCAGAAATGTCACCGTTCTGGCGCTGGGTTCGTGCAGCGGTTATCAAACCTGCGTTATGGATGACCCGAACTCTTTTAGTCACCCACGTGATGCCAAATATGTTTGTGGCGACAGCAGAACGCTGGGCACTGGAACTGAAAGCGTGGGAGCTGAATGTTGAGCCGAAGCAAGCAGTGAAAACCCGTGGCTATCTGACGATGACCAAAGAAAATGCCAGTGATGAAGTGCTTATCGAAACTGGTGTGGTGGTACAGACTCTGGCGATTGAAGGTGTCGTATATCGGGTGAATGTCATCGAAGATACGGTGATTCCTGCCGGACAGACAACCGGTCAGATCCCGGTTGAAGCAGAAAGTGCGGGAGTTGCTTATAACCTGCCGGCCGGCTATCTCAATATTCTGCCGACAGAAGTTCCCGGCATTGTATCCGTTGTCAACGAGGCCGGATGGATTACCCAACTGGGTGCCAATGAAGAAACGGACGAAGAACTTGCCCTGCGGCTTCAGAACGCTTTTACCGGTTCCGGTGAGTGGCACATTAATGATGTTTATCGTTCGATTATTGCCGGGATTGCCGGGATTCGTAGTGACAATATTTTCTTCCGCAATACCGGAGATATAACGCCGGGAACGGCAGAAGCACTGATTCTGGTCGAAGTGGGTGAAACGCCGCAATCGATCATTGATACGCTCAACGATTACATCATGAATCAGGGGAATCACGGTCATGGCGATGTGCTGACCTGTAAACCGATTCCGGAGACCCGGCACGATGTGGTTGCTGATGTAGTGCTGGCAAAAAATCTGACCGTAGCTCAGGTTACGGAAACGCTTCAGGAAGTGAAAGATCGCATTCGGGCCGCATTTCGTGAAACGAAAGCTTATGACGAAATGACCCGCGCAGCGCCGCAGAGCCGGTTTAGTATCTCCCGGATGGCAACTGAGATTCACAACAACATGGTAAACGTGAAGTCAGTCCGCATCACGCTTGATGGCGAGATTCAGGAAGATATCGTCAGTGGTTATACGCAGCCGCGTTTAAGATCTCTGACCGTCGGGGAGTTGGCTGATGAATGATCAAAATGCACCTCAGATGGAAGAGATAGTAATTCCGTGGTGGGAAGATGGTGAAACGACTGCGGAAACACTCAAAGAGCCTTATTTTCTGACCCGGGGAGTGACGGCTTTCCTGAATAAAATTCGTGCTGGTTTGTTGTTTCCGCTCCGGCAGATCGATGCACTGACCTGTCATGAATCATTGCTCAACTTACTGGCCTGGGACCGGGATATTCAGCGCTTTGCCGGTGAACCACTGAGTCTGTTCCGGTCACGGGTGAAATACGCGGCGATCAATGCCAAAGATGCCGGGAGTGTGGCGGGGTTTAAACGCATTTTTGCCCGGCTGGGTGTCGGTATAGTGGATTTTAAGGAACGGCAAGATCCCACAGAATGGGACGTCTGCCTTATCCAGTTAAGCGACAGTGATATTTCGATGAATACCCGGTTGGTACAGACATTAATTCGTCAGTATGGGCGTACCTGTCGCCGTTACCGTTTTCAAATTGTCTATCCGTCAACCATGACGCTGTCAACCAACGGGTTCCATCAGACTTTTGCACTGTACAGTGCATCACTATAAAGGTTTTATTATGAGTCAAGTTGCAATTCCTTTTGAGTTTGAAAGCTATCTGCAAGATAGACTGGTCAATGGATTGGCTCCGGATATGAATGAGATGATCTTTGCCTATTTGCCGGATCTGGATCCGGAACAGGTGATTGATCGTCATCTGGGCCTGCCTGCTCCCTCTTATTGGGTGTACCGTCAGGATATCAGTCAGAAGGCAAAGCTGAACGATGATTCAGTGGTTTATTCGGTCGTCATTCCCGGTGAGGTCGAAACTTTTACATTTAATGCGATTTATCTGCATGACAAACATACAGCAGACTCTTGTGGTCTGGTGGTCCATAAAATTGCGGAGACTAAAGAGCCGGAGATGTCGAGTGTCCGTACTTGTGTCCAGCAATACTCCGGTGCGGCAAGGGCAGCGAAAATTACCGTGACACCGGAAAGCTGGCAGATCGATTATCAGGCTCGTTTGTACGGCATGGATGACGATTTACGTTTGGCGTGTTTCGATCTGTTTGGGCCGGCTTCGTTTTTTGATGATGGCTTCCTGGTGAGGCGCTCCGGTAGTCAGTATATTTGTGAAGCCGGAACTGGTTATGTTGCAGGTCTACGTTGTGTCAATGATATACAGACTGAAATCACTGATGCTCAGCCAGATTCCGGGATCTATCTGGACGTTAGTTGGCAGGGACAAGTTCTGAGCCGTTGGGCAACGAACTGGAAACTGGTCGTCAGTTCAACAACATTAACCGATTATGTTGATGAAGGGACGCAGCATTATGTGACCCAAATTGCACACATTGAAGCTGATAGCAGTATTACTGATCTCCGGCACTTAGGTCTGGATGAGCAGAAACTGCCGGATGCAACTACAGCAGCTAAAGGCGCTGTAGTTTTAGCTACAGATAATGAAGTGAAGACAGGTTTGGGCTCTGGTGTTTTGTCTCCAGAACAGTTGAAAAAAGCGTTGGCACAGTTTGGTAGCTTTGGTACACCAGTTGATTTAGGCGTTATTTCAAATAATGCTGAACTGGATCATGTACCGACAGGGTTTATTCACTTTGCATCCAGTTTAATAACCGGAAAACAAACAGAATATCAGGGGATGAAAGTCCAACATCCTGATGGTTACTACTCCGTTATTGCTGGAGCAGATGACGCTGGCAAGAACGCCTTAGTTGTTTATCACTCACATGGAAACCGCTGGGCGGAAGCTTTACTGGCTGAGCATTCTAATACTATGTGCCCGGTTGGTGTTCCACTACCGTGGCCTTCAGATGTAGCCCCTGATGGATGGGCGATGATGAAAGGACAGCAGTTTGATACGGAGGCTTATCCTGTACTTGCCTCTTTATATACCGATGGTTTTTTACCTGATATGCGTGGGCTTGCCATTGTTGGTAAAAAAGATGATGAGGCTGTTCTTGCTTATGAAGCCGATGAAGTTAAATCTCATGGGCACGATGCAACGGTGGCGGATATTAATTTGGGTAACGTAGCTTCTGCTGCTGCAGGTTATCACGCACATACATTATCTGCTACAGGTTCTGATGGATACACTCGGTATGGAGCCGGCAAAATCTATACAGTTGGGGGTGACGGAGGATGGAATTCTGGTAATGGGATGATTAATTCTATCTCCGCGAGCGGGAATCACAGTCATACAATTGCTCTTGGTTCTCACGGTCATAGCATCACGGTTTCTGAGTCCGGAAGTGGAGAAAACACGATTAAAAACCGTAAGTTCAACTGGATTGTGAGGTTAGGCTAATGAGCACGTTTTTTACTGAGTCTCAATTGATCGATGTATCGTATATTGATAACAACGGATGGTGGTGTGGTAACGGTGTTGAACATGTCGCTGCCGGGACGACCTTAGGAGCCGATTGTACTCCGATTGTTTATGTGCCGTCTGCTGGCGGAAAAATTGCGCGTTTTAATCCTGAGAGCAGGACGTGGTCTGCTGAAATTGATGATATGACGTCGGGGACTTATTACTCAGAAACCGGAGAAATACTAACGATTGGTGTACCAGACGGAATATACCCGGAAGGTGCAATTACAGCGACTCCTCCAGATTATGATAAGAACTCCCAAGCTATTTTATATGTGGACGGTGTGTGGAAAGTTTACCGCAATCAGATTGGCTCAACCTATTGGGATCATGAAGGTAATGAGCACACAATTGCCGAATTGTATTTTGACCTACCGGAAGGCTGTACATTAGAACAACCGCCACAAGCAAATGATGAGTGTGTTGTCCGGTTGATTGATGGTCAATGGCAACAAGTAAAAGATTATCGGGGACGGATTGCTTATGCCAAGGATCAAACGGGTGGTACTGATGAGAATTATGAAATCACCGAGTTAGGGGACGTTCCTGAAACTCACACAGTCAGCGTCCCTGATCTATTCGATTCCTGGGATTATGATTCGGATTCATGGACCTACGACATCGAGAAAGAGCGTCTCTATAAAGCTGCAGTAGAGAAAAACTGGCGCGATGAACAACTTCGCAATGTGTTGGACCGCATCGACCAGTACGAAAAAGATCAGAACTATGAGGAAGCTTACCGGACTTCACCGTTGAGTGAGACTGAGTATGCAGGTTTGCTTGGTTACCGGAAATTGCTTTGTGATTACCCGGAAAGTGAAGATTTCCCATTTGGAGAACGTCCTGAATTATCGTATCCCGAACCAGCAATTGAGCAACCCAAACCCACCGTGATGCGGCGTGTACTGAACAAAATCACATCGCGATAAAGAGAAAGGTTTTATTATGAGTCAAGTTGTCATTCCTCTGGAATTTGAAAGCTATCTGCAAGATAAGCTGGTCAACGGGCTGGCACCGGATATGAATGAGATGGTGTTTGCCTATCTGCCGGATTTGGATCCGGATCAGGAAATTGATCGTCATCTGGGGTTGCCGGATCCGTCTTACTGGGTGTATCGGCAGGATATCAGCCAGAAAGCGAAACTGAACGATGATTCAGTGGTTTATTCGGTCGTCATTCCCGGAGAGGTTGAGGTATTTACCTTTAATGCAATTTATCTGCACGATAAGCATACCGAGAACTCTTGTGGGCTGGTAGTTCATAAGGTGTCGGAAACCAAAGAACCGGAGATGTCGAGTGTTCGTTCCTGCGTTCAGCAATATTCTGGTGCAGCAACAGCCGCAAATATTCAGGTGGCACCGGAAAGCTGGCAGATCGATTATCAGGCTCGCTTGTATGGTATTGATGACGATTTACGTTTGGCATGTTTTGACCTGTTTGGCGTAGCATCATTTTTTGCTGATGGTTTTCTGGTGAAGCGCTCCGGTGGTCAGTATGTTTGTGACACCGGTCTGGGTTATGTTGCAGGTCTGCGGTGTGTTAATCATGTTCAGACTGAAATCACCGATGTTCAGCCCGGTTCCGGGATCTATCTGGATGTCAGTTGGCAGGGGCAAGTCCTGAGCCGTTGGGTAACCAACTGGAAAGTGCTCGCCAGTGCAACAGCCCTGAGTGACTATGTTGCAGGTGGAATTCAACATTATGTCACTCAAATCGCCCGGATTGAAACGGATGGCAGTGTGACTGATCTCCGCCATCTGGGACTGGATGAGCATAAGTTTCCGGCTGCTACGACAGAATCAAAAGGTGTGGTTGTTTTAGCTACCGATGATGAAGTGAATGCCGGACAAGGTTCCGGTGTGATGTCACCGGAGCAACTGAAACAGGCGTTGGCACAGTTTGGTGCTTTTGGGACACCACTTAATTTGGGTGTGATTACTGCAAACACTGAACTGGATACAGCGCCGACCGGATTTATTTCATTTGCTTCTGCGCTGCCGGGAACCGCCGGAAATGTGGCTGTCGCATGGCAGGGAATTAAAGTTGCCGATGATAACGGCGCTTACACGGTTATGGCATCGTCGAATAATGCCGGTGGTCCTCCGGCAATGACGTACTATCACTCAACACAAAGTCAGTGGAACACCACATTAACTTATCATGATATACAGCGCAGCTTTGTCGGGATGATTGCCGATTTTCAAATCGCAGCCCCAAGACCGGGCTGGCTGAATGCCAATGGTGGTGAAGTGTCCCGCACCACAGACGCAATCCTGTGGCAATACGCACAGGATGCAGAGTTGATCATTGAGCAGGCCACCAAAGATGCCGATCCAATGACCTACGCTGCCTATTTCGGTGATGGTGACGGTTCAACAACGTTTACCCTGCCGAATTTTCATCTGGGGCATTTCCGCCGTGGAACGCCGTCTGGCGTGACACATGGTACAACGCAAGGTGATGCGATTCGGAATATTTCAGGTTATTTTTATACCAACAATGGATGGATGTTTTCCAGTGCTCAAGGAGCATTCGTTAGAATTGGGGAATTGCAAAATGCCGGGAATGCGACTAGTGCATCACCTATTTCGGTTAGTCCCGCTCTTGAATTCAATGCATCAAATGTTGTTCCAACATCAACAGAAAACCGCCCGTATACAGCAAATATTTCAGTGAAAATTTTCAGAGGATGGATATAAGTATGAACAGAAAGACAGCAGCATACCATTATTCGTATGAATCCAATTTGTTTGTCGGCACCAGTACGGTATTTATTGAACATGGCTATGACCATTACATCAAACCGCAATGTGCCACATTCACGCCACCACCGGAACACGATAGTACGACGCAGCAGTGTCGTTATCTCCGGGAAAGTGATCGTTGGGAAGTCGAAGCAATACCTGAAGCTGAACAGGAAACTCAGTCAGATCTGCTAGGTAGTGAATCATCAGTGACGAATGAACAGACATCATCCGGGCAATCTAAGCCCGGCGCGATGCGGCGTCTGTTGAACCGGCTGACCTCCCGTTGAGGAAAAGTTGAACAGTATGATGAATGATGCTGACAGTTGAAGAAAATACTGATCTTTGGCTGCCCAGCAAATGGAGATAAAGGTTTTTATTATGAGTCAGGTTGTGATTCCTCTGGAATTTGAGAGTTATCTGCAAGACCGGATCATGAACGGGCTGGCCCCGGATATGAATGAAATGGTGTTTGCTTATTTGCCGGATTTGGATCCGGAACAGGAGATTGATCGCCATCTGGGATTACCAGATCTGTCTTTCTGGGTCTATCAACAGGATATCAGCCAGAAAGCGAAGCTGAACGATGATTCAGTCGTCTATTCTGTGGTGATTCCCGGTGCAGTGAAGGCATTTACATTCAATGCTATTTATCTGCACGATAAACACACTACAAATTCTTGTGGCCTGGTGATCCATAAACTGGTGGAAACCAAAGAGCCGGAGATGTCGAGTGTCCGTACCTGTGTCCAGCAATACTCAGGGGCGGCAGCAGCAGCCAATATTACCGTGACACCAGAAAGCTGGCAGATCGATTATCAGGCTCGTCTGCATGGGATGGATGACGATTTACATTTGGCGTGTTTTGACCTGTTTGGTGAAGCCTCTTTTTTTAGCACTGGATTTCAGGTGAAGCAATCGGGCAGTGATTATCTGTGTTCTCCCGGTGTCGGTTACATAGGAGGGTTACGTTGTGTCAATGACGCTCAGAAAACCCTTCCCAATGTTCAGGCTGGTGACGGGATATATCTGGATGCAAGTTGGCAGGGGAATGTGTTGAGTCGTTGGGCAACCCAGTGGAAATTGGTTGTGAGTGCCACCGGCTTAACCGACTATGTGGACAACGGGACACAACACTATGTGACACAGATTGCTTCAGTGAAAGCTAATGGGAGTGTCACCGATCTCAGACACTTAGGGATTGATGAGAGCAAGCTCCCCAACGCGACTACAACCCGGAAAGGGGTGGTGAGTTTAGCGACTGACGGGAATGTGAAGGCAGGAAAAGGAACTGGCGTTATTTCACCAGCGCAGCTAAAAAAAGCCTTAGATCCGTTTGGTACGTTTGGCTCGCCGATCGAACTGGGAGTGATTACTGAAAACGCTGAATTGGATACTGCACCAACCGGATTTATTTCATTCGCTTCTGCGCTGCCGGGAACTGCCGGCGATGTGGCTGTCGCATGGCAGGGTATTAAAGTTGCTGCCGGTAATGATGCTTATACGGTCATGGTGTCTTCAAATAATGCTGCCGGTTCTCCGGCCATGGCGTTTTACCATTCAACCAAAGATGAATGGAGTAGTGTGTTCACCAACAGAACTTTATATGTGGAGAATCTGTTTAAAGGCAATCAGAACTGGAACGTTGAAGGAGACGATGGTGAATTAACCACATTGCCACAGGATTTTCCGGTCGCCTCTGAATTTTCACACAAATGGTTTTGCGGCACAGATGTTGTAGGAATCTATCTGGATGAGCAGGGTGCGGTGAGAGCCGAATCAGGCCGAATCTACCGCGAATACCCAATGTCGACCCTTCAGGGACTATATGCGTCTGTCACTGATGCAAATGGTGTCCAAACCTACGCAGACGCTTTGGATACTAATGGCATCCTGCTTGAGGTTGATGCAGGCACAGGTATGGTCCGGCTGACGATCGATTTCTCGTTTTATACCTCCGGTGTCAAAGTTGCGGGGTTATCTCACGGGTGTGGATTAATTCCAGTGATTTCTGATGATGACTCAGAGCGTGCGGCGCGGGGTGGATTCATTTTGCTCAAAGAAACCAATAGTAGAACCCAAATCTGGCCTGATGGGACATGTGAGATATCTATGTGGGGACGGGCTGGTAAATCAAGTCAACCATACGGTAACCCACTTCCCATTACGATAAAACCGTTCTCCCCAGAACTAGGTGATTCAGTGACAGCAAATCATTGGGGAGGAGATGCCTCTGTCAATATTATTATTGGCTCCGGCTATACCAGTAGTAACACTGTATCTTTACGAACGAATTATACAGGCGATGATGTTAGTGCACTCATTCAGATAAAAGCGAGGGTGGCATGAATATAAGATATTTCGTAACCGATGATGGTTTTGTCCGTTCTGAAAAAGCATTGAAAATTAACCGGATCGATTATTCTGAGTTGACGGAGTTAACCGAACAACAGATTGAAGAATTTGTTATCAACGAGCCTCCTGAAGGAAAGCAAAGAGACGGTCTCTCGTGGGTTGATATACCAGTTGTAGTGACGGCAGCATCTGAATACCAATGGGTTCAGGCTGAACTCGATGATGTCGATGTACAACTCAAATATCACGCCACCGGAGATACCAAAAGACAACAACTGGCCGTTGCTGACTGGAATACTTATGCCATTGCACTGCGCGACTATACCACTACCGATACCGAAGGCAATGTGGTGATCGTGGGTGATGCGCGTCCGGTCCGGCCAACAGATGGGAGCTGATTATGTGGACTGAATCATCACTGACATGGCCCGCTTCGGTAAACGATATTCAGACAAAAGCATCATCTGTTATCGATCAAGTCGGGACGGATCATGCTGCGGATCGTTTATCAGCTCTTGAAAGTGACGCCGCTTTCGGGCGTCATCCGCTTAGCAGTAATGCACAAGCGTTATTGAATCTGCGTACTGAACTGGATCATTTGCTCAGTCAGGGGCAAGTTCTGACTGTTACGCCTTACCAGTTTCAGGTCGGAGGAGAAAGCAAATCCGGTGATGTGCTGGATACCGATGCAGCAGTTAAGCGTTTAGCTGAGAAACTAACGGACTATTCGGATATACACCGGCCAACTGGTGCACTTTATGTAATTGGCGTGATGATCACGGCAGCAACGAGGCAGCAGTTTGCTGAACGGCTGAAACGTGTCACCACCGTGATGCCATTGTCTGAATGGTGTCAGGCCCAGCGCCAGACTGAGGCGTTACTTGCCGCCGAACATGAAAAGCTGCGTAAGCCAGCGGCAATCGTGCAGCCCCGGTTCAAACCTGTGGCGCCACTAACGACAAAGCCGTTTGCTGAGATGAACGCAGCATTGGGAACACAAGTTGCGACACTGGAATCACTGGCCAGTGACCGGGTTAATGTTATTGGCAAGCTCCGGCAACTGGCGGAAAAACGGTTATCCGTCCTGCAAGAGGTCAATGACACACTACAGGCACTGAAAGAGATGAATGCCGAAGTCTGGTCTGTTGCTTTACATGGTGATTCGGCCAGCTTAAGTCACCAGCTCGCCGGGATGTTGCCGCCGAATTATCATCAGTACGTGGCTGCCAGCCTGATACTCAGTGCATCTCCGATGCCATTCTTCGAGGAGTTACTATGTTCGCCTTAAATGGTTATACATTTGGATTAAAGAATCTTACCGTCGGTTTTGAACGGGAATTAAAAAGTAAAGATATGAGTGCCCAGTCTTCAGGAACTGAAGAAGCAGAACAGGGAGATAAGGCAGCCATACTCAATGTATCCGGACTGATTGCTTTTCACGATATTCACAAGCTGGGAGTTCTACAAATGATGAGCTCGGCAAAAGACAGCAAGGGTAACCGGATGGTCTATACGATTGTCGAAGAAATGGCTAACGCATTTAAAATCAAGGATGTCAGATTCTCCGGCCGCTTTTCTGCGACACAGCAGGAAAATGTCATGGCCTGGCAGGTTTCTTTCCAGCTTAAGGAATCGAACAGTGTGGCTGAGCAGAAAGAAGCACGTCAGAAAGAGCAGACCAAAGCAACACCGACTCAGAATCCCCGTTTGAAACAGTCGTTGCAGCAAAACCGGGAGGCAATTAAATGAATCTGGAAAAACGTCTCTATATTTCCGGGGAAGAGGTTTCACTTGCCCGGCATATGGTCAGTCTGAAGCTGTCTTTGGGCGGGAAAGCTATTTTCACCATTCAGGCCGAAGATGCACCGGAACGCTTCGGGCTGGTGCGGCTGGATATTGGCTATGAGCGTGATCTGTCGATTTTCTTTGAAGGCTATATTGATAAAGTTCAGCCGGCAGAAAGTGGTTTCTACAAGATTACGGTCAAAGAAAATGCCGGGATTCTCAGTCAGCGCTGGCCGATCAGTCTTGAACATCCGACGGCTATTGATGTGCTTGATCAACTGACATTGCTGACCGGGCTGGACTTTAAATATCCGGATGCCGGATATATGCGGCAGGTTATTCCCAATTTTGTTCATCAGGGAAACGGTTATCAATGTCTGGATGCGCTGGCAAAGGCCTTTGCTATTGAAGACTGTATCTGGTTTCAGGATCTTGATCAGAACGTTTATGTCGGCGGATATGCAGACAGCCACTTTGCCGGGAAACCGATGTCGGTTCCGGAAGAGTTTATGTCACGCCAGAACGGAACCAGTGTGACGTTTGTGCCGTATCCGATGTTGCGGCCCGGCCGGGTGATGAATGGCCACCGCATCACCCGGGTTGACCTGATTGAAGACGACATGACGGCCTACTGGCAACCGAGCAGTAGCGAAGCCGTGGCCAGGAAACAGCAGATTTATAATGAGTTTCCGGAATTATCTGCAAGATATCACTTGCCATTGCTTGGCCGGATTGAAGCGGTACGTGATGTTGTGCAGCGAGGGAAGATTGCCGATTCATTCCGTCCCCGTTATGCGGTCGATGTCCAGATGTTAGATGAAGATCTTCAGGCAGATACTGCTGTACCTGTTTACCGTTCGATTCCACTGCCGGTATCTATGGGCGGTATTGAATCGGGATTACTGGCATATCCGCTCGAAGGAATGCTGGTCGAGATTGCCTTTGCTTACGGACGTAGTGACCGCCCAATCATCCGGGGTGTTTACGGACAAAACTATACACTGCCGTCGATTGAACCCGGAGAACAGTTACAGCAACAGCGGGATGAAGTCAGCCGACGGATTGATGCAGTCGGTAATATCACCGATAAAACCGATCAACAGATGGTGAGTTCATCGTATCAGAAGCAGGATCATACCCAGCAGTATCTGGGGGAATTCGGGCAGCACCAGTTGAATATCCGGGAACACAGTCAGGAAAATATTGCAGGCAAAAAACAGATCGAGGCATTAGGAGCCATTGAACTGCTGGCCGGAGATAATCTGGAACTTGGCAGTTTGGGAAACCTGCATGTAGCGGCTGCCGGAGACTGGGTGACGACTGTCGGCCAGCTACGCAACACCGTCATTCAACTCGATGAGCAGCTAAAAGTGATGGGCAATCGACTGGAAACAATAGAAAAAGATTGGGAAGCTTCGGCTGCCAATATGCGTTTTACCGCAGACTTAATCACGATGAATGGTGGCTCAGGGGTGGTTCAGGGCGACTGTATCTGTGCCTTTACCGGTAAGTCACACTCGGATTTTTCTTCAACAGTTAAGGCAGGCAAATAATGGCATTGGACAACATATCACTAAAAGACAAAATTGTGGAAGAACTGAAAGGTCAAGGGTTTGTAACAGAAGGAGAACATGCCTGGAGTGTACAATTGGCGACGGCACTGGCAAATGCGATCGTTGTTGAAATTCAAAAAAATGCCAAGGCGATTGTCTCCGGTGCGAGCTGGCCGGTGGAGTAGTTTGCTTGGCATATTGCTCATTAATATTATTTTTCAACGCTGTGTCTCATAGCGGAGCGATGTCATCAGAGAAAGTACCACCTGTTTGAGATTGGGTGGCATTTGATGCCAGAGTGTCAGGTATTCGGTATTGTTCAGATGATCGGCTTGTGTGATATCGGCAATACCGAGTACCGACATGATCTGATCTCTCATTTCCAGTGTCATCGGCTGGCGTCCCGATAACACGCGTTTAATTTTTGATTCGTCAATTCCGGAAAGGGTTGCCAGTTGAGCATAAGAGAGGCCTTTATTTTTTAGTATTTTCCGAATGAATATAACTGTGGGATGCAAAATCAGTCCTCAGACAACATATATGGTAATTAACAATATCATCATTAGAAGTGTCGGTTCTATGGCACATATAGTTCGCCTGTTGAACTTTTTTTTCCGTACGGTTTGTTTTCCGGACTGATTGAAAGATGTTAGTAGCAGATCGCATAAAATTTATTGCACTATAGCAAAATATACAAATTCAACGTTAGGCATAAGGTTATTATGAACAATAAAATCAAAGAATTAGAATATATTGCTGATGAAGCCGAACTGGCAGTCCTTGCGTTATCATCCATGCTATTGGTGGATTATAAAGGAGTGGCTGTCTTACAGAAAAAGATGCATGAAATCAGCCAGAAAGCACATCAGTTGATTGCGCAGGAAATGTGTTTGCGAAAGGAGAAACACTTCAGAGGGAATATTTGTACAGAGTAATTAGCTAAGTTTTATAAATGGGTTGTGATTTCATCTTATTGATTTAAAATACACAAGAACGTACTCAGGATGGTGCATCCGTATTTGCATCAGAATGAGTACTATTTTTATGTCGCGTGTTTTTCTCTGAAAACACTCAATGTACGAATTAATTAAGCATGTGTTGCTTGGTATGCAACACCACTGTAAAGGACAAATCATGCCTATTATTACTCTTCCTGACGGTAGTCAACGCCAATTCGATCATCCGGTTTCTGTTTCAGATGTTGCTCAGTCCATTGGGGCTGGTCTTGCTAAAGCAACCATTGCCGGACGTGTCAATGGGACTCGTGTCGATGCCTGTGATTTAATTGAAAACGATGCCAGCCTAGAAATCATCACAACCAAAGACGAAGATGATGGTCTGGAAATCGTTCGCCACTCATGTGCACACTTGCTGGGACATGCGCTGAAGCAGCTGTACCCAGATGCAAAAATGGCGATCGGGCCGACGATCGACAGTGGTTTCTATTACGATATCGATTTGGATCACTCCTTGTCACAAGATGATTTGGAAAAAATCGAAGCGCGGATGAAAGCGCTGGCGAAAACCAAATATCAGGTTGTGAAAAAGAAAGTGAGCTGGCAGGAAGCCCGGGATACATTTGAGTCCCGTGGTGAACCGTACAAGATGGAAATTCTTGACGAAAATGTTGCGCGTGATGATCGTCCGGGACTTTATCATCATGAAGAATATATCGATATGTGTCGTGGACCACACGTTCCGCATATGGGTTTTTGTCAACATTTCAAACTGTTAAATGTAGCTGGCGCATACTGGCGTGGTAACAGTGACAATAAAATGTTGCAGCGGATCTACGGAACAGCTTTTCACGATAAGAAGGCACTGAGTGCTCATCTGACTCGTCTGGAAGAAGCGGCAAAACGGGATCATCGTAAGATCGGTAAACAACTGGACCTGTTCCACATGCAGCAGGAAGCGCCGGGAATGGTTTTCTGGCACCATAATGGCTGGTCTGTATTCCGTGATCTGGAAGTATTCGTGCGTGAAAAACTGACTGAATATGGCTATCAGGAAGTTAAAGGTCCGTTGATGATGGATCGTGTCTTGTGGGAACGGTCAGGACACTGGGATAAATATGCAGAGGCCATGTTTACCACCAGTTCTGAAAATCGCGAATACGCGATTAAACCGATGAATTGCCCGGGACATGTACAGATCTTCAATCAGGGATTGAAATCCTATCGTGATCTGCCGCTGCGTATGGCGGAATTTGGTTCGTGTCACCGGAATGAGCCGTCTGGTTCGTTGCATGGCATTATGCGGGTACGTGGTTTTACCCAAGACGATGCCCACATTTTCTGTACTGAAGAGCAGATTCAGCAGGAAGTTACTTCCTGTATCGAGATGGTCTATGATACTTACCGGACATTTGGTTTCGAAAATATCGCCGTCAAGCTTTCAACACGTCCTGAACAACGGGTTGGTAGCGATGAAATCTGGGATCGTTCAGAAGAAGCCCTGAAACTTTCTCTTGAGTCAATGGATATTGCCTATGAGATTCAGGAAGGCGAAGGCGCGTTTTACGGACCGAAAATTGAGTTTACATTGCATGATTGCCTTGACCGTGCATGGCAGTGTGGTACAGTGCAGCTCGATTTTAACCTGCCGAACCGTCTTGGTGCGACTTATGTGGGTGAAAACAATGACCGTTTGGTCCCTGTTATGATTCACCGGGCAATTTTAGGATCGCTGGAACGGTTTATTGGTATTTTGATTGAAGAATATGCCGGATTTTTCCCGACCTGGCTTGCGCCAGAGCAGGCTGTAGTATTAAATATTACTGACAAACAATCTGATTATGTTCAGGATGTTGTCCGAAAACTACAAAAATGTGGCATTCGGGCAAAAGCGGACTTGAGAAATGAAAAGATTGGCTTTAAAATCCGCGAACATACTTTGAAACGTGTTCCGTATATGCTGGTCTGTGGTGATCAGGAAGTAGAAGCTGGCGAAATTGCCGTGCGGACACGAAGAGGCAAAGACTTGGGTAAATTTAAGCTGGATGATTTTATTGAGTTTGTCCGGACCGAAGTCTCAAGCCGTAAGCTCAATCTGGAGGAATAAACTATTAAAGGTGGAAGACGTGGCCAAGTACAGGCCAAACAAAACCAACATCGTATCAACGGAGAAATTCGTGGTGTACGTGAAGTCCGTTTATCGGGTGCTGAAGGCGAAGAGTCGCGTATCGTTTCAATTCAGGAAGCGCTTGATGCGGCAGTAGAAGTTGGATTAGATCTTGTTGAGATCAGTCCGAATGCGGAACCACCAGTTTGCCGTGTAATGGATTATGGTAAATTCCTCTTCGAGAAGAGCAAAGCTGCAAAAGAGCAGAAGAAAAAGCAAAAACAGATCCAGATTAAAGAAGTAAAATTCCGACCTGGGACTGATATTGGAGACTATCAGGTAAAACTACGCAACCTGGTGCGTTTCCTTGAAGAAGGCAACAAAGTGAAGGTAACAATTCGCTTCCGTGGCCGAGAAATGGCACACCAGGATATCGGTGTCGATGTTTTGAATCGTCTGAAAGAAGATACGGCAGAAATTGCTGTTGTAGAATCTTTCCCTAGCCGGATCGAAGCACGTCAGATGATAATGGTGCTTGCCCCTAAGAAGAAGTAATCAACGGCTTACAAGTAATGAACCCTGCCGTGTATAAACGGTGGGGTTTTATTCGCCCTGATTACATGGTTATTAAAATCGAAACAATGCGGAGTTATTCATCATGCCTAAGATGAAAAACAACAAAGGTGCTGCCAAGCGTTTTAAGAAAACTGCTGGTGGTGTTAAGTACAAGCACGCGACTAAACGTCACATCCTGACTAAGCGTACTACAAAGAACAAGCGTCATCTACGTCCAAACTCTGTCCTTCCTAAATGTGAAGTGGCTGCAGTTGCTCGTATGTTGCCATACGCTTAATTCTTTTTGGTTTTTAATTCGTTTAGTTTAGGAGAAGCAGAATGCCTCGCGTAAAACGTGGTGTACAAGCTCGTGCACGTCATAAGAAAGTTCTAAAGCAAGCTAAAGGTTATTACGGTGCTCGTTCTCGAGTTTATCGTGTTGCCTTCCAGGCAGTAACTAAAGCTGGTCAATATGCATATCGTGACCGTCGCAACAAGAAACGTCAATTCCGTCAACTGTGGATTGCACGTATCAATGCGGCATCTCGTCAGAATGGTCTGTCTTATAGCCGTTTCATCAACGGTCTGAAGAAAGCATCTATCGAGATCGATCGTAAGATCCTGGCTGATATCGCAGTCTTTGACAAATCAGCATTCGCTGTGCTTGTTGAGAAAGCAAAAGCTGCACTTTAATTAAAGTTGTAGTTCAGTTTTCAGAGAGGAGAGCTTTGGCTCTCCTTTTTTTGTCTGTATAAAATATGAAACAGCTTGACTTAAGATATTGTATATAGCGATGATTCAGGTCTTGTACTGTGGCTTTTGAGCATAAGGTGTTGTGGAATGAGATTTGAGGTGCTCCGCGGAGATTCCGGTGTTTATTTCTGGCTGAATGGCCTGTCAGCCATGGCATTTTCATTCATTCTACCGGTAATGAGTCTGTTTCTGATCGAAGGGCTGGGAATTGAGCCAATGTACATCGGCCTTTATACCGTAGGTACTGCAGTTTCAACGATTCTGATTAGTCAGGGATTGGGGCGTCTGGCCGATAAAGGAGTTGATAGTAAGATTCTCCTTCTGACTTCGGTACTATTTCTGTGTCTGGCGGCAATATGTTTCTATTATCTGACTCAGTTCTGGCAGGCGATTATTGTCGGCTGGTGTTTCATGGCATTCGGTGCGTCCTCAGTTCCTTTACTGCTGGCAATGATTCGGCGTTTTGCTGAACAGTCTGGAAAAGATAGTACGAAACTCAATTCTCAAATGCGTTCTTCGGTGTCTCTGGTCTGGATCGTCGGTCCTGCTCTGGCTTTTACTTCTGTCGATACCTTTGGTTTCCGGACCAACTTTCTGATGGCTGGAGGCATTGCTCTGCTGGTGTTCATTATGGCGTGGCGTCTGTTACCTTCTGCGGTAAAATCTGCCAGAAAAACCAATGTTCATGACGCGATTCCTCCTTTTCCATATAAAGTCTGGTTTTTAGGTGTGGGTATTTTGTTTGCGAATATGGCGAACAGTACTTATATCAACGCAATGCCGTTATTTGTTACCAAAGAATTAGATTTGCCGGTGTCATATCCGGGAATGTTTATGGGCTTAACTGCGGCACTGGAGATCCCGGTGATGTTACTTTCTGCATCCTGGTCACATCGTGTCGGAAAAATGCAGTTGATGATGGTGAGCTTTGCTGTTGCCATGGTGTTTTATATCGGAATTCAATATGCATCAACGGTCGAGTGGTTGCTGGCACTTCAGTTTGTGAACGGGCTTTTTTACGGCATATTTGTCGGTCTGGGCATTACTCTCTTACAAGATTCTGCGCCAAAACGAGTGGGGCAGGTTTCTGCTTTTTATACCAATGCGATGTCGGTTGGAACCATGTGCGGGACATCTTTAATGGGGTTTGTTGCCCAGCATTATGGTTTCAGGAATTCGGTCTATATTTCTTTGGTTGCCGTTGTTATTTCGTTTGGTATTTTCCTGGCTGTTCATCTTAACGAAAGCAGACAGGCAAAACTTTCTGAAATACAGCATCCTCTGTAAATTGTCAGGGCTGCTTTGCCTCTGTGCCCAGTGATTCTCGCTGAAACTGCATCTTGAGGTCATTTGGGTATAGGACCCGAGTAATTGTATGCAATCGGATAAGATTACGGTAGAAAAAACTAAATGTGCTTCAGCCAGACGTTGATTGCTTGCAAAAGTGTGACTGCCGTCGTACGGTAATTGCATTGTGAGAATCTTTTGCTGGAATGTTATGCTTTTGAGCAAAATGATAATGGTATAAATGAAGAGAATAGAGCTAACAGGAAGTTAGAAGGGCTATTAAATGGATATTCGAGTAGCTGAATATAGTGATTTTGAAAAAATTGCTGAATTACATGCCCGTAGTTGGCAGCAGAATTACCGGGGTGTAATGGAAGAACATTACCTCCGGGATGAAGTGGAAGAGGATCGGCGTTTGATTTGGCAGGCCAGGCTGATCAATCCGCCTATTAACCAGCACGTAGTGCTGGCAGAAGAAGATGGCAAACTCTGCGGTTTCATCTGTGCGTTTGGTAACCATGATTTTGAGAAAGGGACAGTGATTGAATCCCTTCATGTTGCTGCTGAATATCAGGGAAAAGGTATCGCTAAGTTACTTTTGAAGGAAGTTACCGGATGGATCCAGCACTATTTCCCGGATAGTGGTGTATACATTGAAGTCATGGAACAGAATATCAGAGCCATAGAGTTTTATGATCACCTCGGGGGATTGCATACTCTGGATCGAATATGGCATGCTCCCTGTGGGAGTGATGTCCCTGAGTGGGTTTATACCTGGGATACGCCGCAGGCGATTTTGTCAGCCATCGGATGAAAAATAAGTCATTGGATGAAAATTAAGTGGGCCTGTGAGGCCCATTTTTGATCGGTTTCCTGAGAAAAAATTACCATTAATACCCGTATTATCAAAGCTGTTAGGGGAGAGAAGAATATGGATCAGCCAGATCTGTCTGTTCAGTTAGCACAATATAAAGGGCTGATTTTTGATATGGACGGAACACTGCTCGATACGATGCCGACTCATGTCGAATCCTGGAAAAAAGCCGCAGAACGTTTCGATTTCCCTTTTGCCGCCGAATGGCTCCAGAGTATGGGAGGAATGCCAAGCATTAAGGTGGTTGATGAGATTAACCGGCGCTATGGTTTGTCTCTGGATCCAAGGGAAGTTTCACAGTTTAAACAGCATTCATTTCATTTACTTGAGCGCCCGAGTCAGCGGATTGCTCTGACGTGTGACATTCTGGAAGATGCCCAGGGTGATAAGAAACTTGCCGTAGGAACCGGTAGTCCGCGGGATCATGCACTGGCATTATTAGAAGAAGCAGGACTGCTGGACAAACTGGATGCTGTGGTAACGGCAAGTGATGTAGAAAACCATAAACCCAATCCGGATACCTTTCTTAAAGCCTGCGATCAGATCCGGCTCAAACCTGAAGAGTGTGTTGTTTTTGAAGATACTGAGCTGGGGAAACAGGCTGCTCATGCTGGTGGGATGGACTGTATTTTAGTAACCAAACAAGGGTTGGTCTTTCATCCGCTTATTGGGTGAACGATTCTTTTTCGCTTCTGATATTAGCTAAATGAGAACTGCTGATGCAGTTCTCCACATGAGTTGAGCTTTATTGAATGTCGAGTAGTTCGACATCAAAGATTAACAGAGAACCGGGTGGAATTGTTCTGATTCCCCGGTTTCCATAAGCCAGCGAAGCTGGAACGAATAAGCGTACCTTCTGTCCGACGACCATCAGCTGTAAACCTTCCTGCCAGCCCTTAATCACTTGTTTTACCCCAAAGGTAATTGGTTTATTCCGGTTGACTGAACTGTCGAATACTTTGCCGTCCAGTAATGTTCCATGATAATGAACTTTGACTTTATCGGACAGTGCCGGATGCTGTTCTCCGGTTCCTTCCTGTAAGACTCGGTACTGAAGACCACTTTCTGTCGTTATCACACCTTCTTCTTTGGCATTCTGTTCCAGAAAGGCTTTCCCAGCACTGACATTTTTGGATGCCGACTGGCTCCGTTTCCAGTTCCGGTAGAGAAAAATACCGGCGATGATGAACATGAAAATTGAGAAAATATAATTTTTATCCATGATAAATGTATTCCTTGGGTTGAATCGATGATTCTGTTGAAAGCAACTCTTCCACTGTTCTACACGACTTCAGGAGCCGGTATTTGGACAAAGTTGTCTGAATTCGCACTGGATACATTATTTCACAGAAAAGTGTTTCTAAAGGCAATATTTCTTGTTTAACAATCAGGCAAATGTCGAAAAATCAGCTATAAAGTTTTTATAATTTAGCCGATAAAGTGGGTATGTCGGAAACAAGGATCGCAAATCAATGAAGTTTGTCGTTTACCTATTAAGCTTCTCTCTTTTCGGATGTGGTTCATTCGTCACTGATCGTCTGTTTAATGACAACATGTTAGATACGGCTCCGAAAAATAACTCAGATGTTATCTATCCTGACTGGGGACGGGGTGCTCAGGTTAGCGGTTCCGGTGTTCGGGGACCACAAGGCCAGAAAAGGCCAGATAGTACTTATCAGTCATTACAGAGCTTCCTGTTGAGTAATGGGATCGATTACGAAGTTCTGCCTGGTCAGTATATGATTGTCCGGGTGAAGCGTACGGTACAGTTCAATGTCGGTTCAACCAATGTTGCGCCGGAGTCTTTAGTGTGGCTAATGAAGATCAGAGATTATCTGGCGGTGACTCATGGTGTCGAACTGGTCATTGATGGTCATACGGATGATTTGGGAGACAGTCGTTACAACGATCAGTTATCGAAAAAGCGGGCTGAGGCGGTGAAACGCATTCTTGCAAGCAACCGGGTTTCTCTCGATTCTATTTATACCCGGGGATATGGAGATGTCGTTCCTGCGTGTACGAATCAGACTCAGCAGGGGAAGGCGTGCAACCGGCGGGTAGAACTGTTTTTTATTCTTCCGTCATAATTTATGCGGTGATGACTTATAAAAAAACGCCAGCAATCTGCTGGCGTTTCTGCTGTAGTTGTTATGTTATCCAAGCAAAGACTGAGACACTTCCACCACATTTTCAACCGTGAAGCCAAACAGCTTGAACAGTTCACCGGCCGGTGCTGATTCACCAAAGCTGCTCATACCAATAACACGACCGTTCAGACCGACGTACTTGTACCAGTAATCTGCAATTCCGGCTTCAACTGCAACCCGGGCTGTCACCGATGCAGGCAGAACCGCTTCACGGTAAGCTGCATCCTGACGGTCAAATGCGTCGGTTGATGGCATAGAAACCACACGAACCAGTTTGCCTTTTGCCGTCAGCTCAGCCGCAGCCTGAACAGTCAGTTCCACTTCAGAGCCGGTCGCAATCAGAATCAGCTCCGGTGTGCCCTGACAATCTTTCAGGATATAACCACCTTTCGCGATATTTGCCAGCTGAACTGCGTCACGCTCCTGCTGAACCAGATTCTGACGGGAGAAAATCAGTGCAGTCGGTGCATCTTTACGCTCAATCGCCAGTTTCCAGGCCACCGCTGATTCAACCTGGTCACAAGGACGCCAGGTGCTCATGTTCGGTGTCAGACGCAGGGAAGCAATCTGCTCAACCGGCTGGTGGGTCGGACCATCTTCACCCAGACCAATCGAATCGTGCGTGTAAACCTGAATGTTCTGCACTTTCATCAGTGCCGCCATCCGCATCGCGTTACGGGCATACTCCATAAACATCAGGAAGGTGGCGCCATAAGGAATAAAGCCGCCATGCAGCGCAATCCCGTTAATGATGGCTGTCATCCCGAATTCACGCACACCGTAATGGATATAGTTCCCTGATGCATCATCTGCTGTCAGAGACTTCGAGCCGGACCACATCGTCAGGTTCGATGGTGCCAAATCAGCCGAGCCGCCCATAAATTCAGGCAACAGCTTGCCGAACGCTTCCAGTGCATTCTGCGAGGCTTTGCGCGAAGCAATCGTGGCCGGATTGGCCTGAAGGTCCGCAATAATCTGACTGGCCTGTGCTTCCCAGTCAGCCGGTAGTTCGCCGTTGACCCGACGGGTGAATTCAGCAGCAAGCTCCGGATACGCCGACTGATACGCGGCAAATTTTTCATTCCAGGCGGCTTCTTTCGCTGCTCCGGCTGCTTTGGCATCCCACTCAGCATAGATATCTGCCGGGATTTCAAACGGACCATATTCCCAACCCAGCTGCTGACGGGTGGCCTGTACTTCATCGGCTCCCAGTGGCGCACCGTGGCAATCATGCGAACCGGATTTGTTCGGCGAGCCGAAACCAATCACGGTTTTGGTACAAATCAGGGTCGGACGGGAAGATTCTGCCTTCGCCGCAGTAATCGCCGCTTCAATCGCTGCCGGATCATGACCGTCAACCGCCGGAATCACATGCCAGCCATACGCTTCAAATCGTTTTGGCGTGTCGTCGCTGAACCAGCCTTCAACATGACCATCAATCGAAATGCCATTGTCATCCCAGAAAGCAATCAGTTTACCCAGACCCAGAGTTCCGGCCAGTGAACAGGCTTCATGCGAAATCCCTTCCATCAGACAGCCATCGCCGAGGAAAGCATAAGTGTGGTGATTGACGATATCGTGACCATCGCGGTTAAACTGGGCTGCCAGTGCTTTTTCCGCAATCGCCATACCCACGGCATTGGTAATGCCTTGTCCCAGCGGACCGGTGGTCGTTTCGATGCCCGGCGCATAACCGTACTCCGGATGGCCCGGTGTTTTCGAGTGAAGCTGACGGAAATTCTTCAGGTCATCGATAGACAGGTCATAGCCAGTCAGGTGCAGCAATGAATAAATCAGCATCGAACCATGGCCATTGGACAGAATAAAACGGTCACGGTCAGCCCAGTTCGGGTTCTGCGGGTTATGGTTCAGATGAGAGCGCCAGAGCACTTCAGCGATATCCGCCATCCCCATCGGGGCGCCGGGGTGACCAGAATTGGCTTGTTGAACACCATCCATGCTCAGCGCACGGATTGCATTAGCAAGAAGTTTACGGTTCATATTTTTTTCCAATAATATTTCAACAAGATTAAATGAAGATTGTGAAACGGTGTATACCCAAATGCTTCCGGAATTTGCATCTTAAGATCACTTGGGTATAAAAATCACTTGGGTATAAATAGAAAGAGGACTGTTTTTACACAGTCCTCTCTGGAATCACCTTAGAGCTTTTCGCTAATCATGGCTTCGAGTTTGCCCTGGTCGATAGCGAAGTTACGAATCCCTTCAGCCAGTTTCTCGACAGCCATTGGATCCTGATTGTGTTCCCACAGGAATTCAGCGTGGCTCATCGGCTGAGGACGTGCTTTCACATCTGTCGCCGGAGTCAGTTTCACATCGATCTGGCTTTCGGTTTCTTCCAGTGTCTGAAGAAGTTGAGGACTGATAGTCAGACGGTCACAGCCGGCAAGTTCCAGAATTTCACCGGTATTACGGAAACTGGCACCCATAACGACGGTATCGTAACCGTGTTCTTTGTAGTAGTTGTAGATTTTGGTGACAGACAGAACACCCGGATCCTCACTGGCTGCAAAGTCACGGCCTTCTTTGGCTTTGTACCAGTCCATGATGCGGCCGACAAATGGCGAGATCAGGTAAGCTCCGGCTTCAGCACAGGCACGAGCCTGAGCAAATGAAAATAGCAGAGTCAGGTTACAGTTGATGCCTTCTTTTTCCAGCACCTCTGCTGCACGAATACCTTCCCATGTTGAGGCGACTTTGATCAGAATGCGATCGTTACTGATACCAGCATCGTTATACAGGCCAATCAGCTTACGGGCTTTCTCAATGGTTTTTTCAGTATCGTAAGATAAACGTGCATCAACTTCAGTCGAAATACGACCAGGGATGGTTTTCAGGATTTCTTTACCGATGGTAACTGCCAGCATGTCACCAGTATCTTCAAGCTGTTGTGCTTTGTCATCACTCTGAGATTTTGCATAGCTGATTGCCTGATCGATAAACGCTGCGTATTCAGGGATCTGAGCTGCTTTCAGAATTAACGATGGGTTCGTGGTTGCGTCTTCAGGCTGATATTTCTTAATGGCTTCTATTTCGCCGGTATCTGCAACGACAGTGGTATATTTGCGAAGTTGTTCTAGTTGATTGCTCATATTCCGATCATCCTCTCTTAGGCCAAAAGCACAACACTCATATGATATAACATTCTCATCATAGGACGCTTTCATCATCGATGGTGAGATGACATCATTCCGGTGTTGGCTTGATAAATCTTCAACATTTGCTCAAGTGCTTTGAACATATGATCAAATGATGAGTAAATGATGAATCCATATTTATCCGAACCACAGAGAAAGTCAACGGCTATCATGAATTTCTTCCATCTTACGCGGATATTCAGAAAGTTCAGCTGTTGTTTCCCTGCTGGAACCCGAATTTTCGCTCATCTACTCGGGTTTTCTCTATCCGAATGAGTCAAATTTATAGTGAGCATTTGTATCAGGTGGTAACATTTGTTATATAAAGGCTAGTTTACTACTATCTATTACCGGGATCGTGTGAATCGCTATCCTGGGATTTTAGCCGGATGACCGGGAGGAAATGATGACAAGCCCACAGGAAATATCCGTTGAAGACTCAGATCTGCTAACTGAGATCTCGGTTGCTTACTATCAGGATGGTGCAACTCAGGAAGAGATCTCAAAAAAGTATTCAATCTCCAGAGCGAAGGTTGGCCGGATGCTCAGACAGGCCCGGGATGAAGGCATTGTTGAAATTACCGTAAAATACCACCCGGTATTCAGTGCTAAGGTTGAGCAGCGTCTGATCGAACGTTTTGGGATTAAACGGGCACTGATTGCACTGGATCAGCCCGGAGAAGAACAGCAACGCCAGCAAATTGCCGGACTGGTTTCCAATTACTTATCCGGTTCATTACGCAACGGTCAGGTAATTGCGGTCGGTCAGGGGAGAAATGTGTCAGCTGTGGCACATCATGTCGGGGTGATTTCTCCGAAGGATGTGAAGTTTGTCTGTAGTATCGGGGGAATCCACCCGAGAGGCGGGATGTTTAATGCTGACCACATTTGCCGTCAACTGGCGAAAAAATATGGGGGAACATCGGAAACACTTTATGCGCCGGCTTACGCGGAGAACCGGGCACAGAAACTGGCATTCATGGAAAATGAAACGATCAAACAGACGCTGGATCTGGCAAGAAAAGCTGATGTCGCGTTAGTTGGTATCGGTGATATGAGCGAGAATAGTTATATGGTAGATCTGGGATGGTTTACCTCTCAAGAGGTTGTTCAGTCCCGCTTACAACAAGGTGTTGTCGGGGACTTTGCCGGATATGACTTTTTCGATATTCACGGGCAAGTTGCTAAAACGGTGATGAGTGACCGGATTATTGGCCTGAGCATTGAAGAATTCAGACCGATTGCCGAGGTGATTGCCATCGCAGCCGAAAACAGTAAGCCACTGGCACTTTTGGGCGCTCTGAGAACCGGAGCTATCGATGTGATTGCAACCAGTGTTTCCAATGCTCTGACGATACTCAACCTTGATGAGCAAATGACATTTAAATCAGAATAACGGAACTTGTCATGCAGCAATCGCCACTTATTTCCTGAATTTTCAGAAAATAATAAGAGCATGCGCAATGGTAAATATTGTTACATCAGCCTTTAATTATTTATGGGGGGCGAATCATGATTCCCAGTCGCCTTCATCTCAGGAAGCTTCTCAGGGGCAATCTCGTACGCAGGGGCAGGAGAGCCACCGGACTTCGGAATCTTCTTCTCATACTGCGGCAGTTGCTCGCCCCGGAGTTTCCGGACAGACGTCATCCACTCATGCTGCAACGCCTGAACCACGGCCTGATTCGGGACGAACAGCATCATCGGCATCCGGTTCGATGCCACCGTTTCCTCCCGGAATGGGATTGACCAAAGCTGGCCTTGATATCCTCAATTTCCCCGATGGAAAAACGGCATCAGCACGTTATAAGCAGGCTTTGACCAAAGCGGTTCATCTGTCTGAAAACCGGATTACTTTTGGTCAGCCGAATGCATTGGTGCAGTTCATTAAGAAGAAACAAGGGCTGGGGGAGGAAATCGATGCACATACACTGAAAAGTATTCTGAATCGCACCGCAGTAAAGAAAGATTTTAAGAATGACGAGATTTTCTCCAACTATAAAGATAATGCCTGGGTTGTTAAAGACGGGATTTCTATGGGGGAGTTACTGGATGAGCACCTGTTCGGGCCGAAAAAACCGGGGACGAAATATTATTTAGACTGTGCCGAATATGCACAGGTATTACAACTCTATGCGTTGTATCATTCCGCCTCTCCGGAGGAGAAAAAAGAACTGTTTGAAACCGGTGAACCAATTAAAATCAGCAGCTTTGAAAGTACCGGACTGCAATCAAAAAGTGGGTTGCGCCGAAGCGGACCGGATGAGCCGTTTGTGAATCCGGCAACCGGTGAAAAAGCCAATTTAACCGATCGGGAGTTATTTGATGCTTTACCGATAGGCTCACGGGTGACATTCACCAACCGTGAGAGTAGCGCCAATAACACGGATTTTAAAAACGAGAATACGGTGAAAGTGGCTCGTAATGCTGTGGCGGCGCTGGGATTTGAAGACAGGATTCTGCCTTATGATGATCTGAAACTGCATTTGGCCATTTATGATGAAAGTCTGGTCAACCGAATCTTTTTCTATAATCCGGACTGGCCGGAAGTCGAAGATCCGAAAGATCTGACCAAAGAACAGAAAGATGTCTTTGCTTCACATGTTTATATTTCTGAAGCTGCCGTGTTTGATACGCCCCAGACAAAAGATTTTAATTTATGAGTGTCAGGGCGTGATTATCGGAATATAAACACGCCCTACAGCTATTTCAGTGTTAGTAAAAGTATTTCAGTGTTAGTAAAACTATTCCAGTGTTAACAGGAACAGTTGTCAGTACACACATCAATGGAGCTTATCAGCTCATTCACCCGTCATGATCGGAAGCTGTGAGCCTCCCCATTCAGTCCATGAGCCATCGTAGACTTTCAGATTCTGATAACCACACACATATGCGGCCAGCAAAACGATGCAGGCTGTAACACCGGAACCACAACTGAAAATATATTCTCCGGCGTCATGAGGCAGAACCTTATCCATCAGGGGACGAAGCGCTTCGGCGGGTTTCAGTGTGTGCTGATCAATGAGTTGGGTAAACGACAGACAGGCAGAACCGGGAATATGACCGCTTCTGATTCCTTCCCTTGGCTCAGGTACAGCACCTGAGAAACGTTCCTGTGATCGCGCATCGATCGTAATACTGTTTTCCTGATTAATTTGCCCGAGAACGTAATCAGCGTCGACAAAAAAATCGGCGTGCAGATTTCCGGAAAAATCACCGGGTTTCACATTGGTCTGGTATTCTGTTGCCAGAGGTTTTCCCTGTTGTTTCCACTCAGTTAAGCCGCCGTTGAGAATATAGACCTGTTGATGTCCCATGGATCTGAACATCCACCATGCCCGTGGAGATGCGAATGTACCGCTATTGTCATAGACCACGATGACGGAGTTCTGATTCAGTCCCAGCTCGCGGGCACACTGATTAAAGCGTTCTTCATCCGGTATCATGTGCGGCAGATGGCTGTCGGGATCGCAAAACACTTTATCGTAATCGAAGCGGCGGGCTCCGGGAATTTTATGAATGGTATCTTTTTCAGTCTCGGTCGGAATCTGAAAGGTGATACTGGCATCCAGAATGACCAGATTGGGATCAGAAAGACGTTGGGACAGCCATTGAGCTGAGACAAGCGGTGACATTGTTCCATTCCTTTTATTGAAATTTCAGGACAACGGCACTATTTTGAGTGACGTTGTCACTTATTATAGTGCCGTACTGTTTTTGATGCCGTACTATGAATGGCAGACCGGGCACTGTTTCCGTTTCGTCAGCTTCATTTCCTGCCATGAGAGCGTTATCGCATCGAGTAACAGCACTTTTCCCCGGAGAGGTTGTCCATAATTCGCCAGAACTTTAATGGTTTCAAGTGCCTGCATTGTACCGATAATACCAACCACCGGAGCCAGAACGCCGCTTTCGACACAGGTTGGCGCGTGGTTGCCGAACAGAGCACTGAAGCATTGATAGCAGGGTTCATCGGCCTGATAGGTAAAAACACTTAAAAAGCCTTCCATACGGATCGCTGCTCCGGAAATGAGCGGTGTTTTACTCTGGAAGCAGAGTTTATTGAGCTGATTGCGGGTGGCAATATTATCACTGGCATCCAGAACCGCATGATGTTCCCGAATCAGTGTCAGCAGCTCTGAGTCGTCAAGCCGCTGAGCAATGGTTTCAATCTTCAGGTGAGGATTGAGCTGACGAAGTGCATCTGCGGCAGAATCGACTTTCATCCGGCCGATGTCCTGATCGGTGTGCAAAACCTGGCGCTGAAGATTGGAAAGTTCAACAACGTCATCGTCAACCAGTGTGATACTGCCGACTCCGGCACATGTGAGATACTGACTGGCAGCACATCCCAGTCCTCCTGCGCCGATGATCAAGACCCGGCTTTGTTTTAGAGCTTCCTGACCGTCAAAGTCAAAGTTTTTCAGTATGATTTGGCGGTTATAACGGAGATACTCTTCATTGCTGAGTAATTCGTTATGCGTATTCATTTCGTTTTCTCTAGTACAGTGCCGGATTAAACGGTTCAATGGTGACCATTTCTCCGGCTTCAACCGATCCCCGTTCCTGCTCCAGAACAACAAAACAATTGGCAGCACTCATCGCCCGGAATGCTCCGGAACTCTGATTCCCGGCGTTATCGACGACCAGTTGCCCGTTTTCAATACTGAATATGCCTCGCTGATAATCAGCTCTGCCGGGAGATTTCTTAAAGGAAATTTTACTGACTGCCTGCATCTGAGCCGGAGCCTGCCATTGTGTATGTCCGGCGAGTTTTGCGAGCATTGGCTGAACGAGGACATACAGAGTGACTGCCGCAGAAACCGGATTACCGGGCAGACCACAAAACAGAGAATGATTCAGTTTACCAAAAGCGAATGGTTTCCCCGGTTTAATCGCGATTTTCCAGAAATTGATTTGCCCGAGAGATTCGAGAATATTTTTGGTGTAGTCCGCTTCTCCGACACTCACACCACCGGAGGTAATAACGACATCGGCAAGAGACTGGGCTTTTTCAAATGTTTCAGTCAATTGTGTTTGATCATCAGGAATAATTCCCAGATCGATTACTTCACAGCCGAATTTCTCGAGCATGGGGCGAATCGCATAGCGATTACTGTCGTAGATTTCTCCGGCTTTGAGTGGTTCTCCTACAGGTTTCAGTTCATCTCCGGTTGAGAAAATAGCCACTCTGGGCTTTCTGAATACCGGTACCTGACGGATGCCCAGAGAAGCCAGTAATGGCAAATCCCGGACGGTCAGACGGGTGCCAGCAGGAAATACAATTTCATTCTGTCTGAGGTCATCTCCCTGCGGGCGAATATTGTCCTGTGCTTTTACCTTTGTCGTAAGAAAATGAATACCATCAGCTGTGGATTCTGTTTTTTCCTGCATGATGACTGCATCACAGCCGGAAGGTACCGGTGCACCAGTCATGATCCGGACACAGGTCTTTTCCGGCCATTCCCCGTCAAAAGGCTGTCCGGCGAAGGCTTTTCCGGCGAGAGGCAGTGTATCGCATTCTGCCAGATCCTGACGGCGGACTGCATAGCCGTCCATTGCAGAGTTATTAAATGGGGGAACATCTATCGGAGAACGAATATCTTCGGCAAGGACATAGCCTAATGCAGTTTCTATGGGAAGGTTCTGACTAATTTTTATCGGTGATACATCAGCCAGCATTGTTTGAATTGCATCTTTGATCGAGAGAAGTCCTTTGGTATCACAGCATCCCATATCTGTTTATCCTAATTCATGTTTTATATTGTTGAGGGGCTACTTTAGCATGAATGGTTTCATGCCGGTGCGCTTTTATACCCAAGTGACCTCAAGATGCAGTTTCAGCGAGAATCTCTGCCTTGTCTCTGAGTTCAGTGAACTCGCCCTTCGGGAGTGCTTCAATTGGCCCCTTTCTGCGTCAAATGCCGTTGAAATGGAATGCCATTCCTGCCGACATTTTCCTTGAATGGCACCGATTGAAGACACTCTGAATCCTGCATCTTGAGGTTACTTGGGTATATGAATATTTTAATGCAATAAATTGCACTTTATGACAACACAAGCCTCAAAATTGCCCTATAAAGAACAAGCACTTGGGGTGATTCTAATTTCCTGCCATAAAATGTGGATGTAATTATTGCAAATTCCGAGTATCCTTGTCAGCCATCCGAAAGGGTTGAATTAGAGAGGTAATGTCATGTCAGGTCTGAGCGAGTCTGCGTTGCTGGTCAAAAATGCACTCGAACATCGCGGTTTAGAAACGCCAATGTATCCCAATCCTGTGGGAAGGGAAGAGAAGAAAGAAAGAATTGAATACCATATGCGTGAAATTCTGAATCTGCTCGGACTGGATTTAACTGACGATAGCCTGGAAGAAACACCGCATCGTATTGCTAAGATGTATGTCGATGAGGTCTTTTCCGGTCTGGATTACCACAACTTCCCCAAAATCACGCTGATTGAAAATAAAATGAAGGTGAGCGAGATGGTTCGGGTTAAAGACATCACGGTGACCAGTACTTGTGAACATCATTTGGTTACGATTGATGGCAAGGCTGCGGTTGCCTATATTCCCCGGGGAAAAATCATCGGATTATCTAAAATCAACCGGATCGTCCGTTTCTTTTCTCAGCGCCCTCAGGTACAGGAAAGAATGACACAGCAGATTCTGGTAGCCTTACAGGTGTTGCTGGAAACGGATGATGTCGCTGTTACGATCGATGCAACCCACTATTGTGTGAAAGCGCGTGGGGTGATGGACGCAACCAGTGAAACAACAACGACGGCACTGGGTGGATTGTTTAAATCTAATCCGGCAACCCGGGCCGAATTTCTGCATGGTTTGTTAAACTGAGACAGAATAAGCCGTTAAACCGGCAAGATACTGAGCCTGTCTTGCGAATATCGAGACAGAAAAAGAAAAACCGAGTGGATAACCACTCGGTTTTTTTGGTTCACTCCGAAATCACTCAGAAAGAGTAGCGCGGAGTATGGGGGAGCTGTCTTGCCAGATAGTGGAGTGACGGATTCTGTTGAATTGCCTGAATAACAAGTTTGGCAATCTGTTTTGCACCTTTTTCCTGGAAATGTGTTGTATCGGGTTTCGCCAGCGAACCGGTACGGTCGGCATAATAAGGATATTGTCCCGGATCAACCGCCAGCCAGATATCTTTCCATTCATCACCGGAAGTCTGGTTCGCCATATCAAGCACCAAAGCCTGTAAATCGATCAGCGGCACCCGGTTCAGGCGTGCGGTATCTTCGACGGTTTGAGTATAGTTCCCGACATACTGATAGCCGTTGTCAGCATTCTGTTTGGTTGTATGCTGATTCGGAGTAATCGGGGTTCCTAAGCCGCCGTCCACACTTTTAGCCCGCGGAACCGGAGTAATCAGTACTGGGTGCATATGATGGCGACGGGCAAAGTTCAGGTATCTTTCCAGTGAGTGCTGGAAAGAGTAGTCCCAGGCAAAGAGCGGAAACTGAGGATTACCCCAGCCATCATTCGGATAAGTACATAAGTTCGCGACATCGATTGGACCACGATCGGCTTTCGCTTCGTTACATTTCTCATCATTGTGACCAAACTGGATCAGCAGAAAATCGTGAGGCCGGACAAGCGGTTCGATCTGGGTGAGCCAGCGGCCATTGATAAAGTCTCTTGAACTCCGACCTGATCGGGCTGCATTAACAACCTGTAAGCGGCGGCCATTGGAAACCATATCGGCAAACGCCTGTCCCCAGCCCATACGTGGATAAACATCATCACTGTAGTTTGATACTGTAGAGTCACCTACCAGAAAGATCCGGCGATTGGCCGAATGGATTGAGCGTTTGGTATGGAAAAGCTGTTCTCCGGTGACACTGTATCCTGCGACGGAATCAGAGGCGAGAATCGAATGAAACGCGAGATCGGTCAGGTATGTTTTTGCAGTCAGACCGGTTTTTGTATCATAGCCCTGATTATGAATAACCTGGCTGGCAAGTTTACGGATGACCGGCTCATAAATATGAGTGTAACTGACCGGATCCCATTGCTCCTGAGGATCAATACCATAAGCTTCGGCAACAGAACCAAATGCCGTCATGAAATTATCCCTGGCTTGTTGCTGCACGGCTGCTGAGAAAGCCGGTAGTTTATCCATTTCAGCCAGAAGCGCCGGACCGTTAATCCCTTCATGAGCAGCCAGAACAGAGACGATGAGGTCACTGAATGGATTCACGTTGCCTGTGGTAGAGCCATTATTGTTGATATCGCTGACCAGAGCACTGGCACAAATCGAGCGATAAGTGTCCCGGTGCAAACAGGATGACCCGCTCTGATCGTCAACGGAAACCAGAATTGGTGGTGTCATCCCGGCAATCGAAGCCTGATAGTATCCGGAAGAGTCGGTCAGGGTTTTCACTGTCTGACCACTGCTCCCTTTAAGTGTTACCTTCGCAGGGAAAGACATGCGGGCATGAATGATCTGACCTTCCAGCATACTTTGTGCACCAAGGGAGACATCCGGAATCCAGCCGGAAAGAATATTGCTCCGGGTATATTGCGCGGCTTCAGCACTGGTCAGTTGTCGTCTGCCGGTATCGGAAGGATCGGCAGTACCTGCGCCGGTATTCTGATATTCCCAGAAGCGGCTGTCTTCAGGGTAGAACCAGATTCTGTCACCATTGATATCTTTACCGCTCATCTTATCCCAGCCGTAGATATGATCATCGACTTCACAATTGATGAAAGCAGTATGACCGATGGCATCCGGGTCTGCGTAACGGCCGTCGCTGAATGTGCGGGTCGGATGCCAGGGACGTCCAAGGCCGTAACTTGCTGCCGGAACGGCTTCTTCTTTTGATAGCTGGCAATCTTTAAATACCAGACCGAAAGGCGTGTTGATATTGGTGCTGGGGGCGGTCAGATAACCCTGAGTATTTCCCGGACTGACATCATCACGGTATCTGGCGATTAACTGGCTGTTTTCAAACAGAGCTGTCCCTTCACCAAAGATAAAATCGACCGTACCGGTAATAACGGAGTTATCGATATATGTATGTGGAGCACGCAAATATACGGTGTCCTGATAGCTGACAAGCCGGACATCTTTGAACTGAGACTGATCGGCTTTAGTGGAAACCAGCAAAGCGACGGCTTGTGTGCCACTGATCTTGGTCGGATCATCGTTACTTTTCGCCTGATTGGCCGGGAAGTCAAAACCATTTTCAATTGTCAGAGAACGGGCGGTGAAATTCGCAGCATTAATATAAACGGTACGACTGCCGGAAGTTCCGTATTTCTTACCGTTTTCATCGAGCGTACCATTGGCTGTGGTTGCTGTGATGACGGTGTTATCCCGGTCTTCACCAATCAGGGTAATATTCGGACGGGAAACGTCGAGTTTTTCGTTATATATCCCGTTGGTAACATAGATGACATACGGTCTTCCATCATCCGGAGCACTGTTGATTGCTTCCTGGATTGAAGTAAAGTCCGCAGAACCATCTAAAGCAACCTTACTGTCATAAAGTGGGGCAGCGATGGCAGAGGAAAGACAGAGAAGGGATGTGAGACCCAGCCCTGTCGTTGTTAGGTGATTCATACAGATGTTCCTTCTGTTATTGTTTAAAATAAAATCACGTTGTTTTAATTTTGAAATATTGTTTTATTTTATAATTTCGCAAACAGATTAACTGTGATCAGATGAATAAGCAAGTCATGGGTAGGTGATAAATTAATCAACATATGACCTGATATTTATTGTGAAATAAGGGAGATATTCTGGGGGAAGAAATCCGGTAGCCGGGAACATGAGCGGCTACCGGAGTTGGTTCTATTGGGTGTGGACCAGACAAAAAGCTTGTGTCGTTCTGGCTTCGAGTTCTTTGTCCTCAGAACGATCTTTGAGTCCGACACCGGTCAGACGGATACGGTGTGATTCTTTAAGCAGATATAAACATTTGTGAGCCGCCCGCTGATAATCCAGCCCTTCCGGTCTGACATTGGAAATACAGTTGCGTAGCGAATCTTCCATTCCCCGGTGTGGATGCCAGGTTAGATACAGTCCCATACTGTCCGGGGAACTGAGCCCGGGTCGTTCGCCAACCAGCACGAGAACCTCTTTGGCATTCAGGGCTTCTCCGACATCGTCTCCGATAGCAACCCGTCCCTGTTTGACGATACACAGCGGAGCAATATGCCACTCTTTTTCCGGATCATCGTGTAACTGGCGGATAAGATGAGTCAGGAATGGAGCGGCGTGATGACTGATGGCATAGGACGAAAGGCCGTCAGCAATAACGATAGCCAGGTCAAAGTGGTCTGCAGATTGCTGGTGGTATTGCTGCAACTGATAAAAGGATGCTTCGTTCAGACGGCGGCCATAATCCGGGCGTTGCAGATATTCCATCCGATTCTGCACTTCACTGTGAAGTTCAAATGCCGGCAGATAGGAATGGAGTCGTGGTTCTGATTCAAGCTGAGCGCATAACTCTCGGGTATCTAACGGGACATGAACTGCATCGATTGCCTGAGCATGAGAAAGCTGGAAGCGGAGTAATTCGCTGGTCGGAATACTGGTTCCGACCCGACCGATGCCGATCCGGGCATTAGTAAACTGGCGTAATTTTTCCCAGGGATCGTGATGGACGAATGTTTCTACCGTGTGGGTTGAGTCCGGAGAGACGTTGTTCTGACTCATGAAGCCTCCTGAATCAGCTGGAGTGGCTGGGCAAATGAAGGTGATAAAGTGTCGCTGAGCTGGGCGTGATTATCTGATGGAGAAATCTGCATTTTTTTCAGCCACTCATCGAATTCAGGTGCCGGCCGCAGGCCAAGCACCTGACGGGCATACAGGGCATCATGAAAAGATGTTGTCTGATAATTCAGCATAATGTCATCAGAGCCGGGAATTCCCATAATGAAGGAACATTCGGCAACACCCAGCAGGGTCAGCAGATTATCCATATCGTTCTGATCTGCATAAGCATGGTTGGTATAACAGATGTCACATCCCATTGGCAGACCGAGTAATTTACCGCAAAAGTGATCTTCAAGGCCGGCCCGGGTAATCTGCTTTCCGTCAAAGAGATATTCAGGGCCAATAAAACCGACAACGGTGTTGACCAGCAGCGGATTAAACTTCCTTGCTACCGCGTAGGCTCTGGCCTCGCAGGTTTGCTGATCGACACCATGATGTCCATTTGCAGACAAGGCGCTACCCTGACCGGTTTCAAAATACATCACATTGTTGCCGACTGTGCCACGCTTCAGACTCAGTGCGGCATCATAGGCTTCAGCCAGCAGATTCAGACTGACACCAAAGCCCTGATTGGTGGCTTCAGTACCACCAATCGACTGAAAAACCAGATCAACCGGAGCGCCACATTCAATTGCTTCAATGGTATTGGTGACATGCGTCAGTACGCAGGACTGGGTTGGAATCTCATAATGTTGAATGACATCATCCATCAAACGCATTAGTTTGATGGCCTGTTTGACGTTATCGGTTGCCGGGTTGATACCGATAACCGCATCGCCATTACCGTACATCAGTCCGTCAAAAATAGATGCGGCGATACCATTGACGTCATCTGTCGGGTGGTTTGGCTGCAGACGGGTTGATAAATGCCCGCCGAGGCCGATAGTATTCCGGAACTGAGTAATGACGTTACATTTCTTGGCAACCAGAATCAGATCCTGATTGCGCATGATTTTACTGACCGCAGCAGCCATTTCCGGAGTGATGCCTGAACGGATCCGGGCCAGTTCAACTGCTGTGGTTGTTTCCTGAAGTAACCAGTTGCGAAAATCGCCGACGGTCAGATGAGAGATTTCGGTAAATGCATCTGAATTATGTTCATCAATAATTAACCGGGTAATTTCATCTTGTTCGTATGGTATCAGCGCCTCGTTCAGAAAGATTTTTAATGGCAGGTCGGCCAGTACCATCTGGGCAATGACCCGTTCTTGTGCAGATTGGGCTGCGACACCAGCCAGCTGGTCACCGGAACGAAGCGGTGAAGCTTTTGCCATCACTTCAGCCAGACTGGCGAACTGATAAACATTCGACCCAAGCTGATATCGATAATTGGTTGCCATAACATCCTCATTACTTGTTATTTTTATACATCATGCAGTACATCTCTTACCAGAATGTTTCTTCAGTTCAGTACGTCTTTCGGAGTGGTAGCGAAATTCGTTCCATGTGAACAGATAAATGAGATAAGTAATTAAATATATTCAAATTCAGTATGTTGCGATATTTTTACGTCACAAAAAGAACTTTGCCAATCGCATAGGAGAGTCGTTTGCCCGTTCCTGAATCAGGAAATCGGTCGTATTGCACCATAAATGTGCAGAGTGCTGAGTGAGGTAAGCTGATGTTGTGGCAGAAAAAAACGATCGGAGTCTCCGATCGTTTCATCTATCCGGTGCGGTCAGATTTGTTATTCAATGATGATGAACTGACCGGTTTTGGTATTTAAGCCAGTTCAACCAGTTTTTTGACCAGTTTGTCGATTCCGGCAGCAGCCTCGGCAATACTGCCAGCTAGCATGTAAGCCGGAGTTGATAATACATTGTAGCGCTCGTCGTAGACGATCTCGTCTACCGGGCAGTTAATATGTTCTCCGCCAAGTGCCTGAAAAGCTGCGGCTGTGTCCGGATCATTACCAATGGTTCCCCGAACACCTTTTTCGTAGATCATCGGGATAATCGTTGGAGCAATGCATAAATATCCGGCTGGTTTTCCGGATTGGGAAAAAGCCCGGCATGCGGAAGCTACATGGGTGTTAATACTGCATTCGGCACCACTGATGGCAAAATCAGTCAGGTTTTTTGCTGCACCGAATCCGCCGGGTAAGAGCAGCGCATCATACTCACTGGCGTTGAATGTTGATAGATCGGTGATTTGACCACGGGCGATACGGGCAGATTCTGTCAGGACATTTCTGGTTTCTTCAGTCACTTCGCCGGTTTTATGGTTGACGACATGGAGCTGCTCGATATCAGGTGCAAAGCAATGCCAGCTTGCTCCGTTACGTTCGATAGCAAGAAGAGCCAGAACACTTTCGTGGATCTCCGCTCCGTCGAAGACGCCGCAACCACTTAAAATGACAGCTATCTTTTTCATGTTGTAATCCTTTCTGTTATTGAATTATCAGCTTACTTGGGTATAAGCCTAGCATGGTTTTTTATCATCCGGGGCTGTTGATTGAGCACGTTGGAATCCCTGATCCCAATATGGCGTATCTGCCCCGAATCTTGATTGAATGAAGTCAATAAAAAGACGAACTTTATGCGGAAGGTACTGCCTGTCCGGATAAACTGCATAGACCGCATGATCTGGAAGGTGATACCGGGGCATGACCGGAACCAGATGTCCATCGGTTAAATCTTTACCGATCATAAATGTCGGTAGTTGTGCAATGCCTAAGCCGTCCAGGGCTGCCCGACGAATTCCTTCGCTGTTATTCATGACCAGATTACCTTTGGGAACGACCTTATATTCTTTTTCCCGCTGATGAAATGTCCAGGCATGCCCGCCGCGGAAATATGAGTACAGCAGGCAGTTATGATGTCGCAGATCGGCAGGATGTTCCGGGATTCCTGCCTGAGCAATATACCCGGGTGAAGCACACAAGACTGATTTACAGCCGGTGAGTCGTTTTGCAATCAGGTTGGAAACAGGCAAATGCCCGATTCTGATCGCCAGATCAAATCCTCCCTGCAGCAGATCAATCATTTGATCTTCGAGCTGTAAATCGATCTCAAGCTTCGGATATCGTTTCAAAAATTCACTGATATAAGGGGCAATGTGACGAATGCCGAAAGACATCGGGGTGGCGATTTTGAGTTTGCCCTGAGGTTCTCCCTGCAGTTCAGAAACCGCATCCATTCCTTGTTTTGCATAGGAGAGTGACTGAGAAGCATAAAAATAGAGCCTTTCACCCGCTTCGGTAAGGTGGATCTGCCGGGTTGTCCGGTGAAACAGGCGGACACCGAGAATGTTTTCTAACTGCGTCAGGCGCTTACTCACTGCTGATTTGGTGATATTGAGCTGATTTGCTGCGGCGGAAAAACTTCCCAGCTCTACGACAGCAACGAAAATCGGCAATGAAGAAAATTTAGGGCTGATCATTGATGTTAACCTATAGGAAACGGTCAGTTTCTTTGGGCGGGGATTATAGCAAATTAAAAAACAGTATAAACTGATTATACTCAATGACCTTAAGATGCATTTTGAGGTGATACAAAAGGATAATTTATGAAATTTGACTGGATATTATTTGACGCAGACGAGACCTTATTTCATTTCGACGGGTTTAGTGGATTGAAGAGAATGTTTTCCTCTTTTGGCGTTGACTTTACTCCTGAAGACTTTAGTCAGTATCAGGAAAAAAATCAGGCTTTGTGGCGTGATTATCAGGATGGAAAAATTGATGCAGCGACACTGAAGCACCAACGTTTTGCTTCATGGGCAGAGCGGCTTAGCCGGACGACTGAGGAACTGAATCTGAGCTTTTTTCAGGTGATGGCGGAAATTTCTACGTTGCTGCCCGGTGCCAGAGCTTTGCTGGAACAGTTACGGGGACAGGTTCAACTGGGGATCATTACCAATGGTTTTATCGATTTACAATCCCACCGTCTGGAAAAACACGGACTGACAAATTATTTTTCTCAGGTGACCGTTTCTGAGCAGATTGGTGCTGCCAAACCCGATCCGGCAATTTTTGCCTATACCCATCAGCAAATCGGCTATCCCGAGAAGAGCAGAGTATTAATGGTTGGCGATAATCCGCTGGCGGATATACAGGGCGGTCATCAATATGGTTTTACGACTTGCTGGCTGAATGTGGCTAAGCAGCCTGTGCCTGAAAATGTTGTCTGTCACTATGAAATTCAATCGCTGACAGAGTTATCGGCGGTGATTTTTGCCTGAGCACTGGCTGGAATGATTTTTATCAGATCCGTTGGAAATATCTCATTGTATCCATAGGGAAAGCCCGCTAAATTGAGAGTATTCATCCATTTGTTGTGACAATGTCACGTTGAGTTGGTTATCCGTGCAATATATTAAGATTAAAGAAACCATTGCAGAACAGATTGAGCAGGGGATGTTGGCTGCGGGGCAGAAATTACCTTCTGAGCGGCAACTGGCAGAAACTTTTACAACAACCCGGGTTACACTACGTGAAGCTTTGTCGTTGCTGGAAACTGAAGGGCTTATTTTCCGGGAAGATCGTCGTGGCTGGTTTATTGCGCCACCGCGTATCGACTTTCCGCTGTCAACGGCTGAAGATTTTCTGGTACTGGCAGAAAAACAGGCACGCCAGGCAAGTTTATCTGTCATACGTGTACAAAATACTCTGGCAAATAAGCAGGTAAGTGGATTACTCCAACTGGGCCCTTTTGCTGAAGTTCATGCTGTAGAAATGCTACGTTATCTGGAAAAGCGCCCGGTTTGTTTTGTACGTTACTGGGTTCACGCAGAAAAAAATACTGCTGTAGATGTTGATACTCCGGAGGAGCTGTTTGCATGGCTACGGCAGCGGGAATTACTGAAAAACATTCATATCAGTGACAGCGTCACTGTAAGTTGCCTGACTGGTGAAACCGCTGTAATGCTCCACGCAGCAACGGGAACCCCAGCGATTGTAATTGAAAGAAAAGTTTATAGCGGGGAACAACCTGTTGCCGCAGAGATTGCGATATGGCGCCACGATACTTTAACCGTGACCTCAGATACAGTTTGCTGAGTGAACAAGTAAATCAAACTCGTGGAGACGAGTTATTCTCGTCAGATGGTTATTTTTCCATATCCTGACGTTTTAATATTTTATGACCGTCTTCACTAATGCCGTCTTTCCAGTAGCTACTGATATAAAGATGTTCTTTTTCAATTCCCCGTTCATTTCTGAAATAGTGACGTAATGAACGCATCGTTTCAAATTCACAGGCACACCAGACATCGGCCTGACCGTCTAACCAGATTATGGATTTAACGGTTTCTTCCAGCGACTGTTGCTGGTCCCGGATAGCCCAGATCACTTCAACATTTTCCGGATGGTGTAGCGTTTGTATATCAGCCTGAGTTTCGATTTCAATCACCGCATAACCACGGGCAGAGTCTGCTAATCGTTCTAATGTAACAGACATTGCTGGCAGGGCTGTCATGTCGGCGACAAAAAACACCCAGTCATGTTCGAATGAAGGATAAGTGCTTTGTCCGGGGCCAACAATCGATATCATGTCTCCGGGTTTGGCTGACTCGGCCCAGCGGGCAGCAAAGCCACAACCGAGATCTTCAATCTGATGACGGACAAAGTCGACCTCAATCTTATGGCTGTTTGCGTCATACTTTCGAATTGTATAAGTACGCATAACGGGGCGGGCTTCGTCCGAAAGTTCCGTCAAATCGGTTGTTCCGGCAGGGGTGAACAGAAATTTAAAGTAACGTCCTGCAACATCATGTTCAAAATGGGCAATAGATTCACCATGCAGAGTAATTCTACGGATGGAAGGGGAAATGATTTGTGATTCGGTTACAGTGAGTGGCAGGGGAATTCTTGGCTTCATGTGATTCTCTCGTTGTAAGCATGCAGACAAAGGTGCTGCAATGCGTTGTCAAACCATCACGAAAGATCTGTATGCTTTGTATATAAAGCCAGTTATAGCTTGTTTGAAAAGAAGTTTCGGGATGATCCTATATGATATGGAACATCCCGAGTATAATCCTTTTTTATTTAATGATAAATACTCTCATTTACATTAATCTGCATTCGTTTCCGGATCGCGGCATAACGTATTTTCATATAGAGTTGAGTAGATACGGCTGAGTAGCTGATCAACGCATAGCAAAGCAGTTCGATTCCTTCTTCTGCAATGTTTTTAACATCGCGGATATAGTATTCATGCATCACCATATGCCAGAAACTTCCCATGCCAAACAACCGGGAAAAAGAGATTAAAATCATGACACTGCACACAAGTAATCGCATGTTGGGAACACTTAGAATCTCAGCAAATTCATGCAGGATTTGGTCTCTTCCCCTGAATGCGTAAGCCAGTGCTGCAAGGGTTACCAACAGAGCTGGATAAATCCAGAAACCGTGCCATACATGATCAAACAGGAAGTCGAGTTCCCGGATAAATAAGACCATAAAGAAGCCACTGATCAAAATTGCAGCATGGCGCAGAGCTTCATGACCGACCTTGATACGATAGAAGGCAACAACAGCGATGCCTAACAGAATCTGTTGGACATACTCGGTCACTGATTTTTCACTGATGTAATGATCACCGTAAAGGTAGTCCACCCAGAGGCATGCAACCGCCAGCAAACTTGCTCCGAGGACACTCAGTATGAGTATGCCTGTATCAATTAGTATTTTTTTGGTCTTCTTTTGTTGCTCATGTTGAGCATGATTCCATGAAGGTGAGATTTGATTTTTCATAATAGTCACCAGTTATTGACAATCTCCAAAAATTTATATTTATTAATCAATGGCATATAGCAAACCGTTCGTTTAAAACGATGTTTAAACGAAAATTAAAGAAAATATGCCTTATCAAACAGTAATCATCTCTGATTCATGGTATTTTGTGCCGACTTGTTTCGGGATATGGAACACGATGTACTTAAACATTGCATTTTATTTATTGCTAACCTATTGTTTTTTATGACGCACTCTCATCCCTGATTTCAATAGGCTGGCAAGGACAGACAAGGAGAAGCCTTTATGAGACATTTGGCAACATCAGTCGATCCTGAGGTGCAAACCCAAAAGGATTTTCAGACACAAGTTCGTCTGGCCAGCCGGGCGATTGTGCTGAACGAACGAAACGAAATACTGACACTTTATACCCGCCGTTTTGATGATTACACTTTACCCGGTGGCGGGTTAAGAGAAGGTGAAGATCCGATTGCCGGCATGGTTCGCGAGTTACAGGAAGAAACCGGAGCCCGGAACATCCACCATATCCAGCCTTTGGGTATTTATGAAGAGTTCAGCCCGGAAAGGGCGCGGGAAGGTCAGGTTCTCCATACCATTTCTTACTGTTATGCCTGTAAAGTTGATAGTGAACTCGGGACTCCGAGCCCGGAAGATTATGAGATCCTAAACGGAAGTATACCTGTCTGGCTCGATATTCATCAGGCGATTGCACATAATGAACAGGCAATGATGGATCCGTCCCATCATGGTGAGAATCTGGCAAGAGAAACATTCTTGCTTCGGCTGGCGGCAAAAGAATTACTGATCTAGGAATTAAACAGAATGGGAAAAATAAAACCGGCTTTACTGGGTTGTGGATTGATGATGTTGAGTGTGGCCTGTTTTGGCAAAGTCATAGAAACAACCCGTTTGGTCGGATATGGTCAGGCAAAATATCCGGAAAACTTTCAGCATTTTGATTATGTTAATCCGGATGCGCCGAAATACGGCAAAATGACTTACGGTCAGATCGGCACTTTTGATAATTTTAATCGTTATGCTTCCCGGGGTGTTCCTGCCGTTGCCAGTGGTGAGCTTTATGACAGCCTGATGTATTCCCCCGATGATGAGATCGATACTTTCTATCCACTGATCGCAACCAAAATTCGCTATTCCGATGATTATCTCTGGCTCGAAGCTGATCTGAATACGAAGGCCCGGTTTCATGACAGAAAACCGATCACGGCTCACGATGTTGAGTTCAGTTTTCATAAACTGATGACTGAAGGTGTTCCTCAGTTCCGGGTTTACTATAAAGACGTCAAATCGGTGCTGGCTCTTAATGATCGCACTGTCCGCTTTGAAATGGCGCAGCCAAACCGGGAGAAATTGTTTCGTCTGGCGGAGACACTTCCCGTACTACCGGCTCATTACTGGAAAGATAAAAACTTTGCCGAACCACTTGCTACACCGCCTGTCGGTAGTGGTGCCTACAAAATTATCGACTATAAAATGGGGCAGAGTGTAACTTACGGGCTGGTGGAGGACTACTGGGCGAAGGACTTGCCGGTAAATGTCGGCCGAAACAATTTTAAAGTAGTTCAGTATGATTATTACCGGGATGACACAGTGATGCTGGAAGCTTTCAAATCGGGCGAATTCGATTTTCGTCAGGAAGGAGAAGCCAAACAGTGGGCGACGGCATACACCGGCGTCAATTTTGATAATGGTCATATCATCAAAGAAGAGATTCTTCACCAGAAACCCGCTCCGGCAAAAGGATTTGTGTTTAATATCACCCGGCCTGTATTTCAGGATCCGAGAGTCCGGGAAGCGCTGACTTATGCACTGGATTTTCAGTGGATGAATCAACACATGTTTTACAGTCAGTATACCCGGACACGAAGCTATTTTCAGAATACCGATTTTGAGGCGAAAGGGCTTCCTTCTGAAGCCGAACTGGCAGTTCTGAACCCTTTCAAAGCTCAGATTCCTCCCCGGGTGTTTACTCAGGAATTTCAGCCACCGGTGACAGATGGTTCCGGACGAATCCGGTCTCAGATGCGCAAAGCTTTCAGGTTACTCAAGACTGCCGGCTGGCAGGTGAAAGACGGAGTGATGACCAATATTAAAAGTGGTCAGCCGCTGTCATTTGAACTGTTAATCTATACTCCGGCGGAGGAACGTATTGCGATTCCTTTGCAGAAAAATTTAAAGCTGATGGGTATTACCATGAAGATCCGTACCGTGGATACGACACAGTATACCAAACGTCTTCGGGACCGGGACTTTGATATGATTTCAAGAGGTTATAGTGCTAATGCGTACCCTTCGACTGATCTGATGATTATCTGGAACTCCGGTTTTATGGATTCCACCTACAATCAGGCCGGAGTCTCCGAGCCGGTGGTTGATAAGCTGACCGAAGCTATTGCTGCAAATCAGAATGACCCGGAAAAACTACTGGCACTGGGACGGGCTTTTGACCGGGTATTACAGTGGAATTTCTATATGATTCCTCAGTGGTATGTGAGTGCGTATCACATAGCGATGTGGGATAAGTTTGAACGCCCTGATGTGATGCCGAAGTATTCGCTTGGCGTTGATAGCTGGTGGATTTCCGCAGAGAAAGAGAAGGCGCTTTCAAATAGCGAAAGCCATTAGAGGGAATTATGGCAGCGTATATTTTCCGCCGCTTACTACTGGTGATCCCAACTTTGTGGGCGATCATTACCATTAATTTTTTCATTATTCAGATTGCCCCGGGCGGACCGGTTGAACAGGCTATTGCTCAGATGCAGGGATTAGGTTCCGGGGTAATGGAGCGTCTGAGTGGTGGAGGACATGAGGTTTCTCTGTCAGACAGTAAAGCGGATCACTCGGGATACAAAGGTTCAAGAGGGTTGGATCCCGAAGTTGTTGCAGAGATTAAACGCCAGTTCGGTTTTGATAAACCGATTCTGGAGCGTTATGTTGAGATGCTGAAGAACTATGTGACTTTCAATTTCGGTCAGAGTCTGTTCAAAGGCGGCAATGTTATCGACTTGATTAAGGAACGACTACCGGTTTCTATTTCACTGGGTTTGTGGAGCACTCTGATTGTTTATCTGATCTCAATTCCTCTGGGGATAATGAAAGCGATTCATCACGGCACCCGCTTTGATATCTGGTCCAGTGCTGCCATTATTGTCGGTTATGCAATTCCCGGGTTTCTGTTCGCCATTTTACTGATTATCGTATTTGCCAGCGGTAATTATTTCGACTGGTTTCCACTACGCGGACTGGTTTCCGACAACTTCGATCAACTGACCTGGTATCAGCAGATTGGTGATTACTTCTGGCATCTGACATTGCCGATTATGGCAATGGTGATTGGCGGATTTGCAACACTGAGTATGCTGACAAAAAACTCTTTTCTTGATGAAATCAATAAACAGTATGTTGTGACAGCCCGGGCAAAAGGGCTGGATGAACGAAGCATTTTATATCAGCATGTTTTCCGCAATGCGATGCTGATTATTATCGCCGGATTTCCCAGCGCATTTATCAGTATTTTTTTCACCGGTTCGATGTTAATTGAAGTGATGTTTTCTCTAAATGGCATCGGATTACTGGGTTTTGAATCGACGTTACAGCGCGATTATCCGGTGGTGTTCAGCTCTCTCTATATTATGACGTTGCTTGGTCTGGTGCTGGGGATTATTTCTGATCTGACTTATACCTGGGTTGATCCGCGTATTGATTTTGAGGCGCGTTAGATGTCGTTATTAAAGATGAATCCGATGAATGCGGAACGTTGGCAGCGGTTTAAAAACAGTAAGCGCGGCTACTGGTCGCTGTGGATTTTCGGTCTGATATTTCTGCTCAGCCTGTTTGCGGAATTGATTGCCAATGATAAGCCGCTGGTAATTTCCTATGATCATCAGTGGTATTTCCCGATGGTTTATGTTTATCCGGAAACACAGTTTGGCGGCGAGTTTCCGACGGAAGCTGATTATACTGATCCTTATGTCGATGAACTGATCCGGGAAAAAGGATTCATTGTCTGGCCATTGATTCGTTTCAGTTATGACACGATTAATTTTAATGTCGATAGCGGGAATGTGCCATCTGCGCCTGATGCAACTAACTGGCTGGGAACTGACGATAAAGGGCGTGATGTGCTGGCCCGGATTATTTATGGTTTTCGCATTTCGGTGTTGTTTGGTTTTGTTCTGACGGTCGTGTCTTCGGTGATTGGTGTCGGCGTCGGTGCGGTTCAGGGATATTACGGAGGCTGGATTGATCTGTTCGGTCAGCGCTTTATTGAGGTTTGGTCAGGCATGCCGACGCTGTTTTTACTGATCATCCTGTCTAGTTTTGTTGAGCCGAACTTCTGGTGGCTACTGGGAATTATGGTGCTGTTTAGTTGGATGAGTCTGGTAGGGATTGTCCGGGCCGAGTTTCTCCGCTGCCGCAACTTTGATTATGTCAGAGCAGCACAGGCAATGGGTGTATCCGATAGCCGGATTATGCGGCGTCACATGCTGCCAAATGCAATGGTTGCATCATTGACCATGATGCCGTTTATTCTCTCTGGTTCGGTAACAACGCTGACTTCGCTCGACTTTCTTGGCTTCGGGCTTCCTGTTGGTTCTCCATCTCTCGGGGAACTGCTGGCACAGGGAAAAGCCAATCTTCAGGCACCCTGGCTGGGGATTTCTGCATTTGTCGTTTTATCGGTGATGCTGACCTTATTGGTCTTTATCGGTGAAGCAGTGCGTGATGCTTTCGATCCGCATCAGTATGGGAAAAGATCATGAGTCAGGAAGTATTGAATCT